>JAABSV010000001.1 GCA_011390165.1 Desulfobulbaceae bacterium
CTGTCGGCAAACGGCCGACTGATCTCGGCCGGACCGGCCGTCTTCCCTCCTCGCCACACTCCTTTATACTTTGGCCGCCCTTGCCAAAGCCTGACAGATCGTATCCAGACGGGCCACGTCCATCTTCAACATTACCTGAAGCACCAGGGTACGCTCAAGGATACTCGCCGACTGTGGCAGCAGTTTCGGGTCGTAGACCACCCTTCTTCTTCCTCCCGGCTCATTGAAGGGGTAGCCACTGCTGGTCAGACTCTTGCCGGCCAGGAGATGTTCCCAACGGGGATAGTAGTGCCAGCTGTTTTCGGCGAAACAGGTTGCCCCGCAGCCGTCCCGGCGGAGAGAGTCGTTCACCCGCCGGCACTGTTCGGCATCGGAGAGGAGGAAGGCGAAGAAGGTGGCGGAATCCCCCGCCTCGTCGACCAGATGGCGAAAACTGACGCCGGGAATGGCGGCAGCGGCCTCTTTCAGCAGCTTTTTGTGCCGTTGCTGGGTCGCCACCATTCCGTCCAGTTTGGCTAGCTGAGCAAGTCCGATTGCCCCCTGCAATTCCATCATCCGGTAGTTGAAACCGATAAATCGCCTTCCCTCCCCTCCCCTGCCACCCGGGTTGGCCTGGTGGTCGTGACCATGGTCCTGGTATTCGGCCATTGCCCGCCAGAGTTCGAGGTCGTCGGTGATCACCATCCCGCCTTCGCCGGTGGTCACTGTCTTCACCGCATCAAAGGAGAAGGTGCCGCAGCGGCCGAAGGTGCCAAGGTGCCGCCCCCCAACCCGGCCACCGGCGGCCTGGGCAGTGTCTTCAAGGACCGGAATTCCCATTTCGTCGGCAATGGCAACGATTTCGCCGATCCTGGCGGGAGCCCCAAGCATGTGTACCGGGATGATGCAGCGGGTTTTCGGGCCGATCTTTCGCCGCAGATCGGCAGGGTCCATGTTGAGGGTGGCATCGATTTCGGTGAACACCGGTATCGCCCCGGTCTCGAGAATTGCCTCCCAGGTGGCGACGAAGGTGAACCCCTGGGTAATAACTTCGTCACCCGGGCCGATACCCAGGGCGGTCAGGGCTACCTTCAGGGCAGCAGTTCCCGAGGTGACCGCCTGAGCCTTGGCCACACCGCAATAGGCGGCAAATTTTTCTTCAAATTCCTTTACTTTCCAGATACCCTGTCGTTGGTCGGCAAATTCATAGCGGAAGAGCACTCCGGTATGGAGTACATCCTGGATCTCTTTTTTCTCTTCCTCGCCAAACAGTTCAAATCCTGGCATGAGTAGCTCCTTCCTTCTCTCCCGTGCACCGGGAATCCCTTTTACATTATCGGCAAATGTTCACCAGCAGGCCATTTCGCCCGATCAGAGGCCAGCTGAAAGAGCCAACTCCAACTCGGCGACCTGTCTGACGAACCTGGAGCACTGGCTGAACGGGTTCAGATCCGGGTCAGGCAGCCTTTTGCTGCACACCGGTTACCGATTACGATCATCGAAACCGGTTTCGTATCGTTTCGCCCTACCGGTTGGCGATTTGCCACAGTACTCAGCCTGACCCTCAAAGCTTCCCTCGCCATCATCCTGACGTTTGTATCTAAGGCAACCTTGAATAAGTGGCCAGATCACTCCTCGTCTATCAGTCGGCCATTATCAATCAGTCGGACTGTCCTGGTTATCCGAGCTGCCAGAGCCAGGACACTGTCAGGGCCAATCACCTCTTCCGGTTCGAGGCTGTGCTGATTGACAACCACCGCATACTCGGCGTCAACTCCCGATCGGGCGAGTGTCTCGGTAACCGCGGCCAGGATACGACTGGCTGTGACGGCCTGTTGATTTTCGCTCACCAGGGCTCGGGCGACCCCAATCGACTGGTAGAGACACAGAGCCCTCTGTCGGTCTTCAGCTGACAGGTAGCGGTTGCGGGAGCTCATCGCCAAGCCGTCCGGGTCGCGGACTATCGGGTGGCCGATAATCTCCACCGGAAAGTTCAGATCGCGAACCAGCTGCCGGATGATGGCCAGCTGCTGAAGATCCTTCTCGCCAAAAACGGCCAGATGGGGAGTGGTTAGCTGAAACAGTTTGCTCACCACCGTCGCCACCCCGTCGAAATGGCCGGGACGGCCGGTACCACACATCCCCTGGGACAGATGTGCCACACTAACCCGGGTCTGGAAGAATGGTCCGTACATCTCGTCAGCGCCAGGATTGAAAACCGCCGCCACCCCCTGTTCGGCAGCAAGCCGGCAATCGTCGGCAAACTGGCGCGGATAGGCGTCAAAATCTTCGCCAGGGCCAAATTGCATCGGGTTGACAAAGATACTGACGATCACCTTATCGGCCTGACGGCGGGCAGCCCGCATCAGGGCGAGATGGCCGGGATGGAGGCAGCCCATGGTGGGAACCAATGCCAGCCGCTCTCCTGCCGCCCGCCAGGAGTCGACTGTTTTCCGGATCTCCGCCAGCGTGAAGACAATTTTCATTGCCGGGCCTTCAGACGGTTGATCTGGGCAGTAATCTCTTCGCTCATGCCGGGATAGGCCGGGTTGCCGGCTACCTCCTCCAGGAAACTTTGGTAGATGTTCAGGGCCTGGTCGAGATTACCCTGCATCTCTTCGAGACGGGCCATGCCGAAAAAGCCAAGATGTTCGTACCCTTTAATGGTGGCAAGTTCACTGTACCGGCCGGAGGCCTCCCCGCTCTTGCCATCCGCCTCCATGGCCTGGGCGAGACTGAAGAGGACCAGAGGGTAAAGAGGGTGGGAGTTCTTCAGGTCGCCGAGAATCCCCCGGTAGGCTGAAGCTGCCGGCTGGTATTTCCCCTCCTTCATCTCCAGATGGGCCAGTTCCACCCTCGCCCAGAGGGCGGATGGGGTACTGCCGTACTCAGTCAGCACCGCCTGCATCGCCGCCTGGCGGCTGGCACTCTGCTGATCGGTCATGGCCAGGGAGAGTGCCGTGGCCGCGGCGTTGCGGTGTCGTTCCCGGTAGGAGCTGTACAGCGACCAGGTGACCACGGTAACCAGCAGGAGCACCAGGGCGACCTGGATCAATTTCAGGTTACGACGGATCCAGGCGATGGTTCTGGGAGGGAGATTGAAATGTTCCAGCACCCCCTCCACCTTGTCGATGGTGGTCTCCGGAGTCAACCTCTTGTCAAATACTGAATTGCTGCTGGACATGCGCTTTCCCTCCTTGCTGCAGATATGGTATGGTACGCAGGCGGATCAATTACGGAGCGCCCACTATAATATATCGGCGTTGCCCTGTCCATTCGCAAAACAACCGTTCATTCTCTGGCCTTGTTTCTCAGAAAAAACCGAATTACCAGGTAATACCATTACTCCAGGTACTGCTCTGGCCACTACCAACAGCGGCAAAACGGCAACGCCTCATCAACTGGCCGAATAGGGTCGGCAACCATCCCCTTCACCATGCCTCTTCCCAGTGAACCACCACTTTTCACCGTCAGCCAACTCACCCAGGCAATCAAGGATCAGCTTGAGAGCCGTTTTCGCTTTGTCCGGGTATGCGGCGAGATATCCAACCTGAAGACCCCCTTCTCCGGCCACTCCTATTTCACCCTCAAGGATGGTACGAGCCAGATCCGTGCCGTCATGTTCAAACAGCAGCAACGGTATCTCGCCGTCCCCCTTGAGGATGGCCGGGAACTTATCTGCTTTGGCCGGGTCTCGGTTTACGAGCCGCGCGGCGAGTACCAACTGATTGTCGACACTGTCGAACTGGGCGGCAGTGGTCGTTTGCAGCAGGAGTTTGAACGACTTAAAGAAAAGCTGTCAGCCCGGGGCTATTTCGCCGGCGAGTTGAAAAAACCTATTCCCCCCTTCCCGGAACGAATCATCGTCATCACCTCCCCCACCGGCGCCGCGGTGCAGGATTTTCTCAAGATCGTCCGGCTCCGCCGTGCCCCGGTGACAGTCCAGATCCTGCCGGTTCGGGTCCAGGGGCGGGGGGCCGCCGAGGAGATCGCCGCAGCCATCGCCCGGGCCAATCGCCTGCCGGAGGCGGAGGTCATTGTTCTTTGCCGCGGGGGTGGCTCGTTGGAGGATCTCTGGGCCTTCAACGAAGAAGTGGTGGCCGAGGCAATTTTCCATTCACAGCTGCCGGTCGTTACCGGTATCGGGCATGAGATAGATTTTACCATTGCCGACTTCTGCGCCGACCTCCGTTGTCCCACCCCCACCGCGGCGGCAGAAGAGCTGCTCGTCGATGCCACCCTGCTCCACCACCAGGTCAAGGGCCTGCAGCGACGGCTCGGCCAGAGCATGGGGCGGCATCTCGGCCAATGGCAGCTACGCCTCCGCCATGGCCTGCAACTGCTGGGTGACCTCGGTGGTATGCTTCTAGACCGGGAACATCGACTGCGTCTCAGCCGGGCCTATCTTCTTCAGGCAATCAACACCATTCTGACGGCACGGCAAAGTTCCCTGCAAGCGACATTCTCCCGCCTGCAGCCCCTCTCTCCGGCCAACCGCATCCACGTCCAGGAAAAACAGCTGGAACTTTTCAGCAATCGTCTCCGCCACCTCATGGCCCAGCAAATGAGCGAACGGCAGGCAGCCCTCTCCAGGCAGGCCGCCCTCCTCGATGGGGTGAGCCCACTGGCCACCTTGGCCCGCGGCTACGCGGTGGCCCGCCGCCGGGATCCGCAGTCAGGTACACTGCAGGTTCTCCACCGGGCAACGGAGACCAGGCCCGGTGAGGCGGTGGAGGTACTCCTGCACCGGGGACGACTGGACTGTCTGGTCCAAGGATGCCATCCTGCCGATGAGCACGACAGGATGGATCGACAGGAGTAGAAAGCACCGGCTACGGACAACCACCAGGCAAGAGACGCAAACACTCGCCCCGGCGCCCGTGCCAAGCCGTCTTGGCTAGCGCCGGTCGGCACCTGCCGGCAGTGCTCAGCGCAGTTCCAGGCCGGAGAAAAAATAGCCGATTTCAAAGGCAGCGGTCTCGGGGGCGTCGGAGCCATGGGTGGCGTTCTCCCCCAACGATTTGCCAAACTGCCGGCGCAGCGTCCCCTCTGCCGCCTGGGCCGGATTGGTTGCCCCCATCAGATCCCGCCATTTCTGGATCGCCCCCTCCGCCTCAAGAACCATGACGATGCAGGGCCCACTGGCCATGAACTCGGTCAGTTCGCCGAAAAACGGCCGCTGGCGATGGACGTGGTAGAACCCTTCCGCTTCCGCCTGGCTCAGAAAGAGTTTTTTCAGGCCGACAATCCGAAACCCCTCCTGGAGAATTCGGTCGATGATTTTGCCGCTGTTGCCGTCGGCGAAGGCGTTTGGTTTGATGATTGCAAAGGTTTTTTCCATCTTGTTCTCCTGATTATGGTTGGAATATGAGACTGTTTAGAGCGATCGGCTCAACCGACCAGCAGCTGCCGGAGCATGGCTAACAGGCCGACAAAGAGGGCGGAGGCGAGCAGAACCAGGCGGTTGGCCCGATGGATATCGGCTGCCACCGCCGCTCGCCGCCCTGCACCGATGTGGGGTTTTGCCACCAGTTGCCCGTGGTAGACGGCTGGACCGCCCAGACAAAGGCCGAGGGCACCGGCCATTGCCGCCTCGGTGTGGCCGGAATTGGGGCTGGCATGGCGGAGCCGGTCACGGAAAAAAATCCGCGCCGCCTCCCTGTACTCAAATTTGCAGAAAAATGCAGCCAGAATCAGACACAAGCCGCTGATTCGGGCCGGCACGAAATTGGCCACGTCATCCAGCCGGGCGGCAGCCCGTCCGAAGTACAGATAGCGCTCGTTTTTATAGCCAAACATTGAATCCATCGTGTTTACCGCCTTGTAGGCCAAGGCACCAAGTGCCGAACAGACAATGGCTGAGATGCCGAAGAGGGGGGCGGCAAGGCTGGCCAGAAGGGCATAAAAGAGCGGTGCGGTGATGCCATCGACCATATTTTCGGCAACCGTCTCCACCGTTGCCCGTGAGACCTCCTCAGCGCTGAGGGTGGAGGTCTCACGGCCGACAATGGCCGCCACCGCCTGCCGGGCGACAGCGATGGATGCCCCGCTCTCCAGGCTTTGTGCCACCACCCGACTGTGGCTGATCAGGTCACGGGCGGCAATGCAGGTGTAGAGAAGGAGAATGGCCCCGACGGCCGCCAAGCCAGGGGCGAGCAGATGCAGAACTGCCAGGAGCAGGCCGGCCGTCCCGACGGTGAGCAGCAGCACAGTCAACAGCGTCAGGATTCCGGCGAGAAACGGGCGGCCCAACAAGCGCCGGCTGCGTTCCTCACTCCAGTTGCCGATCGCTCCGATCAGCCGAACCGGGTGGGGGTAGCCGGGCGGGTCACCAATGAGCAGATCAAGGAGGATTGCCAGAAAGAACTGGAGCAGGTACATCGGCCGACCACCCCTTCTTATCTATATGGAAATTGATGATTTTTGGCTGGTCGGCTGTGCCTTCGACGGCAGCTCTCCGGCCCCATCGGCCCCATCGGCCGCTCGGCGAAGCCGGCAGAGAGGCCAGCCTTTGTTCGCCCTCGCACCGGGGCTACCGTGATGCCGCCGGAGCCACTGCCGATCAATCTGCCACCATTCTGACTCTGTTCATGTTTCGTTGTCACTTCCCGTCTTTCAGCTTAGAGCCGCAGAAGGTGGTAGACCTGCTCCATGTCGACACTTTCCCGGACGGCGGCGGCCAGGCGGTCAAAGGCCAGATCGAGACTGTAGGGGGCCAGCACCCGGCCCACCGGCGGCAGGCCACATCGCTGCCGCAACCGGTCGATGAACCAGCGTCGGAAATCGTCGCTGTCAAACATCCCGTGCAAATAGCTTCCCCACACCTGTCCGCCCGTGGTGGCATGGCCACAACCGGAACCGTCGTCGAAGCGAAAGAGCGGTTCGCTGCCGGCGGTGGAGAGACCGTGGTGTATTTCGTAGCCAACCACCTTCTCTCCCGAAGGGCTGTGGACACCGCTTTTGCGGAGCAGATTTTTATCCCGCTCAATCACCGTCTCCATGGGAAGGTAAGCGAGTCCGGCAACCGACCCGGCGGACGATTCGATCTGGTACGGGTCGGCTATTGTCGTGCCAAGCATCTGGTAGCCACCGCAGATGCCCACCAGTTCACACCCAGCCGCCACAGCTTCGCTGATGGCCCGGGCAAAACCCTGGCTGCGGAGAAAGACGAGATCGGCCAAGACATTTTTTGAACCGGGCAGCAGGATCGCTGCCGGCCGGCCGATATCCGCCGGCCGCTCGATGACCCGCAAACCGACATCCGGTTCGGCAAGAAAGGGCTCCAGGTCGGTGAAATTGGCGATGTGGGGCAGGTCGATAACGACGATATCCACCCCTTCTCCCAGGCGTTGGCGGTTGAAGCTCCCCTTTTTGAAGGCCACCGAATCCTCCTCCGGCAGGCCAAGATCGCGCAGATAGGGGATTACCCCAAGCACCTCGCGGCCGGTGTGTTCCCTGACATAGTCGTGTGCGGAGGCGAGCAGGTCACTCTGGCCGCGGAACTTGTTGACCAGAAACCCCTGCACCAGTCGCCGCTCCCAGCCGGCGAGTACCTCCATGATCCCGACGAAGGAGGCATAGACCCCACCACGGTCGATATCGCCGACCAGGATAACCGGTGCCCGGGCATGGCGGGCCATCTTCATATTGACCAGATCGTCGGCCTTGAGATTGACCTCGCCGGGGGATCCGGCCCCTTCCAGCACCACCACCTGGTACTCGGCAGCGAGGGATTCATAACTGTCGCAGACGATCGGCCAGACTGTCGACTTGTAGTTGTTGTAGGCGGAGACCGCCATATTCCCCACCGGCCGGCCACGGACGATCACCTGGCTGCCGGTGTCCGAGTTGGGCTTGAGCAGTATCGGGTTCATCCGCGAATCGGGGTCGATGCCCGCCGCCTGCGCCTGAACCACTTGTGCCCGGCCCATTTCATCGCCCTGGTGGGTAACAAAGGAGTTGAGCGACATGTTCTGCGCCTTGAAGGGCGCGACCCGGAGTCCATCTTGCCGGAAAATCCGGCAAAAGGCGGCACTGACAATCGACTTGCCGGCATCCGAACAGGTCCCCTGGAACATTAGGGCTGCCGCCCGCCGAGGCGGTGCCGGCCGGGAACGGCTGCCGGGAAAAAAGGACCGAAGCACCTCGAGGAGGTGCTCGTTTTCCTCTTCTCGACGAACCGCCAGGCGAAAATAGGCCCCGCAACCAAGGCCGGGGTAGTTGTCACAGCGGCGAATCATCACCCCCCGCTCCAGGCAGAAGCGGGAGAGGGCATGGCTATCGCCGCCGGTCACGATTTTTATCAGCAGATAGTTGGCCTCACCGGGAAAAACCTGCAATTGTCCGAATTGGCAGAGTTCCGCCGACAGAAGCTGACGCAGATTGGCGGTGGTGCTGCGGCTCCTTTCCTGATACCGATGGTCGGCAAGGGCCCGTTCCCCCACCACCTGGGCCAGGGTGTTGACACTCCACGGCGGCAGATGTTCGCGGAGGGTCTCGGCGAGGGCCGGGGGAAAACTGCCATAGCCCAGCCGCAGACCCGGCAGGGCGTAAAATTTGGTCATCGAGTTGAGGGTGAGGAGGTTGTCTGCCAGCCCGGCCAACGAGGGGGTGTCGGCAAGAAAATCGACAAAGGCCTCATCGAGCAGAAAGGTGCACTCCGGTCTCGCCCGAATGAGGGCCAGGAGCGCCTGACGGTCCGGCATCAGCCCAGTGGGGTTGTTGGGGGTGGCTACCACCGCCAGATCGCCCGGACGGAGCCGTTCGGCCAACTCGTCAAAGTCAAGACGAAAGCCTTGCGCCTCGCTTAAGGGGAGCAGTTCCACCGTTCGGCCGGCCAGTTGCGCGGCGCGCTGATAATCGACGTAGGCCGGGACCGGCAGCACCACCCGTTGACAGGGGAGCAATCGCATCAGGGTATGGAGGAGTTCGCTGGTGCCGTTACTGACCACAATTGCCGCCGGAGAAAGACCGCTGTGGCTGGCGATGGCCGCCACGAACCGACTGCTCTCCGGGTCAGGATAGTGTTCCAGTTCCTCGATTTGGCTGCTGATCAGGGGACGAAGCCAGTCGGGTGGCCCCAACGGGTTGATATTGGCACTGAAGTCGATCAGCTGACGTCCTGATGCCCGTTTTTCCCGGTGGATATTGCCGCCATGTTCAAAAGTTTTCATAGTATCTTCAAAAGAATTGGCTGTCAGCGCTTATTTCTGGGTGTTCGCGTCCCTGCATGAAGGATCAGAAGATGAGCATGGCGCCGGCAAGGGCAGTGACGGTCTCGGCCAGTTCACAACTCGCCCCAAGGGTGTCGCCGGTGCAGCCACCAAGACGATTACGGCACCAGCGGGCAAAAAGAAGGACGATGGTGACAAGAAGAAAGGGCAGGAGAATGGCAAATCCGGGCAGCAGCAGCGCACTCAGCAGGAAAAGAAGCAACCAGCCGGGAAATATTTCCCTTAAGGTGAGCCGGCGGTAAAAATGTCCCCCCACTCCGCCCTGTTCGCCGACATAGTCGAGCCTGGCCATGCACAACAAAATGGCACAACGACCGGCCAGGGGCACAAGCAGGAGAAGCAAAGGGAGGATCCGGAGGTCGAGGGTACTGAAGGCGACATACTTGCCGAGAAGGACCAGGAGCAGGGCAATGACCCCCATGGCACCGATTCGGCTGTCCTTCATGATCCGTAGAGCCTGTTCGCGGGGGCGATGGCTGAGCAGGCCGTCGGCGCTGTCGGCAAGACCGTCGAGATGGAGGCCGCCGGTGAGTGCGGCCAGGCCGGCCACCGCCAGGAAAGCCACCACCGGCAGCGGCACGAACTGCAGCAACAGCGTACTGAGGAGAAAACCGGCAAGGCCGATACACAACCCTACCAGGGGGAAAAGGGGGAGTGAGGCGCGAAAGAAGCGGCCATCATCAGCCCTTCCCCAGGCAAGGGGCAGGATGGTGAGAAAGCGGGTGGCAGTGCAGAAACAGTGCAGTCGCCTTTCCCACCTCCCCTGTCTGGCTTCGTCGCTGCTCACCTTTGGATTTCCCGTTCGGCAGCGGCAAAGGCGGCTTCGGTGGAGGGTTCCAGCGGTGAGAGGAGAGAGGCGGCAACAGTTACCAGGGGCATCGCCAGGGCCGCTCCACAGCCATCGCCGGTATAAAGACCAAGATCAAGCAGCGGGTGGCGGCAGCCAAGGGCCGCCTGCATCGCCCGTCCTGCCGGTTCCGCCGAACTGTGGGCAAAGATGAGAAAGTCCCGCACGAAGGGTTCAAGGCGGGCAGCAATCAACGCCCCGGCCGTGGCTACGAGGCCATCCACCAGCACCGGCCTGCGCTGGGCGGCAGCCCCGAGGATCAGACCGGCCAGACCGCCGATTTCAAAACCACCCACCTTGGCCAGGATATCCAGACCGTCCCTGGCGTTTGGCTGGTTGATCTGCAGGGCACGGCGAATTATATCGGTCGTATGGTCGAGTCGGGCGTCGTCGTTCCCGGTTTCACAGCTATCTGGCAAAGCAACCTCCCCTTCGCAACAGACTGCGGCAATGGCGGTAGCCGCGATGCTGTTACCGCGCCCCAGGGCACCGATACCGATGAGGTCACAATCAGGCAAGAGACTATCGGCCACATCGATTCCCGACTCCACCGAGCGTCTGGCCATCGCCGCACTCATCGCCGGGCCGACGGCGATGTTGCCGCTCCCCAGGGCCACCTTTTTGTTGATCAGGCCACCTGCAAGGTCGCGAAGGTCGGCCGCCACTCCCATATCGACGACAAAGAGTTGGGCTCCACACTGGCCGGCCAGGGCATTGATGGCACCACCACCAGCGAGGATGGCGCGAACCATCTGGTCTGTGGCAGTCGCCGAACAGCTGGAAACCTGCTCCTCCGCCACCCCGTGATCGGCAGCCATCAGCACAATTCCCCGGCGTGAAAACCGCGGCCGGGTTGCACATCCGGCCAGATCAATCGCCAGAGCCGCCAACTCGCCGAGGGCCGGATGGGGTGTTACCAGATGGGGGGATGTCAATTGGTTCAGGCCGTTCCGGGCAGCCTCCCGGGCCGAGTGGTCCTGAGGAAATATCTTTTTCAGCGTTCTTTCCAGCTGGCTCATCGTATCAGCGGGGGGGGCACCCCTTCTCCTCTTTCAGGGACAGGGGGATACCGCAGCAGACCAGAACCACCTCCTCGGCCCGAGCGGCAACAAACTGGTTGCAGCTGCCGACCAGATCACGGTAACGTCGGGCCAGGGCGTTGTCCGGGACTATCCCCTGCCCCAGTTCGTTGGTGACACAAAACAGCTGGCCTGGGTGGTCGCCAGCGGCCGCCAACCAGGAGGCGCACTCTTTAAGGAGATGGTGCTGGTCAATTTCCCGCTCCTGCTCGTGATGGATCAGATTGTTTACCCACAGGGTAAGGCAGTCGATCAGAAGGATATCGTATTCCTGTCCGGGGTGACGGAGGACGGTTGTCAGGTCACGCTCCTCCTCGATGGTGGCCCAACCGCGGCCGAACCGCTCCTGACGGTGCCGGTGAACCCTCTCGGCCATTTCGGCATCCACCTTTGGACAGGTGGCGACAAACAGACGGCGACCGCTCAGGGCCTCGGCCCGGGCCAGGGCATAGGCACTTTTCCCACTGCGGGCCCCACCGGTAATCAAGACAATCCGCGCCATCAGACACCCCGCAGGTTAAGGCCGGTGAGTACCGCCCCTTGCGGATAACAGTCCAGTGAACTGTAGCTGGCCAGTTCCACCGCAAAGAGGTGGTACTGGGCCATGGGCAGGCCAAGCAGGCTACAGATGAGGTGGCGGATGACGCCACCGTGGCTGACCACCAGGCGGGTCCGCCCTTCAGGTCGTGAGAGTTGCCGGGCCAATACCGTCATCCGGGCCCGGAAGGCGGCTATCGCCTCCCCATCGGGAAAGGCAAAAGTGCTCTCATGGTCGACCCATGCGGCCACCTGCGCTGGCTCGCTGGCGGCAATTTCGGCAAAACTTTTCCCTTCCCAACGGCCGAAATCGACCTCCCGCAACTCGGTCAGGGTGCGGCTGGGGGCGGCAAGTTCGAGCAGGCCCAGGGTTTCTCGGCAACGCCGCAGCGGGCTGCAGAGTACCTCATCGATCGGCAGCCGCCGAAGAGCGGCGGCTGTGTCGGCAAGGTCGGCCGCTGCCGCCTTGCTAAGGGGGGGGTCGCTGCTGCCACAGTAGCGACCACTCATGCCGACATCGCCATGGCGAAGGAGATAGAGGCGTTTGGCGGCGGTGCCCCTGCTCACTTGTTCACCAGCCGATCGAGGAGGTTACGGGCAAAGTCAAGACCCGGGTCAAGGGTCAGGGCGAGGGAGAGGAACTCCACTGCCGCCTCGTTGTTGCCGATCCTGCTGTAGTTAACCCCGAGATTGGCATAGTCGATGGCTGAAGCCGGATTCAGATCAACCGCCCGCTGGAAATGGCCGATGGCCTGTTCGAATTGACCATTCTTATACAGGCAGACCCCCATGGTGTTGTGCAGATCCGGCCGTTCCTCGTCGGCCGCCAACCCCCTTTCGAGAACCGCCATTGCCTCCGCCAGGCGACCCATATCGCGGAGAGAACCACCCAGGTAGGAGCAAATCAGTGGCAAGTCCTCGGCCGACGGGTCCATCTCCAGGGCACGCTGGAAATGGCCGATGGCCGCCTCCGGAAAACCGTTTTCGGCAAAATTGCGGCCACGATAGAATTCCAGATAGTACGCTTCCGGCAACAGTTCGGCCATGGCCAGCAGTTTTTCCTCCCGCACCTCCATATCCTCAACCAGTTCCAGCAGCAGCTTGGCGGCAAAGAGGCCGGCATCGCGAACCATGGACCGCTCGCGGAAATGGGCTCCCGGGACAATGGTGTACAGCGCCGGTATGGCCAGACGGTCATGGCTGACATCAATCATCAACACCTCCAGGCCGATCCGGCGCAGGGCGGCGAGGCAGTTGACAATCTCGACCCTGATGTTGTCGTCGGCAAGTCGTGCCATTGCCGACACTGGAATCTGTTCCGGGCTGTCGGTAAGATAGCTCACCTCGTCCATGCCCAGCGGTTTCGGTAACCCGGAGGCAACGTAATTGGAGTCGGTGTTGAAATCGCCGGCCAACTGAGCGACCTCGGTTACCGCCCGGATCAAGGCCTTTTCCGGGTCGGGAGTGGTTCCGGCGGTATAGACGATTTCACTGCGGCCTGGAAAGGTTGACCGGTCGATGGCCAAAGCGGCTACCGTGGGTATTCCTGTATCGAGTGTGAAATCGTTAAGATAGAGTTCAATCCCAAGCGCCGAAAATTTCCCCAGCAACTCCCTTGCCACCTCGTCTCGCAGCGAGTCCGGGTCGATTTTCGGAGTGGGCAACTGCCGGCTGTTGACCTGCGAGCAGACATGCCGTTCGACTATTTCGCATATCCCCTGCAGGGCTGCCTCTTCAACAGTGTTTCCGGCCGAGGGGCCGTTGAATTCGTTGATGGCAAAAAACCAGGAAAAGGGGATCAGCACCTCCTCTTCCCGGCTGACATTGGTAGCCCAGGTCCAGAGCATCGGGATACCCTGCAGAAGTTCGGCCAGTTTCTCCGTCGAGGTCTGCTCGTCGTGCACCGAACGGAGCAGCATCTCGAGGTCGAGAAGTGGGTAGCCGGCCCTGCGCATGCTCTGGTAATCGCCGGCAAAAAAATTTCCAGCTTCGTTTTTAAAGGCAAAAAAGGAGAAGCGTTCAGCCAGTTCCATGCAGGCAGAGGCCTCCGCCTGTACCGGCGAAGCCCCTTTGCCCATCTGTTTCCTGGTTCCTGTCAGGGCCTCGGCATCGTCACCGCAGACGCTGAAAAAAACTGGGATACCGAGCCGGCCGGTATCAATCCGCCGGACCTCACTGAGTATCTGCAGATCAACGTCGGCCAACCGGGCATAGAAATTTTTCAGGGTCTGTTCCGGGCTGAGCGCCTTGTCCTGATCGATGGTATAGGTCTTGTAACAGTCGGCAAATCGGATTGTTTTTTTTCTCATTGGCGGGGGCTTGTCGGTGTAGGCGGGAAAGGTTACCGGAGCGCGGTCAGCGGCAGCCGGGGTTGCTGCCTCCGTGCTGGAAGGCAAAGTCGCTGGCCACGGCGAGAAGCCTTTCCCGCCAGGATGGCGCCGCCTTGAGCAGCGCCACACGTTGTTCAGCGACATGGGTGGCCAGGCTGATATCAACTCTCTCCGGAGGAAGGATATCGGCGGCCCGCCCGGCCCATTCAATCACCGTCACCCCACCGGCCGAAAAGTACTCGTCCAGGCCCATTGCCTCGACTTCGACACCACCGCTGAGGCGGTAGAAATCCATATGGTGGAAGGGAAGGCGGCCGGCATATTCATGGTGTACGGCAAAGGATGGGCTGCAAACCACCGAATCGACGCCAAGTCCGCGGGCAATGGCCTGGGCCAGGGTGGTCTTGCCGCTACCGAGATCGCCGTAGAGACAGATCAAGTTGTCGGCCTCGGCCCGCTCTCCAAGCAATCGACCAAGAATTTCAGTGGCTTCGGGGGTGTCCAATATGAAACGGTACATCACAGAGCGGTGCATCACGGTATCGGCTGAGAGTTCTGGTCAAGTCGCCCGGTGGTGTTGGTTCCTGCCAGGGCAACTGTATGCCACGTCTACCGGCGAATTGCACCAAAAAAAGGAGAGAACAGGGTTCCCGCCGGATAGGGAGAAAGCGGGCCACTAGCTGATTTTCTCAACCTTTTCCGCCTGCAGACCCTTATCGGTCCGGGCAATGGAAAATTCCACCTCTTCTCCCTCTTCAAGACTACGAAAGCCATCCCCGGCAATGGCACTGTAGTGGACAAAGACATCCACGTCACCGTCTGGTCTGGAGAGAAATCCGAACCCTTTCGTAGCGTTAAACCATTTCACCTTGCCTCGTAGGCGCTCTGTCATTGCTTTCGCCTCCCGGTTGGTAACAGCCTCGCACCGGATATCATCTGCCCCCGGCAGAAGTACCTGCATGGGGACATCCTCAGGGTACCTGAGTGCCCAAACGCCACAGGGCCAGTGGTAAAGGGTCCAGTGGTATCGGCGATATCGGGGAGGTCTCGGTAATGAAGGGCTCCCCCCGGTCGCGAGGGGGAACGTTCCGGAGCATCGCCGCAACTGCCGTGCATCTTCCACCATGGGTAGCAAACCGAAGGGCGGCAAGTCAAGGGAAAAGCGCTTTTCCTTCTCGTCAGATGGGGCTGTTATCGGCGCTGCCACCAGGTCATCAGCAGGTCAAAGGGCTGGTAATAGAGGGGCAGGTCGGAGGGCGTGGAGAACTTGTTGTGGTAACTGATGCGGTGCACAGCCAGGTACCAGTTGGGAACAAGGTAGTAGCCGTACCAGAGAACTCGGTCGAGAGCCCGGCAGGCAGCGGTCAACTCTTCCGTTGAGGTGGCGTAGATGATCTTATCTACCAGGGCATCCACCACCTCGGAAGCAATGCCGGCATAGTTGTTGGAACCGGGCCGCTTGGCAGCCGAGGAGTGCCAGTAATTCCGCTGTTCGTTACCGGGAGACTGAGATTGTCCGTAGGTGGTGACAATCATGTCGAAATCAAATTTTTTTACCCGGTCTATGTAAAGGGCCGTGTCAATACTTCGATACTCGGCCTGAATTCCCAGACGGCGCAGGTTCTGGACATAGGAGGCCATCACCCGCTCAAAGGCCGGGGAAACAAGGAGAATTTCAAAACGAAAGGGCTGGCCGAGAGCGTTCACCAGGACCCCATCCCGAACCTGCCAGCCGGCGGCGGCTAACAGATCACGGGCGGTGATGAGGTTGGATCGCAACCCCTGCGGGCCATCAGTACGGACCGGGGTAGGCGGAGTGGTGAACACCTCGACGGGGAGAGCCTTCCGAAAGGGTTCCAGATACTGCAATTCAAGACCCTCGGGCAAACCACTGGCGGCAAGCGGCGAATTGCTGAAGAAAGAGTTGTTGCGGGTATACTGATCGTGAAAGAGGGCGCTGTTGATCCATTCGAAATCAAGGGCCATTCCCAGAGCCTGACGTACCCGCCGGTCCTGAAAAAGCTCATTCCGGGTATTCATCACAAAGCCCTGCATGCCGGCGTTGTTGTGGTGCGGAAAGCTCTTTTTGACAATACTGCCGTCAGTAAAGCGTTTCCCCTCCATATCCCTGGCCCACTGCTTGGCTATGGATATGGCGATGAAATCGAATTCTCCCGCCTTGAAGGCCTCCAGGGCAATGGTCTGATCCTTGTAGTATTTGACGATAATCTCGTCAAAGTTATACATGTTCCGCCGGGTCGGGTGGTCAATCGCCCAGTAGTCGGGGTTTCGCCGGTAGGTGATTGATTTACCGGGGTTGATTTCAGCAACCAGGTAGGGGCCGGAGGCGACCGGCGGCAGCAGGCCGCTGCCGGCAAAGCCGTTCTGGCTGTGCTGGTGTTTGGGCAGGACTGGAAGTTGTGCGGCGATCAGGTGCAGTTCCCGGTTGACTCTGGTGAAACGGAAACGGATGCGGTGCTCATCAACCACATCGTACCCTTCGATATCCTGGTAGTAATAGTTGAAGTGAGGGTGGACCTGGTCACTTTTGAACAGGTCCAGGGAGTAGCCGACATCTTCCGCCCGTACCGGCTGGCCATCGGAAAAGCGTGCCAGCGGGTTGAGGGTAAAGAGTACCGAGCGCTGGTCTGGCGCAATTTCAATGGCTTCTGCCAGAAGTCCATACTGCGAGAAGGGTTCGTCAAGACTGGCGACCGCCAGGGGCTCAAAGACCAGGGAGGCCATGGCCAGAGGCGGTTCCCCCTTGAGGGTGAATGGATTCAATTTGTCAAAGCTGCCGATATCGTGGAGCACCAGCCTCCCCCCCTTGCGGGCTTCGCTCGACGTGTAGGCAAACTGGTGAAAGTCGGCCGGATAGCGTAAATCACCGGCAATGGAGACGCCATGGGCGGCAAAGAGAGGCGTGGGGAGGATAACCAACAGAAAAAGGGTGAGCAGGAAGGGCATGGGCTGGTGGACTCCTCCGCTGTCTCCCCCCAGGTGGCTGCTTGGCGCTGGGGGGGGCGATGTTTACAGGCCGAAACGGCCTATTAAGGCCAGGTCTTTCCGCGGGCGGAGGTGACGTTCGGATCTAGAGGCCGCAGGCCTGCAACTGCTCGACGAGGTGCTTTTGTTCGTCGTTCAGTTCCCTGGGAACCTGGACACTGATCCGCACAAAGAGATCACCCCGTTCTCCCATGGGCCCTCTGGGCAGGCCATAGCCACGGATACGGAGCCTGGCGTTATGGTCGGTGGCCGGCCCCACTGTCACCATGAATTTTTTCCCTTCCAGCGTTTCCACCTCGATTCTGGTCCCGAAACAGGCTTCACTGAAGGAGACCGGCTTTTCGACGATCAGATCGTCGCCATCACGGGAAAACAACTGGTGCGGGGCTATCTCAACCTTCAGGTAGAGATCACCAGGCGGGCCGCCTTGGGGAGATGGTCCCCCTTTTCCCTGCAGACGGAGTTTTTTCCCTTCCTCAATCCCTTTGGGAATCTTCACCGAGACGTTCTGGGTACTGCCATTCTTGCGCAGGGTTATGGTACGTTCGGCACCATGGAGAACATCTTCGAGAGAAATGGTGATCTGATAGTTCATGTCCTGCCCTTTTTCCAGCGTCGAATGGCAACTGCCACCGCCACAGCCACCGGCCGGGCCCTGGCTGAAAAAAGTCGTAAAGGGGCTCCCTGCCCCACCCATGTTGTGCATCTGGCCACGAGGGCTGCCGGTCTGGCCGGACCTGAAACCAAACTGACGGAGAATATCGTTCAGGTCAAAACCTCGAAAAATATCCTCCTGCGAATAGCGCTGGCGGAAATCAGCCGAGCCATAGAGATCGTACTGCTTCTTTTTCTCAGGGTCGGAAAGCACTGCATAGGCTTCACTGATCTCTTTAAACTTATCCTCCGCCTCTTTCCCGCCATTGTTTTTGTCCGGGTGAAACTGGAGAGCGAGTTTCCGGTAAGCTTTCTTGATTTCAGCGGCAGAGGAGTCCTTGTTGACCCCGAGAATCTGATAATAATCCATGGTGGAGACGCAGTGGCTTGCAGATGGTTGAGAACAAGGGCCAGAGAAATGACAGACGGCACGAACGTGCCACAACCATAGGAATGGTTGCCATACCAGTCAAGCCGGATTCAGCAACGGGGAGAGACGGCCCCGAATGAGGGCCGTCCCGGTTGAGGTGGAGACCGTTCAGAATGGCACGTCGTCGCCGGTGCCGCCACCAGCAAATGGGTCCGGTGGCAGAGGCGGAGAATCGAAGGTGCCGCCCCCTCCTCCAGCATCACTGCCTCGCGGGGTCAAGTTCTGTATGGTCTGGGCGACAATCTCAGTGGTGTACCGGTCATTACCACTTTGATCCTGCCATTTTCTGGTCTGCAACCGCCCTTCAACGTACACCTTGGAACCCTTGTTTAAATAATTGGCACAAAATTCAGCCGTCTCGCGCCAGACGATTACCCGATGCCATTCGGTCTCCTCCTGAGGTGTGCCATCCTGCCCTTTCCATCTCCGATTGGTGGCAACACTGAGTGTGACCACCGCGGTGCCGCTGGCGGTGTAACGTTTTTCCGGGTCGGCCCCGAGATTACCAATAAGAATGACTTTGTTAATCATATGCCTTGTCCCTCACAGTTGCCGACTCATCAGGAGAAGTGCTCGCCCCCTCCTCTGCCCTGCCGGTTTGTTCACTCCCTCAGTCTAACTCCCTTAGCACAATGAAAGAGCCGTTGACTTCAAGAAAAATCCGGTACTGCAGTGGGTTGATGACCAAACCCTCCTAAAGAGCCTGAAAGAATAGATGCCCGTACCGCGGGCGGTGAACGGCCCCTGCCTCTCTACCAGACTTCACGCCACTATACGCGAGAATAGAGAAAGAACAAGGGCCAAAACAAAGTCCCCAAACTCGAAAAAAATCCAGAATTCCCCAATACCCTTCTCCCCGGCCAATCCCGATCGCCTCGATCAGCGGACAGCAGCGTCGAGCATCGCTGCCAGGCCACCCTTCTCATCGGGAGTAAAGCCCATAACCTCTTGCCAGATTTCGTCACTCTCCATACAAAAGTAGAGGCAGGTCGTCTCTGCCGCCTGCTGCCGAAGCAACTGCAGCAGATGGCGGTACAGCGTCACCCGGAACGGCCGGAAATAACGGGCCTTGCCATCAAGACCGGGGACGAACTCGTGATGGTAGATCCGGGTGGTGGGAAAGCGTGCCTCGGCCCTCTCTTTCAGGCCGGGAAGATAGCGCAGGGCGCCAAGGGATATCCAGACGATTGCCTCGGCCGGCACCTGGCGAAACAGTTCAGCAATGGTTTCTGCATAGCCCTTTTCCCAGCCAGGATGGGCAATTATCGGGTCGAAATGGAAGGCCAGCCGATATCCCCACTCGGCACAGTTCCGGGCCGCCACCAACCGTTCGGCAAGGGTTGCCGAGCGCAGTTCGCAGTGCCCCATCATTTTGGTACTGTTCAGGGACCAGGCTACCACAGTCCGCTGCCGGTGTTCGAGCCCCTGCAGGTTGTCAACAAAGCCGCTTTTTGTCTTCAACTCCAGTATGGCATTGCTCCGCTCGGCAAAAAACCGCACCAGCGGCTTGCTCAGCCCGGTGAGCCGGTCTATGGCCAGTGAGTCGGTGAATTCACCGGTACCGATCCGGAAAAAGGTGTCTGGCTGGGTACAGAGGGCACTCTCCAGTTCGGCAAACATCTGGGCGATGTTGACGTAATGAACCAGCCAGGGGGAGTTGAGATAGGCCTGGAGAATACAGTAGACGCAGTCAATGGGGCAGTTCGCCCCGGTGCTGATCACCTGATAGCCGCAACAGCGGTACTCCTTCGTCCCCGGGCAGGGTTTGAAAAATCGACCCTTGTTATGACAGAGGTAAAGTTCCTGCTTGCCGGCATTCAAACTGTCGGCAAATAAGCCGGCATCGACTTTTTCCCTCTCGGCCACCAGACGCCAGGGCAGGCCGGCTCGGCCGATGATCTCCCGAGTGGTGGGACAATCGGCTGAGGATGCCTCTACCGCCAGAGAGGTGATATGCCGCGATGGATCTCGCCAACTCGTCATCTTCAGTTCTTTCCCTTTGCCGAATTACTGGTCTGCCGGAGGGGTTAGGGGGGGCATGAATCCCTCCGGGCACGCCTCTCGTCTCTGCTCGCGGTGGTGGCAGAATCCAGAAAACCGCTAAAAAGCCGGCAGGCACGGCTCGGAAGCTACTCCACGCCTCTTACCAATATATTACATGTGGCAATCCCCACTGCTTATACTGTATACTATTTCGTTTACAAAACCATTTCTTCCGCCACAGCTCCTCCCAGCGGAAGTTGCCACACTATAGTTCGAGAGTAGAATGACCACCGAGATACTTATTAACGCCACCAGCTACGAAGTTCGCCTGGCGTTGGTCGAAGAGGGCAACCTCAGCGAATTCCACATGCAGAGGCCCACCGAAAAGGGGCTGATGGGCAATATCTACAAGGGCCGGGTGGTACGTGTCCTCCCCGGGATGCAGGCGGCTTTTGTCGATATCGGCCTGGAGAGGACTGGCTTTCTCTACGTGGACGACGTCTGCGCCACCCTTGACGACCACCAGGAGGATACCGTCTCGACCGAGTGTACCCTGCCCCGACTGCATGGTCTGCATATCGAGGACATCCTTCGGGAGGGGCAGGATATCCTGGTTCAGGTCAGCAAAGACCCCATCGGCACCAAAGGGGCCCGTCTTACCTGCCACATCACCCTTCCCTGTCGCAACCTGGTCTATCTGCCCCAGACCGACCACATCGGTATCTCCCGCAAGATTGAGGATGAGGAACTTCGACACCGGATCAAGGCACTGATCGAAGAAATCCATCCCCTCGGCACCGGCTTCATTGTCCGGACTGTCGCCGAGCACGCCAGCCGTGAAGAGCTTGAGTCGGACATGGAGTTTTTGATGCTTCTCTGGGATGATATTATCGACAAATCTGCCACTCTTGCCGCTCCCAGCCTGGTCCACGAAGATCTTGACATAACCCTCCGGTCGATCCGGGATTTTTTTGGTGTCGACGTCGACAAACTGATCATTGACGAGGCCGAGGCCCACGGTAAGCTGCTTTCCCATGTCAAAACCTTTGCCCCCCAGCTAGTCGAGCGAATCAGCCTCTACCAGGGGACGACCCCGCTCTTTGACGCCTACAACATAGAGGTGGAGATCTCCCGGGCAATCGAAAAGAAGGTCTGGCTGCGCTCTGGCGGCTATATCATCATTGAAAGCACGGAAGCACTTTCGGTGATCGATGTCAATACCGGCCGTTACGTAGGCAAAAGCGACCTGAACGACACCATTTTCAAGACCAACATGGAAGCGGCGGTGGAAATCGCCTACCAGTTGCGGTTACGCAACATCGGTGGCATCATCATTATTGACTTCATCGACATGGAGGACGACAGCCACCGGGAGGAACTCTACACCTCTTTCAAAGAAGCGGTGAAAAGAGACAAGAGCCGCATAAACATTCTGAAACTTTCTGAGTTCGGTCTGGTTCAGATGACCAGAAAACGGAGCAGCGAAAACCTCCAACAGTTGATGTGTGAGCCTTGCCACTACTGCTCCGGCGAGGGGATGCTCAAGTCCCGCCGAACCATCTGTTACGACATCTTCAGGAAAATAAGCAGAAACTCCGACAAGCACCAGGGCAGCACGATCACCCTGCGTGTCCACCCCCGGATCGCCGACCTCCTGCACAACGAAGAGGAGCAGACCAAAAACAAGGTTCAGGAGGATACCGGCAAAAGGATAGTGGTCGCCCCGGCCAAAGATCTGCATATCGAAAAATATGAAATAATCTGGCAGAAATAGTCCCGATCCACTCTTTTCCATCGGCAGTTAGCCATCACCAGATCGTCTTCAGATAGTTGCCGACGACACAGGAAGATGGAGGCCCGAAAGCGAGGACAGGGGCCATAACCGTTCACCAGCATCCCATTTTCCCCCGGTCAGGCCACCAAAGAGAACAAACTCTAGCTCGGCGGCCTGCCTGAAAGAACCTGGGGCACTGGCTGAACGGCTGCAGTCTCGGTTCTGCGGCTGTTTGCTGCATACCGGTGAATGATTACCATGGCCTATTCACAACCCGAACCGGCAACATGAACCAGTCGTCACCATTCCATCGCAAACGAAAACAACAGGGAGACATCAGTTATCATGTTATTTAGGAGCACCAGGAGCAGCAAAAAACCGACCCGGAATACCATCGGCAGAAATTCCCTGGCACTCATCGCTGGTTGTTTTCTGGTGGCGGGCTTCGTGGCGATCTTCGTCCTCTTTTTTGAGGGTGGCAGTCCACTAGTCGAGATAACTACCCGGGGGAACTATCTCGGGCAGACCGGCATTTTCTCCTACCGGGTTGGCGACAAAGTGAGCGGTATCCGCCGGTTCACCTTGACCGCCGAACAGGACGGGAAGGTCCATCCCCTCCACCAGGAGGAGTTTGCCCGTGCCGCCTGGCGTAACCCGGCCGGACCACTGGAGCTGGCCGGTGAGATCAGCTTCGACCTGAACAAAGCCGGCTTTCAGGACGGTGAGCTGAAACTGATCGCCGAGGCCAGTGATTTCTCCTGGCGGGGATGGTTCAAGGGGAACACCAACCGACAGGTGGTCTCCATGCTGGTCGACACTGTCCCGCCACAGCTCCAGCTCCTGCACGGCCAGCGCTACATCCTCCCCGGCGGCAGCGGTATCGCCATCTACCGGCTTTCCGACCCGGAAAGCGAACACGGGGTGCGCCTTAACGGCCGTTTCCACCCTGGACACCTGGTTGGCGATGGTCGGGATGATGTCTATATCGCCTATTTTGCCCTCCCCTACGACCATCGACAGGTCGAGGAACTGAAAGCTATTGCCACCGATCCGGCCGGCAACAGCACCAGCGTGGCCTTTACCAGCGTCGTCAAAAAGGCCAACTACAAACAGGACACCATCGCCATCGGCGATACCTTTCTTGAGGCAAAAATCCCAGAATTCGTAGGTTATTACCCTGAGATGACTGGCGACAACCTGGAAAAGTATCTCTACGTCAACCAGACCTTGCGGATAGAAAACAACAACCGGATCAGCCAACTCTGTGCCGACTCCGCTCCGGAACGGCTCTGGCGGGACAGTTTCCAGCGGATGCCGGGAAGCAGCCGGGCCGGATTTGCCGACCACCGCACCTACAGCTACAATGGCAAGATAATTGACCAGCAGACCCATCTTGGTGTCGATATCGCCTCCACCAGACAGGCCGCTGTCCGGGCTGCCAATTCCGGCAAGGTGGTACATGCCGACTATCTTGGAATCTATGGCAATATGGTCCTAGTGGACCATGGCCAGGGGGTCTTTTCCCTTTACTCCCACCTCAGCCAGATGGATGTCAAACCTGGGGAGATGGTTGACCAGCAGACCGTTCTCGGGCTCACCGGCACATCCGGTATGGCCGGAGGGGACCATCTCCATTTTTCCATGCTGATCAACGGAGAGTTTGTCACCCCGCTGGAGTGGTGGGACCAGCACTGGCTGGAGGTCAACATAGATGAGCCGCTGATCGACTCGCGCTTGTAGCGCTCTTTTCCCCAGCCGCCCTCTCGAGAAGATGAACAGAGTTGCCAAACCGCCACTGCTCCTCTACAGCTACCTGGCAACAGAAATGCTGGCCCCCTTCTTCGCCAGTTTTCTGATCATGAACTGCGTTTTTTTTCTGGTAAAACTTATCCCCTTCCTCAACTTCGTCCTCGACCTGCAGATTGGCCTTGCCGACTTTATCCGCCTCTTTTCCTATCTCTTTCCAAGCATTTTTCTCTACTCCATCCCCATGGCGGCTTTGATGGGGGTGACCATCGGTTTTGCCCGACTCTCCAGCGATTCGGAGATTCTTGCCCTGAAGGCCAACGGTATCAGCATCTACCGTCTCCTTCCTCCGGTGCTCCTGGTGACTAGCCTGATCGCCATGCTGACCGCCTATTTTTCCATTTCTCTGATCCCGGTGAGCGAGGTGTCGATGAAACAGCTCAGCTACCAGCTGCTCAAGGAGAAAATCAGCAGCGGGATCAAAGAGCACCTGTTCACTGAGGCGCTCGGTGATGTGGTGGTCTATGTCGACAAAATTGACCAGGAGACGGACAAGTGGAGTAACGTCTGGGTCTCGGACATGCGAGGGGTCGACAACCCGATCATCACCATGGCCTCCACCGGGCAGATGTTTGCCGACCCGGAAAACATGCGGGTATCGATCGTCCTCAATCAGGGCAGCCTCCATCGGCCAGGCCTGGACAACGCTCAGATCGTTCAATTTGACCGCTACCAGATCAATATCCCCCTGCGCCCGCCGAGCAGCAGGGCGACCACAGTGAAAAAGAGGAGTGCCCAGTCGATGGCGGAACTCCTCGAAGAAGCCGAAAAGATAGGTGAAAACAACGAAGAAAAACGACGGTACCTCATCGAGTACCACAAAAGACTGGTCTTGCCCGTTGGGTGCCTGATGATCAGCCTTCTTGGTCTCCCCCTTGGCCTCCAGGCCCGCCCGGGCCGGAAGGCGATCGGTATCCAGGCCGGGCTGGTGATCTTTGTCCTCTACTATGTCATCTACACCATCGGCAAGAACCAGGCCGAACAAGGTGATCTGCCGGTCACCCTGGCCATGTGGGCCGCCAATGGTCTCTTTTTTCTCCTGGCGATTTTCTGGATCATCAGGGCGGCCAACGATCAGTCCCTTCTCCCGGAAAAACTGGGCAATACCCTGGATACGGCAACCAACCTGCTCAACCGTCAGCTCTACCGGCTGTGGTTCGGGCTGCGGCACCGATTGCAAAAAGATGGGGCCATGGTGCCGGAAGAGGGCGAGGTGGAGTCGGAGAGATATCTCACGCTTATCCGCGGCAACGCCAGGAGCAGGGTCTTCCATTATCCCGGCTGCGAGTTCTATTTTTGCAAAAACTGTACGCTCGAGTTCAAAGATGCCGAAATTGCCCTGGATGCCGGCTTTGAACCCTGTCGATTTTGTCAGGCTCCGCTTCCCCCGCCGGAGATCAAAGCACCACCTGAGTAAATACCGTCAACCAAGGAGACCGGCATGAAACTGCCAACCGGTGCGCAAATGCAGCGTCTTGACCGCTCGGCCAGTGAAGATTTCGCCGTACCGAGCCTGCTTCTCATGGAAAATGCCGGTCTACAGACCGTGCTGCTGATGGAGCGTGAACTCGGCCCCGCCGGGCAGAGCTTTGCCGCCATCTTTGTTGGGCCGGGTAACAATGGCGGTGATGGGTTGGTGATCGGCCGCCATCTCCTCCAGCGAGGGTGTCAGCCGCTCTTTTTCTTTCTTGTCCCCCCGGACTCCCTGCCTGCCGATGGTGCCACCAACCTTGAGATAGTCAGGCGGCTGGGCCTGCCGGTCCACCTCATCGACAGTTCCGAAAGGGTGGCCGAGATTCCGGATCTCTGCAACCGCTCCCTTTCCCGCAATCTCCCTTGTTACGTTGTTGTCGATGCAATCTTCGGTATCGGCCTCTGCCGGTCGATCACCGGCCATATCGCCGAGGCCATTGCCCTGATCAACCACCCTGCCTTCCTCCGCCAGACACCGGTGGTCGCTGTCGATATCCCTTCCGGAATGGAAGCGGACAGCGGTAGAATCCTTGGCTGTTGCGTACAGGCCGATCATACGGCCACCTACGGCTGGGCCAAACCGGGCCACTTCCAGCCCGGCAGTGGCGCATGGACAGGTAAAGTGGACATTATCGACATCGGTATCCCGGCACTGACTCTACAGAAGGTGGAGGTGCGCACCGAACTGGCTGACCAGGAACTGGTCACCAGTCTTGCTCAGCCACTCCGCCGCCGAGGCGACGCGCACAAAGGAACAAACGGCCGTCTCTTGCTCATCGCCGGCTCCACCGGGATGACCGGGGCGGCAATCCTCGCCGCCCGGGGCGCCCTCCATGCCGGAGTCGGTCTGGTCAGCCTGGCGGTGCCGGCCGACCTCAACCATATCTTCGAAACCACCCTGCCGGAAGTGATCACGGTGCCGCTCCCAGCCAGCAAAGGGCAATGCAGCGACGAGGATCTCGAGCAGATCCTGGCCCTGGCCGATACCTGCTCGGCAGTGGTCGTCGGCCCTGGGATCGGCCAGGCCCTGGCAACTGCCAAGTTGGTCCTGGCCCTCTATGGCCAACTGCGCAAGCCCCTCCTGGTTGATGCCGATGCCCTCAACATCCTGGCCACCTGCCGAGACGATCTGCCCGATCCCGCCGGACCACGCATCTTTACCCCGCACCCGGGTGAATTGAGTCGGCTCCTTGCTGAGCCAGTGGAAATGGTGGTTGAGAATCGCCTGCAGGCGGCTCGGCGCGGCCAGGCGCTCTTTGTCGCCACTGCCCAGCCGACAGTCCTGGTCTTGAAGGGGGCGGGAACGGTCACCGTCGGCACCGGGGGAAAAACCACAATCAACAGCACCGGCAACCCGGGAATGGCCGCCGCCGGTATGGGTGATGTCCTCAGTGGGGTGATTGGAGCCCTGCTCTGCCAGGGGCTGGCACCGCAGGCGGCTGCCGTGGTCGGGGTATACCTGCATGGCGCGGCAGCCGACCTTCTGGTCGGCCAGCAGGGGGTCGGCTATCTTGCCGGTGAGGTGGCAGCGGCCCTCCCCCAGGCCCGTAAGGCTCTCCTTGACTGAGATACCGCGACGCTTCCCGGCTGGCTGCCACCGGTTGCCAGCAATGATCGCTCCTACCAGACGATCTCCTGCAGGCCGTGCTCCCGCAGAAACTGGTTGGCCTTGACAAAGACCCCGGAACCGAGAAAACCGCGATGTGCCGACAGGGGCGACGGATGGCTGGTGGCCAGAATGAGATGTTTTCGGTGGTCGATCAGCGCCCTCTTCTTCTGAGCAAAGGAGCCCCAGAGCAGAAAGGCCACATGCTCCTGGTAACTGGATACAGTGGCGATGATGTCGTCAGTCAAGGCATGCCAGCCAAGTTGGAGATGGGAGTTGGGCCGGCCGGCCGCCACGGTCAGACTGGCATTGAGCAGGAGTACCCCCTGCCTGGCCCAGCGACTGAGATCGGAATCAACACTCACCTGACGGCCACCATACAAACTGTTGTTGACCTCAAGGAGAATGTTGCGCAGGGAGGGGGGGACAGGGATGCCGGCACGAACGGAAAAACAGAGGCCGTGCGCCTCCGGCCCCTTCCCGGCATGTTCATTGAAATAGGGATCCTGGCCGATAATCACCACCCGGGTGGTGGCCAGGCTGGTCAACCGCATCGCCGCGAAGACCTGCTCCTTCGGAGGGAACACCTTCTCTCCCCGCTCTTCGCCGGCATAGGCCAGTTGGCGGATTTTCTTATGCACCCCCTGCCGCAAAAGCGGCACCGCCTCCTCCCAGAGAGGGGCCGCAGGTGGGGAAGCAGGTCTTGACAAAGCTGCCATCATCTGATCCTCGTGACCGGCATTATCTGCTTAGCGAGCGGCTTGCTTTTTTACCCCACCGGCCCACCGCTGCCGTCGTGCAACCGGCAAAGCCTTGCCACCAACTCCGGGATGGTGGCAAAGGTGGCAGCAGGACAGGCTGCCGCCATCTGCTCCCCCATTTCCTTATTGAAACAGTCATCGGGGTGCAGCAAGAGCGCCGTTCCTCCTTGCGCAAGCAGCAGAGGCATGCCGGTCCTCCCGTCAGCCCCGCCACCACTCAACACCACTCCAGCCGCATTGTGCCTGTACACCGCCGCCACCGAGCCGAGCAGAGAATCAAAAAAACCTTCACTCTCCTCATTGTGGGTGATTTTCTGCAGTGTCGGCTGTGATACAAAAGGCTTGATGGCAAGAGAATCTTGGCTGGCGGTAATGTAGCAGTTCCCCCCCTCAAGATGGACCCCGGCCCGGGCCCGAACAATCCGCATTGCCGAAACAGCGTCAAGATAGTCGCAGAATCCATCCACATGGGCCGGGTCCTGGCGGATCTGCACCAGCAGCGCGGCACTGCTCGCCGTGGGGAGCTTCGGCACGATTTCCAACAGGTTGCCGTAACATCCATCGCCTCCGCCGACCACGGTAAGAAAGGTGTTCCGACGGTATCTGGCGTCGGTGGACAAACTGATATCGATCAGATCACCACAATTTCGACAGACAACCGCCCCCCCCTCTCCACCCTTTACCGTACCGACCAGTTCCCGGCCGCCGCACTCTTCACAGAAGACAAAACGAGACTGCTGTTCGGCAACCGGCGAACGTCCAGGGCTGAAAACCGGTTCACGCATCCGCACCGTCATCCTGGCCGCCTTGCGCACTTTGTCCACCAAAGACTGCCGCTGGCTGTGCCGATCCAGGTTGTGGAGAAGGCTTTTCTTGCAGAGAAAATCCACCGCACCATTCTTCATGGTATCAAATGATCTGGCGGTACCGTCTTCGGAGAGACTGGAAAAGATAATGGTCGGGGTCGGTCGACGGATCATCAGATGCTGCAGGGCGGTCATACCATCCATCACCGGCATCTCCAGGTCGAGCAGAATGACATCCGGTGAACTCTTCAGCAGCATATCCAGGGCGGTGACGCCATTGTCCGCCTCGCCGACAACCTGCAGATCGCTGCAGTCGGCAAAGATATCAGCCAAAAATCGTCGAAAGATCAGAGAGTCATCGGCAAGCAGAAGTCGAATCGGGCCGCGGTCCGACCCTTGCTTTTGAAGGGAGCCGGTATCATTGTTCATCACCCACCTCACTGTCACCCTGGTAGAGGGCCCACGTTTCAATATAGGCAACAACCTGCTCCGGGACCCATTGCCGGACCGACAGCCCCTGCCGCAGCCTGGCGCGGATTTTCGACGAACTGATCTCCTCGGGGGTGGTGGTCAGAAAGATGACCCGCTGCGACCCATCCTGAAAAAACCAATCCCTGCCCCGCTGGCGGTAACCTATTCGGGTGAGGAACTGGCAGATCTGCCGGTTGTCGCTGCCGGAGCGAAGGGCAAGGACAATATGGACCAAGGCAAGAACATCGCTGTAAGCCTTCCAACTGAGCAGATCGAGAAAGGCGTCGCTGCCGATGATAAAAAAGAACTCACTATCCTTCCGGCAGATGGCACGCATCGCCCGAAGCATGTCAATGGTGTAAGTAGGGGCGGGCAACTCTCCTTCGATACCGCTGCAGGCAATGGCATTTTCATCAAGCAGCTCCAGCATGGCCAGACGATGCCGAAAAGGGAGAACCCGGCTGCCATCCTTGTGAGGGGGGTGGGCCGAGGGAACCAGGAGAACCTGATCGAAACGGCACTCGTTCAAGGCAGCGGCGGCGAGTTGGAGATGGCCGCGGTGCACCGGGTCGAAGGTGCCGCCAAGCAGGCCGATTCTGGCCGGCATCACTCGCGGACCTGCCCCTGCCCGTAGACCACAAATTTTCGGGTGGTCAACTCCTCCAGCCCCATCGGCCCATAGGCGTGGAGTTTACTGGTACTGATGCCGATTTCGGCGCCAAGTCCCAGTTCACCGCCGTCGTTAAAGCGAGTGGAGGCGTTGACCATCACCGCCGAGGCATCAATTTCGGCGATAAAACGGTGCGCGGTTGAGTAGTTTTCCGTCACAATCACTTCGGTGTGGCGGGAACCGTACCGATCGATGTACTCTTTGGCCTCCTGATAGCCGGCAACCACTCGCACGGCGAGGATCAGATCAAGGAACTCCCGCCCCCAGTCCTCCTCGTCGGCCCTGCTCATTTGCGGGCAAAGAGCAACGCTTTGCGCGCAGCCGCGCAGTTCCACCCCCCTGGCCTGCATGGCGACGGCAAGAGGTGGGAGAAAGGCCGGTGCCACTGCGGCGTCCACCAGCAACCCCTCAAGGGCATTGCAGACCCCTGGGCGTTGGGTTTTGGCATTGAGCACAATCGCCTGTGCCTTGGCAAGGTCGGCATCACGGTCGACATAGAGATGGCACACCCCCTTGTAGTGCTTGAGAACGGGAATCCTGGAGTGGGCGACGACATAACGGATCAGCCCCTCACCACCGCGGGGGATCACCAGATCAATCTCCTCTTCGCAGCCAAGCAGATGGCTGACCGCCTCACGGTCGGTGGTCGGGATAAGCTGGGCACAGTCGGCCGGTACGGCATGGCTGATCAAGGCCCGATGGAGAAGGGTTACCAGGGCAATGTTGGAGTGGAAGGCCTCGGAACCACCGCGTAGAATTACGGCGTTACCGGCCTTCAGGCAGAGAGCGGCGGCATCGATGGTGACGTTGGGACGGGATTCGTAGATCATCGCCACCACCCCGAGGGGCACCCGCATACGCCCGACCAGCAAGCCGTTGGGGCGACGGCTGCACTCCTCCAGTTTACCCACCGGGTCGGGAAGTGCCACCAGTTCCCGCAGGCCGGAAGCCATGGCGGCAATTCCGGCATCGGTCAAACGCAGTCGGTCGAGCATGGCCGGCGACAGACCAGCACTCTCCGCCAGGAGCATATCCCGCCGGTTTTCTTCAAGAAGCATCGCCGACTCGGCCTGAAGGTAATCGGCCAGGCTGAGCAGTACAGCATTCTTGGTGGTCGTCGGCAAAATAGCTATGGCCGCGGCCGCCACCTTTGCCCGCCTGGCCAACTGGCTGACCAATTGTTCCAAACTCCCCTTTCCCATGCCACCCTCCAGTATCAGCGGCAACAGCGGGCATCGCCGCCTGCCCCCCGGAAATTACAGCAGCACCAGATTGTCCCGGTGCATGACCTCATCACAGTATTTATGGCCCAAGACTGATTCGATCTTGTCAGAACGCAATCCTTTGATCATGTTGATATCTGCCGAACTGAAATTAGTCAGGCCGATGGCAATCGGCCGGGCCAGCCGGTCAACGCAACGAACCGGGTCACCCACCTCGAAAACTCCCTCCACCGAGACGATACCGGAAGGCAGCAGACTTTTCCCGCCGGTACTCACCGCCAGGCAGGCCCCCTCATCCAGGATAACCACCCCTTTGGGCTTGAGAACGTAGGCCAACCAACGTTTTCGGCTCTGCATCTTCTCCTTCATCGGCAAAAAGAAGGTACCGACCATCTCGCCGGAGAAGAGATGCTTGAGGATATCGGGTTGCCGACCCGGACCAATGAAAGAACTGCCGCCCCCTGCCGAGACCATTCTCGCTGCCCGGATCTTGCTTTGCATGCCGCCGGTTCCAAGAACACTCTTGCTGTTACCGGCCATTGACTCGATCTCTTCGGTTACCTCGCTCACCGTGTAAATTGGCCGTGCCGACGGGTCGGTGAGCGGGTTGCGGTCATAGAGGGCATCGACGTCGGTGAGGCAGATGAACATATCGGCCTCGATGAGGTTGGCGAGCAGTGCCCCCAGGGTGTCGTTGTCACTGAACCTCAGCTCTTCACTGGAGACGCTGTCGTTCTCGTTGATAACCGGGATGACCCCGAAGGAAAAAAGGGTGAGCAGGGTATTGCGGACATTGAGATAGCGGCGTCGATCGGCCAGGTCGGCGTGGGTAAGGAGTATCTGGGCGATATTTTTTTGGTGGCGGGCAAAGGCCTCGTCATAGTCATGCATCAACTGCGACTGGCCGATGGCTGCCAGGGCCTGTTTCTGGCGAATGGTGAGACCGGCCCGATCATCAAAACCGAGTTTTCGCTTGCCGGCGGCGACAGCTCCCGAGGAGATCAGGATCACCTCCCGCCCACTATCATGGAGAAAGGAGATCTCTCGAGCCAGATTGGCGATCACATCCCGATTAAGGCCATCGGCAGAGGTCAGAATGGCGCTGCCGACCTTGACCACCACCCGGCGGGCCTTGTCAAACAGGGTCTGGCGCAGATACAGCCCCTCTTCCCGTGCGCTATCCATGGCCGTACACCTGATTTTCGAGAAAAAGTCTTCCGGCCACCTTGAAAAATGGTATTTCCGCCCAATCTCTGCGTTGAACGAGAACAATTTATCCTCAGAATATCAATTATATGCCTGCGATAAACTGTTTTCTTTCGCCTTGATTTTGAATGGAAATTCGAATTTAAAAAAGGCAGCCTTCCATCTGGGGCGGGGCCGGAGCTAGCTTGTCCTCTTGGCCGCCAGAGTCTCCACAATCGCCTCGCGCAGGGCCGGCAGCCCTTCGCCGGTTTCCCCAGAGACAGTCATAACATGTTGCCCCAGCTGTTGAAAATAGTTTTCCAGATTTTGCCGGTCGGCCGGCTCGAGAAGGTCACACTTATTCAGAACGAGAATACGCGCCCGGGTTCCGAGTTCTTCTTTGTAGAGCTGCAATTCGTCGGTTATCGTCTGAAAGTTGGCCAAGGCCTCGGGATCGGCAGCGTCCAGAATGTGCAGGAGAAGCGTGGTCCGTTCGATATGACGAAGGAAGGTGTGGCCTAGCCCGACACCGTCGTGGGCGCCAGCGATCAATCCGGGAATATCGGCAATAATACAGGGTTCGTGGTACCCCTGCTGCATAACCCCGAGTTGTGGCTCCAGGGTGGTGAAGGGGTAGGGGGCAATTTTCGGGTTGGCAGCTGAAAGCCGGGAAAGCAGGGTTGATTTGCCGGCGTTGGGCAGCCCCACCAGACCGACATCGGCAAGCAGTTTCAATTCAACCTTCAACCAGAACTCCTCCCCCTTTTTTCCCGGGGTGGCCACCCTGGGAGTCCGGTTTGTGCCGCTGGCAAAGTGGGGGTTTCCCAGCCCCCCTTCTCCCCCCTTGGCGGCAAGATAGCTTGCCCCATCCTCGGCCAGATCGGCAAGCAGCCGGTTACTTTCACCATCCTTGATCAACGACCCCACCGGCACCGCCAGATGGCAGTCTCTCCCCTTGCGGCCGTGCATATCCTTGCCTTTGCCGTGTCCGCCCCGTTCTGCCTTAAAATGTGACTGGAAACGAAAATCGATTAACGAATGGAGAGAGGCCTTGGCGGTAATCAGCACATCACCGCCGCGTCCCCCGTCACCACCGTTGGGACCGCCCTTGGGGACAAATTTCTCCCGACGGAAACTGACACAGCCGTTTCCACCATCACCCCCCTTGACGAAAAACTTCGCTTCATCAACAAATGCCATCTCGTATCCATGGTGCGGCAGAATCGTCCCCGCAACCGAAATGCCCTGCACAGGCAAAAAAAAACTCGACCTTCAATGGGCCATTGAGGTCGAGTCTATTCCACAACCACCAGTACTCGGTCTGGGGCCAGATGTCAGGTACTGTTGGTCAGGCGTCAGGATAGACGCTCACCCGTTTCCGGTCCTTGCCGAAATTTTCGTAGGTCACAACCCCATCAACCATGGCAAAGAGCGTGTAATCTCGGCCACAACCGACGTTGGTACCGGGGTGGATTTTGGTGCCGACCTGCCGGACAAGGATATTGCCCGCCTTCACAACCTGTCCGCCAAAACGTTTCACCCCACGCCGCTGGCCGGCACTGTCACGACCATTTCTCGAACTGCCACCTGCTTTCTTATGGGCCATCTCGTGGTTCCTCCGTACAACGATCCTGGTGACCGTTGCTCTTTGTTGCCGGCACAATTTCCTGCCGAGCGTTTGTCACCGCCCGGCTAACTAGGCAGAAATCTCTACGATCTTCAATGCAGTGTAGGGCTGTCTGTGACCTCTCTTCAAACGATATCCCTTGCGCCGCTTCTTCTTAAAGACAACAATTTTTTTTGCCCGTCCCTGTTCGGCGATGGTGGCGGTAACCGTTGCATTCTCCAGTACCGGTTGTCCAACCAGAATGTTCTCACCGTCAACTACCATGAGCACATCGGCCAGGGAGACACTGTCACCAACCTGACCTTCGAGTTTTTCCACACGAAGCTGATCGCCACAGGCAACCTGATACTGTTTCCCACCTGTTCGTACTATTGCATACATATACGCGCCTCATTAAATGATTCAGCAGTGATAGCGGCTAGAAAAAAGCCTGCTGCGGCGGCTAGAGCTGAACTCGCACAACCGGAGAGCTGCGCCGAGACGGCGGTTACGCCACGAATAAAGTTCTACCAGAACGCGGCAGTCTACCCATCTCCGTGACAGGTGTCAAGAAAATTTCTTTAGTCATTCCCCGGCGGCGAAGGGGTGCCGCGCCGCAGGTAAAGGTGGCGAACCGTCGGCCATTGCTTTATCGAACGACGACAGATATCCGACAAGGGCGGCCAGAGGCTGTCCGCTGGTGGTGGCCGGGGAAAGGGACGTTATCATGGTAGAGGAAGATGGAGGATCTGCTCAGTTACCGTATTCAAGGCGGGCCTTCTCTTTTTCCGAACGGATAGCACAGGCTCTGGCGAAGGCTGCTTTCTTGCCATGCTTGGCGATGGAAACCGAAGTCTTTCCCTGCTTGCCGAGATGGGTAACCCAACTCACCTCGTAGCGGTTCAGTTTCTCGTTCAACCGAACACCAACCACCCCTGTGCCGGAGTTGCTTACCGTCACCATATGTTTGTTGGTTCGCACCTTGCCCAGTTTTTTTTCCGTTTTATCCCGCCAACTGATCGCAGAAAGAAGGCTGGAATAGCGGCCACCGCACTTCCGGTCGGAAAAAAACTTCGAATGGGTCTTGCCGAGATATCGCACCCGCACGTACCATCCGTGCGTTCTCTTCGACTCCTGATCGATTCGTGCGATATCCTTATGTTTTTCCAGGAGAAGCTTTTGTTTTTTGTCCTCGTCCATGTTTGCACCCTTGTAATGGTGGTGAAATGAAGTCCGTCAACATTAAGACTACAGTCTGCCGGCAAACTAGTCGTTCTCCAGCACAGAAGAAAAAAACAATTCTCAATTCTAAAAAACTGCGGAATTGCTCAATTCCTGGTATCCTGGATAGATAAACTGACCAAACCTGACAAGACTAAACAGTGATTTTGTAGTAATCGAGGAGCAGAATGTCAACATTTTTTCTCTGCCAAAAAACCAAAAAACTACTTAATTTTCAACCTCTCCATCAGTTTTCCACAGAATTTTAGCCCCTTACTAAACCTAACAGAGACCGATAAATGAATCAGCAGACAGAGCAACTTTCTGAACTTCTCGCCCTTGTCCGCCGCCTGCGGGGTGGCAATGGCTGCCCTTGGGACCAACGACAGACGCCAGACTCTCTCCGGCCCCACCTGCTCGACGAGTGCAAAGAGTTGGTAGCGGCCATCGACAATGGCGATTCTGGCAATACCTGTGAAGAACTGGGTGACCTGCTCTACATCGTAGTCATGTATGCCGAAATGCATGCCGGCCGGGGTGAGTTTACCTTCGCTGATGTGCTGAGCGGAATCTGCGCCAAGTTGATTCGCCGCCACCCCCATGTCTTCGCCGGTAAGGCATGGGAGAACGAAGAGCAACTGGCCAGGCAGTGGCAGGAGATCAAGGAACTGGAGAAGAAAAAAAATAGTGTTTGACACATATTCGGCATCCCGGTATCATTTCAGGTTTGTGCGAATGGCAGCATGGCTGGTGACTCTGCTCGCTGCATTTCGCCGTCAACACACCGGAAGATGTCTTGTTACACCTTCTCGCTCCAGCCGGCAATGGCCGTGCCGGGGCCGTCCTGTGGCAGAAAAAACTGCCGCACCATCATGAGTCCACGAGGAGGAACCCATGCGCAGGTACGAAACGATCTTTATCCTTCGCCCAAACTGCAGCGAGGAAGAGATCACCAGAATCACCGACAGCACCACCCAGATCATCGAGGCGGCCGAGGGGACAGTTATTGAACTCAACCGCTGGGGGATGAAGAAACTCGCCTACCTGATCAAGAAAGAGGCCATGGGTTTCTACGTCTTCTGTGACTACACCGCCACCCCGGCGGCGGTCAGTGAAGTGGAAAGGAGATTCCGCATTGACGATGCGGTGTTGAAATATATGACCGTCAAGATCGACGGTGCCATGAACGCCGAGAAGATAGCGCTGGCCATCGCGGCGGTATCCGTCAAGGCCACCGCCTCCGAAGATACCGACGAAAACACCGCTGCCGAGGAGGGCGACGATACTCCGGACGAGGATAACAGCGACAACTAGCATTGGCGAGCCCCGCCGTATTGGCACCCTTTGGCCAACCGAACCCACCCCTGTTCAGCAAGGGAAGGAACGGTACCGAAAGTGGTACTTCCCGGCCTGAGGGGAACCGCCGAAGCACCGGAACAATCGCCAGATATTGCCTGTCAACACGGCATGCAGCCCTAGACTCCACAACAACTCGAATCCCCAAAGGAGGGGAGAACCATGGCCCAACGCCCACAAAAGAAATTATTTTCCCGGAAAAAGTCCTGCCGATTCTGTGGTACACCGGAACAGCAAATCGACTATAAGGATGTTAAAACCCTGCGCGGTTTTGTCTCCGAACGGGGAAAAATTATCCCGAGAAGGATTGTCGGCACCTGTGCCACCCATCAGCGGCAGCTCTGTGAGGCAATCAAAAAGGCTCGCCAAATCGCTTTTCTACCCTACTCCGGTAGCACTCAGGGCTGACCACCGCTCCGCACCGGCAACGAGAACCTGACAAGTGATTCAACACTCTGCAGAGCAACCGCCACTAGGCACCATTCTCCGCACCATTCTTCTGGCGATGCTGCTCATCGTCCTGCCGGCGGTGGACTGGTCCATCTTCGGCTGGCTGCATATGCTCCTCCCCCTGCTCGGCATGGTTCTACCAATTCGCTACGGTTCCCGAGTCGGCAGCAGGATGCTCTTCACCGCAGCCATTCTCGCCCTGTTGTTGCATCTCCTGCTGCGCTCCCTGGATACCTATATTTTTTCCTGCACCCTGTTGTTTGCCGGTTTCTTTCTCGCCACTTCGCTCAGAAAGTGGAAGGAACCGGCGATATCCGGTGCGATGGGGACGCTGGCCCTTGCCGGCAGCTGGCTGGTGTTGAGCCTGCTCTTCTCTTTCGGAGCCGAACTCTCACCCTACGGCCGGCTACAACAGAACCTGGACCAAAGTCTCTTGGAGACACAACAGTACTATCGGCAGAGCGCTTTGCAATCCGGTGACGGCAGCGGTGGTGGCGCCGCCCTCTCCGCCGACAATCTCCTGCTGATTGACGCCACCCTGGAACAGCTGCGCATGGTGGTGCCGGTCGTCTTGCCGGCGATGCTCGGCGCAGCGATTCTGATGCTGATCTGGACGACCATGATTCTGGGAAATCTGTTCCTTCCCCGCATCGGTGGAACGGCCCCCTGGCCAGAATACCGTTACTGGCAGCTACCGGAACGACTGATCTGGTTCCTTATCACCAGTGCGGTGCTGGCCCTGCTGCCAGTCCCCCTGTTGCGGGCAGTGGGCATCAACGCGGTCATCCTGCTCAGTATCATCTATTGCTTTCAAGGGCTGGCAATCACCATCTATTTTATGAACAAGTGGAAGGTGCCCCTGCTGTTCCGTTCTTTTTTCTATGTCATGATCATTTTTCAATCCCTCGGCACGCTGGTCCTGCTGATTGTCGGCATCGCCGAAAACTGGGTAGATTTTCGCAAACTGAAAAAAAAGGAAGAAGAGACCCTTCCTTAACCACCTAACTGCGTCGGTCTCCCTCCCCCGGGAGCGGATGCGCCGATCGCCGTCCGACAAGGAGTTGCACACTATGGAACTTATATTACAGCAAACAATTGCCTCTCTCGGCCAGGAAGGAGATGTGGTGCGGGTCAAACCTGGCTACGGCCGCAATTATCTCCTCCCCCAAGGGAAAGCCCTTCTCGCTACAGCCGAGAACCTCGCTGTGCTGGAGAGCCGTCGCGCCGACATCAAAGCCCGACTGGCCAGTGAATTGCAGAAAGCCGAAGGACTCGCCAAAAAGATTGCCGGTTTCAATGTGGTGATCGAACAGCTCTCCGGAGACGACGAACGTCTGTTCGGCTCGGTTACCAGTGCCGATATCTGCGCCAAGCTGGCTGAACTGGGAGTAGATATCGACAAACGGCAGATAGTCCTTCCAGAGGCAATCAAGACCCTTGGCCAGGTAAAAGTGCCGGTGAAAGTCGGCTTCAATGTAGTCGCTGAAGTCCTGGTCACAGTCGCCCCGCTCAAGGTTCAATAGGCTAAGAGTTGCACCATCCCTCTTTGCCACTGCCACACGAAAACACACCTGGAGGCTTGACCTTCCCGGTGTGTTTTTGTTTAGTGAACAGATACCAGCCGCCCGCCTGAACCCTGCACAGAAGGCCTTGCCCCAGCCATGAATCTGCCCCAGCAGTCCCGAACCGACCAGCCGCCCACCACCCCCTTCGCTGCACGCATCCCCCCCCAAAACACTGAGGCGGAGCAGGCTGTTCTCGGTTCCATTCTGCTTAAATCGGACCTCCTCGGATCGGTTCTGGAGATTCTTAAACCGGCTGATTTCTACCGAGACAACCATCGTCTGGTGTACGAGGCGATGATCGACCTCTTCGACCGCAACGAACCGCAGGACCTGCTGACCGTCTCCAACCAGCTTCGCAACACCAATCGACTGGAAGCCGTCGGCGGAGCCACCTATCTGGCCACCCTCACCTCCATTGTCCCGGTCACCGCCAACATTGCCAGCTACGCCAGGATCATTCGGGAAAAGGCGATTCTTCGCCACCTGATCCGGGTAAACAGCGATATCGCCAACCGCTGTTACGAGGAACAGAACGATATCGACCTGCTGGTTGATCAGGCAGAACAGGCCATCTTTGATATCGCCGGCAGCAAAAGCGACCAGAATTTCACCCCGATCCGCAGCATTGTCCCCAAGGCCTTTGCCGCTGTGGAAAAGCTCTACAACCGCAAGGAGATGATCACCGGTGTCCCCACCGGTTACGCCGCCCTTGATCGGATGACCGCCGGTTTGCAACCCTCTGACCTGGTCATTGTTGCCGCCCGCCCCTCCATGGGCAAAACCGCCTTTGCCATGAACATTGCCCAGCATGCCGCCCTGGTGGAAAAGATCGGTGTCGCGGTATTCAGCCTGGAGATGAGCAAGGAACAACTGGTGATGCGCCTGCTCAGCGCCGTTGGTCGAATCGACTCGCAGCGGATCAGGACCGGCAAACTGCAGAGTGACGACTGGATGAAACTGACCCGGGCAGTGGGCATGCTCTCCGAAGCACCGATCTATATCGATGATACCCCGGCGATTACCATTCTGGAGATGCGGGCAAAAGTGCGCCGTCTCGCCTCCCAGTATGCCATCGGGGCAATCATCGTTGACTACCTGCAATTGATGCGTGGCCGCCACGACAGCGAAAACCGTACCCAGGAGATCAGCGAGATATCCCGCTCTCTGAAGGCACTGGCCAAGGAGCACCATGTGCCGGTTATTGCCCTTTCCCAGCTTAACCGAGGGCTGGAGAGCCGCACCGACAAGCGGCCGATGATGGCCGATCTGCGTGAATCGGGTGCGATCGAACAGGATGCCGACGTAATCTGTTTCATTTACCGCGACGAGGTCTACAACAAGTCGGAGGACAACCCGGAGAAGGGGATTGCCGAAATCATCGTCGGCAAACAGCGAAACGGGCCGACAGGCGTCAGTCGTCTGGCCTTTATTAAAGAGTTCACCATGTTCGAAAATTTATCCAACTACGACGATTCGGGCGAGTACAGGTAATTCGACCCCGACCGTGTGACGGCAACGAGCCGACCGTACCAAATCGCCCATCGCTACATCCGGGAGCCATGGGCAGCCAGCCATTGTCCCAGAGCCAAATGAGGTCAGCATGAGTAACGAAATTGAGGGCGCCGACAAGTATACCTTTGCCGAGATCGAGGAAAAATGGCAAACGATCTGGGAAAGCAGGCGGAGTTTTCGAGCCGACGAAGAGGCCTCCGGGGAAAAATACTACTTGCTGGAGATGTTCCCCTACCCCTCCGGGCGGATCCATATGGGCCACGTTCGCAACTACACCATTGGTGATGTCGTGGCCCGATACAAGAGGATGCGCGGCTACAATGTCCTCCACCCCATGGGTTGGGATGCCTTTGGCCTGCCGGCGGAAAATGCCGCCCAAAAGAACAACAGCCACCCGGCAACCTGGACCTACGCCAACATCGACTATATGCGGGTCCAACTGCACCGTCTTGGCCTCTCCTACGATTGGAACCGGGAACTGGCCACCTGCCACCCGGAGTACTACCGCTGGGAACAGCAGCTGTTCATTGAAATGTTCAACAAAGGGCTGGTTTACCAGAAGGTGACCACGGTCAACTGGTGCGACTCCTGCCAGACCGTTCTCGCCAACGAACAGGTGATCAACGGTGCCTGCTGGCGCTGCGACGAACTGGTCTACCCGAAAAAGATGAGTGGCTGGTTCCTGAAGATCACCGCCTATGCCGAAGAACTCCTTGCCGACCTGGATCGGCTTGGCGGTTGGCCGGAAAAGGTGGTCACCATGCAGCGCAACTGGATCGGCAAGTCGACCGGGCTAAACTGCGCCTTTGCCGTCGAGGGTCTCGACTGCCAGATCGATATCTTCACCACCCGTCCGGACACCGTCTTCGGGGTCACCTTCATGTCCATTGCCGCCGAACACCCGCTGCTCGACAAGTTGATTGCCGGTACCCCGGATGAGGATCAAGTCCGGGCCTTTGCCGAACGAATCCAGTTGGACAAACAACGCCGCTCACTCACCGAAGAACCGGAAAAAGAGGGGATTTTCACCGGCCGCTCCTGCATCAACCCCTTCAACGGGGCCCGGGTACCAATCTATGTGGCCAATTTTGTCCTGATGGAGTACGGCACCGGCGCAGTTATGGCGGTACCGGCCCATGACCAGCGCGATTTCGAATTTGCCCGCAAGTACACCTTGCCGGTGGTGCCGGTGGTGGTGCCGGAAAACCGGCAACTTAACCCCGACGAGATGGTCGAGGCGGTCAGTGATGCCGGCATACTCGTCAACTCCGGGCCCTTCAGCGGCATGCCCTCAGCAGCGGCCGGGGAGGCGATCATCGCCCATGCTCAAGCAGCCGGCTTCGGCAGCCCCCAGGTCACCTACCGCCTGCGCGACTGGGGAATTTCCCGACAGCGCTACTGGGGGGCACCGATCCCCATGATCCATTGTGCTGATTGTGGTGTCCAACCGGTTCCCCTCCATGAACTGCCGGTCCAGCTTCCCGATGACGAGGATCGTGATGGCGCCTGCCGCCCGCTGCACCAGCGGCCATCCTTTATCGCCACCACCTGTCCCGCTTGCGGCGCTCCGGCCAGACGGGAGACCGACACCATGGACACCTTCATGGAGTCCTCCTGGTACTTCGCCCGCTTCACCAACCCGCGCTACCAGAAGGGGCCTCTCGAACAGAGTAAGGCCGACTACTGGTTGCCGGTGGATCTCTACATCGGCGGGGTGGAACACGCCATTCTCCACCTCCTCTATTCCCGTTTTTTCGTCAAGGTACTCCGTGATTTCGGCTACCTGAAGATTGACGAGCCCTTCACCAACCTGCTGACCCAGGGTATGGTGATCAAGGATGGCGCCAAGATGTCAAAATCCAAGGGCAATGTCGTTGACCCCCATGAACTGATTGAGGCCTACGGGGCCGACACCGTCCGCCTCTTCAGCCTCTTTGCCGCCCCGCCGGAGAGGGATCTGGAGTGGAGCCCCCAGGGGGTGGAGGGGGCATCGCGCTTCCTGAACCGGGTGTACCGGCTGATCAGCAGCCAGCGCAGTCTGCTGCTCACTGCCGACCCGCTACCGGCAAACCTGAATGGGGCCGGACGGGCCCTGCACCGCAAGACCCACCAGACCATCCGCCGGGTTACCGAATCGATCGAGCAGAATTTTCACTTCAACACCGCCATCAGTGCGATGATGGAACTGTTCAACAGCCTGACGGCCAGTCTTGCCGATGACGCCAAAGAGGCACCGGAACCGGAGGTGCTCCGGGAGGCGGTATCGGTCCTGCTCCTCCTCCTCGCCCCGATGGTGCCTCATTTTGCTGCCGAGATGTGGGAACTCATTGAGGGCAATGGCCTGCATCTCGCCGACCAGCCCTGGCCCGGTTACGATGCCGAAGCCGCCCGGGAAGAAAAGATAACCATCGTTATCCAAATCAACGGCAAGGTCCGTTCGCGTCTGCAGGTACCGGCTGATATCGATGACGAGGCACTCCTGCAACTGACCTTCACAGACGCCAACACCTTGAAATACCTCGATGGAAAGGCTCCAAAAAAGACCATCGTGGTCAAGAAGAAGCTTGTCAATATCGTTGTTTGAGACTACTATCCCGGACAGAGTACTACCCCGGAGCAATTCTGCCCCTTACCCGGAGGAGAAAAGACGTGAAAACGATTCGGCGCTTGCTTCCCCTGCTTCTCGTCGCCCTGGTGGTCACCGCCTGTGGCTATCGGAACCCGAATATCTACAGTGGCCCGCCGAAAACAGTTTATCTCGCCGAATGGAAGAACCGGACCAGCGAGATGAACCTCGACTCCGACATCTACCGTGCCCTCACCCGCTGGTTCCAATACTCCGGGTCGATCTCCACCAGCCGTTCCCGGGCCGGTGCCGACCTGGTGCTTGCCGGTGAAATCATCTCCATCGAACTGCCAAGCCTCTCCTACGGTGCCGGCAACATCGCCACCGAGGTCAAAGTACGTCTGCGCACCCGCTACATCTTGAAAGAGATCGCCAGCGGCAAGATCCTCCTGGAGGTTCCCGACGAGTACTGGACCGAAGAGTACCGCACCTCCACCAACACCAGCAGAAATCGTGACAACGAGGCTGCAGCACTGGAAGAGATCGTTGAAAACCTGGCGCAGAAAATCTATCAGCGGACCGTTGCCGAGATACCGAAACTGTAGGCCGCCTCGCCGCTGTTAACAGAATCCCGCGATCCCGATTCGACAATGCTGCAGATTGGTGCACTGCGCAGTACGCCCTGGGTTCTCGCCCCGCTAGCAGGCTACAGTGACCTTCCTTTTCGCCTCCTCTGCCGGGGCCATGGCGCTGGCTTGGTGGTGAGCGAAATGATCAGCTGTCATGGCCTGGTCTACCGCCAGGCAGCCACTATGGCCATGCTCAGGACGGTGCCGGCAGAGAGGCCGGTCTCCTTCCAACTGTTCGGTGCCGACCCGGCGATAATGGCCGAAGCGGCGGCAATTATTGCCGAACAACCGGTCGATTGTATCGACATCAACATGGGCTGCCCGGTAAAAAAAGTGACCAGGCGGGGGGCCGGGGCGGCTCTGATGGCCAATCCTGACCTGGCCGAGGCAATCATCTCGGCTGTTGTTGGCAGGGTTCGGCTGCCGGTTACGGTGAAGATCAGGTCTGGTCCCAACGGGCAGCAATTGAACGCCGTCGAATTTGCCAGGATGGCGGAAGGGGCCGGCGCGGCGGCACTCACCGTCCATGGACGAAATTGGGCCCAGGGCTTTGCCGGCAATGCCGACCGCGGGGTGATTGCTGCCGTGAAAAAGGCGGTGGCCATCCCGGTTCTTGGCAACGGCGATATCACCTCGCTTACCGAGGCCCGGGAGATGATTGCCGACACCGGCTGCGACGGGGTGATGATCGGTCGGGCTGCTCTCGGTAACCCTTGGGTATTTCAGGAGACCGGTCGCCCACAAAACCTGGCCGGAATCGCTGCCGGGGCGCAGCAGCACCTGCAACTCATCGAACAGTTTCTGCCGGCGGCCCGCCTGCTCGGGTTGATCAAGAACCACCTCTGCCGCTACTTTCGCGGCCTGCCGGGCTGTGCCACTCTTCGTCAGCAAATTTTCGCCACCACCACTCTGGCCGACCTGCAGACCCTGCTAGCCAGGCTGTCTCGAGCCGCCTCTCCCCCACCGCCCAGCCGGTAAGACCGCCATCCGGCCATTCGCCTCTCCAGCGCGTGGAGCGAGAAGGCCGGCTTACTTACGCAGACGGACAATTTGCTCCAGCAGTTCCTTACCTTCCCGCAGCTGTTGCAGGGGAAGATGGCGGTCACCCAGGGCGGCGCGGAGATGTTCTTCGGCAAGCGTCAGTTTGCCTTCATAAAGATTATACTTACCGAGGAAAAACGAGGCCATCCCTCTCTCCCGACGGTCGGCGGCCAGCTGACCCAGTTCAAAATAGACCTTGGCATACTCCGGCAACTCGTAACTGACCCGAAGAAAGTACTCCTCCGCCTCACCGCCACGACCAGTGCGGGAGAGGAGTCTGGCCAGGGTGAAAGCAGCGTACATCTCATTGCCATCCGCCTGCACGGCCTGCCTGAGGACCTTCTCCGCCTCGCTCAAACGGCCGGCGGCAAAAAGAAAGGCGCCGAGATCAGTCAGCAGAATCATCTTTTCAGGATAGGCGGTCCGGACAGCCTCCAGCCGTCGCAAGGCCTGATCATGGTCGTTTTCGCCATGGGCCAGCAGGGCGAGGCCGTAGCCGGCCATGGTCCGGGCACCATTGCCGGCCTCCTCATCGGCTGCAATCCGTTTCAGGTGCAGGCGAAAACTTCTTGCCTCTTGGGTTCTGCTGAGTATCCGATACTTAAAGCGGAGGAAGTCGAAGTCATCTTCGGAAAAATTTTGCCGATCAAGGGTCTGCCGGTCGATATCCAGCAGAGACTGGATGGAATGGAGCCTGGCCTCCGGGTTGGGGTGGGTCAGCAGATACTGTGGCAACTGATCGCTGCGGTAGCGGGCAATACGACGCATCGACTCGAGCATCGTTGCCTGGGCCTCGGGGTTGCGATTCATCTTCTTCATCCAGCCGTAGGCGAGGAGATCGGCCTCCTCCTCGTGCTGGCGGCTGAAGTGGAGATTCATGCTCTGGCCGGTTGCCAGAGCCCCGGTGAGCAATACCGGTGTTGCCGCACCTCCAAAGGCCAGGGCGGCCAGGGCCAGGCCCAGGGAGGCGATGGAGGTATAGGTCCCCTTCTCTATCCGCTCGGCCAGGTGTCTTTTGGCAATGTGGCCAACCTCGTGGGCGAGTACCGAAACCAGTTCGTCCTCGGACTGCATGGTGGCAATCAGGCCGGAATAGAAGAAAAGCAGCCCGGAGGGGGCGGCAAAGGCGTTGAACTCCTTGTTGTCAACGACAAAAAAATGGTAATCGAAATACTGTACTCCGGCCACCGCCAGTACCGACGTCCCCAACCTGGTGAGGTACTGGCTGATGTCCGGGTCATCGACCAGGGGGAAGGCGGCACGAACCGAGTAGAGCAGCTTTTCTCCCACCTCACGCTCACTGCCGATGGAAAAGGCTGCCACCGAGTTGGCAGGATAGCTGCTGGTAAACAGGAGAAGAATCCAGATCAGACAGTTACGACACACTCTCTTCATTTTTTCCGTAACCATGCCACCGTCCGGCGCAACCCCTCTTCGGTGGTAACCCGGGGCCGGTAGCCGAGATCCCTCCTTGCTCGTTCAATGGAAAAATAATGCGATTTGGCCAGTTGTTCGGCGACAAAGCGGGTCATCCTCGGCTCTCCCGACAGGCGCAGCAGCCGGTACAGCCCTTCCAAAAACCACCCCAGCCGATAGGCGGCGAGGTAGGAAATTGACCCGTTTACCGGCGGAATACCCATCCGCAGGAAGAGCTCATTGATCCATTGCCAGAGGTTGACCGCTTCGCCCTGACTGATAAAGTAGGCCCGGCCGGCGGCGCTGCCACCGGCGGCAAGATTTTCGGCGGCAAGAAGGTGGGCTTCGGCGACATTATCAATATAAGAGATGTCCACCAGATTACCGCCATCGCCAACCCGTTTCAATCTCCCCGCCCGGCCGGCGGCCAGCAGCCTGGGGAAGAGGTGCGGATCACCTGGTCCCCAGACCAGATGAGGGCGGAGGGCACAGCAGCGAAGGTTTCGCGTGCTGGCAGCCAGCACCAGTTTTTCCGCCAGCACCTTGCTCCGGGCATAGTGACAGAGAAAACGGCTCGGGTAGGGCAGCCCCTCATCACCGGCGCGGATATCGCTGCCGGCAAAGACCACCGAGGGGGTTGAGGTGTGCACCAGAATCGGCACCCCCGCCCGTCGGCAGCCATCGACAACATTGCTGGTACCGAGAACATTGGTATGCTGGAACTCCCGCCACGACCCCCAAATTCCGGCCAGGGCAGCGACATGAAAAACCGCATCCACCCCAGCCATTGCCGCCACCACCGCCTCCTGGTCACCCAGATCTCCCTGGCGGCAGTCGCCACCGAGACCCTCGATTTCCGGATAGTGGTGGCGGCCAAAGACCCTTGTCGTCACGCCCCGTTGCAGGAGAAGCCGGGCAACCGCACCGCCGACAAAACCTCCTCCACCGGTGACCAGGGCCGTGCCGATGGTCAGCGGGTGATCTTCCGTTCTGCCCATAGTGCCAGCCGCTCCCGAAAAATTTTGGCGTTGTGGCGGATATCAACAGGAAAGGAGGGGTGGATGAGGAAATGTTCGATCTCCCGGGTCAGGGGGCTCCGGCCGGCAAGCTGACGCACCTCGGCAAGCAGCCTCTTGTTGTTCACCGCCCTCTTCTTTTCCGCCTCGACAATCAGCACCGGCACCTTGCTCCCCCCCGGACCACCGCTGATTCCGACCAGAGCGGAACGAAAGACATCGGGGTGTTCGTTGACAATTGCCTCGCAGGGAATAGGCAACAAAGTGCCGGTGGCGGTCACTACCCGGTGGGCGACCCGGCCGCAGAACCACAACCGCCCTTTCTGGTCGAGGTAGCCGACATCCCCCATCCGGTGCCAGAAATCCTGCCCGTCTTTGATCTTGGCCAGGGCGGTCGCCTCCGGGTTGTTTTGATACGCCCGGGTAACCACCGGACCACTGACGACAATTTCCCCCCGTTCACCGGTGGCAAGAAGCTGCGCCTCAGCCAGTTCGGCAATGGGGCGATCGGTGATGGCGATAATCGCTATCCTGATCCCGGGCAACGGCCGCCCGACGCAGGTTCCTGCCCCTTCCCGGCTCAGTCGCCAGGTCTCGGCAAGGACCTCGCGGCTCTCGATGGAGACGATCGGCAGGCTTTCCGTGGCCCCGTAGGGGGTAAACACCTCCGCCCGTTCCGGGAGGATTGATCGGACCCGCTGTAGCAGTTCATAGGGGACCGGGGCACCAGCCATAAGAACCTTGTCCACCGACTGCAGAGTAATTCCGGCAGAAAGACAGTAGCGGCTGACCACATTCCAGATTGCCGGTGAACCGAAGCTGTAACTGACCCGATGGCGGCGGATGGAGTCGACGAAGGTAACCGGGTCGACTGCTGCCGGCCGGCTCGGGTCCATATCCGGAATGACTGAACAGGCCCCGGCAGCAACCGAGAAGAGGGCAAAAAGAGGAAAGGCCGGCTGGTCGATCTCCTCCGGACCGATCCGAAAATACTCCTTGACCGACCGCAGTTGGGCAGCAAAAATCCGCTGTTCGTAGCGAACCCCTTTCGGCGGGCCGGTGGAACCAGTGGTAAAGATGATCGCCGCCAGATCTTCCGGGTCGGCGGCGTAGGCCTGGCCAGGCCCTGGGTCACCAGGGAGCCTGGCGCCGATGTCACCGCCGAACAGGCCACAGCCGCCACCACAGCAGAAAAACTGCCGGACAGTGCGAAAGTGGCGGCGAAATATCTTCGCAAAGAGCACTGCCGCCGGTATGCCGATCAGGTAGAGCGGTTCGACCCTGGCCACACAGCGGAGCAGGTTGCGGTAGCCCATCCCCGGGTCGATCAACACCACCGGCGCACCGATTCTGAACAGCGCCAGGCTCAGACAGATAAAGTTGATCGACGGCTTCACCATCAGCATGACGATCTCACCGGGCTGCACTCCGGCGGCGGTGAGCAGGGCGGCAAAGCCCTCCGCCCGCCGCTGCAGATCGGCAAAACTGATACTCCGGCCGCTCCGTTCCTCGATCAGTGCCGTCCGTTCCCCCTCTTGCCGGGCAACTGTGGCGAAGGTCTCGGCAATATTAGCGGTCATTTCTCCCCCTCCCCAGCGATGGCACTGCTGAAAAAGTCGCTGACCAGGGGCAGGATACGCTCGATCTCGTCTTCCAGAACATAATGTCCGGCATTGGGGAAAAAGTGGCCGACAGCTTCTGGAAAACGTTCCAGCCACTGACGATAAAAGCTTCTGGTAAAACAGAAATCCTTTCCTCCCCAGAGCAACAGCATCGGCACCCCGACCGCCCGCAGGCCGGCCAGCCCCTCCTCCACCGCCAGCAGGGTCGGATAACTGGGGTGGTCGACAGTGAGAGGGATATCCTGGACAAAGCGGTGGATCGCCACCCGATTTCGCCAGCTGTTATAGGGGGCAAGGTAGGCCTCGGCCACCGCCCTGGGCAGCCGCCGCCGAACCGCCATGTAACGGGCCGGGCCGGCAAAACCGTTCAGTCCTCGAACCAGCAGTCCACCCAGCAGGGGGAGACGGCAGAGGCTGATCCGCCAGGGAATTTCCGTCGACCGGAAGGCGGCACTGTTCAGGATGACAATTTTTCCAAGATCGGCCGGTCGGCGGACAGCGCAACCGAAACCGATGGCCCCGCCCCAGTCGTGCACCACCATGGAGAACCGTTGCAGACGGAGATGGGCTAGAAGGGCCTCAAGGTTGGCAATATGGCCGGCCAGAGTGTAGCCGAACTCCTGCGGTTTGGCCGACAGCCCGCAGCCCAGGTGGTCAACGGCGATCACCCGGTGATTGCGGCTGAGGGTGCTGATCAGATGACGAAAATAATAGGACCAAGTGGGATTGCCATGGACCATCACCACCGCCGGACCACTCCCCTCGTCCAGGTAATGCAGTTGACCGGCGGGCAACTGCAGATAACGGGAGGTGAAAGGATAATCGGGAAACACCGGGGAAAACCTCAGCAGAGGGAAAACAACGGCTTATAAGACCCCGTCACGGCAGACACCATCAGAGGGGAAAACGACTTTCTACATCGGCACCAGCGGCAGATATTCCGGGCGCCAACGCATCCGATCGATCAGTCGACGCATCCTCGCCTCCTCGTTGCTGTGGTGAAAATCACTATAGACACAGGGGCGGCTTACCCCGAGCCGGACAGCGCACATCGCCACCGCCTCGGCAACCTGCCGGCCGACATTGCGCATCTCGGCAAGGGGCGGCATCAACCGTCCCTTGGCCAACTCCTCCAGGGGCATCTTGCCACTGATCGCCTCGGCGGCGGCGGCGAAAAATTCCGGCAACACCTCAGTGGCCCCGGAGGCAAGCACACCCAAGGCAACCCCGGGAAAGACAAAGGCATTGTTGCACTGGCAGATCGGCTCGTCGAGCATGGCCGGGGTGGTACAGGGGGTACCGGTAGCAATCAACATGCCATCCTGACGCCAGCGACGAATATTGCGGCAAAGACTGTCCGGAATCGACATATGTTGGAAAAGTGGCAGGAGCAGTGGCCGCTCGGTGTTTTTGCCGAGTGCCTCCACCGTCTCGCGGCGGAAAAAAGACTGCTGGCCGGTCGTACCGATGAGGACGGTAATTCCACCACCGGCAATAAGCGCCGCGGTATCACTGCCGTCGAGATCGGCAAGCCAGGGCAGTTCTTTCGCCTTGCGGGCGAATTTCTGCTTGTAGAGGGGAAGACGGCGGTCAGCGGTAATCAGTCCGGCGGCATCGACCATGAAAATCCGCTGCAGCGCCTCTTTTTCCGACAGGCCTTCGGTGATCAGGCTGTAGCGGAGCTGTTCGGCAATTCCCACCCCCGCCGCTCCGGCCCCCTGGATAAGAAAGCGTTGGTCCTGAAGCCGCTCGTTCTTGATCCGCAGGGCCGAGAGGATTGCCGCCAGGGCCACCGCCCCGGTACCCTGGATATCGTCGTTGAACGAAATCAACTCATCGACAAAGGCATCACGAATATTGAAGGCATTTTGCTGCGAAAAATCCTCCCACTGGCAGAGTGCGCTGGGAAAGACGGTGCGGAAGGCGCGGACGAATCGGCCGATGAAGGAGAGATAGGCCTCTCCCTCCAGGCGTCGGTGACGCCAGCCAAGATACTGGCTGTCGGCGAGAAGCTTTTCGTTGTTGGTGCCGACATCAAGAGAGATGGGCAGACAGTGCCAGGGGGCGATACCGGCCCCTTGGCTGTAGAGCATCAGTTTGCCAAGGCAGACAGCGATGCCGCCCGCCCCCTGGTCGCCGATTCCCAGGATACCCTGGTTATCGGTGACCACCGCCACCCGGATATCGCGGTGGGCGAAGCGGCGGAGGATATCTTCGGCCCGTTCGATGTTGCCGGGGTAGAAGTGCAGGCCGTTGGCCTGCCGAAACATCGAGGAGTAGCGCTGAACGGCCTGCCCGACTGTGGGTGTGTAAATAATTTTTATATATCGTTCGATATCGGAATCGATCAGGGCGTGGGCAAGGGTGACATTACGGTCAAAGAGTGAGCGGATAAAGATGAATTTTTCGATATCGTCGACCTTTTCGTCAACCTTCAGACGAGAACTGGCCACCTGTCCGGCCAGATCACGGACCCCTGGCGGCAAAGTGGCATCCAGGTCGAGTAACCGCCTCTCTTCATGGGTGAAGGCGGTTCCCTTGTTGATATAGCGGCAGGAACGGGCCGACGAGCCGCTCGCATAGACCACTATCTCCCGGGTATTGCCATATTCATCATACTTGAATCTATACAGGTTTTGTGACATCCCCAGCCCCCCCGAAAGCACTGCGAAAATGGACGATTGACAACAGCCCGGCCATGCCCCATAATGCCCGGCCATGGAAACATGGCAAGAAATCCTGCAGCAGAGCATCACCAGCCTTGATGAACTGGCAAGGCTGACAGAGTGTGATACTACCGCATTGTCCGAGGTTATAGCAAACTTTCCAATGCGGATAAATCCATATTTTTTCCGCCTGCTCACCGCCCCTGGAGATCCCCTCTGGCGGCAGGTGGTTCCGGACCGGCGCGAACTCGACCCGGGCCCCTGCCTGGAGGACCCCTTAGGCGAAGAGGGGCTCAGTCCGGTGCCGAATCTGGTCCATAAATATCCTGATCGGGTCCTATTTCTGGTTGCCTCCAGTTGTGCCGTCTACTGTCGTTTCTGCACCCGCAAACGCAAGGTGGGCAGTGACCGGCTGCGGGTCACCGCCGCCACGCTTAATGCCGGGCTCGACTATATCAGAGAACATCCACAGATCCGCGAGGTACTCCTCTCCGGCGGTGACCCCTTTCTGCTCGAAGACGAGCAACTCGCCGATATCCTCTCCCGACTGCGGCAGATTCCCTCCCTCGAGATCATCCGCATCGGCACCCGGGTACCCTCGGCCCTGCCCATGCGGGTTACCCCGTCCCTGGCCTCCCTCCTCAGCCGTTTCCACCCTCTTTACGTCAACACCCATTTCAACCACCCCCGCGAACTGACTGCCGAAGCAGGCCGGGCCTGTGCCCTGCTGGCCGACGCCGGCATACCCCTTGGCTGCCAGACCGTCCTGCTCAAAGGGATCAACGACGACCCGGTCACCCTACGGCAGCTGTTCTGCGGACTTCTCCGCTTCCGGGTTCGTCCCTATTACCTTTTTCAGGCCGATCTGACCAGAGGGACCGACCACTTCCGCACCCCGACCAGCAGCGGTATCGACATCATGCGCAGCCTGTACGGCCATGTATCCGGGATGGCCATACCCACCCTGGCCCTTGATGCTCCGGGCGGCGGTGGCAAGATCCCCCTCACCCCCAACTATCTCGTTGAAACGGGAGAGGAACTCCGTTTTACAAACTACCTCGGTACAGCATGCCGCTACCCCGAAGCCGGCTGACCCCTTGGCTGCCAAGGCGTTGCCGCCACCAAAAAGATGTAGCGCAACCACTGCCACCAGAATTGGTCGTGCTAAAATTCCAGCCAAAATCAACATGGTATGGGGAGATTCTGCCCTTCCGCCCTTGCATCGGAATCGGATAAGGCGCTATACTTGCTCCAATCCGCTTTACCCTTCGACCCCCCAGAGCCAACTCCAGCGAGAGACGCCCCATGATGGACAAAGAGCAACTGCTGCAGTCGATTCTCGCCAGCGACGAGTTACCCACCCTGCCGACCGTCGCTTCAAAGCTGATATCACTCACCGCCCGTGAGGACGCCACCCTGGCCGATATAAGCGAACTGGTCTCCCGGGACATCTCCCTCTCTGCCCGGATTCTGAAGGTCTCCAACTCCGCCTTCTACAGTTTTCCCCAACAGATCGGCTCTATCAACCAGGCAGTGAGCATCCTTGGCATGAACGCCGTCCGCAGCCTTGTCCTCTCCTTCTCCTTCCTTACCATCAAGGGTGGAAAGGCAGGCAGCCGATTCAATTTCGAACAGTTCTGGAAACGGTCACTGGCGGCAGCCGTGGCTGCCAAGCTGATCCTCGAGAAGGTGAAGGGGGCCGATACCGAGGAAATCTTCATCTCCAGCCTGCTCCAGAACCTCGGTGAACTGATCCTTGCCCGAACCTTCCCGGCAGAGTACGACCGGGTACTTGAGGCGGTGGAAGAGAACCAGTATGATTCTTTGCGGGCCGAGGAAGAGGTGTTCGGTCTCAACCACTGCCTGGTCGGGGCGGAGGTTGCCCGCAGCTGGGGCTTCCCCGTGGCTCTGCAACTGCCCATCCAGTTTCACCACCAGCAGGAGAGCTACCAGGGAAAAAACAAGGCGGTACAGCAGACCATCAGCGCCGTCTATCTCTCCGATCTGCTCGTCAATATCCTCTTTTCGCAGATGCCCGAGACCTACCACAGGCAGTTCCGCCGTGAGGCCGGCAAACTGCTCAACCTGGACAACGAGACCATTGAGGAGATCCTGGATCAGGTTCATCTCCGCATCAAGGAGGCCGGGACCTGGTTCAATCTGCCGATGCAGAAGACCAAATCGGTACAGGAGATTCTCCAGGAGGCCAATATCCGCCTCAGCCTGATCAATCTTGACTACGACCAGATGAACAAACAGCTGGTCCAGGCCAAGATCCGCCTGGAGAATCTCACCGACGAACTGGAGGAGAAAAACCGTATCCTCGACAATCTGGCCAACCTCGACGGGTTGACCGGAATCTATAACCACCGCTACTTCCAGAACGCCCTGGACCAGGAGATCAGCCGGGCCGGCCGGCACGGCGGGACGATTTCCCTGCTGCTGATCGACATCGACCACTTCAAACAGTTCAACGACAACCACGGCCACCAGGCCGGCGACTTTGTACTGGCCGCCTTTGCCCGGCTGATCAAGGAGAATATCCGCAAGTACGATGTCCTCGCCCGCTATGGCGGGGAAGAGTTTGTCATCATCCTCCCGGAAACCTCCTCCGAGGATGCCCTGCCAGTGGCCGAAAAACTGCGCGCCCTCATCGCCGATACCCCCTTTGCCGACAACCGGCAGGAGTACCGGGTAGCCGCCAGTTTTGGCCTTGCCAGTGCAACCCCGAACATTGAAGATACCTTCAGCAAAAACGGTTTTATCGGCCAGGCCGACCAGGCACTCTATGACGCCAAGGAGAGGGGTCGGAACCGGGTCTGCAGCTATACTCCCAAAAAGAAGTGGTACTCGTTCTGACCGGAACACGAAAGGCCCATCCCCGGTCAGCGGCTGCTAAAGCATATTTTCCGGATCGACGTCGATGACCAGGCTGCAACCAGGGGCAAGCAGATTCTGCTCTCCCCGCAGAGCTGTGCAGAGTCGGCCCAGCGGCTCACTACCCTGTCCTTTGAGCAGGACTTGCCAACGGTACAGATCCTTGATCTTATCGAGGGGAGAGGGGGCCGGGCCGAGAGTCTCCACCGGCAACCCCTCCTTGCCGACCAGCTGCCGACAGAAGCTGGCAACCCTCCCGGCACTGGCTCGAGCCTCGTCCTCGGCTCTGGCGACCAGGCGGAGAAGGGTCAAGCGGACGTAGGGGGGGAAGGCCGGGTGGCGGCGCAAGCCCATTTCGTGCTGAAACATCTCCCGGTAGCGGTGTTCTCTGGCATATTCAATGGCGTAATGTTCCGGGCGCAGGGTCTGGATCACCACCTCTCCCGGGGTATCGCCACGGCCGGCCCGGCCAGTGACCTGGGCTATCAACTGAAAGGTCCGTTCGGCTGCCCGAAAATCGGGCATGTTCATACCACCATCAGCCCACACCACCCCCACCAGGGTGACCTGCGGAAAATGGTGGCCTTTGGCGATCATCTGGGTACCGATAAGGATATCAATTTTGCCGCCGTGCATCGCCCGCAGTACCGCTGCCATTTTTTTCCGGTCGGTGGCGGTGTCGGAGTCGAGTCTCTCAAGCCGCGCCTCAGGGAGCAGTTGCCGCACCTCCTCCTCCACCCGCTCGGTACCAAAGCCCACCGGCACGAGACTGCTCCCCCGGCAATTGTTGCAGAGAGTTGCCGTCTGCCGTTGGAAACCACAGTAATGGCAGATCAGGCGATCCTTCCCCTTGTGCAGGGTGAGCGATACATGGCAGTGACTGCACTCCACCGCCGTGCCGCAGCTCTGGCAGAGGAGAACGGCGGAAAAGCCTCGCCGGTTGAGAAGCAGGATTGCCTGTTTGCCGGCAGCGATGGTATGGCGCAACCGCTGCAGCAGCTCGGCACCGATGATCCGGCCACTCTCTCTGGGTCTCTCACCCCCCAACCTGACCACCAATACGCTGGGCAGAGGCCGCTCCCCTACCCGCTCTGGCAGTTCAAGCAGACCATACTTGCCGGAGAGGGCGTGGCTGTAGCTGGTAAAGGAGGGGGTCGCCGAGCCGAGCAGGACCACCGCCCCCTGCTGTTGCCCCCGTAACACCGCCAGATCCCGGCCATGGTAAGAAAAGCTGTCGTCTTGTTTGTAGCCGCCGTCGTGCTCTTCATCGACGATGATCAACCCGGGATCCGGCAACGGCGCAAAGACCGCCGAACGCGCCCCGATCACCACCCTGGCCTGGCCAGTCAGGGCAAGGAAATACTGATCAAATCTTTCCGCCGCAGAAAGCCCGGAGTGCAGCAGGACAACCTGTCCGGGAAATCGGTCCAGGAGTTGCCCGGCCAACTGGCTGGCCAGGGCAATCTCCGGCACCAGTATCAGGACATCACGGCCGATTTCGAGGGCCTTCGCGGCAGCGTGGAGATAGACTTCGGTCTTACCCGAACCGGTCACCCCATGGAGGAGAAAGGGGGCAAAGGTTCTTTGTTCGATGGCCGGAAAGAGCCGGTCGAGGGCGGCCTGCTGTTGCCGGGTAAGGCAGATCGGTGGCCGACTCTCTGTGGGCGGTGGTTCGGGGGCACGGAATTGCCGCCGACGGCTGAAACGGACCAGCCCTTTTTCCGCCAGCCCGGCCAAAGCCGTGGGGGCACCACGGTACCGCTGCCGCAGAGCACCCAGGCCCACTTCCGGCGCGCCCCTTTCGGCAGCTAGGGAGGCCAGGCTGTGCAGTGCCCTTGCCTCGGCCAGGCTGCAGGGAATACCGGTTTGGTCCTCCAACTCGTTTCGATAGGCGTTCAAGGCAAGGCGGTCCGCCTCGGCATCGTCATCCGGACGGGGGGTCGTCTCGGCAAAGGTGTAGACCAGTTCGTTTTTCTCTTTAACCCCATCCGGCTGCAGAAGCTGCCGCCAGCCGAGAATGTTTTCGGCCAGCAACTGCCGGAGAAGCTTGCGGTTGCCGGCATCGGTGGCCAGGGCGGTGCTTGCTCCGGCGGAGAGTTCTCCCCGTTCGGCAACTCTGGCCAGCCAATCGGGCAGAGGGTCGATGCCAGAGGCCTGCAGGGCCTCACCGGCACCAGGCTGGAGGACGAGACAGCGAACGGATTTCGGGGCCAGCCCGGCCGGCAGGGCGGCCTTGATCACCAGGCCAAGGGGATGCTGGTAATAGCCGGCGACCCAGCGAAAGAACGGGACCATTGCCGTGTGAAAGAGAGGCGCCTGGTCGGCGAAGGAGCTGATCGGCCGGATCCGGTACGCGCTCTCGCCGTTCGGGGTAAAGCTGGACACTATGTAGCCGGTTACCCGCCTCTTTCCCAAGGGGACCAAGACCCGTCTGCCCACCAGAAGCGCCTCGCCCCCAGTCGAGCCGGGCAAGGCGGAATCGCTGAGGGCGTAAGTCAGGGTCTGCTCGAGGGGGGCGGCGACAGCCACCTCCAGGTGGATCATAGCTGGGTGACAATCTCCCGAAGATGTTTTTTCAACTGCGGTCCCAGTTGCCGATGGAGCAGACCAAAGGCGATGATCGCCTTCAAATAGCCCATCTTGTCACCGGCGTCGTAACGGGTTCCTTCGAATTCGTAGGCGTACATGGCCCTCTTTTTAGAGAGGGCGAGCAAGGCATCGGTCAGCTGGATCTCGCCACCATGGCCGGGGGTGGTCCGATCAAGCATGGCAAAGATCTCCGGCATCAGGATGTAGCGGCCAATGATTGCCATATCCGAGTCGGTGGTGCCGGGCGGTGGTTTTTCCACCAGGCGGGAGATCCGCAACGTCCGTTCACGACTCCCCTGCTCGCCTTCGACAATCCCGTATTGGTGTGCCTCCTCCATCGGCACCTTCTGGATGGCAACGATCGACTCGCCAACTTCTTCAAAAAGATCGAGCATCTGTTTGGCACATGGGACCTGACTGAGGACCAGGTCATCGCCCAGCAGCACCATGAAGGGTTCGTTGCCGACCACATGCCGAGCGGTCCAGATGGCATGACCAAGTCCCAGCGGTTTTTTCTGTCTGACCGAAACAATGTCGATGAGATTGGAGATATTGTTGAGTTCTTCGCCAAGAACTGTTTTATTCTTTTCCCTCAGCACCGCATCGAGGTGGAAATTGTAGTCGAAATGATTTTCGATCGCCGATTTTCCCTCGCTGGTAACAAAAATGATCTGATCGATACCCGAGGCGACAACCTCCTCGACGATGTACTGGATGGTCGGACGGTCGACGATGGTGAGCATCTCTTTGGGAATCGCCTTGGTCGCCGGAAGGAACCTCGTTCCCAGACCGGCAACCGGTATCACAGCCTTGCGTATCTTCATAACCACCTCATCCATGATTGAACACCCAGCACCGGCGAGCGTTGGCAACAGAGCCGCTCGGGGTACCATTGTAGAGAACCTGGAGCGGACGCCGACCGTTGCTCCGCTCACCCGTGACTTACCATACTTCCCTGTCGACTTCTATTGTTTTCATGGATTTCTGCTACCCTGACAACCTGCCGGTAACCGCCGCTCGCACCAGGATTATCGCCACTCTTCGTCAGCATCAGGTGGTGGTGGTTGCCGGTGAAACCGGTTCCGGCAAGACCACCCAGCTGGCCAAAATGTGCCTGGAAGCACTGGCCGATAGCGACCCTCTGATCGGAGTTACCCAGCCGCGGCGAATCGCCGCCACCTCGGTTGCCGCCAGGGTTGCCGAAGAACTGGGGCCGGCCGGTGGCCTGGTCGGCTACAAGATCCGCTTCCACGACCAGACCAGTGCGGCAACCCGGATAAAATTCATGACCGACGGGGTCCTGCTGGCCGAAACCCGCCAGGACCGCCTTCTCTCCCGGTACCAGGTGATCATCGTCGACGAGGCACACGAGCGGAGTCTCAACATCGATTTTCTCCTTGGCTACCTCCGCCAACTGCTCGACCGCCGCCCCGACCTGAAATTGATCATCACCTCGGCCACCATCGATACCGACTCCTTTTCCCGCCATTTCAACAATGCCCCGGTGATCACCGTTACCGGTCGAAACTACCCGGTCACCATACGCTACGCCCCACCCCCGGAAGAGGGTGGGGAAGAACGGGAAGGGCTTATCGAGCACAGTGTCGCCACCCTGGTGGATCTCTGCCGCAGCCCGACCCACGGCGATATTCTGGTTTTTCTCCCCACCGAGCGGGATATTCGCGAATGCTGTGAACTTCTTGCCGGAAAGAATCTGCCGGCGGAGATCCTCCCCCTCTATGGCCGCCTTCCCCTGGCCGAGCAGCGGAAAATCTTCCAACCCGGCAAACGGCGGAAAATCGTGGTGGCCACCAATGTCGCCGAAACCTCGGTAACCGTCCCCGGCATCCGCACCGTGGTCGACACCGGTCTGGCCCGAATCTCCCAGTACAATATCCGGGCGAAAACCACCAGCCTGCCGGTGGTGCGCATCTCCAAGGCGGCTTGTGCCCAACGAACCGGCCGCTGCGGCAGGGTGGGCCCGGGGCTCTGTATCCGGCTCTACAGCGAAGAGGACTACGCCGACCGGCCTGATTACACCTTGCCAGAACTGCAGAGAGCCAACCTGGCCGAGGTAATTCTGCAGATGATCGCCCTTGGCCTGGGTGAGCCGGAGGAGTTCCCCTTCCTCTCCCCGCCGAGCCGGGCGGCGGTACGGGAGGGGTACCGACTCCTCCAGGAATTGGGCGCCATTGATACCAGCCGGCAGTTGACTCCGCGGGGCAGGATGATGGCCGGGCTCCCCATCGACCCCTGCGTCGCCCGGATCATCATCGAAGCCAGGGAACTTGCCTGCCTGCGGGAAATCAAGATCATCGCCGCTGCTCTGGCCATTCAGGACCCACGACTCTACCCCAGTGGCCGGGAAAAGGAGGCGACTGCCGCCCAGGCGGTCTTTGCCCACCGCCAGTCAGATTTTCTGGTCCTTCTGCAGATCTGGCAGCAGTGTCATGCCGCTGCGGACGGCTCTCCCTCTTGGTCTGCAATTAAAAAATTCTGCGCCAGCCATTACCTCTCCTTTCAACGAATGCGGGAATGGATCGATCTGCACGAACAGCTTGACCGGATCGTCTCACGCCTGGAAGGCTTTGCCGACAACCTCGAGGCGGCGGCCTATGAACCCCTCCACAAGGCCCTTCTCTGCGGCTTCGTTCGCAATATCGCAGTGAAAAAAACCGGTAAGATCTACCAGGGGGCACAGAACCGGGAGGTGATGGTCTTCCCCGGCTCGCATCAGTTCTCCCAGCCGGGTCGCTGGCTGGTTGCCGCTTCCTTTCTGGAGACCAGTCGGCTCTACGCCCTTACCGTCGCCAGTATCGAACCGGAGTGGGTGGAGGCGGTCGCCGCCCATCTCTGCAGCTACTCCTGGAGCGCTCCCCATTGGCAGAAAAAGAGCGGCCAGGTACTGGCCATTGAAACCGTTTCTCTTTTCGGTCTGGTGCTCTCTTCAGGCCGGACGGTGGACTTTCCCGCCCGCAGCGGCAAGAACATCGCCCCAGCCAGAGAGATCTTCATCGCCCATGCCCTGGTGCGCGGCGAGATCGACGGCAACTACCCTTTTCTCAGCAAAAATCAAACCCTGATCGACTACTGGCGGGAGGCGGAAGAAAAACTGCGATCAAGAAACATCGTCATCGACGAATCGGCAATCCATGACTGGTACCAGGTCAGGCTCCCTGCCGAAGTGTGTGACCGGCGCAGCCTCAACCGCTTCCTTCGCCAGCCGGAGAGCAATGGCCGACTGCAGATGAGCGAGGCCGATGTTCTCCTCCGCCGCCCGGAGGATCGGGAACTGATCGACTTCCCGACCCATGTCCGGATCGGTGCTCTGCGGGTGGCGGCCAGCTACCATTTTGATCCCGGCTCGGAGGAGGATGGCATCACCTTCCAACTGCCCCTCGACTCAGCCGAGAGCGTTCCGGCGGAGAGCTTTGACTGGCTGGTTCCGGGGCTTTTGGAAGAGAAGATCCACACCCTTCTCCGCGCCCTGCCCAAGGCTACCCGCAAAAAACTGGTGCCGCTGAACGAGACGGTTCAGCGTCTGCTGGACGGGATGGACCATGGCAGAGGTTCCCTCTATACGGCCCTGGAAAGAAATTTGTTGAAATTCTACCAGGTATTGGTCCACCGTGCGGATTGGACAACCGATCTGCCCCGCCATCTCCAGCCCCGTTTCCTGCTCACCGATGCCAACGGCAGGGAACTTGTCGCCGGCAGAAATCTGCCGGCCCTGCTCAATGAAAAGAACAAGGATGCAACGCCGGCAACTTCCATCCGCTTGGGGAAGGCCGAGCAGACACTGCTTGACCGCTGGCAGGGAAAGGAGTTCACCGCCTGGGCCTTTGCCGGCTTACCCGCCAACATCCCGATAACCGCTGCCGGTGGTGAACCACTGGGTTGGTACTACCCAATGCTGGTGCCGGTTGCCGAAAGGGGACAGGTTCGGGTCGAATTTACCACCAGCCGAAAAATCGCCACCGACAACTGCGCCAGGGGCAACCTCCTGCTCTGCACTCTCCAATTTCCCGGCCAGGCCAAGGCCTTGAAAAAATTCATGGCCACCGCCCTGACCGGCCCAACCGGTCTCTGGTTGCAGAATCTGGCCGGAAGCCACCGAGAGGCCAACGAGCTGCTCAACCAGGCGGTGCTCAACACCCTTTTTGGCCCACTCCCCACCACCCTGCCAAGCGAAAGGGAATTCGCCGAATCGGTTCAGCGGGTCCGGGTAGCGGGCGGACTCTATGCCGCCGGCCAGAGGGTCTCCGGGCAGTTGCTCGCCCTGTTGCGCACCAGGCGGACACTTGAGGAAGAGATCAACAAGGTTTGCCGGCAGGCCAGGGGCAAACCCCACGACCCGGATTGCCGAAACCAGTTTGCTGAACACCTGGAGGCAATCTTCCCGGTAACCCTCTTCGCCGGTTCGGCCCCCCTGCCCCTGGCCGACCTGCAACGGCATCTGCAGGGACTGACGATCCGCCTGCAGCGCTACCACGCCGACCCGGGCAAGGATCGCCGCAAAGCGGGCCTTCTTGCCCCACATCGCCAATGTCTAGACCGGCTGCTGGCAAACGACAGTGAGGGAGAGGCCGGCGAGGAAATCGAACGCTCCATTGCCCTGGTTAACGAATACCGGCTGGCGCTCTTTGCCCCGGAAATAAAAACCAGCGAAGTGGTCTCGGAACAAAGGCTCAAACGGCACTGGCAAGGCCTTCTGGGCACAGCCTACGGAAAGGGATAAATGAAGTACGCTCTCTTCGGTGCGGGACTCTGTGTCGCGGCAATTCTCCTCCTCCAGCGGCAACAACTGGCCCTCGGCCTCTTTCTGTTCATTGTCGGGATAGTGCTGATGTACGGTGGCAGGTGGCGAAAGCCCTGAAGTAACCTGCCGCTCAGGCGGCGCAGGAGGGATCGGCGAAAACGGCCTCGTCCTGAACCGGGACAGCCACAATGAGAGGGCACCGGCAGTCGGTCAGGGATGGTGCAGGCTCTGCCACTCGACCACAGCCGTATGCAGGGCCTCCATATCCACCGGCTTGGTGAAGACCCGCCAGGCGCCCAGTTGCTCCGCTACCCGAAGATAGGAGTCAGGGCCGATTTTGCCGCCACCGGAGATGGCAATGATGCCAGTATCAGGAAATTCCTGACGGAATTCGGTTATCGTCTCGATACCGTCCTGCACCGGCATGATCAGGTCGCAGATCAGCAGGTCTATGGCCACCGTCCGGCGCAACTGCACCCCTTTGCGGCCATTTTCGGCCTCATAGACCTCAAAGCCGGCCCGCTCCAGTGATATTCGAATCAGCGTGCGGATTCGTTCTTCATCATCGATAACGAGTATCTTCATCGTTTCTGTCGGGGGTGAGGGGTGTTGAAAGGGTGCATTGACGGCGTGGCCGTAAAGACCACTTCACAAAAAAATTCCACCATCTTCCGTCGTCGCTGCACCATTTTCTGCTGTTCTGGAATAAGATCGGTCTGGTTGATCCGCATCACCGACATCTTGTATTCGATGTGGGTGGCAAAGCGGTTATCCAGGTACCAGGCGTACATCAATCCCAGCAGCAGCCCGGGGGGGGTAAAACCCTCACCGTCATTTACCAATCGGGTGTAGTGGCGGGGGTCGCTGGCGGTACTGCACATCCGGGCCAGAAAGAGGAAGGCGCGAAGTTGTCGGTCAGAGAAATAACAGTACCGTTCCTCCTCGTCCCGGAGATGGAGATGGTATACCCGGCCGAGGGTAAGACCCTCCTGCACCACCTGCCGCATCTCTTTCTCGGCGGCATAGTTACCGAGCAGTGACTCTCCCAGGGCTATACAAAAGGCCACTTCCAGCCCTTTCTCGGACATGAGTTGGTCACTGCGGATCTTGATCCGGCTGTCGACCGGATCATAGAACGAGAAGACGTTATCCCACTGTTGGTCCCGATCCCAGACGGTACGGTCAATACACTGTATCCCCCGGCAGTAGTGGAGATGGGAGAGAGGAATAATCGGATGGTCCCAGAGTGTTTCCACCAATCTGCGCCGCAACTCCGACAACTGGATAGTGTCGCCGGCCACCTCGATGGGCAGGGCATCGACCCAGAGAGAAAGCTCTCGGTATCGCTGGAAGGGCAACAACCTGGGACAGTCGTCAAGCGTCTCCGCCACCGGCTGGGCGAATGGGGTGGTGTCGTCAGGGGCCGGGAAACAGCCACGAGCACTGTACAACCCCTTGACTGCCAGGGCGAGGGAATCCGGGTCATGCTGAATGACACCCCTTTCCGCCAGGGCACTCCGGGAATAGACCCCGCATTCTATGGGCAGATTCCCCCGCCGGCTGAGTCGCTCACGGTCGAGGTAAATGGGCACCTTGCCCTCCACCGCGTACCGCTGCAGAATGGAAGCCGGGATGTCCTGGAGTGAGATGCAGATCACTTCGTTGAACAGCCCCTTGGTGCCTCCGGGGATATTTTCCTCGTAGGCCCGGATCATGTCCGAGACATGAAACTTCCGTTCGGGATCCGCCAGGCTCAGGTCGGTCTCGCCACTTTGCACCCAGAGGTTGGAGACCAGAATTTTCAAGGCCCGACTGTTTTGTCGTACCGCCTCGGCAAGACCGGGTACCTTGAAAATCGGGATGATCGACGAGTAGAGACTGCCAGGAGCAAGAACGACGATATCGGCCGCGGCGATGTCCGCCAGTACCTCATCGTAGACGTGGACTGCCCCGAAATATTGGACCGCCACGCTTTCCACCGGACATCCACGACGGGTCTGACTGAGCCGGGACTCGCCACCACTCTCCACTCCGTTGCTATACCGGACCCGCAGCTGTGCCGGGGTGGGGGTACAGGGAAGCACCGAACCCGCCCCGAGGGCCATAGCCAGTGCCTTCATCCCCAGTTGGACTGCCGGGTAGAGCAGATCCTGCCTTTTCGCCAGCAGCTGATTATCGTGTTCGGCGGCAATTTCGCGATACATTGCCGCCACCAGCAGCAGGTTGCCGAAACAGTGCGGACGGCTGAGCGTTCCGGCAAGTCGTCGATCAGTGAAAAGGGCGTCGAGGAGAAAGAGCAGATACGTTCCCAGGGCAGTTGGCAGCTGCCTGATTTTTTGTGCAATCGCCGCCAAACCCGGATGTTCGCGACTGAGTTGATCGGTATAGCGCCAGTTGAAGATATCGGCCAACAGAGCCACCGTGGTGGTCGCTTCCTGGGCGGTGAGGCGGTATCTTTTTTGTAATCGAGCCAGTTGGATCGAGGAGAGGAGGACGTGGCGCATATCACCGATCGCCACCAGCGGCAGATCCTTGAGCAGTTCGCCGGTGGAACCGCCATCATCGGTGATACAGACAATGGAGCTGGTCTGCCGGAAAATCTCTTTCAGGCCGGAAAATGGCTTCTGGGCCCAGCTCGACAACCGGGAATCTCCGCCAATGATGTTGGAGAGGCCGGAGCCACCGCCAAAAACCACAACCCGCACTCCGTCGACATTGGTTGCCAGCAGCCGTTGGCGCAACCCTTCCAGATGGGTCCAGGCCTGCCCGTGGGCATGCTCGGGAACCCCCTGGATGGCCAGGGCGACAATTTTTTCACGCAGTTCGCGCTGCGGCAGAAGATCGAGCGGCGACAGGCTGAAAGCGGCTATTTCTGAGAGTTTTTCAGCTATCACCCTGCTCCTCCGGGCTGGGATGAGCGGCAGGCCGACTCGCTGTCGTCCGCCTGCAGAGAAGCTTCCACCCGGCCAAGATCCTCGGCCGTATCTACCTCGATGGAGTCATGGGCGGTGACCGCCACCCTTATTTGATAGCCATGTTCTAGAGCACGAAGCTGTTCCAGTTTTTCACACCTCTCCCACTCCCCTTCCGGCAACTGGACAAAGGTCTGGAGAAAGCTCATTCGATAGGCGTAGAAACCGAGATGCTTGTAATAGGTCGGCCTGACCTTCTCCTCCGGATTGCGCTGATAGGGGATTGGTGCACGGGAGAAATAGAGGGCATTAAAGTTCCTGTCAAAAACAGTCTTGACATGGTTTGGGTCGGTGATCTCCTCCGGCCGGATGATTTTGTAGATCAGGGTGGCCATCGGCAAGAGAGGATCTGCCAGGAGCGGCCGGGTCACCTCCTCGACCACCTCCGGTGGAAAGAGAGGCTGGTCCCCCTGGATATTAACGACAATATCGTCATCGGCGAGTTGAAGAATTCGCGCCGCCTCGGCCAGACGGTCGGAACCGGAAAGATGGTCGGGTCCGGTCATCACCACCTCCCCACCAAAGCCTTCGACACAGCGGGCGATGCGCCGGTCGTCGGTGGCAACCACCACCCGGGAAAGAATGGCGGCAGCCCGCGCCCGTTCCACCACATGTTCGATCATCGGTTTGCCGAAAATAACGGCGAGCGGCTTCCCGGGAAAACGTTTTGATTGATATCTTGCCGGGATTATGGCAAGCACTTCAGGTTTACAATGGTTCATCGAGAGGTTCTCCCGAACAGACTCTGCCGGTAAAAGAGGAAGAACAAAGTGACCCCGGAGAGAGCCCGCTGGCTCCATTCCGGAATGGAGGAGGGAACGTGGCCCACCAGATTTCAGGCCCGCAAAAACGTGACCAGTGATGCCGGTACAAACGACAATCTCAGTCTTATCTACACCAGATTCCTCGACAATACGAGAAAAAGCTGCTGCCCTGGCGGCAAAAAATTCGCTGCCGCTGATTTTCTTCGAAGAGCAGCGGCAAAGCGAGTGGCTGCTTGCCTGGCGCCCGGAGGGTCTCTGTCTGCTCCATGCCCCCCTGAAGGCCAGAAAAATGCAGCGCCGGCTGTTCATTGACTTTGTCCGGGGGAAAAACGGCTACCGCCTGGCCAGGGACTGCTCTATCCAGCAACCTCTGGCCAGGGCCCTCGGACTGAAGCACGGTCGGCGGCCAACAATTCTCGACGGCACTGCCGGCCTCGGTGCCGACGCCTGGGTGCTGGCCGCTCTAGGATGTCAGGTGACCATGTGCGAACGGGCACCAATTCTCCATGCACTCCTCGCCGATGCTCTCCAGCGGGCCGCTGCCGAGCCGGCCACCGCCCCCACCGCTGCCCGGCTCGAGCTGCTCCCTGTCGACACCACGACCTGCCTGGCCGGCGAGCCGCTCTTCCAGGCCATCTATCTCGACCCGATGTACCCGCAACGCCGAGGTTCCGCCCTCAACAGCCTGGCAATGCGAACCATCCGGGAACTGGTTGGAAACGACGAGGACAGCGGCGATACCCTCGCCTGCGCCCGCAACCATGCTCCACGGGTGGTGGTAAAACGTCCCCGGTTGGCACCATTTTTGGTTGGAGGTGCACCGCACCACTCCATAGCCGCCGGTCAGAACCGTTTTGATGTCTACCTGGGCGGTGTTGATGAAGAAATCACTTGTGGTACTGTTCACCGGCCATGATGGTGTAGGCACGGTACAGCTGTTCGACCAGGAGCAGCCGGCTCATATCGTGGGTAAAGGTCATTGGCGAGAGGGAGAGGAGAAGGTTGGCGGCGGCCACGACTTCGGTACCATGCCCATCCGGGCCGCCTATCAGGTAACAGACCTGGCGAACCCCGCGCAGTTCCCAGGCGGCTATCTCCCGGGCAAAGGCCTCGGAAGTAAACTGCCGTCCCCGGGGGTCAAGCACCACCAGATGTGCCCCGGCCGGTACCATCCGGAGAAGTAGCCCACCCTCCCGGGCCACACCGCCCTCCCGGCCTCGCCCCTTTTCTTTCACCGGGATCAAGGCAAAATCGGTATAGTGCTGCAGCCTTGAAGCGTATTCGAGAACACCCTCGGCCAGAAAGTCGCCCTTGGTCTTGCCAAGAAGGTAGAGCTGGTGCTTCATCCCTTTCTCACCTGCCGTCTGCCCCCGGCGCCCGCTCGGCGGCACTGTCCAGGAGTTGGCAGAGAATCCGGCAGAACTCGCTGTAGCCCAGTTCCCGGTTGATTCCCGGACAGGAGTCGGCAATGGTGCGGAAGTTGTTCTCATCGAGGAGGATGGCCGGATGGAGCGGCCACTCGATACACCGCCTTGGCCGTCCGGGATGGACCGTACAGCCGTCGGCGTAAAAAATGCAGTGGCCAGCAGCCACCTGCATCTGCACCCGTTCCCCGCTCAGCCGCCAGAAGCGACGACGGACCTCCTCCTCCGGCAGGCCGAGGGTGGCGAGCATCCGCTTCTGGTCAGCAGAATCGAGGGAAACAGTGGTTTCCCCATGACAGCAGAAGCCACAGCGGGTGCATTGAAAGAGGCGACTGAGCAAGGACATCAATACGAAACCTCAAGGAGGAAGGGAAAGAGGGGCAGGAGCTGTAACGTTGAAAGGGCGGCGTGGTGCTCTCACCCATATTCAGGCATAGCCGATAACATCGCCAAAGGTTACGATATCAATGCCGTACTGCATTGCCGCCGCCTTCCATTTCAGCTCATTGGGAAGGTGGAAAATAATCTCATCGTTGGCCGGCAGGGTCAGCCAGCCGTTCTCGAGCAGTTCACGCTCCAGTTGGCCGGGCCCCCAACCGGTATAGCCAAGGAGAAAGAGGTAATGCCGAGGCCCACTCCCTCGGGCAATATCCTCGAGAACCCTGGTCTCCCGAGTCAGCGAGACAGTATCACTGATGTCCAAACGATGTTCGGCGTGGTAGTCGGATAGGTAGAGGATAAAAGCTGATTCCAGATCGACCGGGCCACCGATATGGACCGGCGGCAGCGGTTCCGGTGGAATCGTCAGGTTGGCGCCGCGGAGAATCTCCGCCAAGGAGAAAGAGCCGTTGGGCCGATTGACCGCTACCCCCATCGCCCCTTCGCCACTGTGGGCACAGATATAGATCAGGTGCTCCTCAAATCTCGGGTCGGGCATCTGCGGCGTTGAGACAAGAAATTTCCCGGCCAGAGAATCGCCGCCAACATCGGTCTGCAGGTCCATTGTCTCCCCGAGCATCAAAATCTGCCTCCTCTCCACTCTGCGGCGCGGGCCGGCAGGACGAACGCCCTCTCACTCCCACGCTGATGCCCGATTGTAGCAGAATTTTCCATTCGCCGTCAAGGATGGCCCGGCTGTTCAGCCATTTCCGTTTCACCACCTTTTTCTCTTTCTGCCGACTTTGCCCATGACAAACTGGTCGGGATACCATAGAATCAGCAGACATACCACCGAAAACATGCCAACAGAGCCTGCTCGCTCAGCCCACCCCTCCCCCCGCTACGGAGTGACTATGGACACCCATCTGGAAAAAATTCTCGGCGGCCGTCACCACGATCCCTTTCAATACCTCGGCGCCCACTTCGACACCCCACTCCCCGGTCGGGTCACCCTGCGGACCTTCCAGCCGGGAGCATCTACGGTTCGGCTGGTCCAGCAGGGCTCAGAACTGCCAATGACCTCTCTCCATCCGGAGGGACTCTTTGCCATAGAGCTGACGACTGAGCAACTGGTCGATCCCTTCCTTGATCCGTACAACTACCGCTATGCCGTGAGCTACCCGGATGGTGGCAGCAAACTGGTCAACGACCCCTACCGATTCACCGTTCAACTGGGAGAACAGGACCGTTTCCTTTTCAACGCCGGCCGGAACTACCGGCTCTACGACCACTTCGGTGCCCACCCGATGGTTCTCCACAATGTCAACGGGGTTATTTTCCGGGTATGGGCCCCTAATGCCACGGCCATCTCGGTGGTCGGCGATTTCAACAACTGGGACAGTCGACCGCATCTGATGCGCAGTCTGGGGATCTCCGGTATCTGGGAACTGTTCATCCCCCACCTTGGCGAAAATGAGATATACAAATATCGCATCAGGGCACAGGATGGGCAGATAGCGGAAAAATCCGACCCCTTTCAGTTCTACGGCGAACTCCGCCCGAAAACCGCCTCGGTGGTCCGTAGCCTCAACCACTACCACTGGCAGGACCACGAGTGGCAGCAGGCCGGCGGTGCCACTCCACCGTATAACCAGCCAATGGCGATCTACGAGGTCCACCCCGGTTCCTGGCAACGTGACCCTGCCGATCCACAGCGCTTTCTCACTTACCGGGAACTGGCCGACCACCTCATCCCCTATGTCAGGCAGCTCGGCTTCACCCATATCGAACTGATGCCGGTCATGGAACATCCCCTCGATGAATCGTGGGGGTATCAGGTGACCGCCCCCTTCAGCCTGACCAGCCGATATGGGACACCAGAAGAGTTCATGTACTTTGTCGATCTCTGCCACCAGAACGGAATCGGGGTGATTCTCGACTGGGTACCGGCCCACTTTCCCAAGGATGCCCATAGCCTTGGACTCTTTGACGGCACCGCTCTCTACGAACATGAGGATATCCGTAAAGGGTCGCACCCGGAGTGGGGAACCTTCATCTACAACTACGGCCGGAACGAGGTGAGCAACTACCTGATCGCCAACGCCCTCTTCTGGCTCGACCGCTACCACATCGATGGCCTGCGGGTCGATGCGGTAGCCTCGATGCTCTATCTCGACTACTCCCGCAAGGATGGCGAATGGCTTCCCAACAGCCATGGCGGCCGGGAAAACCTCGAGGCCATCGAGTTCATGCGCCACCTCAATGCCATTATCTATCAGAACTACCCCAACGCCCTGATGATAGCCGAAGAGTCCACCAGCTTCTACGGGGTATCAAAACCGACAGATCAGGGGGGGCTGGGCTTCGGATTCAAATGGAACATGGGCTGGATGAACGACATCCTCGCCTACTTCAGCAAGGATCCGCTGTACCGCAAATTCCACCACAACAGCCTCACCTTCTCGATCATGTACGCCTTTTCGGAAAATTTCATCCTCCCCCTCTCCCACGACGAAGTGGTGCACGGGAAGAGATCATTGATCGAAAAAATGCCCGGGGACGAGTGGCAGAAGTTTGCCAACCTGCGCCTGCTCCTGACCACCATGTGGATGCACCCGGGCAAGAAGCTGCTCTTCATGGGTGGAGAGTTCGCCCAATGGTCGGAGTGGTACTGCAAACAGAGTCTCGACTGGCACCTGCCGGAAAAGGAGGGGCTACACCGGCAATTGCAGCATTTTGTTGCCGATCTCAATGCCCTCTATCGCAACCAGCCGGCTCTCTGGGAGCAGGATTTTTCCCCTGCCGGCTTTTCCTGGCTGGACCTGGAAGACCGGAACAACTCGATCATCTCCTTCGCCCGCTACGCCAGCGACCGCCGGGACCACCTCGTCTGCCTGTTCAACTACACCCCGCAGGTGTTTACCAGGTACCCCATCGGACTGCCGGAGAACTGCCCTTACGAGGTGGTGTTCAGTTCCGATCGGCGGGAATATGGCGGCAGTGGCGCCGAACTTCCGGATCGGTGCCCCGCCGAGGATGTTCCCCACGCCCAGGCTCCCTGCCGGAGCCATGTCACCGTGCCGCCCCTGGCCGGCATCGTCCTCAGGCCTGTACGGCTTAATCGGCCCAATCGGCCTAATTCCTGACTGGTGCGCAAGGTGCCCGACACGACCATCTACCCCCCCGGTGACAAGATCACCAAGGCGATGAGGGAGTTTTCCCTTCTCCTCGATGAACATCCGGAAAAGAGCCGTCAGCAGCTGCTGGCCGAGGTTGCCCTGCGTTTTGACCTCTCACCCCGGGAATGCGTTTTTCTCGAGCGCCATTTCAGCCGCCTGGAATAGGTTGTGACCCATTCATTAGGCTGCGACCCATTAGGCTGCAACCCATTCATTGGGCTGCTGCGACCCATTCATGGCCTGTGCGTAACCGTTGACCAGCACACCATTTTCGCCCGGTCAAGCCACCCCACACAGCCAGCACCTTGAAAGAAGAGCCGACTCTAGCTCGGCGGCCTGTCTGAACGAACCGGGAGCACTGGCTGAACGGTTACAGGTCCGGGTTTTGCGCTCTTTTCCTGCATACCGGTCAATGATTTCGCCTGTGCTGCCTCTCTCTGGCCGCCAACAGGACGGAATAGAACTCAAGGGTTTGTTCACACATGGCCTGGGCAGTAAAACTGGCCAGTACCCGCTGTCGGCCATTCTCCCCAAAGCGGCGCAGTTCAGCCGGATCCATGGCCAGGGCCTGATCGATGGCCAGAGCCAGACCGCTTGGATCGGAAGGTTTGACCAGCCAGCCGTTCTGACCCGGCACCACCGTTTCCAGGCTGCCACCATGGGCGGTGGCAATCACCGGCCGACCCATCGCCATCGCCTCCACTGTCGTTCGCCCGAAGGCTTCCGGTTCGAGAGAAGAGGTGGAAAGGACCACATCGGCGAGAAGAAAGGCGGCCGGCATATCGGCACAGTGGCCGACACAAAAGACCCTGTCGCCCAGCTGATTGCTCTGGATAAAAGCAGAAAGTTCAGAAAAATACCCCGTGTTTTCAGAGGTATCTCCCACCAGGACAGCTTGATAGCAAGTATTTTTGAGAAGCAGCAGACTCTTCAGGAAGATCTCCTGCCCCTTCAGGCGAGTCAACCTTCCCGGCAGCATCAGCAGCGGAACTTCTGCCACCACCCCCCAGGCCTGGCGGAGTGCCTCGCACCGCTCCCGGCCCACCTTGGCCGGGTCAAAGGATTCAGCGTCGACTCCCCGGAATATGAGCCGGACATTTTTCTCCCGTTGATAGTTTTCCCGAATATGTCGACGAATACTCTCGGAAATGGCAATCACCCCGTCCCCTTTGGTCATGATCGCACTGTAGACGTTTACTGAATAGAAGCCATGAAAGGTGGTTACCAGCACCGGCCGGAGGCGGGAGGGGAGGCTCTTCCAGGCAGCATACCCTATCCAGGCGGGCATTCGCGAACGGAGGTGGAGAACGTTGACTCCCTCCTTTTTCAGCAGACGGCGCAAGGGCCAGATATGGAGGAGGGCGGCCGGGCTTTTCGAGCCGATCCCCTTGCGGATATGATGGCTCCCTTCCTCCTCGAGTTGTTTCACCAGTCGACCGCCGGCGGAGACGACCAGTGAGCGGTGGCCGTTACGGACCAGATGTCTACCCATCTCCAGAGTGCCCCGCTCGACCCCACCACTGTTCAGTTCCGGAAGCAACTGCATGACGGTGTAACAGTTTTTTTGCCGGATTTTGCATCTCTCGGCATGGGTCGACAGATAGAGGTCAACCGTTTTTTCGCACATGGTCAGGGCAGTGAACCGCTCTCCAACCCAGAGTTGCCCCTCTTTGCCGCGCCGACTGGTTTCCTCGGGGTGGGTGATCGCCTCGCGCAGAGCATCGGCCATCCCCTGCGGGTCGAGGGGGGGGACCAGCCAGCCGGTGATCCCTGGAACCACCGTCTCCAGACTACCGCCATGGGCGGTGGCAATCACCGCCCGCCCCATGGCCATCGCCTCGATGGCAACCTTGCCGAAGGCCTCCGGTTGGGTGGAGGAGGCGGAAACCACCACATCAGCCAGCGTCAGCGCTGCCGGCATGTCCCGACAATGCCCAGCCAGAATCACCTTCTTTTCCAGACCATGGAACCGGATCCGCTCAGCCAGTTTTCGGGTGAAGACCGGGTTTTCTTCGGTATCGCCGATGAGCAGGCTGACAAATTCAAGGTCCGGCAGCAGGGCAAGGCTTTCGATCAGGACATCCTGTCCTTTCCAGCCGGTTAGACGACCAGGCAGGATCACCACCGGTTTACCGGCATAGCCGGCCAGCCACTTCTCCCGCAAGGGGGCGATGCGTTCTTCGGTCACCGCAGCCGGCGAGAACTCCTCGACGGCAAACCCGCCGTGGATCAGCTGTATCCGTTCCGGGGCGATCCGATAGTTGGCAATGATATGCTCTCTGATCGTTTCCGACACCGCCACCACCCGTTCCCCTTTGGTCATGATGGAGGAGTAGGCGTTGACCGAGTAGAAGCCATGAAAGGTGGTGATCAGTGCCGGCCGGACAGCCTCCGGCAAAGTGCGCCAGGCCAGATAGCCGATCCAGGCAGGGAGACGGGAGCGAAGATGAACGATGTCAATCTCTTCTTCAAGAAAAAAACGGCGCAGTTTCGTGACGTACTGCAGACAACGGAGATTCTTTTCACCGATATGCGGCCAATGGATATGCCGACAGCCGGCGGCCAGCAATTGCGGTACCAACCGGCCACCGCCGGAGATGACCATCGATTGGTATCCCTGTTGGGCCAGGTAGATGGCCAGATCAAGGGTTTCCCCCTCCACCCCCCCCTCATCGAGTTCGGGGAGAATCTGTACAATTTTAAGTATATTGCTGTCCATATCCTGAGGAAACGGGTCAATCCCCTGGCAAATCGCCTTCAGCCCGGGGAATGGCGGTGGAATTCAATCCTGGCGGCTGCGGTGGCGGCGACAGGCGTTTTGTTTACCGGGCCAGCAGTTCGAGGATACACTCGGCACAATGGCTGGCCTCGTTACGGTACTGCCCGGTCTGCCAGTCGACCTGGTCTCTCTCCCAACTCAAAAAGGAACGGGCGAGGCCGCGGCTCAGCAGCACCTCCTGATTGCGTTGGAATTTGTTCTTCGATCGCCGCCAGGGCAACGGCAAAATACCAAGACGACAACCGGCGGCCAGGGCTTCATACATCATCGAGATCGAATCGGCGGTCACCCAGGCGACACTGCTCTCCCGGTAGCGCTCTTCGATCCAGCCGGGACCGGTATCCGAATAGGCAAAAAAGGCGGTATTGGCATGGGCCCTGGCGAGAGCGGCAAGGAGGCTCACCGTCTCGGCAGGAGTCCGGGGGGAGGCGGCGATCACCCAGCTGCGCCTGTCACTGGTGACGATCGTCTCCACCATCCGGAGCACCTCCGTGCCCTGCCAGGAGTGGCTGGCCGGATCAACCCCCCCGATCAGAACCAGCCCTTTTCCCTCCTGGTGTTCTCCCAGGTCAAGGAGGCAATTTGGGGCTCCGAGGGTAAGGACGATGTTGCCACCGGCCGGCAGACCGTCGTGCACCGGGACAAAACAGAGATCAAAGCCACCGCGCAGATGCCATCCGGGGCTCATGCAGGTTACCGCCGGTATCCGGTACCTTTTTTTGTACAGCAGCAAGGGCAGATGGGTACTGCTGCCGGTGCCAATCAGCAGCTCGGCATCAGCCAGCTCCGGCCGGGAAAGACCCAGCCCGGGCAACCGGCAGCGACAGCTCTCTACCAGCCGGCGCAAGGGGGAGGGGCGTTCGACCGGAATTGTGCTAAGACGGACATCAAGCCGCCGGCCAAGGGCCTCGACCAAACCCAGGGTCTGTTTTTCGTGACCGGGTCGACCATCCAGGAGGGCGGCGACGTGCAGCCGGTCGAGCGTCATCGCCGGGGCCGGCGGGAACCAGGTAAGAGGCCCGGACCACCGTACCGGCCAGCGGAGGTTCTGTTCTTCATGATCGGGAGGCAACGGCGGTTGCCGGTGGCGGACGCCGCACCGCGCCACCGGCCAGTTTGACAATAATCTGGTTCGACTTCTGCAGTCGCCTGGTCATGGTCTTGAACAGATGGCGGGAAACATCGGGGTATTTCTCGATAACCTCCTCAAGCTTGTTTCCGGGGTAGCGTTTCACCGTCGAACGGCCCTGGGAGATGATGGAAGCGGTCCGCTGTTCGCCCGTGATTGCCGCCATTTCACCGAAGAACTCTCCCGGCTCGGTGAGTTCGGCAATCTTCTTCCCCCCCTTGATGACGGTCAGTGCGCCTCGAATCAGCTTGAAGAAATCCCTGTCCTTATTGCCTTCACGGATAATCACATCACCGTCCTCGTAATTCTCCTCGTCCGGATTGACCATATAGGCGGGCAGACTCTCCTTGTGGGCAACCGTGCGGCGTAACGCCTCATCGACACTGGTGATTCCCTCCCGGACCTTCTGCAGGGCAGCATCACGGAGGGGGGTCATCCCCTCCTGGATAGCAATCTTGCGCAACTGGTCCTCCGGTACCTCGGCGTTGATTGCCTTGGCCACCTCGTCGGTCACCTCCATCAATTCGAAAAAGCCAACCCGGCCCTTGTACCCAAGGTTGTTGCAGACCGGACAGCCGACCGGCCCGTATACCACCAGGTCGGCCACCTCATCTTCGCGAAAGCCGACCTTGATCAACTCTGCCGGGGAGTACTCTTGAGGTTTTTTACACTGTTGGCAGAGCCGCCGACCAAGACGCTGGGAAAGGACCATGCTCACCGAAGAAGCAAGCATATAGGGGGGAATACCGATATCGACCAGCCGGCCGATGGTGGCAGGACTGTCATTGGTGTGGAGGGTGGAGAAGACCAGGTGACCGGTCATCGCCGCCTTGATGGCGATCTCGGCCGTCTCGATGTCACGGATCTCCCCCACCATGATGATATCCGGGTCCTGGCGGAGAAAGGCCTTCAAGGCGGCGGCGAAGGTCATCCCCACCTCCTGATGGACATTGACCTGATTGATCCCCTTGAAGTTGAACTCCACTGGATCCTCGGCCGTAAGGATCTTGATATCCTCGCTGTTCATCGAGTTGAGGGCGGAGTAGAGGGTGACCGTCTTGCCGGAGCCGGTCGGCCCGGTTACCAGCAACAACCCCTGCGGTTGGCTGAGGCAGCGGCGGAGCATGGCAAAGGTCTCTTCGGCAAAGCCCAGCTTGGTCAGATCGACGTTCAAGGACGATTTGTCGAGAATCCGCAGAACCACCGATTCGCCATAGAGGGTCGGCAACGAGGAGACCCGGAAGTCCACTGATCGGTTACGGCCCATCCGCATCTTGATCCGGCCATCCTGGGGAACGCGCCGTTCGGTGATATCGAGGCCGGAGAGAATTTTCAGGCGGGCAACCAGGGCATTCTTGATCGCCATGGGGAGGTTCATCGACTTGAACAGCGAGCCGTCTTTGCGGTAACGGACCTGCATGCTCTTTTCGTAGGGTTCGACGTGGATATCGGAAATCCCATCCTGAACTGCCTTGACCAGAATGCCGTTGACCAGTTTGATGATCGGCGCATCGGAGGCGGCGAATTGCTCGCCGATATCGTCGTCACCCTCGGCATCAATCTCAAAATCGTCGGCCGCTTCAGCGACGATGGAACCGAAATCGTCAACCTGGGTGATATCCAGTTCCTCATCCACCTCATCCCGCACCCCGATAAAGGACTTGGCCTCCTCATCGTCGATTCCGAAGTACTTCTGGTAGGCCTCGATAATATCCGATTCGGTGGAGACACAGACCGAAAGCTCCCGATTGACCAGGTTCTGCAACTCTTCCACCGCCGTACTGTCGGAAGGTTCGACCATGGTCACCTGCAGGGTGCTGCCGGCAACCCGCAGGGGAAAGGCAAGAAAGCCCTTGGCTTGCTCGTAGGGGAGTAGCCGCAGCGCGTCCTTGGAGGGGGCCTCGTTCCTGATTACTATCGCCGGATAGTTGTGCTGTCGGCTGAGAAAGTTAAAAACGGTATTGTCGTCGATATACTCAAGTTGGCGAAGGATGGCACTGAGCCGGCCACCGCTTTTCTGCAGTATCTTTTTCGCGGTCTCCAGCTGGCTCGGGGTTATGTAACCGGCCTTGCTGAGCAGTTCGCCAATCTTCACTCGACCGGCACCGGACTGGTCCTTGACGGTCTTCTTCATCGAGGATTTTCGATCTGCGAGGGGACTGCGAAGCGCCATGATCTACCCTTTAGCAAAAGATTGGTACACCGTCGACATCAAGCCAGAAGAGGCAGGAAAGCGAGTGCCCATCGGCGACCGGGAGAGTGGCGAAATCGACCACCCGGCGGGACGAGGGGGGGGCGGTCAGAAAAGTAGGTTTGCGCCAGGCCCGGGGCTTCCGCTACCGATAGCTGCAATATAAACCATACTCATGGCAATCTTTAAAGAAAATCCTTACCAGAGAGGCGCAAACAGACAAAAAAACCGGTAGCTGAAATGGCTACCGGGTTGAGAAAACTCCCGCGCGGACAAGGTCTTTGAGCCGGAGGGCTCAGAGACAGGGGAATCTTTGGCGCATAGCCGCAGCCAGGGGGATCATGATCTGCCGCATTGACGGTTCAGCCCCGGCGGAGGTGCGCAGGGCCAGGATATGCCTCCATTCGGCGAGATTGCAGTAGACAATGATCTCGGTTTTGCAGGAGTTGGGCAGCACAGTCCGCGCCGCCTGCGGAGAAGAGGTTTCCAGAAGCTTGAGATAGCGGTTTTCAGTCAGCTCCATGGCCTCCTGCCAGATGCGGTACTCGTCACTTTCCGGGTCAAAAAAGAGCGGTTTGATAAAGGTGACCTGGTTGGAGAACTTATCCTCGCTGTATCGGCAGTAGCGCTGACTTTCCTGAAGAAAGGAGCAGGGGCGGTGTCGCACCAGTTCGTGGGTCACCGCCCGGTTGACCACCATCCGGACACTGACAAAACGGTGGCGGAGGAGCAACTCCGCCGGCAGTTTTTCCACATCCGCCAGGGAGAGGCGAACGACCTCCACACCCTCGGGAAGAGGCGGCTGGTCGGCTGTCACCTGGCGGGCAAAGAGCTGCGGTTCTTCCGTGGCCAACTGGGCCACCATCGCCATCAGCAGCAGCCCCCCTTCCCTGTTGGCAGCGAGTTCTCGAAAGGCACGGATCGAGCCGGTCACCAGCAGGCCATCGTCGCTCTGGTCGATTACCAGGTACCTTGGCTGGGCAGCGAAGAGTTGCCGCTGCTCTTCCGGCCGACAGCGGAGACGAAAATGGACCACCGCCATCTCCAGCACCGAGTTGTGGCCGTGCTCGGCGATCCGCTGAACAAAGGGGCGTGCCGAGCCAGGTTCTATTCGCTCCTCGCTGCGGTAACAGATCCGCCCGCAGGCCTCGAGCCGCTCGGCCAGGGGCATACGGTCGAGATCGTCCTGAATGACAAAAAACGGTTCAATAACCAGCATTCTCTACCCCTTCCAGAACGGTGACATCTTGCGCAAAGAATCGATTATGTTCGGCATCTTCTCGAGCACAAAGGCGATCTCCTCTTCGCTGTTGTAGACGCTTAAGGAAAAGCGGATCGAGCCGTGGGCAGCGGTGAACGGCACCCCCATCGCCCGCAGGACGTGGGATGGTTCCAGGCTGCCGGAGGTACAGGCAGAGCCCGAAGAGGCGCAGATCCGCTGTTGGTTCATATGGAGCAGAATGGCCTCTCCTTCGACAAATTCAAAGCTGATATTGGCGGTGTTGGGAAGTCGGCTTGTCTTGTGGCCGTTGAGCAGCGATTTGGGTATAGCGGTCAGCAACCCCTCCTCCAGGGTGTCGCGCATCGCCTTTACCCGACTGTTTTCTTCGTCCATCTTGGCCGCAGCAAGTTCACAGGCCTTTCCCAGCCCGACGATACTGGCGACATTCTCGGTGCCACCTCGTCGGCCATGCTCCTGATGCCCGCCGGTCATGAAGGGGACAAAGAGTGTCCCCCGCTTGATGTAGAGAACCCCCACCCCTTTCGGTGCATGGAGTTTGTGCCCAGAGAGGGCGAGCATGTCGATATCGAGTTGCCGCAGGTTGATGGGGATCTTGCCCACCGCCTGAACCGCATCGGTGTGGAAGAGAATCCCCCGCTGCCGGGCCATTCTGGCCATCTCCTCGACCGGATAGATCACCCCGGTTTCGTTGTTGGCCCACATGACGCTGACAATGGCGGTATCTTCTCGGAGGGCCTCTTCGTACTCGGCCATGTCCAGCATCCCCTCGGCATCCACCTTCAGCCGGGTGACCCGGTATTTGTGGCCGGTTATGGCGGTCAGGTTTTCGCAGAGGTTCTTCACTGCCGGGTGCTCAACCCGGGTGGTGATCACATGCCGCTTTTCCGGATAGGTCCGCAGCGCCGAAAGGATGGCGGCAGAATCACTTTCTGTGCCACAACTGGTGAAGGTGATCTCCTCGGGGTCGGCACCGAGCAGGGCGGCAACCTGGCACCTGGCAGTGTGCACCGCCTCGGCAACCTGACCTCCGAAGGTGTGCATGCTGGAGGGATTTCCGTAGAGCTCGCTGAAATAGGGCATCATCGCCGCAAGAACTTCCGGGGCAACACGGGTCGTGGCATTATTGTCCATGTAGATGACGGCATCGGGGGCAAGGCTCATGACTGCTCCTCCTCAACGATAAGCGAGTCAAGGACCAGCTCACGCAGCTTCTTTTCCACGTATTCCTTGATGGTGGTCTGTGATTTGCTGCAACTGGTACAGGCCCCGCGCAGCGACACCGAGACGAAATCGCCATCGACATCAATCAGTTCGATATCGCCGCCGTCCTTGCGCAAACCGGGGCGAATTTCCCGTTCGAGCACCTCCTCGATCCTTTTGATCTTCTGCAGAGCAGTCATCCGTCTCGGTTTTTCCTTGGCCACCGGTCGACTGACACCGATGCCGGCATGCTGTTCCAGCAGGTTGCGCAGAGCCCCCTCACATTTGCCGCAGCCACCACCGGCCTTGGTGAAGTTGGTGATCTCCTCCACCGAGCGAAGATTGGATTCCCGAATGGCCCGGATTATCTCCAGATCAGTCACCCCGAAGCATTCGCAGACCACTTCCCCTTCTGCCATCGGCAGGATCAGCCCGCGATAGTCGGCAATCGCCGCCTCCAGCGCCTCCCGACCCATCACCGAGCAGTGCATTTTCTCTTTAGGTAGTCCACCCAGGGCGTTGGCAATATCCTGGTTGGACACTTTGGCCGCCTCATCCACTGTCATGCCAACCACCATTTCGGTAAGTACCGAAGAGGAGGCAATGGCACTGGCGCAACCGAAGGTCTTAAACTTCGCCTCGGTGATGACCCCCTTGTCGTCAATCTTCAGCGTCAATTTCAAGGCGTCGCCGCAGGCCAGCGAACCGACATCTCCTGTGCCGCTGGGATTGTCTATCTCGCCGACGTTGCGCGGGTGTAAAAAATGTTCCTGAACTGTATCGGTGTATTCCCACATAGAGAACTCCAAGTTAAATAGATACGAGCAAACAGACGAGCTTCCACCTTCTGCCACCTCCGGCCAACCCGGCACCAGACCCTGAAGGTAAGTCAGAAAGCGGAAATTGCAACCATCGGGCCAGTCGCCGAGCCGCCCGGCGCCGCCCCTCAACAGACTTTAGAGGACCCCGGCCTCGACCAGCAGCCCCTTGGCAGCGGCCACCAACTCCTCCGTGCCTCGACGAGTCCTCGACTCGACATAGAATCGAACCTTCGGCTCGGTTCCGGAAGGGCGGATCATCAGCCAGGAACCGTCCGCGAAGACCATTTTTGTGCCATCGATGCTGATCACTTCATCTATCCGCAGAGACTTGCCACCGACCATAAGATGGCTGCCGGCCTGATACTCTGCCAGTCGGCCGAGTCGCTCCTGCAGGGCCGCACCATGGACTGCCACCTCGATGCCGTCGCGGTCGGGATAGAAGGCACCGTAGCGACTTTCGATATCATCCAGATACTCGCCAAGATTCAGGCCAGTGCTGAGGATCATTTCCAGGGCCAGGAGGAGGCCGATATAGGCATCTTTCTCCGGGGTATGGCCAATCACCGTGATACCGTCCGACTCCTCGAAACAAACCAAGGCCCGGCCGATAACTTCCTTGAAATTCTTGAACCCCACCGCCGGTTCGAACAACTCCTCGGCAAAGGCCCGGGCGATGCTGTTGGCGAGGTTGGAGGTGGCCACCGTCTTGGCCACCATCCCCTTTTTCATTTTATACTCGTGGAGAAAGTGGTAGGCCATGGCGCCGAAGGAGTTCATGCCGATCTCCCGGTTGCCGTCGGTGAAGCGGATCCGGTCACCGTCCGGGTCGATTATGGCCCCCAGGCGATACCGTTCCGGTCTTGCCCGCAGCATCGCCACCATGGTCTGCATATTCTGCCAGGAGGGTTCCGGGGCAACGCCACCAAAGGTGACGTCGGCGCCGTCACGAAGCAGGAGCAGTCGCGGCGATCTGGTATCGGCGAACAGGCGCCGGAGATGCAGGCGACTGGCGCCGTGGACCGCATCGATGGCCACCACCAGCCCCTCCTCAGCATGAAAACCAGCAACCGCCCGGGGCATGGACAACCCGTGCCGGGGCTCATTGGCGGCGACCAGTTCCTGCCAATCGGCAAGCGCATCAAAGGGATGGAAGGCAGCTGACCGGGGCAGCCCCTCTTCCTCCTGCAGGCGATCGAGTATCGGCTGCAGATCTGGCTCTTCAAGCAGCGCCCGGGCATGGCTGGTTATCCGCTCGGTAACCGGGGCGGCAGCCGGACCGGCGTCGGCGGCGTTGAATTTGTAACCGCCATACTCAAGTGGGTTGTGGGAGGGGGTGAGGTTAATGGAAAAGGCGGCCCGCCGCCGCAGGACGGCGGCCGAGAGCACCCCGGTGGTGGACTCCCCGGCGTAGTGGACGATAAAACCGGCAGAGACCAGGACGGCGGCAACCCGGCCAGCCAGCAATTCGCCGGCAAAACGGTTGTCGAAACCAAGAACGCAGCCCCGTGTCCTGGCTTCCTCCACTGAGGCAACCCCCAGCAACTCGGCCAGTTCCACAGAGTGTGCCACCTCCTCGTACATCCGGACGATGGCCATGGTCACCACCTGCACCGAACGAACCGATATATCCTTGCCCAGTCGGCCACGCCAGCCCGAGGTGCCAAAGGCGATGGTCTGAACCGGCGGGCGGCGATTTTCCCTTATTTCCGCCAGCAGCAGCGAGTAGGCTCCGGCCAGCGCCTCATCGCGTCCCGGACCTGGAGGCCCGTCAAGAACCGCCCGGATCAGCCCAAAATAATCACTCTCGGCATGGGATCCGGCAACCACGAATTGCGCCTGCAACGACGTTTCTCTCGTTTGTCCCGCCATCGTCCCCTCCTCTGGTCGGGTTTGCTTGCTGGTCGAGTTTTTTTACCTCCGGCATCCTCCGGCCGCTGCGGCTTCAGGAGCCGGGTTCTTCCGACAGTGGCAGGGCCTTCTCCACCAGCATTACCGGGATGCCGTCGCGGATCTCATACCAGAGCCGGCAGGCAGCACAGACCAACCCCTCGCCCTTTTCTCCGATTTCCAGCCGCACCGGGCCCTTGCACTGTGGACAGGCAAGTATGGCCAGTAAGTCTTCATCTATCATATCGATTTCCGGTTCTCTTGATGGATTGTGTGCAGAGCGGGTCCGGCCTTTTCGGCCCCGACGGAGATAAAACCGGCCGACTCAGTTATACCGTTGTGGAAAAAGTACGAATCTGATATTTACCTGAAACCGATCACGTTTGCACACCACTTTTTTTGCTAACCGTTCATCAGCCACCCATTTTCAGCCGGTCAGGCCCCCCCACAGAGCCAGCACCTCGAAAGAGCCAACTCTAGCTCGACGGCCAGCCTGAACGAACCCGGAGTACTGCCTGAACGGCCACAGACCCCGGTGCTGCAGACTTGTGCTGCCTGGCAGTGACCACTTACCTTTTTCCCTGTTCGACTCAATTCTCTTTTCAGCAGGTGGACCATGAACAAATTTATCGGTTTTGTCGGTGGCGGCCAGATGGCCGAGGCCCTGATCAGAGGGGTGATAGCCTCCGGCCTCTACCACAGCGACAATATTCTGGTCAGTGAACCCAACGACTTTCGCCGCGAGCATCTGGAAAAGACCTATGCGGTGCATACCTCTGCCGACAACCACGAGTTGTTTAGGCGGTGCCGGATCGTCATCCTGGCAGTGAAACCACAGACCATGAAAGCGCTGCTCGAAGAGTGCCGCGAACGGGTCGGTGAACAGCACATCCTGGTCACAGTGGCTGCCGGCCTGCCGATCTCTTTTTACCAGAAGACGGTTGGGCGCGAGGGACTGAAGGTTATCCGAGCCATGCCCAACACCCCGGCCCTCGTCCTGGAAGGGGCGACCGCATTGAGCAGAAACGGCCATGTCAGCGAAGAGGAACTCCTTGAGGCGGAGGAGATTTTTCTGGCGGTGGGCGAAGTGGTCCTGCTCGACGAGGTCCATCTTGATGCGGTGACCGGTCTGAGCGGTTCCGGGCCGGCCTACGTCTTCTCCTTCGTCGAGGCCTTGATTGATGCCGGAGTGAAATCCGGTCTTACCCGGGCAGTCTCGGAAAAACTGACCCTGCAGACCGTATCCGGTTCGGTCAAACTGCTCAAGGAGAGCGGCGAGCACCCGGCTGCCCTGCGTGGCAAGGTCACCTCACCCGGCGGCACCGCCATCACCGCTCTGCACGTCCTGGAGAAGGCCGGCTTCCATGGGATGATCATGGATATCGTCGAATCGGCTGTGGTTCGTTCCCGGCAACTGGGTCAGGTGGAATGAGTTCCCTCTTCCCGTTCCGCCGCCAGATACGGCTCGCTCTCCGCCAGGTCGCCCTGATCACCAAGAAGGAGGATGCCCGGGCGGAAACCTATGCCACCACCCTCAGTGAGTGGCTGCGGCAGCGAGGGGTCGAAGTGCAGTTGAACCGGATCAACTCCGGTCAGGAGATGGTTATTGTCCTCGGTGGTGACGGTACCCTGCTCCATATCGCCGAAAACGCCGCCCGCCACGCCATCCCGGTCCTGGGTATCAACCTCGGCAACCTCGGTTTTCTCACTGAACTGACCGAAGGGGAAACCCTCGGCGTCCTTGAGCAGATTTTGAACGGCCCGGTCACCGTCGAAAACCGCCTGATGCTGAAAACCCGCCTGCTCCGGGATGGCCGGCCAAGCGCCTACCGCTACGCCTTAAACGATGTGGTGATCAGCAAGAATGTTGTTGACCGGCTGCTCAATCTCACCGCCACCGCCGACCTGGAGTACATCACCACCTATCGGGCAGACGGCTTGATCTTCTCCTCTCCCACCGGGTCGACCGCCTACAACCTCTCTGCCGGCGGCCCGCTGGTCTACCCCGGTCTGGCCACCATCACCGTTACCCCGATCTGCCCCTTCATGCTCAGCAGCAGGCCCATCATCCTGCCCGCCGAAAAAAGGATTACCACCCGCTTTGCCAGCAACCACCGGGCCGGCAAAGCGGAGATTATCGTTGACGGGCAACCGGTCTGGGAGATGGTTCCGGGCGATGAACTGCAGGTGGCCACCGCCCGCCACCCGCTCCAGTTGATCGTCTCCTCCGGCCGTGACTATTTCAGCATCGTCCGCAACAAACTCCACTGGGGGATTTCCGGTACCGATCAATCCCCGGTCACCTCTTCTTGCTGATCCGGTATTTCTTCATTTTGTACTGCAGAAGGCTCTTGGTAATCCCCAATTTTTCTGCGGCCCTGGCCTGAACATAGTCAGTATCGTACAGCGCCCGGACGAGCATCTTCTTTTCCACCGCATACAACACATCGTTGAGCCCGACATCCTCGGGGAGCAACTGCTGCAGATCGAGATCGCTGTCCCAACTCGGTCGTTCCTCGCCGTAGAGGGTCTCCGGCTGGACATCCTCCGCCTCTATCCGGTCGTTGGCGCAAAGGACGGCGGCCCGCTCGATGGTGTTCTCCAACTCACGGATATTCCCCTCCCAGGGGAGACGGAGAAGGAGTTTGACCGCCTCAGGGGAGATACTCAGCGCCGGTCTTGCCAATTCCTGACGGTACTTGTCGACGAAATAATCGGTCAGCAGGGGAATATCGTCCATCCTCTCCCGCAGGGCCGGCAGGTGCACCGGAATAACATTGAGCCGATAAAAGAGATCCTCACGAAAACTGCCGGTGGCCACATCCTCGCGCAGATCCCGGTTGGTGGCACTGATAATCCGCACATCCACCTCGATGGTGGTGCTCCCCCCTACCCTTTCAAAGTTCTTCTCCTGCAGAACCCGGAGCAGTTTCGCCTGAACCGAGGGGGGGATGGCGCCAACCTCGTCAAGAAAGACGGTGCCACCATCGGCCTGTTCGAGACGCCCTTTGCGCATCGCCACCGCGCCAGTGAAGGCCCCCTGTTCGTGGCCGAACAGTTCGCTCTCCAGGAGATTCTGGGAGAGGGCGGCACAGTTGACGGCGATAAAGGGCTGCGCCTCCCGTGGCGAGTTGAGGTGAATCGCCTTGGCCACCAGTTCCTTGCCGGTACCGCTCTCGCCGGTAACCAGCACCGCAGCCTGGGTCGGTGCCACCTTTTCGATTAACTGGTAGACCTGAAGAATTTTCTCATTCTTGCCGATCATCCCGGAAAAGCCGGTTGTGCTGCGAATCTGGTCGCGCAGCCGGCTGTTTTCCCGGATCAGCGAATAGTGGTGCGCCGCCTTGCGCAGGGTGACAATCAACTCATCATTGGAAAAGGGTTTGGCGAGATAGCTGAAGGCCCCGGCCTGCATTGCCGCCACCGCCTTGTCCACCTCGGCAAAGGCGGTGATGACGATCACCGGCAGATCCTTCTTTTTTTCTTTCACCCTAGCCAGCAGTTGCAAACCGTTGATCCCCGGCATCTGCATATCGGTGACCACCAGGTCAAGGTCGACATTATCGACTACTGCCAGGCCGGCCTCACCGTCTGCGGCGGTAAACACCTCGAAACCTTCGTCCTGGAGAAGTTCGGAAAGGACGACAAGATAGTTCGGCTCATCGTCAACCACAAGGATCGAAACCCTGCTCATTACCAGCACCCCTTCATCAAAGCCTCTGATCGAGACGTACTTTCAATAATGCCAGCACCTCGTTCGGCACCGCATTGTTTTTGCCACCGGCAAGGGTGGTCTGTGGGCGGATCGCCCCATGGTAATCACTTCCACCGGTGGCCAGGAGGCTGTGCCGCTCAGCAAGGGCCAGCATTTCCCGGCGCTGGCGGCGACTGTGAGTAGGATAATAAACCTCCAGGCCATCCAGGCCCAGCTGGCACCAGTGCGGCAGTTGGGCAGCGAGTAGAGAGGGTTCCGGGCAGGCCTGGAGGGGATGGGCAAGTACCGCCAGGCCACCGGCCTGATGGATCACCACAATTGCCTCGGCCAACTGCAGGAGAGGGCGGCTCCGGTAGGCCAGACCATTTCGGCCAAGATAGAGACGAAAGGCCTCCTCGTGGCTGGCAACCGCCCCTATTTGCCGAAGAATGGCGGCAATGTGCGGCCGGCCACATTGACCGGGGCCGGCGACCTTGGCCAGTTCCTCAGCACTAATCCTGAACCCGAGATCGGTCAGAGTCTTGAGTATGGCAGCGTTCCGCGCTCTTCGCCCCTCCTGCAACTGGCAAAGAGCCTGGTCGAGGACGACGCTGGTCGGGTCGAAGCCGTAGGCAAGAAGATGGAGATGAAAGTCCTGCCAGCGGACACTCAACTCAAGGCCGGTAACCACCTCAACCCCGTACTCCTTTCCGGTTGCCACCGCCTCGGCGATACCGGCCACCGTGTCGTGGTCGGTGATGGCAATCGCCGGCAATCCTTTTTGCCTGGCCAGCCGAACCAGTTCCGAGGGCGTCATGCTGCCGTCAGAGAAGGTAGAATGGATATGCAGATCAATACTCATCGTGGGCCAGGGTCGAAGGGAATATTTCCCTTTACTTTTTTACCATCCGTCCGATACAGTTGCACAGTTACACAATCAGTGGAGAAATGCAATGCGTCACCCATGCCGATCCTTTTTGCCTCTTTGTAGTCGTCAACGTCCCTTTCCCTGTCCTTATCCCCGGACCCATCTCCTTACCACCGCCCTGCTCACCCTTCTCCTGGCCACCGCAGCCTGCACCGCACGAATTCCCGAGCCGATCAGCCACCCCTACAGCCAGCAGGAAAAGATGCAGGCATCCGGACACTGGGACATCCTCGCCCAGGATCTGGCCAACCGGATCAACAACCAATTGATCCGCACCAACCATCTCCACAGCCCGATCTTTGTCGAGCAAACCTGCGGTGACGAGAAGAAAAACTGCTCGCCCGAGGAGACCAGCCCGTTCAACGAAGCCTTTCGTGACCTGCTGATCACCAGCCTGGTCGACCACGGCATTCCCACCCGACACCAGCCTGACGACCAGGCCATCGAGGTGCTCTACAAGGTGCAGGTGGTCCGCCACCATGGGGAACGGATCCGTACCCTGCAACCCGGGCTGCTCACCGCCCTCGCCGCCGGCATCGTTGTCCTCCGCAATGCTCCCGCTGATATCGTTCTCCTTGCCGCCGGCACCGCAGCCGATGTCGCCAACAGCAGTTTGAACCGCCATGGCCACTACGAAGTGATCATCACCACCTCAATGCTTGCCGACGACAACTACCTCTTCCGGGCATCGGATATCTACTATATCAACGACCGTGATTTCTGGCATTACGAAGAAAACCGGCTCACCCCGAAGACCATCCGGCTGACCAGTGCCGGCCATTCAGCAAAGGGGGGGACTTCCGCGCCGGTGGCAAAGAAACCGGCTGGGGAAGTGGCCACTGCGCCGGTGGATGGACAGGCCCTGTAATCATCCCCTGGCCTCACCTCCGGAAAAGGGGAGAGACCCTCGCCACCACCAAAAGTGACAAATGGTGGTGTGACCCGGCCGGTACCCCTCGGAGTTCAGCCAACTCCGTGCATCTTGTTCACAGGAGGTCACTCGAGATGACTGCCTCTCCCCCCCACCGCCCCCGCAGTAACGGGAGACGGTGGACTTTGTCGATCCTCCTTCTGCCCCTCCTCTTCGGGGGCTGTGCGCAACTCAACTGCACTCCTCTGGAAAGGGTTCTGGGTGGGCCAACCAACCTGATCAATTTTGCCTACCGGATCACCGACAACCTCAGCTACCAGGCCATACCACCACTGCTCCCCAACTATCCGGCAATGCCAATACTGGTCACCACCTTTGTCGACAACAACGATCTTGAACAGACCAGCAATTTCGGCAGGATCCTTCAGGAACACATCAGTTCCCGGCTGGTGCAATTGGGCTATGCGGTTCGGGAGATAAAGATTGCTCAAACCCTGGAAATTACCCCCCGTTCCGGGGAAACCATCCTCAGCCGTGATCTCTCGCGGATCAGTGCTGATCAGCCGGCCCAGGCAATTCTGGTCGGCACCTACGCCCGCAGCAATCGGGTTCTCTACATCTCGGCCCGGCTGATCAACCCGAAGGACAACACCATCATTGCCGCTGATGACCACCGACTCTGCATGGATGACGAACTTCTGGCAATGTTTGGCCTGCAGCGGCGGTCGCCGGTCGATGAGCCGATACGCGACCCCGGTCGCCCCTTACTCAACTCAGTTCTGTAGAAGAACGTCAGCGATGCCCCTCACCGGCCGTACCCTCCTCCTCCCCGGGGCCGCCCGGGCCATCGGCAGGGCCATTGCCCGCCGTTTTGCCGACCGGGGGGCGCGGCTGGTCCTGCCGGTGTACGACTGGCCGGAAGCGGTAGACGAGATGGCCGGGGAGTTTCGGGACAAGCGCTACAACTGCCTGATTGTCCACGCCGACCTCCGCAAGGAGGAGGACGCCGCCATGCTGGCCGAAAAAATTTCCGCCGAATACGGCTCGCTTGACTACCTCGTCAACAACATAGAACGGGGGGGGATGCCGGTGGTGCACGGTGGCTACCATCTCCCCGCCAACCGAGGGCAATGGGACCTCGAGTTCAACACCAGCCTGAAGGCCAAGTGGCTGCTTTTCAGCCATTGTTACCCCCTTATGGCCGGGCGGAGCGGCAGCGCCGTGGTCAACCTTTCCTCCATAGCCGCCAGCACCGGTCGCAGCGGCGCAACCGCTGCCCTGTTCAGTGACGGCTACAGTGCCGCCAACCGCGGCGTCCGGACGTTGACGGAAACCTGGGCCAGACAGGCGGCACCCCATACCCGGGTAAACGAACTGGTGCTCGGGCTGGTGCGGGGGCGGCATGGCGAGGGGACACGGGGCTGGGCCTGTCTTGCCGAAAACGAGCAGGAGGCCATTGTAGAGAGCATCCCCCTGCAGCGCACCGGCCTGCCGGAAGAGGTTGCTGAAGCGGTCTATTTTCTCGCCGTGGAGGCTGCCTACATCACCGGAGCCAGCCTACTGCTGGACGGTGGCCTGCATCTCGGCCCGAACAGGGTACCTCCCATCCCTCCGGGGGTTGTCGCTGACGACTGAAGGTGCAGCCCGAACCTGAACAGACAAGGGGCACCAGGCAAAAGAGCAGTTGCCGATACGCGACAAGTCGTACTCGTTCAGCGGTAGGCAGCAAAAGGCTGTAGGACCCGGATTCGTTCCCGTTCAGCCAGTTCCCCAAGTTGGTTCAGGCAGGTTGCCAGGCCTAGAGCTGTATCTGTGCGGTGTTTGCTCTGTGAGGTGGCCTGACCGGGCAAAAATGGGGTGCTGGTCACCGGCTACGAAAAAAATCAGGGAAGGAGGCGACAGGCCTCTTCAGCCAGTTGCCCGAGAGTGGTTTGCCGCGTACCGCAGGCATCATAAATTTCGACCAGATGATGGTGATGGCGATACCGGTCAATCCGCCCCCGCAGTTTCTGCCGACCCGGACCGGCCCAGGGCCAGTCGGTATCACTGCCGGAACCGGCATCTTCGACAGGATCCTCATTACCTGGTACGGCAAGAAAGCCCAGAGCCCTGATTGCCAAGCCCACTACCTGGAGGTCGGCTGAGTCGAGATAGGCGACGAGATCCTGCTCTATCCCCTGCCGCCGCATCTCCACGGGGTGCCGGGCACAGAGGCGGCCAATCCCCCAGAGCAGCCCCCGCTGCAGGAAAGGCAGTTCGAGATAATTTCCTTCCTGGAACGGTTCAGGGCCGTCCTCACGCATATAGGAGAAGAGCAGATGCCGGTATTCCCGGCGGAGCAGAGAAGAGTGGCAGAGAATCTCCGCCATCGCCTCCGGCGCTCCCCAGCCGATGCCACCGGATTCGTCATTGAGCGACCAGAGGAGGCGTCGCATCACCACTCTCGCCGCCTCCGGATCATCGACTGCCAGTGCCGGCACCACCCGACCGAAGGCAAAGACCCCATTCCAGCGCACCCTCTGGTCGAGGTGGCAAAGGCTGGCAAAGAGGGGGGGGAGCAACTGACTGGTGGGGTAGACCTGCAACCGTTGCCGGACCCTCTCCTGTTCCCTGTCGGCAAGAATTGTCAGAACCTCTTCTTTTACCCTTCGCCGTCGCACCTTCCCTCCCGCCAAACCCTGCCGGAGTAACCAGAACTCCAGGACCACCGCCCCCCTTTGAGACCAGTCAACCGCCACCAGGCCGACGGCTCAGCTTCGGTCATCAAGTCGCTTCATCCCCTCCATCAACATACCCATGAAGCCGGCGATTACTTCGTAGCCCTTCTCTAGTTCGTTCAGTCCCTGGACGAATTTGAATCGACCACTCTCAATGGCAAGAATTCGGTAGAAGGCCTCACGACCATGCTGGCCATCCAGTTCCGCCTGCACCACCTCACCCTCATTGAACAGCACGACCCCCCTTTTCTCGTCACTCTCGATGTTCAACCGGCCGGTCTTCTGGTTGCTATTGATCATCTGGCACAGTTCGACGGCAGAGATATCGGCCAGTTGGCCAACCATTCCGGAGGCAAGTTCCTCGGCCCGTTGCTTGTTGATCCTGGTGATCCGACTTATCAGGAGTTTATAAAAAAAGACCTGCAGGGCCGGAAAGCGGTTGAGGATATGGCGAAAATTTTTCTGGTTCATCACCACAACCTGACATGGTTCTGCAGCCATTATGGTTGCCGTAACGCGTTCTCCGGAGAGAAGACTCATCTCGCCAAAAACTTCACCCTTACCCATTTCCGCCAGAACCACCCCATTTTCATCGATCACTTCCGCACGGCCCGAGACAATGATAAAGAGCCGGTCACCGGGGTCACCCTTCTGGGCGATGGGAAACTGCCAGGGATAATCATTGAGTTCGAGGAGGGTGGCCAGGTCGAGGAGGTCGTCACGAGTGAGGGAGGAAAAGGCCTCAATAGTCTGGAGCAGATCGGCAAATTGCTGTACCCCCTGCACTTTCTGCCGCCGTTCGGCCGCAGCCAGGAGTTTCATCTGCAGCGTAGCAAAGCCCTTATCTTTTTTATATTCGAACCGGATCAGGCCGATACAGCCGCCACATTCAAATTTTGCCTTTTGCGTCGTCCCCTGGGAGAGTGTTTCGTAACTGTTCTCTTCAGAGGCGATGGCCACCAGATCCCTGGCCAGGGTGAGACAGGTGGCTTTGCCGGTCGGCAGGATGAGGCTGCCATCCTTGACAGTCAACTCCTCACGGACGTTATAGAGGGGGCAATGGTCCTCTTCGGTAATGATGAATACACCGTTTCGAAATCGCATGATCCCCCCCGTTCAATCAGATCTGCCAAAGAGCAGGTAGATGATCAGGCCAAGGGCGGCCGCCCCGCCAAAGATAATCGGCAGAATCTTTTCTATCTGTATCTCGCCGTTGACGATCAGACTCCCCATGTAGGGGGTCCCCGAAACCCACCAGACAGCGATACAGATGGCGATGATCACCAGATCCCGCCACTGTTGTTTGAAGAGCATATAGCCAATCAGAATGCCAAAGGGTACGATGAACCAGGGGTTGGTAAACAGACCGACCACATCGACATCGAGAATTTGCGTGTGGATGCCGGTGGAGGAAAACCAGTCAACCAGGTTGGTGAAAAATTCCATAATGAGATCCTCATGATTTCGACTGCGAAATGAGAAATTGAACTGGCACCATGCCGCCAACATGCCACCAGCACACCACCACCTGTCAGCAGCGGCCAAATTGCTGCCACTATACCACATGGTCGACGGTTTTTCCTCATCCCTTTCGGCCTCTTTTCTGCCTGGCACCGAGTCTCAACGAAGCGACCCAAGCTGCCTTGCATGTCGGCAGTACGGCCTTACCATATCGACAAAATCAGTTTGGCAAGGAGGAGCAGTGATGAAGGGTGACAAATCGAATATAATCCTGATCGGTATGCCGGGCTCTGGGAAAAGCACCGTCGGGGTTGTTCTGGCCAAGAGCCTGGCGATGCGATTTCTCGATACCGATCTGTTGATCCAGTGCAGCCAGGGGCGAACACTGCAGGAAATCGTCGACAACGACGGTCACATGGCCCTGCGGGCGGTTGAGGAGGCGGTTCTTTTGAAGATACGTTGCCGCCACCATGTTATCGCCACCGGCGGCAGTGCAGCCTACAGTGATTTGGCCATGCACCACCTGAAACAGAGTGGCATCACGGTTTTTCTCCATGCCGACCTGGCTGCACTCGAGGCAAGGGTCGATAATTACCAGACCAGAGGGCTGGCAAAGCGTCCCGAACAGAGTTTTGCCGATCTCTTTGCCGAACGACTGGCACTCTACGAACATTATGCCGATATCCGGATTGCCAGTTCGGCGCTGAACCAGGAGCAGGTCGCCGCCCGAATAGTCGAGGAACTCTCTGGTGTGCGGGAAGCCTCGGCAACTCTCCAGCCATCTGCCACTACCCTCTCTTGAGGAAACTGTCGAGTGAAAAAAGGAGTAGAGATGAAAACATTGGTAACCGGCTGTACCGGCCTGGTCGGCAGCGCCTTGGTCGAGGGACTTTTTCAACGGGGACATGCAATCCAGTGTCTGAAGCGCAACAAGATGGCGGGGCGGGGACGGCGTGGCAGTTTTTGGGCGACCAATGCCCTCCCCGGCAGCGACCAAAACTTCGATCTGGTGGTTCACCTGGCCGGTGAAAACGTGGCCGATGGGCGCTGGTCGGCGGCAAAAAAAGAGCGGATTCTTGCCAGCAGGGTGGACGGCACCCGGGAACTGGTCGATTTCATAGCAAGTATGCCGAAAAAACCAAAGGCGGTTCTCATCGCTTCGGCAGTCGGCTACTACGGCAGTCGTGGCGAGGAAATTCTCGACGAGAGCAGTACCACCGGGTCTGGTTTTCTTGCCGATGTCTGTCGGCAGTGGGAAGGGGAGAGCTTGCGCCTGACGGCGCTGGGAATCCGCACGGTGAACATGCGCTTCGGGATGGTGCTCAGCCCGCGAGGGGGAGCTCTGCAGAAGATGATTCCACCTTTTCGCCTCGGTCTCGGCGGGGTGGTTGGCACCGGCAACCAGTTCATCAGCTGGATCAGCATCAGGGACCTGGTGGCGATTATCGATTTTATAAGCCAGAAGGAGACTATTTCAGGGCCGGTCAATGTGGTCAGCCCCATCCCCACCACCAACCGAGAACTCACCCACAGCCTCGGCAAAGCGCTTGGCCGCAGGACTCTGTTTACCGTACCGGCCTTTGCCGTTCGTCTGCTCTTTGGCCAGATGGCCGATGAGATGCTGCTGAGCAGCACCCGGGCTACCCCCCGGGTGCTGCTTGAGGCCGGATATTCCTTTCAGGATCAGTCTCTGGCCGCGGTTCTCCGCCTCTGCGTCAAACCACCGCCGGACAACGACTGAATCCATCCGGCCTCTGTAGGCCACCTTGATCGAATTTTTCAAGGCAGCCTTTAGGAGAATATCAGCCGGTGATACGCAGCACCGCCTCCTCGTAGCGACGACGGGTCTTCTCGATAATATCGGCCGGCAGAGGTGGCGGCGGCGGGTTTTTGTCCCAGGCCAGTCCGGAGAGGTAATCGCGGAGGAACTGTTTGTCAAAGCTTGGCGGTGCCACTCCCGGACGGTACTGTTCCACCGGCCAGAAACGGGAGGAGTCGGGAGTCAACACCTCGTCTATCAAAATCAATTTGCCATCCAGTTCCCCCAGTTCAAACTTGGTGTCGGCGATAATTACCCCTTTGCCGCGGGCATAGTCAGCCGCTCTGCGGTAGAGCTCGACGCAGATTGTGCCAATCTGCCCGGCCCGCTCCACCCCGACAAGTTCACCCAGGCGGGTCAGGGAGATATTTTCGTCATGGGCACCCTGCTCTGCCTTAGTCGACGGGGTGAACAGCGGTTCGGCAAAGGGCTCCGACTCTTGCATCCCGGCAGGCAGTTCAAAACCGCAAACCACCCTGTTTTTCCGGTAGGCACTCCAGAAGGAACCGGAGAGATAGCCACGGACAATACACTCCACCGGCAGAGGCCGTGTCTTCCTGACCAGCATCGACCGACCTCGAAGCTGGTCGGCATATGGCTGACAGGCTGCGGGAAACTCCTCCACCGCGGCGGTGATCAGATGGTTGTCGACAATCCCCGCCAGCAGGTCGAACCAGAAAAGTGACAGTCTGGTCAATACAGCCCCCTTGCCGGGAACAGGGTCATCCATGATCACGTCGTAAGCGGATATCCTGTCGCTGGCAACCATCAGCAAGGTATCGTCATGGCCGGGGATTTCGTACATATCCCTGACTTTGCCGCGGTGCTTGAGCACCAGTGTCGGAAATTCGGTATAGGTGACGGGGCTGATCATTGGTTCTTGCTCCTGAGTTGAGGGTTGTTCGGTATCAAGGGACTTGCCGCCGGCCCGGTCGGCACGGTGGAGTAGAGAGGACAGGCTGGGTTGCGGTAGGCAACCAGTTCTGCGGTGAGGGAGCCGATGACAATCTTCGAGCTGATCCGAACCGGCACCCTACAGAGGTCGTCAGTGTACCAGATCACCGTATCCCCCTTTTTCTCATACAGCCCCTTAAAGGTCAACTGCGGGGTAACCTCCACCACCGGCACCGGGCCCAAAACCGTTTCGGTGAGCACCCCGGCTGCCACCACATGGACCACCACAGCCACCCTCTTTCGGTCGGCAAAGGTCGGCACCAGAAAAGATTCCCCGGCAACAAGGGGCATCAAGCGGCTGTTGAAGAAGGAGGAAAACTCGTTGTTCACCTTCCCATCCACCAGGTACTCGCCATCCGGGCGGCTGTTTTTCCAGACGACTATCCGCCCTTCTTCCTGAAAATAGTCGGTAAGCCGGTGAGCCCGGTACGAGTAGCCTTCACGCTGCCATACCTCGTACTGATAGGGCAACCGCGCCGCACCCCGGACCCGGGTGGCATACACATCATCAATGGGGTAAAGCAGATTGAGGGCACCATTTCTGGTGGTCACCCAGGCGTGGATCTCGTAGGCCGCCTCGGCAAGCGCCTTCACCTCGAGATGGAGTTCACCGATCTTGATCCCACCGCTCCAGGAGACATCGTAAACGAGCCGCTCTTCCCCGGAGTAGCCGACGGGCAGAAGGTCGGGGTCGATTTGGCCCTGAGGTACAGCCTCCGCCGAGACTATTTCCCTACCCTCTCCAGCCTGAAGAGAGGCTCCGGACAGGTGAAGAGTTCCCAGCAGCAAAAGAAGCAGGCCGGGCAGGAACCGGCGGGCGGCCCGAAACAACCGGTGTACGCACCTCATCATCAGTAGAGATTGGCAAAGACCTTCATGGGCAGGGCCGCACTGTCGCATTCACCCCGTTTGAGAAGGAACTGCAGAAAGGTTTCCAGGGCCTTTCTCTTGTTGGCACCGAGGTCGTATTGCAGGGTCGAGAGATAGTCATGACAGCGTTTTTTACTCATCGGGATACGCCCTGCCGACAGGGCGCAAACCGTTTCAAGGTCGGCCCGCCCTTCGTCCCGGCAGCGGAGCAGTTCCCGGTGGATGGCGACAACCGCCTCTTCACTGACAGCACACAGCTCTTCTCGCACCACACAGACTGCCAGCACCAGAGGCAATGCCGTCTCTCTTCGCCAGATATCACCGAGATCGTACTGGTAGAGATATGCCGCCTCTTCGACAAAGCGAAGGGCGTCGTCACCGGCCGCCAGCACCGCCTGGAAGTTCCGCCGATCCTCTCCCCGGACCATTCCGGGTTGGTACTGGGGGCGCAGACCATGTAACTCCTCGAGGACTATACGAAGAAGGGCGAGCGCAGCTGGGGATTCGGCACTGACCAGAACCGGCTGCTGATGGAGCTGGTCGAGGGGAACATGGGAAAAGAGGTAGGTCACCCCGACCGGACCACAGGCGGTCACCGAAAGGCCGGATAGAATGCGGTATCGCTCCGGGTGGAGGGCGTAGGCGACAGGAGAAAGGAAGCCAATATCGATCCGGCCGGTCGCCAGGCCGGCATCGAGGGCAGCCGGGGTATCAACCAGCAGGCGCCAGTTGCCCGGCAACAGGCAGCCCCGCCATTGCTCGTACAGAGGTACGGTGTTGAGACAGGCTGACATGCCGATTGTGATACAACCCTTCGGGTTCTCATCCATGGCCAAGACTCCTGCGGCGTCGGCTGGTGGTCTGCATTGGAATGCGGTCTGTGGAGGGGGCGGTCGGGGCAGAGATGCGGCATCTCGTTTCAGTCGATGAAAAATTTCAGCTTTTCCCGGCGACTGGAGTGGCGCAAACGATTCAAGGCCTTCTTTTCGATCTGTCGGATTCGCTCGCGGGAGACATTGAACAGCTTGCCAATCTCCTCGAGGGTGTATTCCGCCTTTTCACCTATACCGAAACGGAGGCGGATGATCTTCTCTTCCCGCTCACTGAGGGTCTCGAGGATATCGTTGACCCGCCCGGAAAGTTCCCTGGTCTGGACGGCATCGTAGGGTGACTGCGACTCCTGGTTCTCGAGGAAATCGCCAAGGGTGGAATCATCATCCCCCACCGGGGTCTCCAGAGAGATGGGCTCCCGGGACGCCTCAAGGATGGAGAGGATTTTATCCATCGGCAGACTGGTGGCCTTGGAGATCTCCAGAGGGGTAGGCTCTCGGCCAAGCTCCTTGAACAAAGCGTAAAAGGCCTTGAAGAACTGGCTGCGCAGTTCAAGAAAATGGACTGGCAGGCGGATGGTCCTGGTCTTGTCGAGAATCGCCCGGGTGATCGCCTGTCTGATCCACCAACTGGCATAGGTGGAGAACTTGTTCCCCTTGGTGTAATCGAAGCGGAACACCGCCCGCATCAGGCCGAGGTTGCCTTCCTGAATGAGGTCGGCCAGGGTCAGGCCCTGGTGCATGTACCGTTTGGCAATGGAGACAACCAGGCGGAGATTAGCCCGGATCATGGTATCCTTGGCCACTTCGATGGAGCGGCTGTAGGCCTCGAGTTTGGCCTGCAATTCAAACAGATCGCGTATATCGGGATATTTCTTCGCGGCGCTGATGATGTTGTAGCGCATGAAGTTGAGTTGCTGCTTCTTCGGCTTGAGGGTCGGATCACGCTTTTCCCACAGGTCGATACGCTCCCGGAGAAGGAGCACCTCTCTCACCCCGGAGCGGTCCTCGCGGATTGCGGCAATGATCGCCTCAAATCCCTGCCGGATAGTTTTGCTGTACTTTGCCTCCTCTTCCGGGGTCAGCAGGTCAAAGCGTCCCATTTCCCGAAGGTAGGTGGTCGTGGTCTCCTCCGCCTCATGGCCCTCTTCGTCTGCTAAAACGACCTCCTCCTCCTGACCGGCCTCCGGCTGGCCATCGGATTTTTCCCAGATCTCACCGGAAAGTGTCCGTTTTTCCCCACTCTTTTCGACGGTGACGATCTCAATGGAATGGGCCCCGAGAAAGTTGAAAATCGACTCGATTTCGTTGGGATCCTTGATTTCGTCTGGTAACAGCTCGTTCAGATCGTCAAAGCTGATACACCCCTCTTCCTTCCCTGCTTTCAAAAGGTTTTCTTTCAGTTCAGGCAGCACCAGTGACCCGCTCCATGACTAGAATTGCTGGAATGAAAAAGACTTCCGGGCAGCGGGTGGTTCAGACACCGGCCTGAAAATCTTCATATATCTTTGTTTCTGCTTCCAGCCCCTCTTCGTACAAGAAGATCGGCAGGGAAGGGAACCGGTTTTCACCGACCACCTGCCAATACGGGGCAACAAGCAACTATTTTTGACAAAAAAAAATGCCAGCGAGATGCCACTCGCAAGCAGGCGGATTTTTTCACGGGAACCTACTCATACAGCCTCACCAGGAAAAAGGCAATGGGAATATGGCCTGTAACCGGAACCCGCAGGCTTACCCACCGATTTCTCGTTTCTTATACCTGCAACCGGGGTATATTATAGGATGACTCAAGGCAGATTCAAGTGCACTGATGCTTTTCTTCCACTCCTCCCGACAGGCGATGGGAGACACGCCCATCCTCTTCTACAAGGTCGCCAATGATCCAGCAACGTGCCAGCGGCATCCTCGCCCATATCAGTTCCCTTCCCTCAGCCTACGGGATCGGCGATATCGGCAGGTCAGGACAGCGCTTTCTCAACTTCCTCGCTGAAGCGGAGCAACTCTGCTGGCAATTTCTCCCCACCGGACCAACTCACCCGCTCGTCGACAATTCCCCCTACATGAGCCTCTCAGCCTTTGCCGGCTCTTCTTTGCTCATCTGCCCGGAACTGCTTCACGAGGAGGGTCTGCTCCCTCGTCAGGCGCTCACCCCGCCGGCAGGAATTTCTCCGTACGCCACTGAATATGCCGCGGTGCGCGACTACAAGCAACAGCTTTTGCAAGAGGCCTTCACCAACTTTCAGCCGGAAGATTCCCTCCCCTATCAGACCTTTGTCTCCACCTCCCCCTGGCTGGAAGAGTACGCCCTCTTCATGAGCCTAAAAGAGTCGTTTCAGGGGGCCGGTTGGTTTGCCTGGCCGCAGCAACTTGCCACCAGGGAGCCGGCCGCCCTGGAAAAAGCTGCTGGCGAAAACAGCCAGCGGATGGCCTATTACCGTTTCGAACAGTTCATCTTCTTCCAACAGTGGCAGGCCCTGCACCGTACTGCCCGGGGACTGGGCATCGAGTTGTTTGGTGATTTGCCCATTTACGTGGGCTACGACAGTGCCGATGTCTGGGCGAACCAGAGGATCTTCGCCCTCGACCGCAATACCCTCCGCCCCCAGTTGGTCTCCGGTGTCCCCCCCGACTATTTTAGTGCCACCGGCCAGCGCTGGGGAAACCCTCTCTATGACTGGCAGAATGCGCAGCCGGAAATCCGCGAGGCGTTGCTCGACTGGTGGTGCGACCGCCTCGCCCATCTCTTCACCATGGTTGATATCGCCAGAATCGACCACTTTCGCGGCTTTGCCGCCTACTGGGCGATCCCGGAAGAGGAGGAGACCGCCGAGAAAGGCCACTGGCTGCCGGGGCCGGGTAAGGATTTCTTCGCCGCCATTACCGGTCGGCTTGGCGAGTTGAATATCGTTGCCGAGGATCTCGGGGTCATAACCCCGGATGTGGAGGCCCTTCGTGACGAACTGGGCTTTCCCGGGATGAAGATCCTCCAGTTTGCCTTTGATGGCAGCCTGGACAACCCCTATCTCCCCCATAATTTTACCACCAGCAACTGCCTGGTCTACACCGGCACCCACGACAACAACACCACTGTTGGCTGGTTTCTGGGCGACATCCAGAGCGAGGAGCGGCGCGACGAAATCCGCCGTCTGACCAACCGCCGCCCCGGTGACCGGGAGGATATCCACCGCGACCTGATCTATCTTGCCCAGGCCTCCATCAGCCGCCTGTGTATCTTTCCGTTGCAGGATATCCTCGGTTTCGGTGGCGACTGCAAGATGAACAGCCCTGGGGTGGCAACAGGCAACTGGCGCTGGCGCTGTCCGGCAGATCTTCTCTCCAGCGACAGGGCTGAAGAACTCCGGATCAGCACTCGTCTTTTCGGACGGGGCCGGCGGGCGGCGGAAACAGAAGCGGCGACTGGCCAAAAAGAGGAAGCGGCCGGCAGCGAGTTCTCCCTGCCGACCGCTCCGGACTGACGGGCAGGCGGATGTGCCGCCGCCGGACAGAAAGGCGACCCGTTCAGATACGACATTTTCATAGAAACTGTTGACAGCGGCAAGAAGTTCAGGTATAAGGCACATCAATTTTGGCCCCATCGTCTAGTGGCCTAGGACACTGGCCTCTCACGCCGGCAACAGGGGTTCGAGTCCCCTTGGGGTCACCAGAAAAGATTGAAGGGTTTACGGCACATGCCGTAAACCCTTTTTTTTTGGATAAGCCAATGTGCTGAGGTATTGGCTTGTTGGGGGCTGTAGGGATATGCCAACGCAGTTGGTCGTCCCCAGCCCAGACAGCGCCCATGCCGTTCAGGCGGCCTTGTGTCAGCTACAACTCCAGTTGGGGTTTCTCTTGCCGAGGAAAGCGGCCACCCCCTCCTTGGCATCAGCGGTGGTACAAAGGCGGGCAAAGACCTCGTTCATATACTGGAACTGTTTCTGGTAGTCCATATCCTCGGACTGGTAGAAGGCACTCTTGGCAATCTGCACCGCCAGTGGACTCTTCGCCGCCAGTTCCTCAGCCCATTGCCGTGCCGCTTCCTCAAGTTCCTCGTGGGGAACCACCCTGTTGACCAGGCCCAGGGCCAGGGCCTCCTGGGCCTTCAGGAGGTTGCCGTACAGGAGCAATTCGAGAGCCTTTTTCCGGCCAACACAACGGGACACCGGCAGGATCGGGCCGACGCAGTTCAAACCGACATTAATCGCCGTCAACCCCATTTTTACCCGATCCGAGGCGATGACCAGATCTGCCGCCGCCACCAGCCCCATCCCGTTAGCGGTGGCAACGCCCTGTACCTGAGCGATCAACGGTTTTTTCATCAAAGATATGGCAACCAGCGGATTCTCCATCCACTCTATCCACTCCCGGTACTGAACCGCCGACTTACCGGTCAGTTCGTTGACATCAATACCGGCACAAAAGGCCCGTCCGGAGCTTTTCAAAAGGATCACCCGAACGGCCTGGTCGGCCTCCATGGCCAGCAGCGCCGCATGGAGTTCCCCGGCCATCTCACTGGTAAAGGTATTTAACTGCTCCGGGCGGTTCAGGGTAACGATACCGAGATGGCTGGCGGTGGTTTCAACAAGGACGGTTGCATAGGCCATAGGGCTACCTCCAGTATACGGGTTGGCGTGGGCAGGCTGAGGCTGCCGAAAGAGAGGGAGGCGCGGTTCATTTCCCCGGAACCGCGGCACCAGTTTCCAGGCAGGTTACCTCCGTGTTTTTATTTTCGCAAGGCGTAACACACTGTTGCCTTTCTGGGTCGTACTTAGGACAAGTCGCCAGGCCGGCCTGGTCGAAGAGGATGGAACACCGCCGTACTCATCACTCTTTTGGGAGGGTAAAGACAAAGTTGGGATGGCCACCGAGCGCTGAAGGCTCGCACCACAAATCACCACCATGGCGGCGGACCAGATCACGGATGACCGGCAGGCCGATTCCGGAACTCACTTCGCTGTCGAACATTTCAAAGATAGACGACAACTTTGCCGCCGGGATCGGCGCGCCGTTATTAAAGACATTGAGACGGTACTGGTCGCCAAGATCTTCAAAACCGTAGGCGATTGTCCCCCCTTTCGGGGTGTAGCGGATGGCGTTGGAGAGAAGATTGCGGTAGACGATGCTCAACCAGTTCTTGTTGGCCGAAACGAGAATCTTGTCGCCGGGAATACCGCCAAGGTAGTTGTCGATCTGGATCTCCCCCGCTTCTATCTCCCGGGCAAATTCACCGAGGATCGGGTCAATGATATCCGCCCGCAGATCAAGCCGTTCCTTACGGCCAATCTGGCTGGAGTTCATCACACTCGACTTGTTCAGGTAATCGCCGACAATCTTCTCCAACCTGCGCAGGCGGTTGAGTACGTCACGGAGGGTCTGGGCAACGCTTTCACTGACCGTCCCGAACCGTCCTCTGGCCAGCAACTGAATGGTGAGGATAATCGACACCAAGGGCGATCGCATGTCGTGGGTGGCAATGGAGAGCATCTGCAGAATGTGTTGTTCCAGTTTTTTTCGCCTGGTGATATCCCGGGCAATGCCGATCACCCCAACGATCTCGCCGTTGGCATCCTTCCAAGGGAATTTGGAAACCGATATCCACGATTTGTGCCCATCGGGGCGGGTCAGTTCCTCCTCCTTGTCAATGATGGAAGAGCCGGTTTCCATTATAAAGATCTCATCGTCACGACATTTCTGCGCTTCGGCAAGGGGGAGAAAATCAAAATCGGTTTTACCGATCATTTCCTCCCAGTCAACCGCTGAGCGGCGGGCCTTGGCCGCACTGACCAGGGAAAACCTGCCATCCATGTCCTTAAAAAAAACAGAATCTTCGCTATGGCGCAGCAGAGCCATCATTTCCGGACATCTTTTCAGGTATGTTCTCTTCATGTGAGACAAATCGTCAGTTGATCCTGAGGCAGGGATACATGGGGAGAAAGGGAAAAGGGTAAAGACAACGGTGCTGCCATGCTGTTGGCAGTTGGCGACCCAGGAAAAAAATGGGAATATGTTTTAATGCCGCAATTGTAGTGCAGCCATTCTCCGCCGTCAATGGCAAAGCGGCGGCCAGCATGACTTGGTAGAGACGGCGTGCTGCCGGTGCCCGGTGCCCACAGTGCCCGGTACCCGCAGTGTCCGGTGCCCAGCGCCCGGTGCCATTCGGCAGACCACGCAAAAGGCTACTCCCGCGCCCCTTGTTGACAGTTCTGCAGGGACACTGGCGAAGTATGGTCGGGCATCGGCAGGATTGCCGGGAAAAGAAGAACTAGGGGGTCAGTATCGGCCATCGCCGACAAGATGCCGGTATCCAGGACAATTAGCGATGAGTTCCGGATGGCTGCCGGTGCCGACAATCCGGCCATTTTCCATAAAGCAGATCTGCTCCACCCGGTCCAGCGCCTCCTGACTGTGGCTGATCAACAGAGCACTCTTGCCGCTTAGATTGGCAAACAGGGTCTCGATGAAGCGGTGCCTGCTTCGATTGTCCAGCCCTTCGGTCGGCTCGTCAAGAATCCAGATCGGCGATTTCCTCAGTAGTGCCCGGGCAAGGACCAGCGCCCGCGCCTCGCCACCGGAAAGACGCGCCCCTCCCTCGCCGGCGACAGTCTCCAGCCGCTCCGGCAGACGGGCGACAAACTCGGCCAATTGTGCCCGCTCCAGGGCATCCCAGAGGGTGTGGTCATCGGCCAGCGGATCGGCGAGGAGCAGATTCTCCCGCAGGCTGGCGTTGAAAATATGCGACTTCTGCGAGACCAGGGTCACCATCTGCCGCAACTCTTCCTCGCTGTAGTGGGCAATATTTTCTCCTCCGATGCTGATCGTGCCCTGGTCTGGGTCCCAGAAACGGGTAAGCAGGTGGGCCAGTGTGGTTTTACCGGAGCCGCTTCGGCCAACCAGGGCACAGGTGCTGTGGGCCGGCAGCTGCAGATCAACCGCCACCAGTGCCGGTGTCCCAGAGCTCCCCGGATACCTGAAACTGACCTGCTGAAAAATGACGGTACAGTCATCGGGTCTCCTTACCCCCTCCCCCTCGGCCGGGAAGGAGACGGATGGCGCGGCCTCGCTCACCGCCAGCAGCGAACGGGCGGCAGCACGGATTTTTCCCAGCATCTGGTAGGCCGCCGGCAATGGAAGAACCGCCTCGAAGGCAGCCAGGACAGCAAAGGTGACCAGCGCCAGAATGGGGGGGGCAAAGCGCCCTTCCTGGGCCAGAGGAATGGCCAGAAAGAGAGCCGTGGTCGCCGCCAGGCCGCTCATCAGGGTGGCTAGGGCCGTGCTCAATCCGCCGATCCTGGCCATTTTCTCTTGCAGGCCCAGGAGCCGTTCATTCTCGGCCAGACGACACTGTCGGTGGCGCTCTGCAGCTCCGGCGATGGCCAGATCCGCCGCTCCCTGCAGGTCTTCCAGCAGTTGAACCCGCAGTTGTGCGGTCTTTTGCTGGATCTGCCCGCCAACCTGCCGGCCGAGACGGGCGGTGACAAGCGGTAGCAGCAGCCCGGCCGTCAGGGCAAAAAGGACAAATACTCCGGCCAGAGGTGGTGCCAGCCAGCAGAGAGCGCCGGCCACCACCCCGGTAACCAGCAGGGCAATCAGGGTTGGCGAGACAATCTTGATGAACAGGGTGTCAAGGCTGTCGATATCGGCAACAATTCGGCTGAGCAGATCACCGCTGCGCTGGCGCAGGAGACCGGCCGGAGCCTGGGGTTCAACCTGCCGGTACAACCAGACCCGCAGGGAAGAGAGGAGCCGGAGGGTGGCTTCATGGGCAACCACCCGTTCACCATAGCGCCCAAGGGTTCGGAACAGGGCAAAGCCGCGGATGGCTGCACTGGGGGTGAAAATATCAAAAAAAAGGCTCGTTGCCAGGCCGAGACCGAACAGTGCCGCCGCCGACAGAAACCAGCCGGAAACCGCCAGCAGGCCGATACTGGCCAAAAGGGTGACGGTTCCGGCGATGACCGCCCAGAACAACCAGGGCCAATGGGGCCGGGCCAACCTCACAAAAGGGAGCAGTTCCCGCATCAGCACACCCGTTGGCCGGCAGCAAGCAGCGCGGCATAGTTGCCACCGGCGGCCAGCAATGCATGGTGGCTGCCCGTTTCGACCAGGCGTCCCCGATCCAGAACGGCAATCCGGTGGGCAAGCCGGGCGGTGTCGAGGCGATGGGTTAACATCAGCACTGTTTTCTTTACTACCAGCTGCTGCAGACTGGCCATCACCAGCCGTTCGTTTTCCCGGTCAAGCCCGGCCGTCGGTTCATCCAACATGATCAATGGCGCATCTCTGGCAAAGGCCCGGGCCAGAGCCAGCCGCCGCGCCTCGCCACCGGAGAGCTGGTTGCCCTGCTCACCTATGGGACTGGCCAGCCCGGCGGGCAAGCGCTGGATCAGGTCGGTAAGCTGAGCACGTTTTGCGGCCACCGCCACCGCCTCTGCCGTGATCTTTGGGTCTCCCAGAGAGATGTTGTCAGCCAGGCTGCCGTAAAAGAGATTCGGTTGCTGGGGCACCCAGGCGATGGAGCCCTGCCAGGCAGTCAGGCGAAGATGCGACAGAGGGAGACCGTTGACCAAGATTTCCCCCCGCTGCACCGGCAGAAAACCAAGAAGCAGATTGAGCAGGGTGCTTTTCCCGGCCCCGCTTGCACCGACAATGGCCAGCCACTCGCCAGCCCCTACCTGCAGTGAGAACTCCTCGAGGGCGGCACTCGACCGTTGCGGATAGATGTATTCGACCTGACGGAACTCCACGGCTAGCGGCTGACCGGAAGGCAGGATGAGGTCACCCCCGCGCGGCATCTCGGGAACTGGCTGGAAAAGGATCCTATGGAGTTCATCGGCCGCCCCCAGGGCCTCGGCGCGGGCATGATACTGGCTGCCCAGATCGCGCAGGGGCTGATAAAAATCGGGGGCGAGAAAGAGCAGGAAGAGACCGGTAGCAAGGCTCAGTTCACGGCCATAGAGACCAAAACCGAGATACTCCAAATAGCTGAGACCAAGAAATACCGCCGTCATGGCGATGGATATGGCAGTGAGAAACTCGAGGACGGCCGAAGAGAGAAAGGCGACCCGGAGAACTGCCATGGTCCCCCGACGGTAGCTTTCGGAGGAGGCGGCAAGGCGGCCCGATTCCTCCCGGGATCGGGAGAAAAGCTTCAAGGTTGTCAGTCCCTGCAGGGTATCGAGGAAGTGAGCGCTCATCCGCGACAGGTGCTGAAAGTTTTTCTGGCTCAATGACTCGGCCCCGCGGCCAATCATCAACATGAAAAGGGGGATCAACGGCGCAGTACAAAGGAAAACCAGCCCCACCACCCAGCTGATACTCCAGGCAATGAGACCAATCATCAGCGGCACGATCAAGGCGAGGGATTTTTGCGGCAGATAGTGGGCAAAATAGCCGTGCAAGGCCTCAATCCGTTCGAGTACGCTACTGGCCAGTGGAGCTGCTTGCTGTTCCTTGATGAAGATCGGTCCACAGGCAGCCAACCGCGCCAGCAACTGTTGCCGGACAGCACGACGGACCAGGCTGGAGGCACGTTGCCCGCAAACCTCTCGGCCAAAGACGAGCAGGGCCCGGAGCGGGATAACCACCACCAGGGCGCCAAAAAAAAACAGCAGGGTAGACCTTTCTCCACCTTCAATGACGGCAGTGTGAATGATATGGGCAAAAAGGGCTGCCTGGACAATGGCGCAAAGACCGGCAACCGTTCCGAGGACGACGGTGCACCACCGCCAGCGGCGACAACAGCGGGCTGTGGCGCGTAACCAGGCAAGCGGTGAGGAGGTATTTGTCGCTGGCCGACGGCCAGGGCTCTGATCGAGGGGTTTCATACCTGCCGGCCGCACTGACAAACACCGGGCAGCTGTGCGGCAAGAGTTGGAAAGGTGTTGCCCGGTGGCACCCTGCCGGCCTTCAGCAGAGGGTTCACCGTATTGGATCGACCGGTTGTTTTTGGGCACCGGCCAACTGCGCAGACCTTTTCTGGTTCAACCGTTTACGGTTTTCCGCTATCCTTCGGAAAATTTTTTTGATCACCGGCAGCCTTTTCAGATCCTCACCGGAAATCTGCCTGAGCACCAGATCTGTCCTGGCGATAACCGTGGCACTGCGTCGCCCCATTTTTGGGAAATAGGCCATCTCCCCGAACACATCACCTGGATTCAAGGTGTTGATCAGTTCACCTTGTAGGTCAAGCACATCGACACTGCCCTGGTCAATGAAGTAGACCCCGTCCGGGTGATCGGAATACTGGAGTACCATATCGCCTTTTTTCCGCCAGACCAGTTGAAACAGCCTCTCCCACTCGGTGTTCAGTACCAGGGTCTGGTAGAATTCGGTGTTCATCGCCTTGAACAGGCCATTGGAGAGATTAAGCAGTCGCACGCCGAGATTACGGCCGGTGGGGTTGCCGATCTGCATGCCGCTATTGACGAAATTTTTTTCCGGTTGCGGGTAGTTACCGATATATTCAAGTAGCCGCTCGGTGGCCAGGTCCTTCTTGCCGGTTATCTGGCAAAAGAGTTTCTGGGCCGTCAGCAGCTGCTGCCGTGCCAGAGGGAAATCAGGCAGTATCCCCTGCAGCACATTACCACAGAAGAACTCCACGGCAGAATTTTTTATCGCTATGAATTGTCTGAGCTTTTCCAGATCGATATCTGCCGGACACTGGTGGATGCCGGGCCGATAAACGGAAAAAATATGCACCGGGTGACTGAAATTTTTCGGCGTCACCTTGCCGATGCTGGTGAGATAGGGGGCATGTTCGGTCTGCCAGAAGGCCACCTCCCGATCCATCAGGATGTTCGTGCCAAAAAAGCCGCACAGTTCCTCCAGCCGACTGGCCACCGAGAAACTGGAACCGAAGCGCATGGTTTTTCCGTCGAGGACCGCCTCGATGATAGTGCCAGTAAAGAGGCCGATACGGGTGGCGGGGATGATACCCTGCTCCATTGCCGCCACCATTTTCAAAGCGACATCAAGGGCCTGACCGCACATCCGGTCTTTACCCTGCCCATTTTTTCGTTCAAAAAGGGCCAGGGCACCATCGCCGGCAGACGATTCGATCCGCTGCTCCGGACCACAGACCGAACAGACTATCTCCTTGAGGTTATAATGGTACTTGAGCATGAACTGCTTAATCTCACTCGGCCGCATGTCCATAATCAAGCGAGAGTAGCCAATCATGTCGCTGAGGAGGATGACCACCTCCTTTTCAATACCGAGGAGATCGTCTGCTGCGGCAGGGGTTGTGGGCATGGTCGATTCCATCACCTTCTCTCAGATGTCTCGGTGGCGGCCAGGGCCCACTGGAAAAATCGACTTCTGGGCATCGGCGAATCCATCCAGGACTGATCAGGTTCGGGGTCGGTGATCACCTCGGCCACCGTCTTCAGGCGCGGCATCGGTTTGGAACTGACCGACCCTCGAGCTGTCACCCAGCGGACCTGACCGGCCCGGGCAATGGCCTGCACGACCTGATTGGTCATCTGGCAGTCGCCCAGGCAATAATCCATAACCAGACGGCAGTTTCCCGCCCGCCACTGTTTCGGTGCATCGGCTCCGTCCATCAGTTTTTCCTGGGCAATCCCCATAGCCTGTGCCACCTTGGCAAGGCTCACCGGAAAACCGGCCTGGGTGAAGAACTGAAACATCGGGTCGTAACTGCGCAGGGCGATCTCGGCGGCAAGGGAGACTGCATCGGCCTGGTGGCCGATCCATTTCAGATCGAAACCCAGTCCGTTCCAGGCACAGACCATATACCCCAGCTCCTGCATCTCCTTGAGATAGTCGAGGAGTTGACGAGCCCTTGCCGGACTCATATTCAAGGCAGGACGCCCCTGGCCATCTTCGGAGTACCAGATGCGCTCCTCACCGCCGGAAATGGCGGTTGCCGCCACCGAGATATGAAACGGGGCGTATTTCTCCATATCTTCATAGCGGGCCAGTTCAAAGATATCAGAGATTTCAATGTCAAAACTGAGCAGTTTCATGGAGCGATCCCCAACAGCGAAGAGTGGGTGAGGGTGCCGGTGCACGATGGGCATGGTACCGCATCCCGTGGCTCTCCTCAAGGCGAATTTCTCGCTACAACTTTCCCAGCCGATATGCTAGGCTGGCGGCCATGAAGAGAGACTCCTCCATAGCGGCAGTGTTCGCCGTCGAACAGAAGAAAAAGATCCTGCGACCGCTCTTCACCTCCGGGGTTTCAGCCGGCTTTCCCTCTCCAGCCGAAGACCACATTGACCGGAAACTGGACCTCAACGAGTTGTTGATCAGCCATCCCCTGACCACATTTTTCGTTCGGGTTGCTGGCGATTCGATGAAGGATGCCGGCATAGGCCACGGCGATCTTCTCGTAGTCGACCGCTCCCTGGAGGCCAGCAACGGCAAGGTGGTGATCGCCGTGGTCAATGGCGAGCTGACCGTAAAGAGACTGGAGAAGGGACATGATAGCTGCCGGCTGGTGGCGGCGAACGCCGCCTACCCCCCAGTGGAAATCGGCGAAGAGACCGATTTTACCGTCTGGGGGGTGGTAACCAGCGTCATCCACCAGTTATGACGACCGATGTCGGCCTTTTACTGGGTGGTGGGAGTGTCCGCCACTGGCGGCACCCCCAGCTTTGCCCGACACCGGTTAGTGGCCTGCCTCAAATTCCCTGCTTCTCCGGCACGGGCGATTTTCAGGATGCAGCCGCCATGCCACAGACCGAGCCTTTACTGGCGGATCGGCTCGCCAAAGGGGTTGAGGCGATTGGCGGCAGCGACATCGACTGTAACGTAGAGGTTAGCCTGGGTCTTGCCCAGCATCCCGGCTGAATCCTCGGCAAGCACCACCATACAGGTCCGGTTCGGCTTGGTGAAGGCAAGCATCACATTTTTATACGAGGCCTCACCGACCAGTTTCCATTTGTTGTTGCGCATTGAGGCGATAATATAATCGCGCAGGGAAGCGATCTGGACCCGTCCCCGGTAGATATGGATCCCCCCTTGAAAGGAGTCGGTACGCATCGCCATGCTCTTATCCGATTCCAGAACCATGTCGATGGGCAACTCGATATCGCCGTAATTCTCCACCATGGTGGTCACCGGCGACAACTCGGTCTCTACTGCTGGTGTCTGGGCGCTGCTGTCTCCTCCACCCCGCATGCAGCCGGAAAAAAAAATCGGCAGCAGAAGGAGAAGACAAAACCATCCAAGCCTGGTACCAACTACAGTTGTTTGCATCACTCATACCCCCAATGAAGTTTGCCAAAAAAACTATCCCGCTCACTGACGGTGTTGGTTTTTCCGGAAGAGAAGCCACCACCAGAGCAACTGTACATGCCCTGATGTATACCATATCCGAACAAGTATTCGAACAATTTTACACCATCACAGCGATTGTCCGAAGCCCTGCCTGCCACCATCCCACCCCGAGGCCAGGCTCCTCCTTCCCTCGGGCAAAACATTGGTACTCCGGTGACTGGCAGCGACGGCCCGGCTGACCACTGCCAAATGTACCCTTCTCCCCCACGGGCCACCTCAGCCGATTGGGCTGCGAGGCAACCCACAACAAACCATCTGCCGGACAATCATGGAGCAGCCAATGCCCGATCAGACCATCAAGGTAGCAAAGCTTCCCATTCGTCTTGGCCAGTTTCTCAAACTTGCCGAACTGGTTCAAGACGGGATGGAGGCCAAGATTCGCATCCAGGCCGGAGAGGTATCGGTTAACGGATCTCTGGAAACGAGGCGTGGTCGACAGCTGCACAACGGCGACCGGGTGCATTTCGCCGGCCGGCAATGGCTGGTGGACGAGGATACCTACCCTTGCCCACCTTCCCCAGCAGCGAGGATGGAGAGAGAGTGAACGACAACTTCGCTGACCAGCCCGCGCAGGAGCATTTTGTTGCTGCCCTCGAAACGCAGGGGGAGATGCAAACGCCGGCAGACACTGTCGGTGATCAGAATTTGTCCGGAAGCAGCGGAGGAGCCGAGGCGCTGGGCGATATTGACATCTGTGCCGACCACGGTGTAGTCGAGTCGGCGTGGTGAGCCGATATTACCAAGGAAAACCGGTCCCCGGCTGATACCGATACCAAGCCCTATCCTGGCGAAAACCGGGCTATCCGCCACCGCCTGTGACTGGAGTCTGGCAAAGCCGGTCATCACCTCCACTGCCGCCTGTACCGCAGCGTCATCAGGGTTGGCGATCTCTACGGGGGCGCCAAAGATCACCAATGCGCCATCTCCCATGAACTTATCGAGCATCCCCCGGCGGGCAAAAACCACCGTGGTAAAGAGATCAAAAAAACTGTTCAGGAAGCGGCGCAGTTCTCTGGTGGCGAGTTGCTGAACCAGCAGGGTGAAATTGCGGATATCGGCGAAAAGGACGGTCAGGTCCTGAACACTGCCGGCAGTCATCATCTCCTCGCCACTCTCCATCAGCAGGGTGGAAACTTCCGGAGAGACATACTGGCCAAGGAGGGCAAGCATCCGGCTCTGTTCTTCCCGTTCCCTGATTACCCGCAGGTTCTCAATAGCCAGCATTGCCTGACCGGCGAGAATGGTCAACATCTCCACTTCGGCCTCGTCAAAGTGGGCACCCTCGACGGTATTGCTGACATTGACCACCCCGAGCATGGCCTCACGGCCGACAATGGGCAGAGAGATCGCCGTGGCAATTTCACTGCGTTCCATCAGCCGACCAAAGGGGCTGGCTGGCCGGCTGTCGCGGTTTAGCAGAACCGGATGGCCACTCTGAAAAACCCGCCCGGCAATTCTCTCCCCCGGCTGGATCTGCAGATTCTCCAGAAATCGTTCATCCAGACCACGGCTGGCCACCACCCGCAGACTGCCGGTGGCCTTGTCGTAGAGCATCACCGAGACGGCAGTGACCGGCACCACCTGACCGACGGCGTCGATGAGGTCGGCACAGACCGCCTGTTCACTCTGGGCGAGAAGAAACTTTCGTCCGTAATCATAGAGCGGCAAGAGCGTTTGCAGGCGGATGGAATCGGCCCGGACTCTTGACTCTTCGCCAATAGCCGCCACTGCCGCCAGCAGATCAGCGGCGACAAGCGGTTTGCTGCAGACACGGGTAAAACCACTGTTCACCGCGGCGACCACCCGCTCGGCATCGTTGGCGGCACTGAGCAAAACCCCGGCAAGTTCAGGTCGATTGGTCCTGAGACGAGGGAAGAAATCGATGCCGGCCTCGGCAAAGGCCTCATCGACCACGGCCAGGGAATACCCTGTCTCACCGGCAAAATGGAGCGCTTCGGCCGGATTGCTGCACAAGCTGGGCAGATACCCTGCCCCAGCCAGCCATTCCCGGCAGCTGGCAGCAAGCTGTACATCGGCGGTTACGATGAGGATTTTCTCGGCGACCATCACATCTCCCCTCTTCTCTCTCGTCGCCAGGGCAGTCAGAAGCGTCTCGCTCACTCCAGACGACCGGGCCAACGCCGCAGCAATTCAAGCAGAGTCCGTACACCAATGCCCGATGGCCCTTTGGGAATATAGGATTTCTCAGTAAAATCCCAAGCTGTTCCGGCAATGTCGAGATGGGCCCAGGGTGTCTCACCAACGAACTTGTGAAGAAATTCGGCAGCGGTGATCGCCCCACCGGGGCGACCACCGATATTTTTCAAGTCGGCCACCTGCGACTGCAGTTGTTTGGCGTACACCTTGCCAAGAGGCATCCGCCAGAGTGGCTCGGCAGCAATGTCGGCGCTGGCGAGGAGCCGTTCGGCCAATCGGTCATTGTTGCTCATCAGGCAACTGTAGTGGTGGCCGAGAGCGATCACCGCCGCCCCGGTGAGGGTGGCGATGTCGATAACGCAATCGGGGCGGTACTGCTCTATACCGTAGGCCAGGGCATCGGCCAGCAGCAGGCGCCCCTCGGCATCGGTATTTTCGATCTCCACCGTACGGCCGCCGTATTGACTGATCACGTCCCCCGGCTTTACTGCCGCACTGCCATTCATGTTATCGGTGGCCGGGACAATGGCGACCACCCGGAGCGGCGGTTTTTCCACGGCGATTGCGGCCATTGTCGCCAGAACTGCCGCCCCGCCACACATATCGTACTTCATCTCCATCATCTTTTCTGCCGGTTTCAGGCTTATCCCCCCGGAATCGAAGGTCAACCCTTTCCCGACCAAGAGAACAGTCTCCAGATTTTCGGTGGGCGCATAGTCGAGAATCACCATCTTCGGGGCTTCCGCCGATCCCTGATTAACCGCCAAAATCCCGCCCATGCCCAGTTTTTCCATCTCCTTTCTGGACAGAACAAAACAGCGCAGGCCAAATTTAGCGGCAGTTTTTTTCGCATAGTGGGCAAAATGGGTCGGAGTCCAGCCGTTCCCCGGTTCGTTGGCCATATCTCGGGCATCTGCGACACAGCGGGCAGTGTGGGCCCCCCGGTCAACCCCCTTACGAACCGTGGGCTGCCGACCAGCAGTGAGAAATTCAGCTCTTTTCAGACCGGGATAGCTCTCCTCGTCCGTTTCCGTCTTGTACCGCACAAACTGGTAGGCACCCAGCAGTACCCCTTCCGTCAGATACTCGGCAACTACCTCTTCCCGACAATCCAGAACCACCGGCAGACAGAGAGCGACTCTTTCAATCCGTCTTTTTCGACAATGGTCGGCAACTACCCCACCAGCCAGGCGAAGACGCTCATAGATCTCTGCCTCGCGTAGTTCTCCACTCAATCGACCGATCCCGACCAGCAGCAGGCGCCGACAGCAAAGCTTTGTTCCGGACGACGGATAGGGAGGATAGAGAGCCAGAGTTTGTTCACTTTTGCCCTTGAACTCAGGAAACTTGGCAACTTCCTCGAGAAGTGGAGCGAACTGCGGGTCAGCAAGCAGACTGCCATCGGCAGCCTGCCCGACAAAGAGCACCAGAAGATCTTCCGTACACTCCGCCACTGTTTTGCTACCAACCACCATTTTTGTCATCTTCATCACTTACCTCGTTGTCACGATAGAAGTATGCTGGTATTATTGTAAAGGATTACTCCACTTGGAATGCATTTTTTCGCTGCTGCCAAAAAAACTTTTCCCTGCCATCAGGATACGCCGGGGAGCCGGCCAACCGTGCTGCACACCTTGATCATCTCCGTCTCCCTGGCGGTCGTCGTCTCCGCACTCTGCTCAGTCTGCGAGGCGGTACTCTACTCCATCAGCCCCAGCCAGCTGGAAATGTTAAGAAAAAGCGGCAACAAAGCTGCCGCCAGACTCCAGCATCTGCGCACCGACATCGAGGTGCCGATCACCGCCATACTGACCCTCAACACCATCGCCAACACCATCGGCGCCTCGGTTGCCGGGATGGCTGCGGGCAACATCTATGGCGACGAAAATATCCTGCTCTTTTCCGCCGCCTTCACCCTCACCATTCTTCTCTTTTCGGAAATTCTTCCCAAGACAATCGGCGTGACCTACGCCTACCGACTGGTGCCACTGATCAGCCTCCCTCTGCAGTTGATGGTGGTCGGCCTCAAACCGATAACCTGGTTCAGCCGGGCGATTACCCGGCTCTTGCCGCTCCGGTCGGAAGAGAGCATTTCCGGTGAAGAAATCCAGACCATCGCCAGTCTCTCCCGGGTTTCCGGCGACCTCGAAGAGACCGAGGAGAAGGTTATCAACAATATCATCGAACTGAAAAACCAGTTTGCCCGGCAGGTCATGACCCCACGGACGGTGACCTTCTCGATGAACGAACGAACCACAATTGGCAAGGCGATGTCTCGCCTCACTGAAATAAGCAGCCATAGCCGGATCCCGATTTACAACCTGGAACCGGACAACATCACCGGGATCGTACTCCTCAAAGATATCCTCCAGGCCGCTGCCGAGGGGAAAAACAGTCTCAACCTCATCCGTTTCAAACACTCGGCCCATTTTATCCCGGAAACCGCACCACTGAACCGCATCCTGATCGATTTTTTCGACCGGCGCCAGCACCTGTTCATCGTCGTCGACGAATACGGCACCATGACCGGGATCATCTCTCTCGAAGATGTTCTGGAGGAGATTGTCGGTCGAGAGATCATCGACGAGTCGGACAAGGCAAAAGATATGCGAGAGTTGGCCCGATCACGCAATATCGAATCGCGAAAAATCCAGGCAGCCGCTACTGCCGGAAAATCCCTGCCCCCAACCGATCAGAGCCCGGCAGCACCCTGAGAGCGCACTGAAAACACCCTGAGCAACCCCGCCTGGGGGCAACAGCTTTGTCGATGCGATTTGGCAGCACTGCCAGTGAGGGCAGGCGGCTCTCTACAGGGCCTCCGGCCGGATAGTCAACTGCAGCTTCTCGCCTGCGCGAAGAATGGTACAGGTGACTTCCGCCCCAACCCCGACTTCTTCGAGAACGGTGCGTAACTCGTCGTAGGAGCGTACCGGTTTTCCAGCTACGCTGGTAATGATGTCGCCTAGGACAACCTCGCCACGCAATTCTCTGGTCGGACGAAGACCGGCCGCCGCCGCCGGGCCACCCGGTTCGACATGGAGGATCAGCAACCCCTCAATCCCCAGCCGCCTCACCACCCTTTCGTCGACCAGAGTAACCCCGATCCCCGGACGAATCTCCCGGCCGTGTTTGATAATCTGGGGGACAACGGTATTGACGATGTCTACCGCCACCGCAAAGCCGATCCCGGCATAGGCCCCAGAAGGACTGTAGATGGCGGTGTTGACCCCGATCAGCCGACCAGCGCTGTCGAGGAGCGGCCCGCCGGAATTACCCGGGTTGATCGCCGCGTCAGTCTGGATGACTCCCCGGATCGATCGACCGGTAACCGCAGTTATTTCCCGGTTGATGGCAGAGATGATTCCCGAGGTAATGGTCTGGTCGAGGCCGAAGGGATTGCCGATGGCAAAGACCTTCTGGCCCACCTGCAGATCACCGGAACTGCCGACGGCAATCGGCCGCAACTGTCCAGCCGGGGCGTTGATCTGTAGCACCGCAAGGTCCTTGTCCGGAGCCGCCCCCACCAGCACCGCCTTCCAGGTGGTACCATCGGCCATGGTTACCTGCACCCGGTTCGCATCACTGATCACATGATAATTGGTGACGATTCGGCCATACTGGTCCCAGACGAAGCCCGAACCGGTACCCTGGGGAATTTCCACCGCATTGAGGGAAAAAAAACCGCGGCGCAAAGCGATGCTGGTGACGTAGACCACCGAAGGTGAATTGCTTTTGAAGATGTCGATGGTGTTCTGCTCATCACCGGCCAGATCACCTCTGGCCGTAACCGCTCGAGGTTCAACATTTTTTATCGGAAAATAGCGTTCCAGCGGCTCAACCAACAGCCACAGGCCAAGGGCGATGACGACCAGAATGGCCAGTGATGAGGATCTCATCGGCTGCTCTTTCTCCACAAGGTGCCTTACAGATGCAGAAGCAGCTTGGCAACCCAAAAGTACATCAAAACACCGAGAATATCGATGGAGGTGGTGACAAAGGGGCCGGTGGCAATCGCCGCGTCGATGTCAAATCGTTTCAAAATGAGGGGAATGACCGCGCCGAGAGTAGCCGACATTGCCATACAGCAGAAGATCGATACCCCCACCACAACCCCCAGCATCTGAGGCTCGACAAAGCCGTAATAGGCGATGACTCCGAGAAAGAGTCCATAGGCCAGGCCGAGAATCAACCCTACCCGCATCTCTTTGAACACCACCCGCCAGAACTGGTCGAGGTTGACCCGGCCGGTGGCAATTCCCCGGACAATGATGGTCGATGACTGGGTAGCGATATTACCGCCCATGCCGATGACCACCGGGATGAAGGAGGCAAGGGCGATCACCTTGGCCAGTTCCTGCTCGAAGGTGCCAATGATGACCATTGCCATTACCCCGCCCAACCAGGAGGCAAAGAGCCAGGGGGCACGGATAAAAGCACTTTCCCGGGTCGATTTCAGCAGAATCTCCCGATCCTTGCCGGCACCAGCCATCTGCAGGAACTCTTCCGAAGCCTCTTCGCGAATCACGTCGATGATGTCGTCGACGGTGACAATCCCCACCAAGGTGTAGTTGGAATCAACCACCGGTACCGCCAGGATATTGTATTTGGAGATGACATGGGCCACCTCCCCCTGATCGGTTTCCGTGGAGACCGAGATGACATTGGGGTTCATGATCTCCCGCAGTTTCCGCTCCGAAGGATGCATCAGCAGTTCCCGCAAAGAGATAACTCCGGAGAGTTTGTGGTCGCCATGGGTGATGTAGAGATAGAAGACCATCTCCTTCTCTTCACTTCGCTTCTGAACGCTGCGGATCGCCTCGGCAATGGTCAGCCCCTCATCGAGGTACATGAAGTCGGGCGACATCAGTCCGCCGGCCGTTTCCGGGTCATAACGGAGCAGTTCCTCAACCTCCTCCCGATCCTTCAACTCCATGTGGGCACGGATTTCATTGGCCAGATCGGCTGGAATAACCTCCAGGATATCAACCGCATCGTCGGAGGGCATCTCGGTGAGGATCTCCGCCATCGCCTGCGGCGTCAGCCCCTTGACCAGATTGGTAACCAGCAGGGTGTCCAACTCGCTGAGGAATTCTCCCACTCCGGGTGTCTTGACCAGCAACGGAAAGACAGCGTTACGCTCGGTATCGGTGAGATGGCGGTAGACCCAGGCCATATCCACCGGATGGGTCTTGCCGATCAACTTTGCCAGATGCTCGGTGGCACCGCGCCGGTTCAGCCTTCTGACCATATCGAGGATAACCATCCCCTCATTGCCAAAAAGTTCTTTTTTCCCTTTGTTTTCCATAGCATCTCCAATACAAGGGGGATCAGTCGGCTCTTCACGAGAGTTGAGCTGCAAGATGAGACAAGGCGAAACAGTACAATTTACCTGGAACATCCGGCCAAGGTCAAATTCTATTTTCTTACTGCAACAGGTTTCAATCGGCAGAGGTGCCAGGTGCACCGGCCAGGAAGACAACTCGGATAGGAAACAGGTTGTTGCTGGAATATCCGGCCGCTGCAGTCAGCGGTTACCGACGGGAGAGAGTCAGCGGTGCAACAGAGCACGGAGCGACTATCATGTCTTCTGGACAGCAAAGCAGATGAAAAAGCCTACCGCCATGGCCAGCAGACCAACCAGGCGAAGGTGATTGGCCTCACATTCGGACAGTTTTATCAGCCAGTTCCGCATCGCCTCTGGCGCCGCAACATAGGGTAGTCCCTCAAGAACGAGGATAAGGCCGATAAGGAGAAGGAAGGTTTTCATCGGCACCAGTCTCCCCAAAAAGATATCTGGTGTCAACAGGAATCGGCCATCGGCAGCAGCCTGTCACCCTTTTCCCGCGAGCAGATGCAATTCCATTGCATTTTCGGCTCGTCGCTAATACTATACAGCCTCACCTGCCTTTCACCGAAGCCGCCATCATTTCACCAGCAGACAATCCATGAGTACAACCGCCAGAAGCAAGTACAGCGAAGCCGGGGTCGATATCGACAAGGGCAATGCCTTTGTCGACGAAATCAGAGACATAGTTGCCTCCACCCACCAGCGTGGGGTACTGGGAGGTATCGGCGGCTTCTCGTCCCATTTTGCCATCGACACCAACAAGTACCGCAAACCGGTTATCGTCACCTCCACCGACGGGGTCGGCACCAAACTGGCCATAGCCCAATACTGCCGAAGGCACGACACCATCGGCATCGACCTGGTGGCGATGTGCGTCAACGATCTGGTGGTCGGTGGAGCCACCCCCCTGTGCTTCCTCGACTATTTTGCCGTCGGCAAACTGGACTTGGCCGTGGCCAAAGAGGTGGTTACCGGTATTGCCGAGGGCTGCCGGCAGGCCAATTGCTCTCTGGTTGGTGGAGAGACGGCGGAAATGCCCGGACTCTACCGTGAAGGCGATTACGATCTGGCCGGTTTTGTCACCGGTATTGTCGATCGGGATGCGATCATCGACGGCTCGGATATCCGCGACGGCGATGCCATCATCGGCCTTGCCTCAAGCGGCCTGCACTCCAACGGCTTCTCGCTGGTCCGCAAGATCTGCTTCAGCGACCACCAGTTCACTGTCGACCAGCACTTCGATGAACTTGGCTGTTCTCTCGGTGAAGAACTTCTTCGACCAACCAGAATTTATGTGCAGTCAGTGCTGAACGTACTGAAAAGCTACCGCCTTAACGGCATGGTCCACAATACCGGCGGTGGCTTCATCGACAATATTCCGCGGATTCTGCCCAAAGGCTACAAGGCAATTCTCGACACTTCCCGGTGGCTGGAACCACCGATCTTCGGTTTTCTTCAGCGGCTGGGAGATATCCCGACTACAGAGATGTACCGGACCTTCAACATGGGGGTCGGCCTGCTGGTGGTGGTTGACGCGAACCAGGCCAGCGATATTCGCCACCACTTTGAAGCGCTCGGCGAGACGGCCTGGATTATCGGTGAAGTGGCGGCGATGAAGGAAGATGACCTCTCCGTTGAGATCATTTCCTAGTCAGACTTTGCCTCAGGCGCACATCCCGGCCACCTTCCCACTTCGACAACACCTCTTCAGGGAGTAGCTATTCCACCAGCACTCCCATTTTCGGCCGGTAAAAGACACTGTGAGCAAACCCTATCTCGACGGCCGGGGAGTGCTGGACAAACTACTGCAGATTCTGGTGGGTAGTCTGTTGTGCTGCGTACCGATCAACGATGACCTCAGGGAAGAGCGCCACAGTCGGCAGTCCCCCCTTTGATCTTCTCCAGGGCGTGGTCGATGACCGGCAGAACCACCTCCAAATTCTCCCGGGCAGCCTTTACACTGCCGGGAAGGTTGATCAGTAGACTTCCCCGCCGGCTCCCGGCTCGTCCGCGAGAGAGCATCGCCCTGTCGGTCTTCATCAGGCTGGCACTCCGCATCGCTTCGGCAATTCCGGGAATTTCCCGTTCCAGCACCCGCCCCATCGCCTCCGGGGTTACGTCGCTGGGCGAGAGGCCTGTCCCTCCAGTGGTGACAACCAGATCGATACCCAGGGCATCGACCAGGTCGACGAGGGTCTCGACTATGGTCTCCAGGTCGTCCGGTACCAGCCGGTAGGCAGCGAAGGTATACCCCGCTGCCGCCAGCCTCTCCTGGAGATAGGCGCCACTGCTGTCCTCCCGTTCCCCACGCGACCCCTTGTCGCTCATGGTAACCACCGCAAAGGTGTAGCCACTGCCGGCCTCGCCTTCCATGACCGTTCTTGGCCTCTCAACCGTTCTCTGTGTTCGCCGTAGCGACGATCTTTTCGGCAATCTGGGCCGGGACCTCCTCGTAATGGGAAAAGGCGACCGTAAAACTGCCCAGTCCACCGGTCATGGAGGTGAGATCATTGGCGTAGGAGAGGACTTCCGACTGGGGAACCTGGGCGTTGATTATTTCCATCCCATCCATCGAGTCCATTCCCATCACCTTGCCTCGACGGGAATTGAGGTCCCCCATCACATCACCGACATTCTCCTTGCCAACCTTGATCTCCATATTGACATAGGGTTCGAGCAGAACCAGGCCAGCTTCCTGGGCCCCTTTTTTGAAAGCGAGTGAGCCGGCGATCTTGAAGGCCATTTCTGAGGAGTCGACATTGTGGTAGGTCCCGTCGACCAGGGCGATCTTCACGTCGATCACCGGATAGCCGGCAAGAACCCCTTTTTCCATCGCCTCTTGAATTCCCTTGTCCACTGCCGGTCGGTACTGGGCCGGAATCACCCCTCCGACGATCTGGTCGGCAAACTCGTAGCCGCCGCCGGGAAGCGGCGAGATTTCAATCCAGCAGTCACCGTATTGCCCGCGGCCACCACTCTGCTTCTTGTGACGGCCCTGTACCCGGGCAGAAGAGCGGATAGTTTCCATATAGGGGATCTTCGGGGTGGTAAGCTCCATTTCCACGCCGAATTTTCTCTTTATCCTTGAACTCACCACATCCAGATGCACCTTACCGACCCCGGAGAGGAGGACCTGTCTGGTCTGGGTCTGACGGGTGAGACTGAGGGTCAGATCCTCGTCGAGCATTCGGGTGATTGATGAAAAGACCTTTTCTTCCTCACCTTTTTTGGCACTGACGGCATAGGAGATAACCGGTTTGAGCGGTTCCGGGGGGGTAATCAGCACTGGTCGGGCGGCATCGCAGAGGGTATCGCCGGTGGCGGTTTCCTTGAGTTTGGCGACGGCGATGATCATCCCGGGCCCGGCACTCTCCACCGGCTTCTGTTCTTTCCCCTCCATCACGTACAGTTGCCCGAAACGTTCGGCCGTCTTCTTGCTGGCATTGTAGGAACTGTCCCCTTTGAGGATACCGCTGAACACCCGGAAGATGGTCAGCCGACCGGCATAGGGATCGGCCATGGTCTTGAATACCAGGGCGGAGAAGGGGGCCTCGGTTGTTGGTTGCAGCTCGATCTCCTCACCGCTGTCCGGTTTTTTGGCCAGGATCGGCTGCCGGTCGGCGGGTGAGGGGAGACAGGCGTTAATGGTATCGAGAAGGGGCACACTCCCCTTGTTGTGGGTGGCGGAACAGACACAGACCGGGGCTATGGCTGCCTTTGCCACCCCTCTCTGCAAACCGGTGACCAGTTCCTCCTGGCTGAGTTCGCCCTCCTCAAGAAATTTTTCGATCAATTCATCGTCGGTTTCAGCGACACTCTCCATCAAGCTCTCACGCAGGCTGGCTACCTCATCGGCCAGTTCCTCCGGCACCGGGCACGCCTTGACCCCGCCCTTGTCGCCATCGAAAAGATAGGCCTTGCCCTCGACGATATCGACATAGCCCCGGAAGTTGTCCTCCGCTCCAATGGGCAACTGGATAACCACCGGGGTGAGTGGCAGGGACTCCCGTATCTGCCCGAGAGTTCGCTGGAAGTCGGCGCGTTCCCGGTCCATCTTGCTGATGGCGATGACGGTGGGCAGGCCACGTTCCTTGATGATCCGGGCGAATTTGATCGTCTGTCCCTTCACCCCGAGAACCGCACCAATGACAAAGAGGGCGCTGTCACAGACATGCGAGGCGAAAATGGTCTCGTTGAGGAAGTTGTCATCACCGGGGGTATCGATCAAAAAGACACTGTGCTTCTTCCAGGTGTAGTTGTGAAAACTGGAATTGATGGAAATCTTTCTGGCCGTTTCCTCCTCCTCGAAATCCATTACCGCCGTGCCATCGTCAACCTTCCCCAGCCGGTTGACTTTCCCGGCAGCAAAGAGCAGCGCCTCGGCAAGGGATGTCTTGCCACAGTTTCCGTGACCGATGAGTGCGACATTTCTGACCATATTGGTATCCTGCATCTGTATCTCCTCAAAAACGAGCAATTTTCAGTGCGCTGCCGTCTCGCAAAAGATCCCACGGCGGCCCGCCCACGGCCTGACCGACCGACCGAAAAACAGTACACATATATTCAATTACAAAACACAAAGTCAAGAGAGAATGAGCCGCCCCCGGGGATTGGCGGGAATTTCTTGCCGACAGTCCACTTGCAGAAAATAAGCAGACGATTTTGTAGCACAATCCTCCTGGGCGGAGTATGCTGAAGAGGCCACTGACTATTCTCTTTTTCCGACCGGCACATCCCTTGACAGATCAGCAAGCCAGCAAAAACAGCATCGCCGGTTCGGCCGCCGCCGTCGCTATCGCGGTGATGTGCAGCCGGGTTCTCGGCCTGGTGCGGGAACAGGTCTTTGCCGCCCTTTTCGGGGCCGGCTACACCTACGATGCCTTTGTCGTCGCCTTCAGAATCCCCAATCTGTTACGCGACCTCTTTGCCGAGGGGGCCCTCTCGGCCGCCTTCGTCACCGTCTTCGCAGCCTACGGCAGCACCCGCACTACTGAAGAGACCTGGCGCCTGGCCAGTAACGTGCTCACCTTCATCCTGGTCCTGCTCAGCGGCATCACCCTGTGCGGGGTTTTTTTTGCCGGTACGCTCGTCGACCTCCTTGCCCCTGACTTTGCCCTGGTGGCCGGCAAAAGCGAACTGACCGAAAAGCTGACCCGGATAATGCTCCCCTTTCTGGTGTTCATCTCCCTTTCGGCGGTGGTTATGGGGATACTGAACACCAGGGGCCGCTTTTTCGTTCCGGCCCTTGCCTCCAGTTTTTTCAATCTCGGTTCGATTATCGGCGGCACCAGCCTGGCTCTCGTCCTCCCGCACTACGGCCAGCCGGCCATTGTCGGCATGGCCATCGGCACCCTCATTGGCGGCATCCTCCAACTGGCGGTGCAGCTTCCCGCCCTCTTTGCTACCGGTTTTCGCTATCGCCCGGTCTTCGATCTTGCCGACCCCGGCCTGCGGCGGATCCTTATGCTGATGGTGCCGGCAACGGTGGGTCTCTCCGCCACCCAGATCAACATCTTCATCAACACCAATTTCGCCGCCTCCTGTGTCGAAGGCTCGGTGTCGTGGCTCTATTATGCCTTTCGCCTGGTGCAACTGCCCATCGGGGTGTTCGGGGTGGCCCTGTCGGTGGCCATCCTGCCGATACTCGCCCGCCAGGCGGCCGACAAGAATCTCGACCAGATGAAGGAGACCATGGTCTCCTCCCTGAGCATGGTCTTCGCCCTCTCGGTTCCGGCCACCGCCGGGCTGATCCTGCTCTCACAGCCCATCATCCGGCTGATCTTTGAGCATGGTGCCTTCACCGCCGCCGACACCCTGGCCACCGGCCAGACCCTGGCCCTCTACGCCGTCGGTCTCTTTGCCTATTCGGCCAACAAGGTTCTGGTTCCGGCCTTCTACGCCCTCGACAAGACCCGTTATCCGGTGATTGCCAGCTTTCTCGCCATCGCCATCAACATCACCATCATCTCCCTGACCATCGACCGTTTCGGCCATCTGGCCATAGCCCTCTCCACCTCCTGCACGATGAGTATCAACTTCCTTTTTCTGCTCACCGTACTGTACCGCAGCCTGCACGGCTTCTCGCTCGCTCTTTTGGCCAGAAACCTGAGTAAAATTTTCCTCGCCACCTTGGCCCTCGTCGTTCTGCTCGTTCTGGCGCTCCCCAGGGCCGAACCGTGGCTGCTGGGCCCGGTGCCCAAGCAGCTGGCGGCGTTGTCTGCCCTGATTCTCCCGGCAGCCGTTCTCTACGCCCTCATACTCCACCGTCTCGGCCTGCCGGAGTTGCTTCTGTTGAGCAAACGGATTCTCGGAGCCTTCCGCCGCCGCTGAAGTTTTGCTCACTGGTCTCTGCCTGCTGTCAAAGGAGGGCCGAACTGCGTTTTGGCCTGGCTGCACACTGACAACTGCACCGACGGCTCCAGCCAGTCAGGCCGGCGCGAAAACTCCTGGTGGCAGCGACCACCCTCTACGACGACTGGCTGTTGGGCTGGCCATCCGCCCGGCTATCCTGGTCGCTGTCGGCCATCTTGCCGCGCAGCGTTTCAATTTCGGTACGCAATGTGGCGATTTCGCTGCGTAGCAGGTCGATATCGGCACTCCTTGCCAGTTGCATCCCGGACAAAGCCGATTCCACTATCTTTTCGGTCTGTTTTTTCAGTGCGGCCCGGGACTCATCCGCCCGGCTGAGCAGTTCCTGGATGAATTTTTCCCCCTCTTGCTCCCCCATCTTTCCCTTTTCGACCAGATCCCGAGCCAGTTCCTCGATACTCTCCTTGGCCAACGAGGCGACTCCTATTCCGGTTAGAACGGTCTTTTTCAACAGATCAATCATCACATCCTCCTGTATGCTGCATCCCATGAGATTCCGGCAAAAAAGGCCGTGGCCCGGGCAAGAGCTTCGGCCATTCCGGTACTGCTCTGAATAGCCGCCGCCAGATGATGGCCAAAGGGGCAGACGGCGGCGAAATACTGCGTGAACTGCTTCAATCGACCCAGTTGCCGCTCCGGGGCAAACCGTTCGCCGAGCAGTTCGCTGAAACGAAAGTACACTTCGGTCGGGGTGCGGCCACTGCCGGCCACCGGAAGGCCGTACACCTCCCTGGCAATTGCTGCCGGCAGCCACGGCCTGGTTACCGCTCCACGGCCAAGCATCAGCCCGTCGGCCCCCGACTCGGCCAGACAGCGCCTTGCATCGGCCACCGAAAAGATACCGCCATTGGCGAGAATTGGCAGATCAACCACCTCCCTGACCGCCGCCACAGCCTGCCAGCGAGGCTTGCGACAGAACTTTTCCCCGTCGAGCCGGGCGTGGACGGTGAGGAGATCGACCCCCTCTCCCGCCAGTGTGCGGCAGAGTTCCTGAAGGGCTGGAATATCAAGATTTCTCCCCAGACGAATCTTCACCGTCAAAGGAAGTGTCGTCCGCCGACGAAGGAGTCGCAGGGTGGCAAGCAGAGTGGGCCGATCGGCAACCAGCTCTGTTCCAGCCCCCATCTTTCTGACCATCGGGGCGGGACAGCCGAGGTTGAGATCGATCCCTTGGGCATCCAGGGAGTGGAGTGTGTCCACCGCCTCGGCAAGGTGTTCCGGCCCCGCCGCCACCAGTTGATAAAAGAGGGGCCACTCGCCGGTGCTGCGTGCCAGAAGGGGCGAACAACGAGGATTGTCGTGCGGCAGCCTCTTTACGGTCAGCATTTCGCTGTACAGGAGCCCGACCCCACCCTCCTCCTGAACCAGGCTGCGCAGGGCGGAGTGGGATAAACCCACCATCGGGGCAAGGGCAATGGGAGGGGTGACAGGGAGACTGCCTACCTGCAGGGTCTGTACAATGCCCATCACCATTCGGTCCTCGAACGGCGCACCGGGGAAACCGCTGCGCCGGCATTTCTTGACCAGCTCATCGGGCTAGCACCATACGTTTGACAATCTGCTCGTCGAGAAGAGTTGCCATCTTGATGTGGAGAGTGAAAAGATCCGCACCTTGCCCCTGTCCCTTCACCCCGACAACCACCCCTCGACACTCCGGCAGTTCCTCGCCGTCCACGGAGAAGAGGGTGAGGATCTTTCGACCAAGAAGCAGCCGGGCACTGTCGGTGTTGGCGATCCGGACTGAAAAGGCCAGGCCGCCGCGGGAAATGTCCACCATTTGTCCTTTGAACAGCCGCCCGCTTTGTCGGCCGTAACGATCGAGAAGGATATGCCTGGTAGGCAGGTTCTGGCGGTGTCGGGGAAACTCCCGTCGGTCCTCACCAGCCATTTTCACCAGTTCCGGAATTTCGGCATGGCTGCGGCAGTAACCGGCGAGAGCGGTGGCAATCCCCGGAAAGGTAGCGGCGATATCCTGATAGACCGGCAGGGCAAGCACCTGCACCTGCACGTCGGAGAGGGCCCGGAGGCCATAGGTCCAGACCGAGCTGGCCAGGAACTGTTCCCAGCCGAGGATTCTCCCCGGCTGGACCCGTTTCAGAAATACCTCTTTGCCGGCTACCAGACAGTTGACTCCGATCTCACCGGTATTGAGAAAATAGAGGCTGGCATCGGTTTCACCAACCCGAACGATGGTCTCACCGGTCTGATAGCTCTCCGGGCGCAATTGAGAGAAGAGGGCGCTCGCCTCGTCGGCGCTCATCTCTTTGTGAAAGTCGTTCCAGATGGCCATCTCTCGAAAACCGCAACAACCGTGTTTTTTCTCCTCGATCAACTGTTCGAGGGCAATGACCTCGTCAAGGAGTTGCGGGTTCACCTCGAGAAGTCGGTCGCGGAGCATCTCGGCAAGAAGCAGTTCCTCATCCTGCACGGCGGCTCTGGCCGCCTGCTGAACCAGTTCGCCGGCAGCTGTCGACCCACTGCTGGCAAGCAGGCTTCGAACCTGTGCCTCAATCTCCTGCAGCCTTCGGTAGGCCCGTTGCTGGGCCGCCGGATCGGTACCGAAACAGACCCTCTCCTCCTCACCACTCTTTTTTTGGCGCCTATGGCGCCATTGTGGTTCAACTACCTTCAGGGCTTCGTCGATGGCAAAAAGAATACTTTCCGGGCCGGCGGCGCACTCGCCGCGGAGCAACAAGAGCAGATCCACCGTCTGCCGACCGGGGAATGAATGGAGGGCAGCGATAATGGTCTGCAGCAGTTCCGGCCCGGTATCGGGCGAAAAACCTTTCCGCCGACCAACCAGGTGACAGAGCCCCGCCAGGACCTCACTACCAAGAGGTGTTCCCTGCATGAGCAGGCGGATGACCTCGATCTTCAACCGCTCGCTGACCAGCGGCAGGGCTTCAAGAAGCCGCTCCTGTCGCTCCTCGGCGACAAATTTTCTGGTAAAGTTGAGGACTTCACGCTGGACCCGCTCATCTTTATGGCCAAGGTAGGGGAAGGCGTCAGCATACAGGTCAGGATCACCGATGGCTGCCAGGACAGCAAGTATATTGCGAAGTACCGGCCAGGGCGGCATTCTCGCCAGTCTTTCCCGTACGGCCGGCACCACTGGTGCCCCCAGAGAAGCGGCCAGCCGGATCAACTGCAACCGTTCGTCACGGTTCCGGCCGGCGGCGATCCCGTCTAGGATGTGGCCAACGGCGCAAGGACCAAGGGCGATGAGCAGGGCGATAATCTCCGGCTGCTGAGCCTCCTCACGAAAATAGCTGTCGGCAAGCCACTCGACGATCTTTTTCCCGGCCAGTTTTTCCAGGCTCCGCGCCGCCAGAATCCGCAGTGCCCTGCCCTGCTGACCGTCGCCATCCTGCAAAGTGGTCAAGGCCTGGATAGTCCGCTCCGCCTCCATCCAAAAACCGCGAAACAGCAGCCACTCTGTGATCTCCACCACCTGCTGAAACATCGCCTCGCTGCCGGAGAGCATCTCAGTCTCGTTCTCCAGCCAATGCCAGCAAGCCGGACAGAGGAGGAGCAGATCACGGTCCTGCCGGCTGAGCAGTTCGCTGGCCGCCAGAGAAAAAATGGCCAGCAGGCGGCTGCGCAGGCGAGGATCGGCTGCCGTCACCGCGCCGGCCAGTGAAGCGAGTAGCTGCTGCCTTTCCGGACGCTCATCCGGTTCGGCGGAGAGCAGAAAAAGAGAGAGTTGTCGGGCAAACCGATCGCCGTACAACAGGGGGAGATGGCCGCTGAGAAAACGTTGCCTGTCATCGGCAAAACTGTCCGTTTCCTGTGGTCGGCGGTGGGGCAGGCAGTATTCCAGGGGTAAGTCCATCACAGTATCCCACAGCTTTCTATTCAAGGCTACCGTATCCGGCTGACACCATGACATCGACGCCCTCGCTGGCGAAAGGGTGAGCCGGCGGTGTGCCAGGCCTCCTTGCCGCTCTCCCGTCGGGGCAACAGGCAAATCGGATACCAGCTATCGGAGGGCAACGCGGCTCCATACTACCCGATATCCGGCTGTACCTCAAAATAAAAGGCATAGCCCCGGCAAGCAGAACAGGATCGGCGTCACCATCTTGTGGAGAAAAGGTGGTAGAGGAGACCGGGCACCACTTTTCTCTGACGCGATTGCCCTTGAATTTTTCTGGCAACTGCTCTAAACTTTGCGGCCTCCATTAACCTTTATGAACAGCACGAAACAACATGCTCCAGCGCAGGATAGTCCTCACCGGTGTCGGCCTCGTCGCCCCCAACGCCACCTCGTATTCTGAATTTCGGCAAAAACTGGTCAACGGCCAGAGCGAGATCAGCGAAATTGATCTCCGCTACTTCGGCAAGGCGCCGGCCGGAGTCTGCACCTTTCCGGAAACCCTCTATCGGAAAAAGAAAGAGAACAAGAAAGGAACCCGGGCCGGTTGCCTCGGTGTCTACTGCGCCAACGAGGCCCTGCTCAACGCCAGGCTCGACCTCTCCAGCTACGACCGCTCCCGGGTCGGTGTGTATATCGGTCTGACCGAACACGGCACCGTCGAAACCGAAAACGAAGTATACAATATCAGCCGTTACGACTACAACGTCGACTACTGGACCCACCACCACAACCCCCGGACCGTCCTCAACAACCCGGCCGGCGAGATCACCATGAACCTTGGCATCACCGGCCCCCATTATGTGATCGGTGCCGCCTGTGCCGCCGGCAATGCCTCGCTCATTCAGGCGGTGCAGATGCTTCGCCTGGGAGAGGTGGAGATGGCCCTCGCCGGCGGCATTTCTGAATCGGTGGGTTCATTTGGCATATTTGCCAGTTTCAAGGCCCAGGGCGCCCTCGCCGAAGCAGCTGACCCAAGGGCGGCAAGCCGCCCCTTTGATAGCGCCAGGAACGGCATCGTCATCTCTGAGGGAGCCTGCATCTACACCATCGAATATCTGGAGCGGGCCCTGGAGCGAGGGGCGCCGATCCTTGGCGAAATCGTTGGCTACGGAATGAACTCTGATGCCCGTGACTTCGTCCTTCCCTACGGCCCCCGACAAGCCGAATGTATGCGCCTGGCCCTTGCCGGCGCCGAATTGCAGCCGGATGAGATTGACCTGGTCAACACCCACGCCACCGGCACCAGACAAGGGGATATTGAGGAGTGCAAGGCGATCCGGGAGGTGTTTCACCACTGCCCGACCACCTACGTCAACAACACCAAGAGTATCATCGGCCACGCCATGGGGGCGGCCGGGGTTCTCGAACTGGCCGGTAACCTCCCATCCTTCAACGACCATGTCATCCACCCCACCATCAATGTCGACCACCTCGACCCGGAGTGCCACCTTGACAATCTGGTGTTGAACCATGCGCGAACCGTGCCCAAGGTGGAAACAATCCTCAACAACTCTTTCGGGATGGTGGGGATCAATTCGACGGTGATCGTCAAGAAATGGCTCCAGGACTGACTTTCTTCCCCTCAAGACAAATAACTGTAAACAAGTGAACCAGGGTATGGTATAAAAAGCGTTTTGCCATTGACAAAACAGGTGCCCCCGGTATTTTCAGGAGGCCGTGTACCGATACCACTTTTTTCACGTCGAATCCGGAGACCTTCATGACAAGTACTGAGATACAAGAGCTGATTCTCGAGATCATTCAAGATATTGACGATGAGGCTGACTTTTCCGATCTTGACCCCGACCAGCCCCTGCGCGACCAGCTCGACCTCGATTCCATGGATTTTCTCGATATCGTCATGGAACTGCGCAAACGCCACAAGCTGCAGATTCCCGAGGAAGATTACCCCCGCCTGGCCACCCTCAACAGTTGTGTTTCTTACCTGACTCCCCTGCTGCACGACGCCTGAGGCGGTGAAAACCCCTCTTCTGGTCATTGGTGGCGGCCTCTCCGGAATAGCTGCCGCCATTCGGGCCGCCCGCTTCATCCCAGATGTCCTGCTGCTGGAAAAACACCACCGCCTGGGTGGTCTGAACTCGTACTTTTATCGCCACGGTCTCCTCTTCGAAACTGGCCTGCATGCGATCACCAACTATGCTGAACCGAGGGATAAAAAGGCACCGCTGAACCGTCTGCTGCGCCAGTTGAAACTCCCCAGGGATACCTTTAACTTCTTGCCCCAGCGGCAAAGTGAGATCCTCTTTCACGGCTGCGCCAGCCTGCTCTTTTCAAACGACTTCAATCTGTTCCAAGAAGAAATCAAGCGGCAGTTTCCCGCCTCGGCGGATAATTTTGCCGCCCTGGTCGCCTTTCTTGACGGTTTTGATCCCTTCGTTATTCGCCCCTTCCGCTCGACCCGCCAGTTTCTTGTCGAGCGGCTCCGCGAACCGCTGCTGCAGGAGATGCTCCTCTGCCCCCTCCTCTACTATGGCTCAAGCCACAGCAACGATATCGACCTCAGCCAATTCGCCATCATGTTCCGGGCGATCTATCAGGAAGGGATGTTCCGACCCGGTGGGAATATCAAGGAGTTCCTCGATACCCTGCGCAACCACTACCTCTCCCTCGGCGGCTCTCTCCGCACCGGCTGCGGGGTGGCCCGAATCGTCTGTAGCGGTGAACGGGTGGAGCGAGTCATTCTGGCGGACGGTGAGGAACTGGAGTGTGACTACCTCCTCTCGACCATAGGCTACCACGAAACCCTTCGCCTCCTCGCCGAAAGTACGGCAGCACCGCCGGCCGCCCTTGCCGGGCCACGGCTTGGCTTTATCGAAAATATCTACCTGCTAAAAACTCCGCCAACAGCACCGCCACTCAGTGACAAAACGATCATTTTTTATAACAAGGGCGACACGTTCTCTTATCAGCGACCAGACCAGCCAGTGGACTTTCACAGCGGCGTGATCTGTTTACCGGGCAACTTTGCCCAGTTGCCGCCGCGGTTACACCAAGAGATTCGTTCTACCCATCTCGCCAGCTACCCTCTCTGGCGACAACTGGCTGACGACCCGGCCGCCTATCTGGCTGAAAAACAATCCTCCTCCCTCCGTTCCCTGGTTGAGCTCGAGTCTGTACTCGGTCCGTTCCGAGAAACTATTCTCTATGAAAACAACTTCACACCTGTTACCATAGAGCGCTACACCGGAAAGCTGGAAGGTGCGATTTACGGCAACCCGGCCAAAATCAAGGATGGCGATATCGGCTACCGCAACCTCTTTCTCGCCGGCACGGACCAGGGTTTTCTCGGTATCGTCGGGGCCATGCTCAGCGGGGTCTCCATCGTCAACAGTCAAATTCTCCCCAACCTCTAAGCGATTCTGTTTTGTAACCACTCTGTTATCTATGCCGGTACCTTTTCCTCAACTGGCCCAAGCCTACGATGTGATCGTGGTCGGCTCCGGCCTCGGTGGACTGACCGCTGCCAACCGCCTTGCCTACTGCGGCCACAAAGTCCTTCTCCTCGAACACCACCACCGCCTTGGCGGTCTGGCAACCTGGTTCAAACGCCGGGGGCACATCTTTGATATCAGCCTGCACGGTTTCCCCTACGGCATGGTGAAGACCTGCAAAAAGTACTGGAACCGGGCAATCATGGAGTCCATTGTCCAACTGCGTGACATCGTCTTCGACAATCCCCAGTTCTCTCTCCGCACCACCTTTGACAAGGAGGATTTCACCCGCCTCCTCCGCCAGCAGTTCAAGATCCCGGCTGACACCATCGACCGTTTTTTTGCCACCGTCGCCCGGATGAACTTCTACGACGACCAGTCGATGACCACCCGGGAGTTGTTCGAACGTTTTTTCCCCGGACGCTCCGATGTCCATCGCCTGCTGATGGAACCGATCACCTACGCCAACGGCTCAACCCTTGATGACCCGGCAATCACCTATGGTATCGTCTTTTCCAACTTCATGAACAAGGGGGTCTACACCTTTTCCGGCGGCACTGACAGGTTGATCGGCCTGATGACCGATGAGCTGGAAAAAAACGGGGTGACAATCTGCACCTGCGCCAAGGTCGACAAGATTCTTGTCGAGCGGGGGGAGGTCCGGGGGGTGTCGGTGTTGGGTAAAACCATTACCGCCCGGGCAGTGGTTTCCAACAGTGGAATTACCAACACCGTCCACAACCTGACTGATCGGGAGGTCTACTCACCGGAATTCCTTGACAAGGCTGATCGGGTCCGGGTCAACAACTCGAGCTGCCAGGTCTACCTCGGCATCCGGGATGGCGAACATCTCGATGCGGTCGGCGACCTCCTCTTCACCTCCACCGCACCGCAGTTTGACTCGGAAGAGCTTCTTGATCTGCAAACCCGATCAAAAACCTTTTCCCTCTATTATCCGAAGACCCGTCCCGGCCAGAACCGCTATACGGTGGTGGCCTCAATGAACAGCCGCTATGACGACTGGGCGGCTCTCGACGACATCCACTACCAGGAGGAAAAAAAGGCGATGATCAACCGTTCGATCTTCGACCTGGAACGTTACCTCCCCGGGGTGTCGGCCAAAATTGACTGGGCGGAGGCAGCCACCCCCAGGACCTTCAACACCTACACCCTGCACACCCGCGGCACCTCCTTCGGTACCAAGTTCGAGGGGCTGGATATCTCCCGTTCCATCTTCCGGGAGGTGGCCGGGTTGTTTCATGTCGGCTCGGTGGGTATAATCATGTCCGGCTGGCTTGGGGCAATAAACTACGGGGTCATCGTGTCCAACGATGTTGACCTCTACCTGCGATCCTGAAAGAGGCAGAGATGGAGAGTTTTGCAACCCAGACAATCCTGGTCAGCGGGGCCACCCGCGGCATCGGCAAGGCCGTGGCCGAGGCTTTCCTCCGGGCGGGGGCCACCCTCATTGGCATCTATGCCGGCAACAACGACGCCGCCAGCCGCTTTGCCGAGGAGAATCAGGCCTATGCCGACCGATTTTCCCTCCACCGCTGCAATGTTGCCGATGAGCAGGAGGTCGGCAAACTTTTTACCTGGATCGAGGAGAACCATCAGGCCCTTGATGTCCTGGTGAACAATGCCGGCATCCGCCGAGATGCCCTGTTGGCCATGATGCGCACAACTCACTGGCAGGAGGTGCTCGACACCAACCTCACCGGCAGTTTTCTGATGGCCAGGGCAGCGGTTCTGTTGATGCTGAAAAATCGCTATGGCCGGATCATCAATATCACCTCGCCAGTTGCCCACCTCGGTTTTCCTGGTCAAGCCAACTACGCCGCATCAAAGGCCGGCCAGATGGCGATGACCCGCTCCCTGGCCAGAGAGGTTGCCCGGAAGAAGATCACCGTCAACTGTGTCTCACCCGGCTTTATCGCCACCGATTTTATCGCTGACCTGGCTGAGGAACAAGTCGCTGCCTACAAAAAAATGGTACCGATGCGCCGCTTCGGCACCCCGGCAGAGGTGGCTCAGGCGGTGCTCTTTCTTGCCTCACCGGGAGCCTCATATATCACCGGGACAACCCTTGATGTCCACGGTGGGCTGTAGACAAGGAAAAAAGAATGGCGTTGTACCCGGAAGTCACCACCCTGATACCGCATCGACCACCCTTTCTCTGGGTAGACAGGATACTCTCCTTCACCGGCAAGGAGATCTCTACCGTAAAAAAGATACCCGAAAACCTGCCAGTTTTTGCCGGCCACTACCCGGGCAACCCACTGCTGCCGGGCGTGCTCCTCTGCGAGGTGGTTTTTCAGAGCGGAGCGGTCCTCATGGCCCTGCGAAGCGAGCAGGGGCCCAGGCAGGAAAGGGTACCGGTTCTCACCCGGATCCAGACCGCGCGCTTTAAACGGCCAGTCCATCCCGGTGATCATTTGCAGGTTTCAGTGCATCTCAGCGAAGAACTGGCCGGAGTGGCCTTTTTCAAGGGGAATATCAAGGTCGCCGGGCGGACGGTGCTGCAGGTGGAGTTTTCCTGTGCGATGGCCGCCGTGTCTACCGCCGACCGATAGAATCGGATTCTTCTTTCCCTGCATTTGACCATTTGATTTTTTTTCCGGAACAGGTAAGATGCCCTGTTTGTATTGCAGTTTTCCCATGGCCCTGCCTACAGCGGCCAGACAGCAAACCGAACTTTCGCCGTGGCCCGCTCGCCAGCAGACCCGGCCAGACAACCAGAGAAGGAAGGACCATCGTGCAGTTATCCATTTCCGATATGATTATCCACGCCGGCCCGGTCGGCCAGTTGGTTATGCTGACTCTGCTGATCTTCTCGGTTGTCTCCTGGACCATCGTGATCATGAAGGCCCGCCTGTTTAAAAAGATCCAGCAGGAGTCCAGTGCATTTCTGGAAACCTTCTGGAACTCGACCAATCTCAACGAAGCACATGCCGCCGCCGGGGAGTACCAGTACAGCCCGCAGGCAGTGGTATTTATAGCCGGTTTTAACGAGTTGCAGAAGATCAACAAGATCCGTAACCGAATGGATGGCGGCGGGGGCGTGGAACGGCTTGATATGCAGCTGGCAACCATGGACAACCTGAAAAGGGCTCTGCGCAAGGCACAGTCGGAAACGATCAACGAACTGGCCAGTAACCTCCCCTTTCTCGCCACAACCGGCAGCGCCACCCCCTTTATCGGCCTCTTCGGCACGGTCTGGGGGATAATGGCCTCCTTCCACGATATCGGCCAGCGCGGTTCAGCCTCCCTGGCCGTGGTTGCACCGGGGATTTCCGAAGCCCTGGTAGCCACCGCTGCCGGCCTGGCCGCGGCCATACCGGCGGTGATTTTCTTCAATTACTTTGCCAATAAACTTGACCGGGTCGACAATGAGGTGGGCAGCTTCAGCACCGATTTCCTTAATCTCGTCGAGCGCGACCTGCTCAGCCGGGTCTGATCGAGCCGAACTATGGGACCAAGCAACGGCTCAAGGAAAAAACTGGTTTCCGACATCAACGTCACCCCTCTGGTCGATGTGATGCTGGTGTTGCTGATCATCTTCATGATCACCGCGCCAATGATGACCGAAGGGATCGATGTCGATCTGCCGGAGACAACCGCAAAGTCCCTCCGGCAGGATGAAAACCCGATCACAGTGACCATTGCCGCCGACGGCGAGGTCAGCATCAACAGTATCCCGCTGGCCAGGCCTCTGATGGTGCAGGAACTGGCCAAAAACTACCAGGGCAACACCGAGCAGCTGGTTCTCCTCCGTGCCGACAAAAACGTCGCTTACGGTGAAGTGGTGACCGTGATGGCCGATATCAAGGCGGCAGGCTTTGATAAAATCGGGATGATAACGCAACCGCCGGAGCAAAGGCAGTAACGTGGTCTGCAGGGAGCACTGTATCATGTTTCCCAGCCAGTGGAAGATTTCGCTCAACCTGGCAATCGCCATCCATATCGCCCTCTTTTTGGGAACAGTCTATCTTCCCGGTTTTCTTCAGGGCAAACCGAAGTTTGCCGATATCTACACGGTGAGTATCATCAACATCGCTGAACCGACCCCAGCCCCACCGGCCCCCACCCCTCCAGCCCCAAAACCGACGCCGGAACCGCAAACCAGTGTTGCCCCTCCGCCACAGAAGATGGCAATACCGGTTGAGACACCACCAGCCAGCCCGCAAGCCACCCCGGCAGCCCCGGAACAGCCGGCGATTTCCCTGAAGCCGCTGAAGAAAAAAGTGGTAAAGAAGACCCCACCGCCTCCCGACACCAGCCGCCAGAAGGCCCGGGAACAGATCAACAGGCAACGGCTTGCCGAGGCAATCCGCGAAGAGGAGCTTCTCGCGGAAAAGGCCCGACAGGCCCGGGAAGCCCTGGAGCAGGAGAGAGAGCTGCTCACCCCCCGACCGGAACCGGCAAGCAGCGAGGTCCGAACCGAGACACCGCGGAGGACAGCCACCCCGGGTGGTGGCTCCAGTTTGCTGGAAAACCAGTATAATGCGGCAATTGCCAATCGCCTGCAGCAGTTCTGGGCATTGCCCGAGTACCTCCAGAAGGCGCAGGAAATTCAGGCCACCGTGGTAATCACCATCAACCACGACGGCACCATTGCCAATATGTTTTTTGAAAACCGGTCGGGCGACCGAAGCTATGACCAGTTCGTCAGCAAAACTGTTTCCGGCGCAGCTCCCCTGCCGCCTATCCCGCCCGCCTTGAAAAAGCAGCGCTACGAAGTCGGCCTGGTATTCCGACCGGGCGGCATCCAGTAGGGGCTGGCAGGAGAAGCAGTCCTCCTATCGCAATGGGTTTGTTATCCATCGCCCTCAATCCTCCGGGGGGTATCCCCGGGCAGCCACAGCCAACCAAGACGACCATGCTTCGATTATTCCGTTCTTCCACTCTGTTTTTCTGCCTGCTCCTGATTCTACTGCCCGGGCTGGCCACCGGGCAACGAGTCTACCTGGACATTACCGCCCCGGAGGTGCGCAAAATAAACTTTGCCATCCCCTGGTTCGCCGGACAGCCCGGGCAAAACAATCTGGGGCAAGAACTTGCCGATACTCTCGGCAGGGCCCTCGCCTTCCATGGAATCATTGCAATCGTCAATCCGGAAAAATACCGTGGCAACCATAACGCCGACTGGGGTGGACTCGGGGCCGACTACACCATTCTCGGCCAGTACAGCAAAAGCGGCGACAAGCTAAATCTGGAGATACGTCTTTTCGACGTTGCCGGCAAGGAGGTCATCCTGGGAAAATCCTTTTCCGGACCACAGAGCGAGGATGACCGGATGCTCTACAAGTACTGCGACGCGGTGATCGAAAATCTTACCGGCCAACCGGGAGTCGCCGACAGCCGGATCGCCTTTGTCAGCAGTGACAGAAATGTCAAAGAGGTCTTTCTCACCGATATCCTGGGGAAGAAAGTCCGCCAGATCACCCGCCATCAGCATCTCACCGTCTCTCCCCGCTTCGTCCCGGGCGGCAACCTGCTCAGCTATACATCATACCACAGCGGCAACCAGAATCTCTACATCACCGATCTGCGGCAGGACAAGGTCACCCGGGCTCTCTCCCGCCGGAAGGGCCTCAATCTCGCCCCGGCCTGGTCGGCAGACGGCAAGACGATGATTCTCACCCTCTCCACCGATGGTAACCCAGACCTGTACCTCCTCGACAACAAGGGGGAGATCATCGAACAACTCACCCATCGGGCCGGGATCAACGTTTCGCCGGCCCTCTCTGCCGACGGCAGGTACCTGGTTTTTGTCTCCGACCGAAGCGGCAAACCTCAACTCTACCTGATGGATATGCGAAGCAGAAAGACCAACCGGCTCACCTTCGAAGGCAGTGAAAACGCCGAACCAAGCTGGTCACCAAACGGCGAGTTGATCGTCTATTCGAGTCTGCGCGACGGGGTATACCAGATCTTTATCATGAACCCGCTGAAAAACGACATGCCTCGGCAACTCACCTTCGACCCGAGCCACCACGAAGCGCCGAACTGGTCGCCGGATGGCAACCAGGTGATTTTTGCAAAACGTGATGGCAATACCACCCACCTCTACGGTATATTACAGAATGGCTCCTTCCAGCGACGGCTGTTCCGTCTTCCCGGAAGCCAATCGTACCCCCAGTGGTCGCGCTGATACTGTTTACGAAAAACAATCCTAACGATGATACTCTCATGAAAAAAGTCCTGCTCAACCTGCTGCTCCTACTCCTTGTTGCCCCTCTGCTTCAGCAGTGCGCCACCTATACCGAGGTCGACGAGATCCGCCGCCAGCTTCGCATTGTCAACAAAAAGATCGACGATATGCGATCGACCACCGTCAGTGAGTTGCAAAAAAATCAGGCGGCATCAACCGGCCAGATGGACCAGTTGGAACAGGAAATTCTCATTCTTAAGACCAGCTTGGAGGAGACCTACCACCTCAATCAGCGTCTGCGTGAACAGAATAAGGAACTGGAAGTGGCAATCTCTTCGGTGGCCCAGGAAGAGGCCGCCAAGAGAGAACAGGCTCTTCGTCAGATGGAAGAGGTGCAGCGCGATCGAGAAGCCAAACTGGCAGATCTGAATCAGAAACTGCAACAACAGCAGGAAAATGTTCGGGCAATCCAGGAAGCACGCCTGCGTGAGATCGAACGCGAGGCCAAAGAAGCGGCCTTGGCCGCAGAAATGGCCAGAAAAAAAACCCAGGCCGCCAGCAATATCCTGCAGGGAGGAGGTAACGGAACACCCCGCCTGCTTGCCGACCAGCAGAAGGTGAAGAAAGAGGTTACCGTGGCGCCGACACCACCACCCTCGGAACCGGCACCGCCCACCGTCACCTCCACCCAGGAAACCGCCCCCAAGGCCGTTGCCCCACCCACCCCGGCAGTGGTCGTTGAGGATTCCGGACAGACGCTGTTTGCCCAGGCCCAGCGGTTGTTTACCGCCAATAATTTTTCTGCAGCGCTTCCCCTGTTTGAAAAAATTGCCGAAGAGTCTGCCAACCCACAGTCGGTAGAGGCGCGGTTCATGACCGGTGAGTCCCTGTTCAATCTGAAAGAGTATGACAAGGCGATCATGCAGTTTCAGAAAATCATCTCTCAGCAACCATCACACTCCCTTGCTCCATCTGCGATGCTCAAGCAGGGTATATCCTTTGAAAACCTTAATGACAAAGATACCGCTAAAGTGATTTACAGAAAACTGCTGAGCAGGCATCCTGAGGCGGCGGAGGCGGCACAGGCCCAGGAAAGGCTTGGCAAACTCTAGGCTCTACAAAACGGCGGGAATATCTGACCGGTGAAACTGCGCCTCGACCAGATGCTGGTCAACCGCGGTCTGGCCGAAAACCTCCAGGTAGCGGCGGGAATGATCCGTGCCGGTGAGGTCTATCTCGACGACCGGCTGGCGGACAAACCGGGCCGCTGCTACCCGGAATCGGCTTCACTGCGGCTCCGGCAGAAACCGCTCTATGTCTCAAGAGGGGGGGTAAAACTGGCAGCGGCGCTGGCCCACTTCAACATCAAGGTGGCCGGCAGTGTCTGTGCCGATATCGGTGCCTCAAGCGGCGGCTTCACCGACTGCCTGCTGCAGAACGGGGCACGGCAGGTATTTGCCGTCGATGTCAACTACGGCCAACTTGCCTGGACAATCCGCCAGAACCCGCGGGTAACGGTACTGGAACGGTGCAATGCCAGAAACCTCACCGCCGAGGCGGTCGGCCACGCCTCTATTGATCTGGCGGTAATTGATCTCTCCTTCATCTCCCTGACGGCCGTCCTGCCGGCGATTATCGGGCTCTTCCCGGCCAGAGTATCCCTCCTCGCCCTGGTAAAACCGCAATTTGAGCTGGCCCGGGAAGAAATCGGGCCCGGCGGAGTAGTGGTCGACCCTGCCCTGCACAACCGGGCAATAGATAAAATCTCCGACTTTGTTACGCAGCAGGGTCTGGTCAGCAATGGCAGTGTGATTTCGCCGATCACCGGCCCGAAAGGGAATCGGGAGTTTTTCCTCCATGTCACCTCGCCCCCAGCTCATTCGGCGGAAAGTGGCTGAGGGAGGGGTTACCGTTTAATGACAATCCCCCGAGATGCTGGAGCAGCACCTCGGGGGACAAGTATTGCCTATCGGGCAATATGCAGCAGGATGAAGGGGCCCTTAGCAGCCAAAAGCCTTCTGCAGATTAGGAATGGTCTGCTTCTTCCGGCTCATCATGCCCGGAATCCACATAGAACCGTTGCTCAGTTTGCTGCCGAAGGCCTTCTCAATCAAGGCTGGGTCATCGGAGAGAACCACCAGATCGGTTCCTTCCTTGACGACATCGGTGAGCATCAACAAAACGCTGTGGCGACCATCCGCCTTGACCGCTTCCATTGCCTTAACCAGATCGGCACGAACAGCTGCCACCTGGTCAAGGGCGGCGAGTTCCAACTGGCCGACACCCACCTTGCTGCCCTTCATATCAAAGTCTTTGTAGTCACGGAACAGCAGGTCCTTGGCCGGTACTCCGTCCACCGAAGACTTGGCTTTGAGCATCATCATGAACAGCTCATCAGTGTCCTGTACGCCGGCAACCGCTTTCAATTCGGCCACTGCTGCCTTGTCATCATCAGTGCAGGTCGGGGATTTGAAGTTGACCGTGTCACTGAGAATTGCCGCCAGCATTCCACCCGCCACAGCCTTCGGGATGGCCACGCCGGCCTCCTTGAACATCTTGTTGAGAACAGTCCCGGTACAACCCACCGGTTCAGCACGGAAGAATATCGGGTTGTTGGTGGTCAAATCGCCGATCTTGTGGTGGTCAACCACCGCCAATACTGACGCGGAGGCCAGGTTTGCCGGCCCTTGGGCCAGATCACTGAAGTCGACGAGGGCGATCTCCTTGCCGGTAGCGTCAGTGAGCAGTTCCGGGGCGGTGAGGCCAAAATGTTTGAGCACCGTGGTCGACTCCGGGTTGAGGTCGGCGGCAGCGATCTGCATGCAGGCCATGGCCTCTTTGCCCTGGGCCTTGAGCAGGCTGGTGTATGCGATGGCAGACATTACGGAATCGGTATCGGGGTTAGCGTGGCCTACTACACAAATTGTCATCTGTACTCCTCCATTTTCTTTACATAGTAAGAAGATCAGGACTTCTCATGAAGATCCCGTTCAGTGTGTGCAGAAACAGGTTCCTTCCTCCCCTCTCGGCATGGCCAAGGTGTATCGGGGGCGGCAGCCGAAACATGCCTACGCTGCCGCATAATTCCAGAACAACCAGACATGCTGTCAAAGCCATAAAATTAACGAAGCATGATAGTATTTTCAGCGATTTGAGTCAAGCACTAAAAAAATGACGGCATGAGACCGGGAGAAAAAACTGTTCACTGATGACAGAGCCGACACCATGGGGTATCTTGCCGTCAGTGTACCCATTTTCTCCGCAAGCCGTCATTTTTACACCTCCATCAACCGTCACCAAAATGAAAGAGAATCAGCCAGAGCCCCACCCCCGCAGCAAGACGCGCAGGGCCGCAAATGCGCCCCTCTACGTTATTGGGGTCGTCGTGCTCCTGCTGGTGGCCCTTTTCTATCTGTACCTGCAAAAGGGCACCATTGCCGAGTCCGCCCGCCACCAGGCAGAGAGCAGCGACGGTGGATCCGTTCATCCCTCCCCAGCACCAGGCAACATACTTTCTCAAGAGCACTCTCCTGCCAACCAGCAACCAGCAACTGGCCAGAGAGCATCAGACACGACGCTGACCGCTACCATCTCCGACGAAAATTCCTCCGGACTGGATGGACCGAAATTGCAAGAATCGGAAGAGCCGGCACAAGGGGATCGTACTGTCCGGGACGGCGACGATCCAGCTCAGTCGAAGGAAATCAAGATACTGCTGGAAACTCTGAACGACTTCTACAGCCACCTTGACCAACAGCCGTACATGGCGGCCTTTGCCCTTTCTGAACCGAGCCGAAACCACTTTTCCCAGCTGCTTACCAACTTGCTGGCCAATCCACCGGTGATCGCCCGGGAAACCGACGATCTCTACACCCTGCTCCGCAACACCGCCCATTTTTTTCGCGTTCTCGGCAAGAACAACATGCTGCTGCTCAAAGGGATTCTCGACCAGGAACGAGAGTCTCTGGAAATGCTTCTCAAAACATTCTACGCCCTCACCTTCCACCCGGAAGCCCTTGAAAAGGAATTCGGGCTGATCATCCCCCCGGAAGCCCTCTATGACTACGGGGCCTTTTTCCTCCACACCATCGGTGGCCGCCTCTATCTCTTTCGGCGTGATTCCACTTCGCGCATGGTGATCAGCTACTATGCCATACTGATCGTTGATCGAGCCAACAGCAGTGGCGAAGGTCGACACGGGATCGACCTGCTGCCACCAGTCGATGCCCTGATCGAAGAGATTGAAAACGGCGGCAGAAGACTTAAATTCCGAGAGGAATACCTTGACACGCTCTACGATCTCAAGGAAAAATATCTCAACCGATCAGGATAAAGAGGCTCGCCACTCTTCCTGGACATGTGTCACTCCTTTGCGACCTGTTTCAGACCATTGCAGACCACACCTTGCAGGCCCACTGGCAGTCACCTGAGGACCTTGAAATTCCGCGTTTTCCATGTCCCATACTGAGAGCAGGCAGAGCGGGTATACCACCACATTGAAACAGTACCGCCAACCAGCAGAACTGGGAGGAGAGACTATGAACGACTGGTATGTAGCCGTGAACGGACAGCAGGAGGGCCCGCTGACCAGGGAGCAACTCCGGCAGAACCGTCTTGCCGGCATCTACACTGCTCAGACCCTGGTCTGGACACAGGGATTTGACAACTGGCGGGAGATTGACCGTTGCCGGGAACTGAGCGAAGAGTCGCTTCCGCCTCCTCCGAAAGGGCAGGGTAGAGCAGACGAGATTGACTATGTGATCAACGGCAATGAAATGCAGTTTGTCGAGATCGAACTTGACCCCCGGGAGAGTGTTGTTGCCGAAGCCGGGGCAATGATGTACATGACCAACGAAATCCGGATGGAGACCGTCTTCGGTGATGGCAGCGAAGCCGCCAATACCCCTTTTCTTGAGCGAATGCTCGGGGCTGGCAAACGTCTGATCACCGGGGAAGGACTGTTCACCACCCTCTTTACCCATACCGGGACAGGGAAAGGCCGGATTGCCTTCGCCGCCCCCTATCCTGGTAAAATCATCGCCCTTGATTTGAAAGAGTACCAGGGTAAACTGGTATGCCAGAAGGACGCCTTTCTCTGTGCCGCCAAAGGGGTCGCAATCGGTATTGAATTCCAGAAAAAGATCGGTACGGCCCTGTTCGGTGGAGAGGGCTTTATCATGCAGAAGCTGGAAGGAGACGGGATGATCTTTGTTCACGCCGGTGGCACAATTATCCAGCGGGAACTGAGCCACGGAGAGACTCTCCGTTTTGATACCGGTTGTCTGGTCGCCCTTACCCGTGACGTCGCCTACGATATCGAATATGTCGGCGGGGTGAAATCGGCAATCTTTGGCGGCGAAGGTTTCTTTTTTGCCAAGGTGACCGGACCCGGCCATATCTGGCTGCAGTCAATGCCGTTTTCCCGACTGGCAGGGCGAATACATCGAGCCGCACCCCAAAACAACGCCGGTTTCTCCAGCAAAGGGGAAGGTTCGGTTCTTGGTGGACTGGGAAATATCTTCCAGCGCTAACCCTCCGGCCAGGTGACCCATGGATCTCGCCTCCATCCTCCATACCGCCGGCACTTTGTTCGCAGCCAGCCATACTTCGACCGGTCGACCGGCCATGGTGCCTCCCCGTCCCGGCTCGGCCCCTCCCGGCCTTCCGGCTGTTGCCGGAAGTTCTAGCCACTCCGGCAGCGGCAACGGCGACAATACCGCCGGCAGATCCAACCCGTTCGGCCCGGCGGCGGTGGTCCACCTCTCCCCAGCCGGGATGGAACGAAGCGGCATGTCTCCAACGGCAGCCACAACCTCAGGAAAAGAGACTGGTGCCGCTGGCGAGAACGAAGAGGTGGAGCGAGAACAACCCGTTGCCAAAGCTGGCGGGGTCGATGCCCGGCTGCAACTCAGTAGCCGGGATCTCGAACAGTTGCGTGACCTGCGCCAGCGTGACCGGGAAGTCCGTACGCACGAGCAGGCCCATTTGGCCGTGGCCGGTCGCTACGCCCGCGGCGGAGCCAGTTTCAGTTACCAGCGTGGGCCTGATGGCAACCCCTATGCCATCGGTGGCCGGGTAAACGTTGATCTGAGCCACGAATCGACCCCACAGGAAACCATCGTCAAGATGCAAACCATCCGTCGGGCAGCGCTTGCCCCGGCCAATCCCTCCCCTGCCGACCGCCAGGTAGCAGCGCGGGCCGCCCAGGAAGTGTCCCGGGCCCAGCAGGAGGTGGCGGCAGAACTCCTTGGAGAACAGAACCGGCCGCCACAAGCGGAACATTCGCCGGTATCCACCGCCACTGCGCCCTCCCCGTCTGGATATCCCCAGATGAGCGGGAAGGTCGCCGGCAATTCCCCTGCCCCTGCCCACCAGGGAGGCCAAGTGGCCGGAACCGGCACCCTCCGCTGGCAGATTGGCGCCTATGCCAGGATGGCTGCTGTGGACACCGCCCATCTGGCAACTCCTCCTGTGGCAACGGCACCAACTGACCGGTTGAACCGGTCCACTCTCATGCATCCCTTTGCCCCTGGAGCAGCGTGAACCCCAGCGACTACAACCAGAACCTGGTTGATTTTATCCAGGCCTCTCCCACCCCCTTCCATGCGGTTCAAAACATGGCCGATTTGCTCTGCAGCCATGGTTTTACTCCTCTGGCGGAAAATCGTCCCTGGCAACTTTCCCCTGGTGAGGGGTATTTCCTCCGCCGCGCCGACAGCGCACTCCTTGCCTGGATCATCGGCGATGACGAGGAGCTTACCTCCGGATTTCGTCTGCTTGCCGCCCACACCGACAGTCCCTGTCTCAAACTGAAACCACGCCCGGAAAGCAAAACCGGCAATTGTCGCCAACTGGCAGTGGAGGTCTACGGTGGACCGCTGCTCAACCCCTGGTTTGACCGGGATCTTTCCCTTGCCGGCCGTGTCTGCGGAGAGAGCAACAATGGCCAACTCGTTGTCCGCCTGGTCGATTTTGCCCGCCCCCTGCTCACCATCCCCAGTATCGCCATCCATTTTGACCGGGAGGCGAACAGTGGCCGCAGCATCAACCAGCAGCAGCACTTGCCGCCACTCTTTGGCCTTTCCGGCAATGACCACCCAGATGCCTTTGCCTCCCTGTTACTCAACCAGGCACGACTGGAGCACCCCGATGTGGGCTTCCAGGAGATCCTCTCTTTTGACCTCTTCTGTGCCGACTCGCAGCCGCCGGCTGTGGTTGGTGCGGAGGGGGAATTTCTTGCCGCCGCCCGCCTTGACAACCTGCTCAGCTGCCATGCCGGAATCCAGGCCATGGTCGGTGCCGACCGGGGCCGGAACAGTCTGCTCTTTTGTGCCAACCACGAAGAAAACGGCTCTCGATCCAGCAGTGGCGCCCATGGTTCCTTTCTTGACGCCGCCTTGGAGAGGATTATCCCGAACCCGGAGAGCCGGCAAATCTGTCTGCGAAACTCCTTCCTGATCAGTATGGACAATGCCCACGCCAGCCACCCCAACCACCCCGACAAAATGGATGCCGGCCACCCGATCCGCCTCAATCACGGGCCGGTGATCAAATACAACGCCAACCAGCGCTACGCCACCAGTGGACTCAGTGCGGCGATCTTCAAGCGCGTCTGCCGCCAAGCCGCTGTTGAAGTGCAGGAGTTCGTCATGCGCAGCGACATCCTCTGCGGCAGTACCATCGGCCCAATCACCGCCGCCCGCCTCGGGGTTGAGACCATCGATATCGGAGCCGCCACCCTGGCGATGCACAGCATCCGGGAACTCACCGGCAGCAGCGACCCTCTCTTTCTCTACCGTGCCATCCGGCAGTTTCTCGCCAGCGACGACCACATCTGCAGCGACGAGTAGATGAGACGGCTGGCTATCACCCTTCTCTTCGCCCTGACCGTCGTATCTTTGCCCCAATCGGCTGCCAGCGGCGAAAAAAGTACTGGCCTCCATACCTCGGTCAACAAACACCGGGGCACTGCAGTCAAACAGGATCAGATCGAGAAACTGCGAAAATTCGACCAACTGATCCGCTATTTCGCCAATTTCTCCTATATCGTCCCCCGTCACAAGGTAAATGCCGACTTTCTTCGGGCACTGATTCTCGCCGAATCCGGGGCTAACCCCAGGGCGGTCTCTCCCCGGGATGCCCTCGGTTTGGCCCAGATCATCTACCCCACCGGGAAAAAAGCGGCCAGCGACCTGGCCAACTCCGCCACCACCTTTCGCTATGTCAGCCGGGAAACCCTGCGCAATCTGCAGCGGGAAGATTTGTTCGACCCGGCGGTGAACATCCTCCTTGCCAGCTACCTCATTGCCCGCTACAACCACCGCTTTGATGGTCGACTGGAACTGGTGCTGAGTGCCTGGAATGCCGGAGAAAATACCGATTCCCTCAACTACGGCCGACACGCCCCCTACCGGGAAACAGAAAACCTGATCGGTCGGGTGAACGCCTACTACATCTATCTGCTCCAAAACCGCATCTTCCCATAAGAGGTGTAAGGGGGCGATCAGCAGCTCAACGCCAGCATTCTCCCCTTGTGCTCACCACCGGTTTTTGAGTATGATGGGCGGTTACAACAGCGACCGGGAACAATTTCTCTCTTTTTCAGCCAGCAAAGGTAGGCCATGAGCACCGACGACAAGAAAATCATCTATTCGATGATCAAGGTAAGCAAATACTACGACAGCAAACCGATCTTAAAAGATATCTCCCTCTCCTATTTCTACGGTGCCAAAATCGGCGTTCTCGGTCTGAACGGCTCAGGCAAAAGCACCCTGCTCAAAATTCTTGCCGGCATCGACAAGGAGTTTAACGGTGAAACCCACCTCGCCCCGGGTCTACGGATCGATTATCTTTCCCAGGAACCGGAACTGGATGCGGGGAAAACCGTTCGCCAGATCGTCGAAGAGGGGGTACAGGATACCGTTGACCTCCTCAACGAGTTCAACCAGATCAACGAAAAATTTGCCGAGCCGATGAGTGACGACGAGATGCAGAACCTCATCGACCGACAAGCGGATGTCCAGGAAAAACTGGACAACCTCTCAGCCTGGGATCTCGACAGCCGGCTGGAGATGGCAATGGACGCCCTCCGCTGCCCCCCTCCGGAAAGCCTCTGCGGCCCCCTCTCCGGGGGGGAAAAGCGGCGGGTAGCGCTTTGCCGAATCCTCCTCAAGGCACCGGACATCCTCCTCCTCGACGAACCGACCAACCACCTGGATGCCGAATCGGTGGCCTGGCTGGAACAGCACCTGCACGGCTACCCCGGAACGGTGATTGCCGTCACCCACGACCGCTACTTCCTCGATAACGTTGCCGGCTGGATCCTGGAACTGGACCGAGGCCTTGGCATACCCTGGAAGGGAAATTACTCGTCCTGGCTGGAACAAAAGGAAAAACGGCTGGCCAAGGAGGAAAAAAAGGAGAGTGACCGACAACGCACTCTTCGGCGGGAGTTGGAGTGGATCCGGATGTCACCCAAAGGACGACGGAGCAAATCCAAGGCCAGAATCAGTTCCTACGAACAACTGCTCAGTCAGGAGAACGAAAAGTTGGCCAGCGATCTGGAAATCTTCATTCCCCCCGGCCCACGCCTCGGCAAGGTGGTGATCGAGGCGGAAGAGGTGAGCAAATGCTTCGGTGACCGGCTTCTCGTGGAAAAGATGAACTTTGCTCTCCCGCCCGGCGGTATTGTCGGGGTCATTGGCCCCAACGGAGCCGGGAAGAGTACCCTGTTCAAGATGATTATCGGTCAGGAACGGCCGGACAAGGGGGAAATACGTCTCGGTGAAACGGTCAGACTGGCCTATGTCGACCAGAGCCGAGACCAACTCGATCCGGAAAAAACAATCTGGGAGGCCATCACCGACGGCCAGGACACCATCCTCCTTGGCAACCGTGAAGTGAACAGCCGGGCCTATGTTGGCAAATTCAACTTTTCCGGAACCGATCAGCAGAAAAAAGTGGGCCTGCTCTCCGGTGGCCAGCGCAACCGGGTCCATCTGGCCCGCACATTGAAAGAGGGGGGCAACGTCCTGCTGCTCGACGAACCGACCAACGACCTGGATGTCAACACTCTGCGGGCCTTGGAAGAGGCCCTGGAAAATTTTGGTGGCTGCGCAGTGGTGATAAGCCACGATCGCTGGTTCCTTGACCGGATTGCCACCCATATCCTCGCCTTTGAGGGGAACTCCGAGGTGCTCTGGTTTGAGGGCAACTACTCAGAATACGAAAAGGACCGCAAGGCCCGGCTTGGTGCTGCTGCCGACCAGCCGCACCGGATCAAATACCGTCAGTTGACCAGGGTATAGCGAAGAACGCCGGCGCTCTAGAATTCACAGCCGGCATACCAGGGCCAACATCTGCCGCAGGGTCGGCAGTTCCGTTCGGGCTCTCGCCAGGGAGCCCGATCTGCTCTCCTCTTCGATGGCCATGGCCAGTTCTCTGATCCCCTCAAAACCGAGGCTTGCCGAGGCGCCCTTGATCGAGTGGGCAGCAGAGGATATGGTCGCTGCGGACGTATCGGCCAATCCCGCTTCGATCTGAGCCAGGTCCGCAGCCAGTGAGCCTTTGAAGATTTCCAGCAATTCGGTCAGCAGTTCCAGGTCATCTGCCGCCTGATCCAGGGCAAATTGTCGGTTCCATTTCAATCGTTCCATACACCCCGTCTCCTCAAACCACTCAATTTGGGCCTGCCCCTCTGCCCCTTTTGCCTCTCCACCCACCTCGGGTAACCGGCAGAGGTGGGCTGGCTTCCGGGGCAGCCCCTCTTACCGGCCGCCAGTTGCCACTTTTCCGATCAGGTGCGCGCAATGGCCGGTGAGATCAATCCGGCCGGGACGAACAACCACCAGTTTTCCCGCACGCAGACCACATACCGTGGAGGGCAGCCCACCCGGGACAACCCCGCCGTCGAGAAGAGCGTCCACATTCGCGCCAAACTGGGCCACCACCTCGGCTGGAGTGTTAGCCGGCAGCTGGCCGGAAAGGTTAGCGCTGGTGGCGGTTACCGGCCGACCAAACCGCCGCGCCAGTTCCCGTGCCAGGGGGTGGGGAGAAATGCGTACCCCCACCGTACCGGTACCACCGGTTACCCGCTGGTCCAACTCCGGCCGAGCTGGGAAGATAAGGGTCAAAGGCCCTGGCCAGAACGCTTCCATCAGCGGAAGGTACAACTTCGGTACCGTCGTTACCACTTGTGCCAACTGCTTCCCATCGGCAGCCAGCAGCAGCAGCGGCTTCTCCGGCGGGCGCCGCTTCACAAGAAAGAGCCGGCCCACCGCCTCGGGGTTGGTGGGGTCCACCGCCAGACCATAACTGGTCTCGGTGGGAAAGGCCACCACTCCTCCCCCCTGGAGCACCGCCACGGCCCGATCCAAAGCCTGCTCAGGCAGACGTGCCAGCGGTTCAGACATGAATTCTGGCAGCCTTCTCCTCAACCTCCCGAACCATCTGCTGACGAAACTGCACCACCTTCCGTCCCAGTTCCGGGTCACTCAGGGCAAGGATTTTCACGGCCAGGACTGCGGCATTTTTTGCTCCCGGCTTACCGATACCCATGGTCGCCACCGGCACCCCCGGTGGCATTTGCACCGTTGACAGAAGGGCATCAAGACCGTTCAGAGACGATCCGGCCAGGGGCACGCCAATTACCGGCAGATCGGTATGGGCGGCCAATACGCCGGCAAGATGGGCCGCCATGCCGGCACCGGCGATAATCAGTTTCAAACCACGGCCAGCGGCACTTCGAGCATACTCGGCAGCTTTTTCCGGAGTTCGGTGGGCTGAGGCAACGGTCAACTCGCAGCCAACCTCCATGGATCGAAGAAAATCGACCGCCGCCTGCATCTCCGGAAGATCGGAATCACTGCCCATTACCACCCCGACCACAATTCCCGGCTCGGGACGGTCGTGTCGACGCAGGGCCTTCTCGCCGATGTCACGGCGAAAGAAGCACTGGGTCCAGCGAATCCGCTCCACTCCAGCATAGGCCCTGGCAATAGCCTCCTTCAGGGTGTTGCCGACAGCGGTCACACCTAGAACCCGGCCGCCGCTGGTAACAATCCGCCCTTTCCGCCTGGCGGTACCGGCATGGAATATCTCCACTCCGGGAGATTCCGCCCCTTTACGCAACCCTTTGATTACCTGTCCGCTCTCTACCTCGCCAGGATAGCCGTTTGCGGCCATGACCACACAGACTGTCGGCCGTGGATCAATTTTCATCTCCACTCGATCCAGTCGTCCGTCGATGACAGCGTCAAAGATATCGACGATATCGCTTTTCAGCCGCATGAGCAGGGGTTGTGCCTCTGGATCACCAAAACGACAGTTGAACTCAAGAACATGGACCTTTCCCTTGTTGATCATCAGACCGGCATACAGCATCCCCTTGTACGGCCGCCCCTCACTCTCCAACCCTCGTACGGTAGGGCGCATCACCTGATTCATCACAAATTCAGCGATATCGGGGGTGACCACGGGGGCCGGGGAACAGGCACCCATGCCACCGGTGTTTGGTCCCTGATCCTGATCGTACGCCGCCTTGTGATCCTGTGAGGTGGGTAGAGGAAGTACGGTCTTACCGTCGGTAAAGGCAATGAACGAAGCTTCCTCTCCCGGCAGGCAATCTTCGATAACTATCTGGGCTCCGGCTTCGCCAAAACTTTGCATCAACTGATCCACTGCCGCTTTGGCCTCGGCAAGGGTGGCTGCCACCACCACCCCTTTGCCGGCAGCAAGGCCATCTGCTTTTATGACTACCGGCAGAGCACAGCTTTCCAGATATTTCCGGGCCTTCTTGCCGTCACTGAACACCTTGAAAGGGGCGGTGGGTATACCCTGCCGCTGCAGAAACTGCTTGGAGAAGACTTTGCTTCCCTCCAATTCTGCCGCTGCCTTGGTTGGCCCAAAAATCCTCAGGCCACTGGCAATGAAGAGATCGACGATTCCGGCAACCAGCGACGATTCCGGGCCGACCACGGTCAGGTCAATTTTCTCCTGAAGGGCAAAGGCGAGGAGTGCATCCACATCCGTCGGGGCGATGTCGACACATTCGGCCAACCGACTGATCCCGGCGTTGCCGGGAGCACAGAAGACCTTTTCCACTCTCTTGCTTTGCGCTATTTTCCAGACCAGCGCATGCTCCCGCCCACCACCACCAACAACCAGAATTTTCATAATCGTCTCCGAATTCCAGAAATTAACTTATTAACTTTCTGTACTATTACGATGTAAGCTGCCGACCAGAGGCCACCCTGCCGAGGTTGTATTGGTCGTTGACAAAGGTCTCGCAAATTATTAAATGAATGAGTGACCATTCACATACAGCCTTGGCCCCACTTCCCACTCCAGCGCGGTCTCTTGTTAAGGATGAAAGCGGAAAACAAACACGCCAAAATTATCGTGGCGGCCACCAAGGTCTTTGCTAAAAAGGGCTTCTTCACCGCTAGAATATCCGATATCGCCAAAGAAGCCAAGGTTGCTGACGGGACAATTTATCTCTATTTCAACAATAAATACGATATCCTGCTCTCCGTCTTTCAGGAAGAAATTGGCAGAATAATTGAAAAAACAACCAGGCTTCTAGAGCAGGAGGAAGACCCGGAGCAGATGCTGGTGATCTACGCCAGCCAGCATCTGCTGGCGATGAAAAAAAACCGCCATCTGGCTGAGGTAATACAGATAGAACTGCGGCAGCCGAACAAGCTGATCAAGGAGTATCGTGACACCGCCTTCAGCAAATACACCGGAATAATCGCTGAGATCATCAAGAAAGGTCAGGCGTCAAAGGTATTTCGCCCGGATATCAAACCCGCACTGGCTGCCCGCCTCTTTTTTGGGGCACTCGATGAAGTTTCCCGGGTCTGGAACAGCTCTCTGGAGACCCACTACAGCGTCCATGAGGTCACCGACCAGCTTCTCACCGTTTTCCTTCGCGGGGTTTTTCATCCTGTCGACGAACCGCAACTGCTCAGGAAAAAGTCGACGGAGTGATCGCTATAACCTCAAACTCCCTGGTGCCACCAGGAGTTACGGTGCGGATTTCATCCCCCACCTCCTTGCCGATAATACTCCGGCCAAGGGGCGACAGTACCGAGATTGACCCCTTTTTCACGTCTGCCTCTTCCGGCCCTAAAAGTTGATAGGTTATCTCCTCGTCGGTATCCAGGTCAAGCAGTTTCACCACCGTCCCAAACACCACTGTACGGATATCGACCTTGGAACAGTCGATTATTTCCGCCCTGGCTAACTTATCCTTCAGTTCTTTGATCCGCCCTTCGATGTGACCCTGACGATCCTTGGCGGCATGGTATTCGGCGTTCTCCTTCAGGTCGCCGTGGCCCCTGGCGGTCTCGATGGCCTTCACCACCTGGTTGCGTTCAACCCGCTCCAGGTGCAGCAACTCCTCGCGCAGCTTCTGGTTTCCGGTTTTGGACATCGGGATTCTCTGAACCATCTCATCCTCCATAAAAAAATCCTGCACGGCTCGAGAGATGAACCTGTGACAGGAGTTGGCGCAACAGAAAAATTACCAGCGATAATGCAGGGAGAAGGCGAAGCCCTTCTCGTCATATTCGGCACTGGTTGTAAAGGCGAAGTTGCCTTTTAATAACAAATGCTGGTTGATTTCAAGGAAAAAATGAAAAAGGCCTGTATAGCTGATGTTCTCATGGTCTTCCAGGCCAACAGCATTACTCAGCGAATAGGAACTTGTTCCAGTTTTGCTCCCCCTGCTGTAGCCGGGAAAATCGTGTCGGAAGTCGGCGGTCAATCGGTGTTCGTTGAAGCTGGCGGGACTCCAGTAGAGGGGGGCCATCTCAGCTCTGTATTCGTCCGTTTGCTGAACCTGTTCGGGCTCTATCTCTCTGTTGTTGTTCAGATACTCGAAATCATAGCGCAAGGCTAATTCAATCGATTGTGCAAACAGACTGTAGGAGCTGTAGCCATGAAAACGGTTCTGTGAATTACCGTCGTTGTACCCTCGATGGCGAAGGTCGCCACCAAATGTCACCCCAAAAGATGTCTCCAGGTCAATACCGGTGCTCACTTGCTGGAAAGAGATATCATCGCGGATAGTCTGTACCGAATCGTCAACGACTCTTTTGGTCAGTCGGGCATGCGCCATCACATAATCGTCGAGCTGCCCATTTACACCGGCCTCGTAACTAAATCTGGTGTCGCTGCTGCCGTTCAGTTTTTCCAACCCGGTAGCGAAAAAGAGTTCGTATCCGGTGCCGAATTCAGCGGTTGCCAGCCCGCTGATCCGGTTGCTGGCGAGGCTTGCATCACTGTCAGTACTCCTGTAATGGGTATTCAAATAGCTGAAACGGATATCTTTTTTCAAATCTGGCGCTATCCAGAAGGAGGTGCCGATACTGCTCCTGGTAAGGTCGATCAGTCCTTCTCGACCGTTTTTACGCATATATTCGGCTTCGAGAATATTCTGTGGGCTGAGCTGCTGGCTGCTTCGTTCGATGGAGGCGATCAATTCCGGGTTCACTGTACCAGTGTTCTGGATTGCCTCATAGACCTGAGCCTCTTTGCGAATCTTGCCGATCCGACTGTAGATCGTGGCCAGATCAAGCAAGGCGTCTGCACTCTCTTCCTCTTCCAGCAATTTCCGATAACTTTTTTCGGCGTAGTAATAGCGCCGGTCAGCAATCGCCTTTCTCGCCTGATATTCGGAATGGATCAGCCGCTGCCAGCTGAACCTTTCGAAGTAGCTGGCGACAATCGCACCGGCATCAGTACCGATATTTTCCAACAGAAATGGAGGGGCCATCAGTTCCGCCACCAGATCGGGCTGCGACTGCAGCAGACTGAGCAGGCTGTTCCAGATCGTACTCTCGCGGGTAAACGATCGATAACTGAGCTGCTTTTCGATGAATTCGTGACGAAGTAGATCAACCACCGCCGGGTCAAGCAGTCGCTGATACAACTGCAGGGCCTGTTCTTCTTCTCTATCACCCCAGAGTAGCCTGGCCAGAGTAAGAAGCGACTCGGTTTCCTCGGCGGCAATGAGTCGATCGACCATTTCCGCCACAGTCTCCCCCCCTACATGCTGCTGCATCAGCGCCAGGCCCTGCTGGTAGCGGCCTCGCCGAATTTCAATTTCAATCATTTTTCTCTTGAACGAGGTCTCTTCCGGGAACCGCAGGGCCAGCCGCTGTAAACCCTCGGCGGCATCGTCCAGACGGCCACGGGCAAGGTCGAGTTCAACCAGACCGAGACTGGCCGCCACCGACTGGCCGCAAGCATTCAGGACCGTGGCCAGACGCTGTTCCGCGGCGGAGTAGCGGAATTTTTCCAACTCCTCTTCGGCCAGGGCCAGCTGCCGGCTGAGAATCACTTTCTCACCCACGGTCAGCAGTTCTTCCGGATGCAGGGTGGCATCCGGGACCTCCCTGGCCAATTGCTGACGGATCAACACCGTCTGGGCGTCAAAACCGTAGTCGGCCAGCACCCGTCCACAGGTCTGCCAGGCAAGCAGATGGTCACCACTGCCATACTGCTGCCGACACAGCTCCTTATTGAGGAGACTTGCCATCTCATCCCGACGGTTTTCATCGACCAGTCCAGGATGGGGCGGGATCTCTCTTGCCTTCAGTTGCAGCAGGCGCAGGGAATAGTTGCCCTCCTCGCTTTGACGGGCGGCAATCGCTGCCATCCATACCTCGGCGGCTGGCAGGTTTTGGTCGCTGAGCGCATGGTCAGCCAGTTGAAAGAGAACCTTGTCGACCAGTATACCCTGGCTGAGCAGAAGGCGAAGAAGCTGTTCGGCCTTCCGCCGCCTGCCCTCCTGGAAAAGGGCCTTGGCCTGCTCGAGCTTCAATCTGGTGTCCATAACGGTATCGGTGGCAAAAAGCTGCCTGGCTGCGGCACTGACTCTGGCGTGGGCGGTATAGAGCCCGTTCCGGCTGAGCTGTGCCAGATAACCGAGGTACAACTCTTCCAGATCACCACCGGAATCGAGCCCTTTCAGAAAAAGTTCTTCAACATTTTCCACCAGCCCAAGACTACCGGCCAGTTCGATGGCGGTCAAGCGCAGCGACAAGTCGTCTGGAGCCAGGGCTACCACCCGGTTATAGGATACAAGGGCCTCCTGTTCTCGGCCAAGGATCCGCTCGGTTTCTGCCCGGAGGCGGTAGTATTCGAGGTTTCTGGCAGCCTTGGTAACCTCATCCAGATAGGCCAGACTATCGGTTGGTTCCCCGGCCTGACGGTAGTGCCTGGCTATCCGAAGAGTTACCTGGTCATCGACCGGTGCGTGCCGATGGAGAATCAGCAAAATTTCCAGCAATTCCTCTTCCTTTCCTGCGCGTTCGAGGAGTTCTGCCATCTCCTGGTAGATGGCCAACCGGTTCGGGGCAATTTCGGCCAGATCGCGCCAGAGCTGCCAAGCACCGTCATTTTCAACGATCGCCAGAAAATCATTGGCCAGGATAGACTGGATATCCCGTATTCTCTTCATAATTGACTGATCATCCGGATACCGACTGTTATAGCGGGCAAAAAAGAAGAGGGCCTTGTCCGGACGATTTAGGCCGTAAAGGCAAAGCTCTCCGGCCTGCAGCAGATATTGGCGATTATCGGCAGCATGATCAATGAGATACTGCAGTTGTTCAAGGGCCGCTTCGTTTTGTTTCTCAGCGATCAAGTCAGCAGCCAGTCTGGCCCGAAAAGGGAGATAATCAGGATGGCGTCGCAGGTACTCCTGCCACAGTTGACGGCGCCTGACCTCGTGACCGGGGCGGTCAAACAACTCCGCCGCCTGCAGAACCACCTGGTCATCTATATCCGAGAAGGCTAGCAGTCTATTGTAGAGTTGCCGGGCGAGCTGTTCTCTGCCCAGTTGGTAGGCATCGGTCGCCAGGGTACGGAGAATCTGCCGGTCATCAGGGCGACGCCGACTGAGTCCTTCGAGAAGGGGCAGGGCCAGGGAATTTTTCCCCTGGCGGCGAAGACTGTTCACCAAACCGGTGAGGGCGACCTCGGCATCTGGCCCGGCAGGATCTTTTTCCAGTACCTTGCCAAAATACCTGACTGCCCGCTCATCATCACCGGCCTCTTCAGCCAGACGGGCACCGGCCAGAAGATAGTCATTGCGGTGGGGAGTCTTTTCCAGCAGGGCAGCCAGTATTCTGGTTGCAGTCGCATTGTCGCCGATGCGCAAGAGCACTTGGCAGTACTCCCAGTTAGCCTCTTCGATGTTATCTTTTCGGCTGAGCAACTCGGCATACTGACGGGAGGCTTCGGTGTATCGTTCCTGGCGGGCCAGCTCGCGAGCACGGTCCCAGAGTACCCGCCACTCAGGAACCTCCGGCTGCGGTTGAACCAGGGAGATCTGCCGATTGGGGGCGATCGACTCAGCGGCAAACACAAAGGCCGGCAGCAGTGCCGAGGCAAGCACTGCAGAAAGAAGGAGAGGCAGAACAGAAAAGAGCAATGTCAGCCGGAGAAGGGCTCTGCGCATGCCCCTATGCTACCCTACCGCCCATAAAACTGCACTATTTTCTCCACCACAAAGGCCTGCATCTCGGGGCGGAGTTCTGGGTAAATGGGCAGGGCGATTGTGGTTGCGGCGGCCAGTTCCGCCTCCGGGCAATGGCAACTGATACCGCTGGTGGCAAGACATTGCTGCTGGTGCAGGGGTACCGGATAATAGATTTCACAGCCGATTTCGGCCGCCAGCAGCCAGTCTCGCAGGGCATCCCGGCGTTGGACACGGAGAACGTACTGGTTGTAGATATGGGAGTTGCCCCCCTTGCCGCTGGCTGCAGCCTCAGAACGATACAGCTCCACCGGCAGAACCACTTCACCTCCGGCCACCAGGCCGGTCTCGCTAAAAAGCTGGTTGTAGCGGGCGGCGTTTTCCCGCCGTCGATGGTGCCACCCTTCCAGGTAGGGCAACTTCACTCTGAGAGCGGCGGCCTGAATGGGATCCAGGCGAAAATTCCCGCCAATGAGACTGTGGTAGTATTTCGGTTCGGCCCCATGGTTCCGGAGCATGGCAATTTTCCTGGCAAAGGCCTGGTCACTGCTCACCACCATGCCGCCATCACCGATCCCCCCCAGGTTCTTACTGGGGAAGAAGGAGAAACATCCGGCCAGCCCCATCGATCCGGCCCGGTACGCCTCACCTTTTCCCGGCCAGGGATACTGGGCGCCGATCGCCTGGGCGGCATCTTCGATAACCGGCAGATCGTATTGCGCAGCAAGGTCCATGATCGCCGCCATTGCCGCACACTGACCATAGAGGTGCACCGGGATAATCGCCTTGATCGTTTTCTGCCGATCTGCGGCCAGTGCCTCCGCCATCTTCTCCGGATCGATATTGAAACCGGCCGGTTCGATGTCGGCAAAAACCGGCAGGGCCCCGAGTCGAAGGATAACCCCCATGGTGGCAAAAAAAGAGTAGGGGGTGGTGAGGACCCGATCTCCGGGGCCTATCCCGAGAGCCATCAGGGCGACCAAGAGCGCATCAGTGCCGCTGGTGACCCCAATCCCCCATTCGGCTCGACAGTATGCGGCCACCTCACTTTCCAGGGCCTCCACCTCCGGGCCCTGGATGTAGCGGGTAGAACGAACGACCCGGGTAACCGCAGCCAGGAGATCATTCTCAAGATATTCCAGTTGGGCCTGAAGGTCGAGCAAAGGCACTTTCATGACACATTCCTCACGCTGCATCATCCCTGCTCTGCCGTAAATGGCGAGCACTGCCACCGGCACAGCAGAGGCGGCCAGTGTGGAGATGACGAATCAGTACGTTTTCGTTGCGGCCATCTTTTTCCGATCTGGCCATGGCGGTTAGAGCGAATTGACAATGTTCCGTTTCGGACGGTTGGCAGGGAATTATCGGGAAAGAGCGGTGGCCAGAGTGGGACAAAGTCTCAGGATGTGGAGTTGATGATGATTTTTTCACCGTCAAAATAATCGACAATATCAGGCATCTCTGCTTCGAGATACTTTTTCATCTTCTTCAGCAGATTGACTTCGATTTGTCGTACCCGCTCCCGGGAAATATCGAAACGATCGGCAATATTCTGCAGGGTAAGCGGTTCATCGGTGAGCAGCCGTTCCTCCAGGATCATTTTTTCCTTATCGTTCAGTTTGTCTTTCAACACCTCAAGCAACTCGGTCAGCTTCGCCTTGATCTCCTTGCCCGCTACGGTCGATTCGATACCCGGCCCATTGCTGGGCAGGAAGTTTTTCTGTTCATCATCGGAGTCGGAGCGGACCGGACTTTCCAGGGAGACATCCCAGTTGTCCATTCGCTGCCCCATCTCGATCACTTCCTTTTCCTTGACGTTGAGCCGCTCGGCAAGCAGTTTTGGCTCGGCCTGAAACCCCTGCCCTTCAAGAAGCTTACGCTCCTTGTTGAGGCTGAAAAAGAGTTTCCGCTGCGCCTGGGTGGTGCCGATCTTCACCAGCCTCCAGTTATCCATTATGAACTTCAACACATAGGCCCTGATCCAGTAGGCAGCGTAGTAGGAAAACTTTACGCCACGATAGGGGTCAAACTTTTTCGTCGCCTGCACCAGGCCGACATTACCTTCCTGAATGAGATCCATGAAATTCTGCATCCAGTACTTCTGAAAATCCATCGCCACCTTCACCACCAGACGGAGGTTAGCGCTCACCAGGCGATAGGCGGCATCCTGATCGCCATGCTCCCGGAAACGTACCGCCAGTTCGTCAGTCTCTTCCCTGCTCAGCAGCTCGTACTGGCTGATCTCCTGAAGATAGCGGTGCAAAGCGGGATTGCTGAGCGCCGGCAGGTTTTCATCATCAGAGATGGCGACCAGTGGATTTTCGTAGGCCTCCTCAATTGCGACGACGTCACTGTCCAGATCGGCATCATCCAGAGGTTCGACTTCAACTTCGCTGTCAACAGCACTCTCTTTACTCATGTACTCTCTTCTCCGGAGAAAAAAGCTGAAAAATTGAGAGTTCTGCGGGTATGCAAGCCGGCCTCTGTCGAACTGGCCAATTGCCCATCGGCACAATTGACAATATTGACTGTATTGACAGTATGCACGGCATAACCAAAAACACCCGGGCCCCTCAATTTACGAAAGACTATGATAGTACTCCACCATAGAAAAAGTGCAATCATATTATCGCCCATCAGCATTCCTGCCAGAGCTGGCAGCCGGAGATGACTGGAGAAATCTATTTTCTTCCCGGCCAAGGTGTGCTACATATCACTCTTCTCTGAATTTGGTCCTCTTCCATACCGACCACCACCCCAGTGCCAGGCGAAACCCCATGGACAACATAAGAAATTTCAGTATCATTGCCCACATTGACCACGGCAAGTCGACCCTTGCCGACCGGATGATCCAGTTCTGCAAATTGGTCACCGACCGGGAGTTCAAGGACCAGCTCCTTGACAATATGGCCATTGAGCGGGAGCGGGGAATCACCATAAAAAGCCAGACCATCTGCCTTCCCTACACTGCCAGCGATGGCAGGGAATATTTTCTCAACCTGGTTGACACCCCCGGACACGTCGACTTCAGTTACGAGGTGTCCAGAGCGCTCAGTTCCTGTGAAGGGGCCCTGCTGCTGATTGACGCCGCCCAGGGTGTCGAGGCCCAGACCCTGGCCAACCTCTACCTGGCCATGGAAAACGACCTGGAAATCATTCCGGTGATCAACAAGATCGACCTCCCCTCCGCCGAACCGGAACGGATCGCCCTGCAGATCGAGGAAGATCTGGGCCTTGACAGCAGCCATATCCAATACTGCTCGGCCAAACTCGGCACCGGCATCCCCGAGTTATTCGAGGCGATAGTTGCCATGCTGCCACCGCCCAAAGGTGACAACAAAGCTCCCCTGCAGGCATTGATCTTCGATGCCACCTACGACCCGTTTCGGGGGACAATTATTTCGGTACGAATCATCAACGGCACCGTGAAAAGCGGTGAGGTGATCCGTTTCATGGCCAATGGCCGCGAATATCGGGTGGAGGAGGTCGGCCTGTTCAAACTGCACCGTGAAGCGGAGAAACAGCTCTCCGCCGGCCAGGTCGGCTACATCCTGGCTGGCATCAAAACGGTGGAAGATACCCGACCAGGCGACACCATCACCCACCGCGACCGGCCAGCCGCCACCGCCCTGCCCGGCTTCCGCCCGGTTCAACAGGTGGTGTTTTCGTCCGTCTACCCGATCAGCACCGACGACTACGAAGATCTCGCCGCCGCTCTGGAAAAGCTGAAGCTCAACGACGCCGCCCTCACCTTTGAAAAGGACAGTTCGGTGGCCCTCGGCTTCGGTTTCCGCTGCGGTTTTCTCGGCCTCCTCCACCTGGAGGTTATCCAGGAGCGGCTGGAGAGAGAGTTCGATATCTCGTTGATTCTCACCGTCCCGTCGGTACAGTACATCTTCCATCTGGCCGATGGCAACACCAGCTACGTTGACAACCCGGCCCATTTCCCCGATCCGGGCCATATCCAGCGGATCGACGAACCGTTCATCAAGGCTACCATCCTCATGCCGGAACGGTATATGGGGGCGGTCATGTCGTTGTGCATCGACCGCCGCGGCGAGAACACCACCTTTCACTACCCCACCCCCGGCCGGATCGAATTGCAGTGCGAACTTCCCCTGGCCGAAGTGATTTACGATTTTTACGATCGGTTGAAATCTATTACCCAAGGCTACGGATCATTTGACTACAGCCTGCTTGACTACCGCAAAAGCGATCTGGTGAAACTGGATATCCTGGTCAACGGCGAATTTGTTGACGCCCTCTCACAGCTTGTTCACCGTAACAACGCCCGGGCTCGCGGCCTCCATGCCTGTGAAATGCTTAAGGAGGAGATCCCCAGGCAAATGTTCAAGATCGCCATCCAGGCCGCCATCGGCGGCACCGTCATCGCCCGGACCACCATCTCCGCTCTGCGCAAAGACGTTACCGCCAAATGCTACGGCGGCGACATCTCCAGGAAGCGAAAGCTGCTGGAAAAACAGAAGGCCGGCAAAAAGCGGATGAAGACGGTGGGCAATGTCGAGATACCGCAAACCGCCTTCCTCGCCGTATTGAAATCGGAGCAGTGAACAGGCATCCCAGCCCAGTCGCAGGTACTTTTTTTCACCATCCGCCCTCTCTGTTTCCTCTTTCTTGGCCGCAGTCATTTGCGTACAGTCGACTGAATGGCCAAGCCGGCCAGCACCAGGACCAGCCCCATCAGCGTTGACCGGACGATTTCCTCCCCCACCAGAAAATGAATGAAGAAAAGTGAGGAAAAGGGGGCGATAAAAATCAGGTTGGCAATCCTGGCGCTGCTGCTGGTCAATTTCATCGCCAGCAACCAGAGAACGAAGGCCAGCCCCATTTCGAAAAAACCGAGATAGGCGGCCCCGGCGAGCCCTGCCAGAGGCGGAAGGCGAAAGCCCTCGGTGCAGAACAGGTAGAGGCTTATACAGGGCAGGGCGCAGAGAAAATTGGCAAACAGGCCAAGGACCGGTTCGCGGCTGTCGCGGGTATTGAAAATCCAATAGAGGGCCCAGACCACCGTCGACAGTAAAGCAAGCGCAACCCCGGCCGGGTTGTCAAAATGGAGGGAGAACGGACGGCCATCGGTGGCGATCACCAACACCCCAGCATAACTGACCAAAATTGCCAGCCACTGCCTGCCGACCACCTTCTGGCCGAGCAGTGGAATGGCAAGCAACGAGAGGGTGATCGCCCAGGTATAGTTGATAATCTGGGCCTGTTGCGCCGGCAACAGATCGTAGGCCTTAAAGAGAATGAGATAGTAGACAAAGGGGTTGAGAATCCCGAACCCGGCGGAGAGCAACCACTCCCTTCTCCGCAACTGGCGCAGCCCGGCAAGCTTCTTCTGCTGGATGAGAATGGCCAGCAGGACCAAACAGGAGACCGCAGCGGCATAAAAAACCACTTCCGCCGGGGTAAGATGGCGCAAGGTCAGTTTGCTGGCTGTAGCCACCGTCGACCACAAACCCACCGCACTCAAGGCACAGAGATAGGCCTTCCGCTGTCGATTCATGCCATATATTCTCCATCCATCCGGTCGGCCACCATCCCGGCCATCTTGCTGCGTAACGACCCGCCTGAACCTGCTATCGCTTTGGCGTCCTTGAATTATTCGGCAAAAAAACCTATGATCTTGGCACCACCGCATCGTGCGGTCGAGGCAAAGGAGCAGCAACAACCCGGTCCGGAGCAGTCCCGAAACCCGGCGATAGTGCTCGAAAAGGAGGATTTATGCAAGGAAAACCGCCGGAAAAGGAAGTTGCAAAGAAAAAACCCATTGAACCGACCCTCCATTTTCGCACCGAGCCGATAGCCATCGGTGAAGATGAAACGAGCGAACCGGTAACCGTTGCCGAACTGGTACCGGAAGGCCACCTTCTTGCCGATTTCCCCAATTTTGCCAAATTTGCCGCCCTGGGTTACTCCCGAGTACCCTTAGAACCTGGCGATTTTGCCTATCTCGGGGAGGATGAGTTCTCTGTTCTGGCTGCCGTCCCCGGCTACCCGAAAATACGGAAGATCCGCCGCAAGGATGTTGCCGAGATGATCACCGTCGTCTCCATAGAGCCGGTAGTGCTGATCTCCCCGGACAACATGAAGGCCAGCCTGGTAATCCACCCACCCCTGCAAGATGGCCACAGCCTGCAAAAGGAAACCCTCGAAGAGTTGCTTCACCGGCAGAACATCGTCTATGGGCTTAACCCGGATGCCATTGCCCATGCCAAGAACCTCATCGCCGAGGGGGCTAAAGAGTTCAACCGAGTGCTGATCGCCAGTGGTCAACTGGTGGGGGAGAGCACCGACGCCTTTCTCCGTTTCGATCTGGAAATTGGCCCCATTGCCGGAATAGTTCTTCCCGACGGCTCCATCGACTTTCGCGAGCGGCGGGTGATGGTCGGGGTGAGTGCAGGTGAAATTATCGCCACCAAGATACCAGCCAGTCAGGGAAAACCGGGTATAAATGTCTTCGCTGAAGAGACCCCGGCCCGGGAAGGAAAGGACCTCAAGGTGGAGGTGATCAATGACGCCAGATACTCACCACAGACCATGCAGGTCACCGCCACCAGAGACGGCGTGCTGTCGGTCACTAACAATAAGGTGATCAAGGTCTGTTCGCACCAGGTGATCAACGGCGATATCGACTACGAGATCGGCAACGTTGACAGCCACAACAGCGTCACCATCAACGGGTCGATCCAACCCGGTTTTCGCATCACTGTCGGCGGCGACCTAAAGGTCGGCGGCAGCGTCATGTCGGCCAAACTGCACTGCGGTGGCAATCTGGTGGTCCGCGGCGGCATAACCGGCAAGAACAGTGTCCTGAAAGTAACCGGCGATGCCGACATCAGTTTCATCGAACAGGGCAACCTGGAGTGTGGCGGCATCGTCGTTATCCGCCGCCAGTGCTACTACAGCAGGATCATTGCCGGCGGTGATATCCGCTGTCAGCCGAGTTCGATCATCATGGGCGGCGAACTGGTCGCCGCTGGAAGTATCTCCCTAGGTGATGTCGGTGGCGAAAACAGCGAACCGGCAACCATCTCCGCCGGGGTCCTGGTGGAGAGGCTGGACGAGTTGATGGCTCTGAAAAAAGCGGCGGTCGAGCAGCAGGATGCCATCGTTCAGTGGCTGCAGCGCTACCGGGGCAGTTCCAGTTCCAAAAAGGTCCGGGAGATGGAAAAACAGCTGGCCGAGACGAAGCTGCTGCTTCTGCGGGTCAACCTTATTCCCGGTACCGGCCGTTATTCCCGGGTGGCGGGGCCGGACGGTGCGGCTGTCGCCGAAGGGGACGACTACCGAAGTGATGGCGGCATTGCCATCGAAAGCATCAAGGTCGATGTCAACGGCACCATCCTCGCCGGCACCATGCTCCGTATCGGCAACCGCCGACTGAAGCTGGAAAAGACTGTCTCTGCCAGAAGGTTCCGGCTGAACCCCAGTGGCAAACAGATCATTGCCACCCCGATTCGCCAGTAGGGGCAGCAAAAAAACCAGCTCAGTAATCGCCCAGCCCTTCCCGGTCGAGCAGGGTGATCCGCCGGCCGTTGACCGCTATCAGCCGATCGTCACTCATCCGGGCAAAGATCCGCGAGAGGGTCTCGGGAATCGTGCCGAGCAGGCTGGCCAACTGCCCCTTGGTGATCGGTAGTTCCACTGTCGCCACATCGCCCTGTTCCGCACTCAGGTAGAGCAGATAATCGGCCAGCCGTGCCGGCACCTCCTTGAGCGACAGATTTTCGATCTGGGCCGCGAAACGGCGGAGCCGTAGGGAAAGCACACCAAGCATGTTCAAGGCGATGGATGGGGTCTTTTCCACCAGGCGAATAAAGCGGTCCCGCGGGAAGTACATGGTCACACTCTTTTCCATCGCCTCAGCAGAGGCCGGGAATGGCCGGCCGTGAAAAACCGGTACCTCGCCGAAGGGCTCACCTGCCCCGAAAATATGCAGAATATGCTCCTTACCCCCCGGCGACATTTTGAAAATCTTCACCCGACCGACGGCAACCATGTAAAATCCGGCGGCAGCGTCGCCTTCAAAAAATATCGACTCTCCTCGCTGATAGCTCTTTTCGATGGCAATGGCGGCAATATCGTCAATCTCCAGCGATGGCAGCCCCTCAAAGAGAGAACTTGCGGCAATGATGGTGCGTATCTGCATAACCCCCTCCGGTTGAAAAACTGGTGCTGACTCTACCAGGGATCAACCTTTTTGCCACATAGAGATAACTGCCACCACCAATTTTACCCTTCTGCCCACTCCCTGTCCCGTTCCATCCGGCGACAACTTCCCTGCTTGTACTCCACTAAGAAGGCGGGTATTCTAGGCAGATGAAAGATCTCTTCCTCGCCATAGTCAATATCTTCCGTGCCGTCGGGAAAATTCTCGGCTTCATCCGCAACGCCTTCTTCAACCTGCTCCTCCTGGCCATGGTGGCTGTCGCTACCTTTGTCTTCTGGAGCAACCAAAAGGAAGAAATCGGACCCGATTCGATTCTTCGTCTGGATATCACCGGTACCATTGTCGAACAAAAAAAGATTATTGGCAGCGTCGAACGGTTTTTTGGCTCCCCTCTGGACCCCGACACCTACGAACGGGAAACCAGTCGCCAGGATATTCTTGACGTCATAAAGGCCGCTGCCCAGGACGAACGGATCGTCGCCCTGCTGCTCAACCTCAAGCATCTTGATCAGGCCGGGATGGACCAGTTGCAGAGTATCGCCCAGGCCCTGAACAGTTTTCGACAAAGCGGAAAAAAGGTGATTGCCGCCGAGGATTACTACACCCAGAGCCAATACTACCTTGCCGCCCATGCCGACCAGGTTATCCTTAATCCACTGGGTGGAGTTGACCTGCACGGATTCGGGGTATACCGCCTCTACTTCCGCGAGGCCCTCGACAAGCTTCTGGTCAACTACCACATCTTCAAGGTGGGCAGCTACAAATCAGCGCTTGAGCCAATAACCCGCAGCAGCATGTCAGCTGCCGACCGGCAGCAGAATGAGGCATGGCTGGCGGCCCTGTGGACTCTCTACAGCGAGGAGATCGCCCGACAGCGAGGAATCAGCCGGGCAGCGATCCGCCAGTACACCGACAACATTGATCTCCACCTCGCTGCCAGCGGCGGGGATACTGCCAAACTGGCACTGACCACCGGCCTGGTCGACAGTTTACAGACCCGCGGAGAGATACGTCGGTCCTTGGCTGAACTGACTGAAAACACAGGGGCAGAAAACTTGCCTCTGGTCGGCACGGCCAGCTATCTTGCCACCCTCTCGCCGTCTTTTACCGTTACCGAGGCCAAACGTGACAAAATCGCCCTGATCATTGCCGAAGGAACCATTCTCCCCGGCCGGCAGCCACCGGGAGGAGTTGGTGGTGACTCCCTGGCGGCAACTATCCGCGAAGCCCGCCGGGATAAACAGGTAAAAGCGCTGGTACTGCGAATCAACTCCCCGGGAGGCTCCGCCTTTGCTTCGGAAATAATCAGACAGGAACTTCTGGAGGTACAGGAAAACGATAAACCGGTGGTGGTCTCCATGGGTTCAGTCGCCGCTTCCGGCGGCTACTGGATCGCCGCCGATGCCGATGAAATCTGGGCCTCGCCAGCAACCCTCACCGGTTCCATCGGCATCTTCGGGGCAGTCCCCACCTTTGAAAAGAGCCTGGCCGCTCTCGGTATCCATGCCGATGGCACAGGCACCACTCCATTAGCCACCGGCTTCAACCTCACGCAGCCGATGCCGGAACAGCTCAGCAGGGCCATTCAGCAGACGGTGGCTCACAACTACCAGCGCTTTCTGGAAATTGTTGCCGAGGGGCGGGGACTGGAGATGGTAAAGGTACGCGGTATCGCCGATGGGCGGGTGTACGACGGCAGGGCCGCCCTCAACCTGGGGCTGGTTGACCGGCTTGGCGGTTTGGAGGAGGCGATTGCGTCCGCAGCCACCCTGGCGGGAGTGAGCGACTACGACACCGAACTTTTCCCTTCGTCATTAGACATCCGAGAACATCTCAGCAGATTTCTTGAGAGCTGGCAAATAAAAGGTTACAGGGCCCCAGCGCATCCCATTCTGGCCCGAATTGAGCGTCTCTGTTTCAGGAGTCTGGGCGGACTGCTGGAGTTGAATGACCCACGCGGCGTCTATGCCTACAGCCTGATCAATTTCAACATGTAATGGGCGCTGCCCGCCGTCAGTTTTCACCCCGGGTTGCAACCGGCCATCCAGCCCGGTATCGCCCCTTCCTGACTGGCAGTCAGATCGGAGCATGACTCAAGGCAGCCTCAAGCTGGTCAATTCCTGGTGAGTTCCAACCAGTCCCAGGAAGAGTCGAGTATCTTGAAACCAACCTCGACCCGCCCCCCCTCTGCCGTCGCCTTTTCCCAACAGGGGGTAACCAGGAGACGATAATAGCGTCCCTGCCCGGAGAGCACCACCCGACAAAAATGGTGGCCGGCCCGATCCTGAGCCACCGGCAGATCGGTCATTCGGAAACCTCCCCGGGAGATATCCTCCACCACCCCGGTAGACAGCGACTTGCCCCAGGCAATATCGCCATAAAAGCCTGAAACTTTCCTCCGCCGGTCTCTTCTGGGCTGGTGGCCAGGATCGGAACGCACGCCCTTGTGCTGCAACGCCGTCAAATGCATCTTAACCTCCATGAGTAGAAGCTCAACCGCTGCGCCCGAACGCCTCTCTTACTATCGCATACATTCCCATGAAGAGCAAAAAAATATTAATCTACCAGTTCCTCCAGCCAATCAAAGGCCGACACCCGGGCGCGGATCGCCTCCCCTCTCCACCAGTTGCGAAGCCTACCGACTGGCCTCTTTGGGCACCACCTTAGCCATGGCGGCCCTGCCATCCGCCAGGTATTTTCTTGCCAGGCGGGTCAGTTCATCAGCCTCCACCGCCGCGAAATCGGAAAGGATATTTTCCGGCCAGACCAGCTGCTGCGGATGGCGACTGGAGAGGGTCAGCACCGAATTCAACCAGTATTGGTTATTCTTGACGTTGTCGCGCAATGAGGTCAGCAGCGGAGCTTTGGCCCGGGCCAGTTCCTCCTCAGTCACCCCTTCGGCCAGCAACTGCTTGTTGACGGTAAAAATCTCGGCAAAAATCGCCTCCTCGCTCCCCGGTTCCACCGTCATTTGGGTGACCAGATAGCCAAAACCTGGATGGAGACGACTGCCGAAACTTGCCGCCTGAACGGAATAGGTGGCCCCGAGCCGTTCTCGGATTACCTTGCGCAACCGGTCTTCCATGACTGCGGCAAGCAGATGCAGCCGCCTGGTCCGGTTGATATCCCAGAAATCATCGGTGGGCCAGGCGACGGCGAGCAGGGACTTTTCCATCGATGTCGCCACCCCGACCTCCAGCAAACGATCGGCGGGAAAATCGATCCTTTCCCCAATCAGGCCACGGGGAGGCTGCAGGTGCAGGCCACCGAAGTGGCGACCGAGAATATCCACCACCGCCTGCCTATCAAAATCGCCGACCAGCGAAATTTCCAAATCCTCCGGCCCGGCAAATTTTTTTGCCCATTCGGCCAGTTCTGTAAAGGTGACACGAGCCACATCCTCCCAGGGTGGATAACCAAAATGACGAGTATAATTGGCCAGAAATGGCTGTACCATTAGAGGCACCGCACCCTCAATCTCTTGTTCAAGCTGCTGATAGAGCTGCGCTATCCTGGCATGGGCGGTGGCAAAGAGATTGGGCCGAAAGCCAGGATCGAGGAGCAGGGTGTGGAGAATCTGGACAAAGAGGGGAAAATCCCGACTCAGCCCCCCCCCAGACCAGGCAAAGGAGGTCTCGTTGATCTGGAACCTGAGATCGATTGAGCTACCGGCAGTCAATTCATTCAAGGCTGAAGCGGGTAACCGGCCACTGCCGGAAGAATTGGTGATATCCTCGGCAAGCATCTTCATTCCCGGCCGCGGTTCACTCTGTTCACCTCTGCCGAAGTTGGCCGTCAGCTGAAAACTTTCTTTATTAAAATCGGTATGTTTTAGATTTATAACCAGCCCATTGGAGTACACCAGCCGTTCAACACCTATGGCCGGGTATTCCTGGCGCAAGGGCGGACTGACGACAGTTTTGCCGATGGGGAGATAGGGGAAGACCCCCTCCACCATGGTATCGAGGGCAGAGATCTGTTCCGTCTGACTCTGTCGATAGACTTCAGCGATGATCTCTTCCGCCTGCCGGCCCAACTGAGTGGTACCGGTTACCGAAATCAGCCGATTCTTTCCATTCCAGACTTCATGGAAGGCGGCATTAACCTGCGCCAGCTCTATCTTGGCAATACGTGGTGCATAGAGTTCCATTTCCTGGGCCGGCGACTGGAAGACCCGGTCACTATGGAATTGCCGGATAATGGCTCGAGCAATTTTTCGACTGTTTTCCGTTTCGGCGGTGGCCAACCGACTCTCGAGATATGCCATAACCTCCTTTCTGGCCCGATCCAGCTCACCCTCAGTAAAACCAAAGGCAAGCGCCTGCCGGAGGGTCTGTTCAAGCATGGCCAGGCTGGTTTGCCACCCCTCGGGGTCGGTGCGGACGGCAATTGATCCATACCCCAGACGGCCAACCAGATCACCGTAATGGTAGGTGGCATCACGAAACGGCTTGTTTCCCTCCTCCTCCAGACGTTGCAGACGGTAGCCGATAATCATGGCCGCCAAGTTGCGGTACAGTTCGCGCATCTGCAGGCCGAGGGAATCGGATTCCGGGGTGATGTCCCAAAAGGTTTCGATGGAGACGTTGGTTTTGCCCAATTCCGGTTCGTAGTGGAAGAAACTTGCATCCCCCTGGTGGGCAAGTTTGCCAAAGTCAAAGCAGGCTGATGGTTCGCCATCGCCGCTGAGGCCGGCAAAACGATCGCGAATCAGCTCTTCAGTCAGCACTGGATCCATATCTCCCACCACCACCAGCACCATGTGCTCGGGGCGGTACCAACCATCGTAAAAGGCTTCAAGGGTCTGCCGGTCGGCGGCGGCAAGGGTCTCGTCCACCCCGATCACCACTCGTTCCGGCAGGCGGGTGCCGCGAAAGGCAAAGGCGGTACTGGCAACATGGGTGCGGTAGGCGGCTGAATCGCGTGCCCTTTTTTCGGCAAAAATCACGCCCCGTTCACGGTCGATCTCCTCTTCCAAGAGAAGGGCGCCCCGAGCAAAATCGGCGACAACTTGAAAGCCGGCTTCGAGTTCACCAGGCGAGCCATCGGGGAGGATAATGTGGTAGACGGTTTGGTCGTAGCTGGTAAAGGCGTTGGTGTCGGCGCCAAAGGCCATTCCAATTCGTTGAAAATAGTCGATCAGGCTTCCGGGCGGAAAATGGGTTGAGCCATTGAACATCATGTGCTCAAGGTAATGGGCGATACCACGCTGGTTGTCTTTTTCGTGCAGCGAACCGGCCGGGACATAGAGGTAGATCGCCACCCGGTTTTTCGGCTCGCTGTTCGCTCGCAACACATAGCGAAAACCGTTGTCGAGAACTCCCCGGCGCAGGGCGGTATCGGGAAGGAGAGTGCTCCGGTCGGAAGGCCAGCCGGCTTGGATACAGCTGCTCGTGCCGACAGGACTGCCCCGGCCAGTGTCGGCAATAACCGGCGCAGGCGGCACCAGACCGAAAATGGTAAAAAGACCAAGAAGCAGCCAAGGCAAAAGGTGAGAGGGTTGGCCCAGGATGGCAAAAGGTGACGCAGAATTGGGACGGATGGTTGACTTGGTGGTTTGAAAACCGTTCACAGAGAGTTCTCCAAAGTTTGTATCAAGGCCGCTTTGAAAAATTCGAATTTCCGTTCAAAATCAAGGAGAAAGAAAACAATTTGCCGCAGGCATAGAGTTGATATTCCGAGGACAAATTATTTTCTTTCACCGCAGAGATTGGGCGGAAATAGCATTTTTCAAGGTAGCCTCAAATGAAACGGCACAGTACCGTATGTCGATACTGTGCGGGTCACCAGCCGTACACCGCTCCACAGCCACCAACGGCATGGTTGAAGGGCTGTGGCGGGATACGGTGGTCTCTTCCCGCTTACTTCCTGCAACAATAGTATCGATCCACCAGAAATCACCCTAAAGGCTACCTTGAAAAATTCGAATTTCCGTTCAAAATCAAGGCGAAAGAAAACAATTTACCGCAGGTATATATTTGATATTACATGGACAAATTTTTTTTCTTTCAACGCAGCGATTGAGCGGAAATACCATTTTTCAAAGTGGCCTAAAGAGAAGGGAATCGAACAGGGAAGCAACACACCGCTCAACCCGGTCGAGGAAAGCATACCAAGAAGAGAAAGTACTTTGTTTCACCCGTTGAGTGGTGTAGTAGTAGCAGCCATGAAATGGAAACACCGCCTGGAATACGCCATCCTCAGAGGGTTGATATTTTTTATCAATCTTCTGCCGGTCCCTCTGATCCTGGCTCTTTGCACTGCTGTAGGCTCCCTCGCCTGGATCTTCTACCCCTTTCGGATCCGGGTAGCTTACCAGAACCTGGCCACCGTCTTCCCGGAACATGGGCACGGCGACCGGTTGCGTCTGCTCCGCCGGGTCTACCTGGAATTCTGCCGCACCTTCGGGCTGGTCTTCATCCTCCACCGCCCGAAACTCCGCCGCCTGGTTGAGAAGGCGGTGATCACCGGCCGCGACAAGGTGGACGAGGCCCTCGCTGGGGGAAAGGGGGCAATCCTCACCACACTCCACGCCAGCTGGTTTGAAGCCTATTTTGCCTGGTTCAACATTGCCGGATTACCCACCAGCCTGATCTACCAAAAACAGAGCAACCCTCTTTCCGACCGCTTCTTCGTCAAACTCCGCCGCCGCTACGGCAACAGCCTGCAGCATCTCAGCAGCTACGACGGGATGAACGCCTTCCAGCAGGCCCTGGCCGACAATCGGCTGCTGATCGTCAGCCTCGACCAGAGTTACACCGGCCGGGGTGTGCAGGTACCGTTTTTCGGACGGCCACTGGCCTGTGCCAAGGGAACCGCTATTCTTCACCTGCGCACCGGTGCGCCGGTGTTGACCAGTGTCTATGCCATGCGTAACGGTGCTCTCCACATCGACTTCGACCGGGTCGACCTGCCGGTCTATACGGATACCAATGACGACACCATCAGCGAAATCTCCAGACGTTGCCTGGTTCGCTACGAAGATTTTATCCGCCGGCATCCGGAACAGTGGTTCAGCCTCTTCCACCGCCTGTGGAGCAAAAAAGGATACCCTCCTGTCCGCCGCAGCCTGCGGCAGATCTTTTTCTAAGAATTTTTCTTTCAGGAACCCCTCCCCGCCATGTCTACCAACCTGAAAATCCTCTTTGCCCTGACCCTCGTCCATTTTACCGGTGATTTCTATATCTCCTTTGTCAGCCCGCTGTTCCCGCTCTTTGTCGACAACCTCGGTCTCAGCCTGACCCAGGTGGGGATCATTGCCGGAGTGATGCGGTTGATGGCCTTTATCATCCAACCAACAGTCGGCTATCTCGCCGACCGCTACCCGACCCGGGGCTTTATCTTTACCGGTCTGCTCCTGTCGGTTGTCTGCATTCCTCTCTCCGGCCTGGCCGGAAATTTCACCGTACTCCTCCTCCTGGTCGCCCTCGGTTCCATCGGTTCATCGATGTTCCACCCCTCGGTAACCGGCATGGTACCACTCTATGCCGGCGGCAAGGCCGGCTTTTCGATGTCGGTGTTCAACACCGGCGGTACCCTGGCCTTCGGGCTCGGGCCACTGTTCATCACCTGGTATGTCAGCCACAATGGCCTGAACAATCTCCCCTGGACGATGGTTGCCGGTCTGGCGGTACTGGCCTATCTGTTCACGATCATTCCCAGGCCGGAGAGTGAGGGTCTGCGCAATTTCGGCTTTTTCGGGGCCCTGCGGGAAAGCCTTGGCCACGCCTGGAAACCGGTTTCGCTGATCTGGCTGGTGATGTTCCTCCGCGCCCTGGTCGGCCAGTCCTTTCTCACCTTCATGCCGGTACTCTACGTCCAGGAAGGCTTTTCCGTAGTTTCGGCAGGAGTCATCTACTCGCTCTTTACCGTAACCGGTACGGTGAGCGGCCTGCTCTCCGGCCATATTTCCGACCGGATCGGCTTCAAGCCGGTTTTCATCTTCTCCTTTCTGTTCATGGCCCCCTGCCTCTGGCTCCTTTTGCAACTGGATGGTGGCTGGGTCTACCTCGGGGCCATCCTTGCCGGCGGCTTTGTTCTCGCACCCCTCCCCCTCGGGGTCTCCATGGCTCAGGCCCTGGCCCCAAAAGGGCGGTCCATGGTGGCCAGCCTAATGATGGGCTTTGCCTACGGCCTCGGCGGGGTGATCTCACCACTGGTGGGCAAGATGGCCGACATCTACGGTATCCGACCAGTCCTGCTGATTATTGCCGGCATCCCGCTGCTCACAATCCCGATCATCGCCCTTTTCCCGAAAGTGGGCGGAGCAAAATGAGACGCTGCCGGCGTGCGGTACTTCATTTCGGACAAGGGCTAAACAAGCAATAGAAGTGTAGGCCACCTTGAAAAATGGTATTTCCGCCCAATCTCTTTCGTTAATGAAAGCAATTTGTCCTCGAAATATCAACGAGATGCCTGCGGCAAAATGTTTTCTTACGCCTTGATTTTGAACGGAAATTCGAATTTTTCAAGGCAGCCTGAAGAGATGTGGAGAGCAGAGAAGTCGGAGAGGAAAACGGGGGGCAGAAGGTCCGGCCCGGCGCGGAAATTGCCCCCGAGAGGGGTTTCGCCAGCCGGAAAACCTGGCTGGGGATCTTCTAGCCCGAAGGAGACCGAAGCCGACCTCAATCGCCGGCAAACTCCATGATCGAAAAGATGCTGCAGTCGGGAATCCGCTGGCGGCCCTTCAGATCAGGCAACTCAATGAGAAAGGCACACTCAACGACGTAGCCGCCAAGACGGCGAACCAGGCTGACGGTGGCCCCGACGGTACCGCCGGTGGCAATGAGATCGTCGATGATCACCACCCGCTCGCCGGCACTCAGGGCATCGTGGTGGATTTCCAGGGTACCCGAGCCATACTCCAGACTGTACGATTCCTCGATGGTCTGTGCCGGCAGCTTGCCTTTTTTCCGTACCGGGACAAAACCAACCCCCAACTGGTAGGCCACCACTGCCCCGAATACGAAGCCGCGGGCATCAATGCCGACTACCCGGTCAATGTTCTGTTCAGCATAGCGGCTGGCCAGAATGTCACAAGCTTTGCGAAAGGCCACCGGATTGTGCATCAGGGTGGTCAGATCACGAAAGATAACCCCTTCCATTGGCCAACCGGGAATACTGCGAACTGTGGCTTTGAGATCCATGGTTGCCTGTACCTCCTTGGTTTTGTCGAATAACCGACCCGCGCCGAAGTGCCCCTCAGGGGCAATCTTCTCGACATTTTCTTCTCATCTTCCGACCGAACGGAACCCTTCACCCGGGCAGAGAGTTACTGGATGCCATCCCGCAACTGCCCGATGGTCCGGGTCAGCAGGCGGCAAATAGTGTCGACGTTGCTCTTGAAGACGGCGAGAATTTCCTGCCAGGTCACCGGTGCCTCATCCTCTTTCCAGCAGTCAAAATCAGTGCTCATCGCCACTGCTGCGTAGGGAATTCCGGCCTCGTTGGCCAGAATCGCCTCCGGTGCGGTGGACATGTTGATCACATCCGCCCCCCAGAGTCGAAACATCTTCGATTCGGCGACGGTGGAGAAACGCGGCCCTTCGATGGTGACCACGCAACCGTTGGCGTGGATCGGCAGGGAGAGTTCCCGGCCGGTGGCGATCAGGGCCTGCCGTAATTTGTCGTCAAAGGGCCTGGCCATGGCGGTGTGCTGCAACCCTCCGGCAAAGGAGTCGTGATAGGTGATGGCCCGGAAGCGGGTAAAATCAATAAACTGATCGAGCACCACCAGGTCACCGCGGTCGATCTCGGCACGAAGGCTGCCACAGGCGGTGGTGGCCAGGATCGCCTCAACCCCGACCTGCTGCAGTGCCTTGATGTCGCCCCGGCTGTTTACCTCGCGGGGGCTGTACTGATGCTGACGCCCATGCCGGGCCACGAGATAGGTCTCGACACCCTCGATCCGGCCGTGCAGCAACTCGGTGGGTCGACCGTATTCGGTCTTAATGACCAGTTTTTGCGGATTTTCAAGAATGTCGGGATCCTCAAGGCCCGAACCACCGATAATGGCAAGTATTGTCATGGCAACTCCAGGGTTTAAATGCGTCATCGTAACCGTCTGCCGGAAAAACAGAGCGTATGTGTACCATATGCTCACTACAACTGTCTTCGAAATCCTTGTCAGCTTCGAGAAAAAAAGTACACTGCCGGGATGGACAAAGAGTGCTCATCTCCCGCCCTGCTCCTTCTCTTTTTCATCCTCATCGATCAGTTGAGCAAACATGCCGCTCGACTGTATCTCCAGGCTTGGGGTGAGACCGAAATCGCCGCTGGTCTGCTCCGCTTCACTCTGGTGGAGAATGACGGCGGCTTTCTCGGAGTGGTCGCCTGGCTGCCGGCTAAAGCACGCTTTCTCCTGCTCACCCTAGGTGTCGGCGCCCTGCTGGCCCTCTGCCTGTGGTGGCTGTTCCTGCGGCCTGGCAGGAACAGACCGTACCTCTCCCTGCTGCTGCTCACCGCCGGTGGTCTGGGTAACCTGATCGACCGGCTCTTGCCAAGCGGTGCGGTCACCGACTTCGTCAGTATCGGCTTGGGCAGTTTCCGGAGCGGCATCTTCAACCTTGCCGACCTGTTCATTCTTACTGGCGGCTTTCTTCTTGGCGAACGGCTCTTTGGTCGGAAATCGTCAATCGACCGATAGCCGGCCAATTGAGCTCTCACTTGCATTTCCGGCGAATTTGCCCTATGTTGACAGCCTTGTTACCGGCCGGTGCCGGTCTGGAGGCCAACATCTATTTAGGCCTTTCCCACCATATTCTTTCCGACGGGGTCTGTGATGAAAAAAGTAGGTATTATCGGTTGGCGGGGCATGGTCGGTTCCGTACTGATGGAGCGAATGCTGGCTGAAGGGGACTTTGCCGGAATCAGCCCGGTCTTTTTCACCACCTCGCAGGTCGGTGAAGCAGGACCGGCGGCGGGTGGCGGCCAACCGCTGCAGGATGCGATGGACCTGGACCGTCTTGCCGAGATGGATATCATCCTCTCCTGTCAGGGGGGGAGCTATACCAGCGCAGTCTACGAGCAGTTGCGGGGCCGCTGGGACGGCTACTGGATTGATGCCGCCTCCACCCTGCGCATGCACGATGAGTCGGTCATTGTACTTGACCCGGTCAACCGGAGGGTGATTGACCAGGCCCTGGACAGTGGCGTGAAAAATTTCATCGGTGGCAACTGTACGGTCTCCCTGATGCTGATGGCCCTGGGTGGCCTGTTTCAGGCCGGCCTGGTCGAATGGGTGAGTTCCATGACCTACCAGGCGGCCAGTGGAGCCGGAGCCAGGAACATGCGCGAACTGCTCACCCAGATGGGCGAACTGCACGGGAGTGTGGCCGAACTGCTCACCGACCCCGCCTCGGCGATTCTCGATATCGACCGAAAGATAACCGCCCGGCTGAACGACGGCAATATGACCACCAGCAATTGGGGGGTCCCCCTGGCCGCCAGCCTCATTCCCTGGATCGACGTACCGGTGGCCGGTGGCCAGACCAAGGAGGAGTGGAAGGGGATTGCCGAGACCAACAAGATTCTCGGTCTTGCTGGGGCAGAACGGATTCCGGTGGACGGACTCTGCATCCGGGTCGGAGCGATGCGCTGCCACTCCCAGGCCTTCACCATCAAACTGAAGAGCGCGCCGCCCCTTGCCGAGATTGAGGCGCTGATCGCCGCCCACAACCAGTGGGTGAAGGTGGTCCCCAACGAACGACAGCTCACCGCCGAGGAACTCACCCCGGTACGCGCTTCCGGTACCCTTAGCGTACCCATCGGTCGTATCCATACGATGCATCTCGGCCCCAACTACCTGACCGCCTTTACGGTGGGCGACCAACTGCTGTGGGGTGCGGCCGAGCCTCTTCGCCGCATGCTCCGTATCCTGCTGTAAGGGGACCGAAGTCATGCCAACCAGTGAAGATCTGCTGAGAAAAATCAGCTATATCGAGGCTGACCTTGATATCCAGAGGCAAATTCTGCTGGCCATACCCGCCGGCCAGACCGAGGAGATGGAGAAAACCATTGCCACGATAGCTGCCCGTAAAGGAGAAATCCAGGCCTTGCGCGACCAGATTCGCACTCTCGATCCGGATGCCCATGCCCGAATTGTCGCCTTTGAACTGGCTTCAGCGCAGTTTCGCCAGTTGGTCAGCTCCGGCGGCTACACCCAGGTGGTCTGCGGTTTTGATGGCGGCGAGGCAGGCCGGCATACCCTGAGCAATGGCAGTAGCATCCCCTGCCTGCTCAAAGCCTTCGATGGCTCCGGCAACTGGGTGGTGATCACCACCGATGGCCAGATTCTGCAGGGGACCGGGGACAACACCACCGCGGTACTGACTGATGGCTGACTCCTGTTGTTGAAAAGGTGGTCGGCCGATGTCGAGCGATTTTTGCCTTTCAAGCGCTAAAGAATCATATTGACAGAAGATGGCCCAGCTGGCTTAATACCGTCTGGAAGAGTTGGAAAAGATAAAACAAACTAACAAAGGAGGCCCAGAATGAAAAAAGTCGGTCTGGTAGTCTGTGCGCTACTGATCTGGACACTGGCAGCAGTCAGCAGCGGTGTTGCCGCGGAAAGAATTTTTTTCGGAATAGCCACCGGTGGCACCGGCGGCACCTATTACCCCCTGGGCGGAATGCTGGCCCAGCTGATCTCCAACAACGTTGAGGTGAACGGCAGCAAGCTTTCTGCAACCGCCGAAACCGCCAACGCCTCGGTGGCGAATGCGTCGTTGCTCGGCCGTGAAGGGATCGAATCGGCCTTTGTCGCCGCCGACATTCTTGATGCCGCCTACAAAGGAACCAACCAGTTCGACGGCAAGGCGATAAAGAATATCCGTGCCCTCGGCGCTCTCTATCCGGAGACAGTCCAGCTTGTTGTCCGCGGCAACTCCGGCATCACCAATTTCGAGGACATCAAAGGAAAATCGGTTTCTTCCGGTTCCCCCGGTTCCGGCCAGTGGCAACTCCTGGGCGATCTGCTCAACGCCTACGGCCTTGACCGGAAGGATGTCTCCGAAGACTACTCATCCTTTTCCCAGTCAGTGGAAAAGATCAAAGATAACAACCTTGACGCCTCGCTGATTACCGCTGGAACCCCGACCGCCTCGATCATGGAACTGGCCAACAACCACAGTGTCCGGATTGTGTCGCTGACCGGCGAACCGATTGCCAAACTGCGCGAAGTCCAGCCCTACTATGCCCAAGCAGTGCTGCCGGCCAACACCTACGCCGGCCAGACCGAAGATGTCCAGACCATCGCTGTCCGAGCCATCTGGGCAACCCATGCCAACCTCGACGAGAATGTCGCCTACGCAATCGTGAAGGCTCTCTACGAGAACCTGGAGACCTTGGAAAAAGTCCACGTTAAGGGTAAGGAAATCACCCTGGCCACCGCCCTTGAATCAGTCTCTGTCCCCCTGCACCCAGGTGCCGAACGATACTACAAGGAAAAGGGTCTACTTAAATAGGTAAAGCATGCAAGCGGTGGTCACCGGGCTAATGTTCTCTCTGCTCATCATGCTCACGAGCTGTGCCCAGTATGGCCCAAAGCCTGAGCAGACAGACATTTGCCTGGCAATCAGCCGCTTCCCCGATCGACACCCGCTGGCAGAATACCCCCTCCCTCCAGAGGGGGTATTCTCTCTCTCCTTTATCCACTCGGTCTCCCTGACCCCCGTCCGGGATGACTACCAGCTAACCGGTGGAGAGATCATTCAGACCGCTGAAATCTTTACAACCCACGGCGCCGGACTCCCATCCGGGTTTGCCGACGAGGGGGTGACCGGCTGGGAGCAGGCGGATGGCAGGTTTATTATCCGCCTGCATCGACCGATCAGGCAAATGGTAGTTCGTACCGACGGCAACTACCGAAACCGTCTCCATCTTGGCCACCGGGAGGTCAACCTCAACCTGTGGCCGGACCAGGCCCTGGAATTGACACCAATCCCCTGCCGAAAATAAGCCGTAAACTCGATCTTCTCCCCTTGCGAGGGAGCAGTTGTGCACCGCTCGCTCAACCGGCAACCGGCTATACCACCCCCAAGGCACCGTTTAACAGCACCGTTTCAGGTCAGTCTGCTTGATCAATGCCACAAGAGGAGCAGCCCATGTCGCACCACCCCGACAACCGCCACCCGCAGCCGGAACCAGCCGTGGCCGCCGCAACTCTAGAAGAGGTTGAAATCTCTCAGGAAAAAGTTGAGGAACTGGTCAAGAAATACGACGCCGAAATGCGTTTTCGCAACCTGCGTGGGATCACTGCCAGAATAACCGCCGTCGCCTGCGTCACCCTCAGCCTCTTCCACGTCTACACCGCCGGTTTCGGCCTGCTGAACGAAGTAACCCACCGGACCCTGCACCTCACCTTCGTGCTTGGCCTGGTTTTTCTGGTCTTTCCCCGGCGGACCCCGAAACACCGCACCGCCGCCTGGGGTGTGGGCGGAGGCTTTGCCCTTTTCTATCTCTTTTTAGGCTGGCAGCTTGCCACCCGTTTTCAGGACCAGCTGCCCTGGTGGGGAAGTACGCTGCTCTTGCTTGCCGTCTTGTTGCTGGGGATAACCGCCTTACCGGTGGAGTTTCTCAAAGGAAGAGGGGACAAGCTCTCCATCGCCGACTGGCCGCTGGCCATCGCTGCCGCCGGCTTCTCCCTCTACCTGATCGTCTTTTTCAAACAGATCTTCATCGAAAATATCGGCTTTCCCCAGTTGGAAGAGTACATCATGGGTCTACTGGCCATCATCATGGTCACCGAGGCCTGCCGCCGGGTTATGGGGGAAACCCTGCCGATCATCGGTGCCCTGGCCCTGTTGTACGGGGTGCTCGGCCCCTGGCTACCGGGTATCCTTGCCCACCGGGGATACGACATTGTCCGGATTGTCGAACATCTCTATCTCGGCACCGAAGGAATTTACGGAATCGCGGTGGGGGTGGTGGCCACCTATGTCTTCCATTTTGTCCTCTTCGGGGTTCTCGCTCAGGCCTCCGGGCTGGGACAGCTGTTCATCGATCTGGCCATGATCATCGCCGGCCGCTATTCCGGTGGTCCTGCCAAGGTTTCCGTGGTCTCCTCCGGATTTTTCGGGATGATTTCCGGTTCACCCATCGCCAACACCGCCACCACCGGCGCCTTCACCATTCCAATGATGAAGCGCAACGGCTTTTCCGCCCAGTTCGCTTCAGCAGTTGAGGCATCCGCCTCCTGTGGTGGCCAGGTGACCCCACCGATTATGGGTGCCTCGGCCTTCGTCATGGCCGAAATGCTTGGTATCCCCTACAATGAAATCATCCTGATCGCGGTGATCCCTGCCCTGTTCCACTATCTGGCCTGCCTGAGCATGGTCCATCTGGAGGCAAAAAGACTCGGCCTGAAAGGGCTTTCTCGTGAGCAGATTCCCCAGTTCACCTATCTGTTGAAGACCTCCTGGCACCTGATGATCCCGCTGCTCGTCATGGTCACCCTGCTGCTGTTGCAATATACCCCCTACCTCGCCGCCTTCTGGGGAATCATCCTTTCGGTACTCTGTTCGTACATCCCGGTGGTCACCAGATGGCTGGGTTTTGGCGAGTTGAACGACTCCATGACCCTGACCCCAAAGCGGTTGGTCCACGGGCTCGACTTGGGGGCACGCTACGCCCTGGCCATCGGCGCCGCCTGTGCCTGTGTCGGCTTCATTCTCGGAATGATTACCCTCACCGGACTGGGCTTTAAATTTTCCGGTGCGGTTCTGCAGATCGCCACCGGCATCGGCAATCTCCTGGTCGCCTTCGACCCCTTCCAGTTTCTTACCATCCAGGGGGTCACCCTCTTTGTCGGCCTGATCCTGGTGGCCATCGCCTGTATCATCATGGGCGCCGGTATCCCGACGACACCCTGTTATATCATCCTCGCCTCGATCGCTGGCCCAGCCCTCTTCGACATGGGAGTGCCACTCGTGGCGACTCATTTTTTTGTTTTTTATTACGGAGTATTGGCAGATGTTACTCCACCTGTGGCCCTGGCTGCCTATACCGGTGCCGGAATCGGCGGCGCCAACCCGATGGCCACCGGGGTGACCGCCTTTCGTCTCTCCATGGGAAAGGCGCTGGTCCCGTTCATGTTTGTCTACGCCCCAAGCATGCTGTTCATCAATTTTACCTGGAATGAGTTTCTAATCGCCATAGCCAGCGGCACCCTGGGGATTGTCGCTCTTTCCGCCGCCTACATCGGATTTTTTCGCGGCACCATCGGCCTGGGCGGGAAGATTGCCCTGACTGTCGGCGGCCTCTGTCTGGTCTCCAGCCATCTGCTGGTAATTCTCAGCGGTCTCACCCTGGTTCTGCTGGTTCTGGTCCCCAACCTGCTGGCAGCCCGGCCGAATTTTGCGAGAAAATAGAGGCTTGCCAACCATGCCCAAAAGGATGTCCGACAACAGCCCCTACCTGGTGCCGGCCCTGCAAAGGGGGTTGCAGATTCTCGAACTGTTTTCCCAGAGCAGACGGGTACTGACCCTCAACGACTTCGCCGATGCCCTTGGGGTGAGTACTTCGTCAATTTACCGAACGGTGGTCACCCTCACCGAAATGCAGTACCTCAAAAAGCTGGAACGTACCTCCTACGAACTGGGGGCCCGGGTTGTCTCCAACGGTTTCTGCTACCTCGCCTCACGGGAGATTGTCCAGATCGCCGCCCCCCACCTCCTGGATCTGCGCGATACGACCAGTTCCGCCTGCCACCTGGCGATCCGCGATGGCATTGATGCCATCTACCTCTACCGAGCCCCTTCACCACAACGGTTGGCGGTAAATGTCCAGATCGGCACCCGTCTCCCCTGCCATGCCACCGCCATTGGCCGGGCCCTCCTCTCCGGTCTCGACCAGCCTGCCCTGACCGATCTCTTTGCCGGTATCGCCCTTGATGCCATTTCCGCCGCCGGCCCAAGTTCCCTGCCACAACTCCGCCAAGTGCTCGAGGAAGAGAAGCGACAGGGTTTCCATCTCAACCGCTCAGATTTCTCCACCGCCATCGCTGCCCCGGTGCGGAATTTTGCCGGCCAGATCGTGGCGGCCATCAATGTCTCCGCCCCGGACACCCTGATGGGTGACCTGGCACTGCGGCAAAATCTCGCTACCATGCTTCTTACCACCGCTGCAGCCATCTCCGCAGAAGTTGGCGGCCAGTAAAACCGTCAGCGGGACTGCTGGACATTCCTGGTGGTTTGCACAACCATTCGAGAGATATTCCGGCGTCACCCGGCTGAAGAGAGCGTTGACCCGACAAGGTGCGTATGGCTCAAAATCCGTCGCAAAAAGCAGGCAACCCGGTGGGTTAGTATTCATATATAAATTTATATTTTTATATATAAAATTATATGGGGATAATTCCTCTTTGATTGCCATTTTAATTGACCTCGATCAAATTTACTTTTATTATTTGCTGCCGCCGTGTGTTCAGTGGCTACGAGTACCCAACCCGTAATCGCTTACCGGCAGGCAACAAAAGGCTATAGAACCCGGATATCTACCCATCCATCCAGCGCTCAATTTTTCGTTCAGGCAGACCGTCGAGCTGGAGTTGGCTCTGTGTGGTGGTCTGAGCGGGCAAAAAGATGGGTGCAGATGAATGGGGACCCCAACCCACCCCCTCGGTACGGAGCAAGGCATGGCAACAGACAACTGGTCAATACTTTATCTCAGTCAGGAAGATTGTGTCGCCGCCGGCGGCACCGTGATGTCGGAAGCACTCAAAGCAACGGAACGTTCCTTTTTTCTGCACGGCAAAAAAGATTATATCCAGCCGGGCAAACCGGTGATCCGCTGGGGCGAGGCAGCCACCGAAGAGACCACCGGCCGGATCATGTCGATGCCCAGTTTTCTCGGTGGGACCGCCTATCTTGAAGAATTAGCGGCCCGAGGGCTCCCCGGCCCGGTCAACACCTCCGGAATCAAATTCATTCCCAGTCGGCCGGCCAACCCGGCCAAGGGGCTGCCACGGGCGACGGCTCTTATCATCATCGTCGATCCGGAAACACTCATTCCTGCCTGCGTCATGGATGGGGCAATAGTCAGTGCCATGCGCACTGGTGCGGCAAGCGGGGTTGCGGCCCAATATCTTGCCAACCCCGACGCGAAAATTCTCGGCCTGGTCGGGGCCAGCGTCCAGGGGATGACCCAGGCGGCAGCCCTCAAGGCGGCGGTCCCCTCTCTGCAGAGCCTGCGGATTTTTGATATCAATGCCCAGGCCAGCGCCAGTTTCGCCAGAGCCATGGAGGCAAAGCTGGCCATGGAGATCATCCCGGTAACCAGAGTTGAAGAGGCCTTTGTCGACAGCGATGTCATCGCCACCGCCACCATGGCCCGCGAACCCTACGTCCGGGCCGAATGGTACAAGCCCGGGGTCTTCCATGCCGAAATCTCCTTCTGGGACACCCCGCCAGAGGCCCTGTCGGTTTTCGAGCGGATTTTCGTCGACGACTGGTATCAGGTGAAGCACCACGGTGTCGATGTCAGCTGGCGGGCGGTAAAGGAGGGTTGTATCCCGGAAGAGCGGATCAGCGGTGAGATCGGTGAGGTGGTCACCGGCCAGAAAGTCGGTCGCACCAGCCCCGAAGAGAAAATCTTTTTCAACCCCATCGGTCTTGGCATCCACGACCTCAGTGAAGCCCACCGGGTGTACCAGAACGCCCTGGCAAAAAACATCGGTACGCGCCTCAACTACTTCCAGCGCACCAATGCCTGGCTGGAGAGCCTCTCCCTGTAAAAGATCGAGGCGGAGTTACTTTGTAACTCCGCCTCCTTGAAAACGGTTTGATAATTCTCGGCGAGTATGGTAGTAATCCGCTGATATTGAATCGAATCGAGCCGTTCACCAGGTTTTGCAGTGGTCTGTACTGTTGTTAGTTTGCGCCGTGTTCAGCCGCCGGCTTTTCAGCCATAACTCAACCAAGGAGCACAACATGCCATTAGACCCGACCAAACATGCTGACTGGGAGATTGCCCAGGATGCCGAGAAAGACATGCTGACGATCTATGAGATTGGCGAAAAACTTGGCCTGACCAAAGAAGAACTTCTTCCCCAGGGCCACTACATTGCCAAAATCGACTTTCGCAAGGTTCTCGAGCGACTGAAGGACAAACCGAACGGCAAATATATCGACGTCACCGCAATCACCCCGACGCCCCTCGGCGAAGGCAAATCGACCTCCTCCATGGGACTGGTCCAGGGTCTCGGCAAAATCGGCAAAAATGTCTGCGCCGCCATCCGTCAGCCTTCCGGCGGCCCGACCATGAACATCAAGGGCTCGGCGGCCGGTGGCGGCCTTGCCCAGTGCATCCCGCTGACCCCCTTCTCTCTCGGCTTCACCGGCGACATCAACGCCATCATGAACGCCCATAACCTGGCGATGGTCGCCCTCACTTCCCGCCTGCAGCACGAGCGCAACTACAACGACGAGCAGTTGGAACGGCTCTCCGGCATGAAGCGTCTCGACATCGACCCGACCAACGTGCAGATGGGCTGGGTCATGGACTTCTGCTGCCAGGCCCTGCGCAACATCATCATCGGGATCGACGGGGTCAACGGCAAGTCGGACGGCTTTATGATGAAGTCGAAGTTCGGCATCGCCGTCTCCTCCGAGGTCATGGCCATCCTCTCGGTGGCCACCGACCTCAAAGACATGCGCGAGCGGATGGGCAAGATCGTCGTCGCCTACACCAAGTCGGGCAAACCGGTGACCACTGAAGACCTGCAGGTGGCCGGGGCAATGACCGCCTGGATGGTCGACGCCCTCAACCCCTCGCTGATGCAAACCCTGGAAGGGCAGCCGGTCATCGTCCATGCCGGACCATTTGCCAATATCGCCATCGGCCAGAGCTCGATCATCGCCGACCGCATCGGCCTGAAGCTCGCCGACTACCACGTCACCGAGTCCGGCTTCGGTGCCGACATCGGCTTCGAGAAGTTCTGGAACCTCAAGTGCCGCTACTCCGGCCTGAAACCGGACTGCGCCGTCGTCGTTGCCACCATCCGTGCCCTCAAGTGCCATGGCGGCGCGCCGGTACCGGTGCCGGGCAAAGCGATGCCAGTGGAGTACAAGACCGAGAACGTCGAATGGGTCGCCAAGGGTTGTGGCAACCTCATCCACCATATCCGTAACGTCCGCAAGGCCGGAATCAGCCCAGTGGTCTGCATCAACGCCTTCTACACCGACACCGACGCCGAAATCGCCAAGGTCCGCGAGCTGTGTGAGGCGGAAGGAGCCCGGGTCGCTCTCTCCCGCCACTGGGAGAAGGGTGGCGACGGTGCCATAGAATTTGCCAAGACGGTCGTCGAGGCCTGTGAGGACAAGTCCGAGTTCAAGTTCCTCTACGAACTCGACATGCCGATCAAGGAACGGATCGAACTGATCGCCAAAGAGGTCTACGGTGCCGACGGTGTCGACTACTCCGCCGAGGCCAACAAGGCGATCGCCCGCATCCAGGCCGATCCGGAACTGGCGAAGATGGGGATGTGCATGGTCAAAACCCACCTCTCCCTCTCCGACAACCCCAGCCTGAAAGGGGTCCCCAAGGGCTGGCGGCTGACCATCCGCGAGGTGCTCACCTACGGTGGGGCCGGCTTCATCGTCCCGGTCGCCGGCTCGATCAGCCTGATGCCCGGCACCAGCTCCAACCCGGCCTTCAAACGGGTAGACGTCGATGTGGAAACCGGCAAGGTCCAGGGGGTTTTCTAACCACCCCCCTACCCTCCCCCCGGCCCCGGCATAGACAATGCCCGGGGCCGGGCCTCAGCCACCCTTGTAACAGGAGTGCGGAAGACAATGACTGCCGAAATTATCAGTGGGACCAAAATTCGCGAAGAAATTCTCGCCGAGATCAAAACCGAAGTGGAAGAGATGAAGGCCAGGTACAACACCGTACCGGGGCTGGTGACCATCCTGGTGGGGAAAAGCCCGGCCTCGATCTCCTACGTCACCCTGAAGGTGAAAACCGCCCTCAGCCTCGGCTTCCACGAGATTCAGGATGACCAGCCAGACGACATCTCTGAGGCCGACCTGCTTGCCCTAATCGACAAGTACAACAACGACCCGGCGATCCACGGGATTCTGGTGCAGCTGCCCCTGCCCAAACACATTGACGACAAAAAGGTGTTGAACGCCATCAACCCGGACAAGGATGTCGACGCCTTCCACCCGGTCAATGTCGGCCGGCTGATGATCGGCGGCGACGAGGTTCGTTTCCTCCCCTGCACCCCGGCCGGCATCCAGGAACTGATCGTCCGCTCCGGCACCCCGACCTCCGGGGCGGAGGTGGTGGTGGTCGGCCGCTCGAACATCGTCGGCAAACCCATCGCCATGATGATGGCCCAGAAGGGACCGGGTGCCAACAGCACGGTGACCATCGTCCACACCCGGACCAAGGATCTTGCTGCCCACTGTCTGCGGGCCGACATCCTCATCGTCGCCGCCGGGGTCCCCGACCTGGTCAAACCGGAGTGGATCAAACCGGGTGCCACAGTCATTGATGTCGGGGTCAACCGGGTCGGCGTCAACGAGAAGACCGGCAAGGCGATCCTCAAAGGGGATGTCGACTTCGACAAAGCCAAGGAGATTGCCGGTAAGATCACTCCGGTTCCGGGTGGGGTTGGCCCGATGACCATCACCATGCTGATGAAGAATACCCTGATGTCGGCAAAGAAGGCTCTCGGAATGGCTTAAACCTGCTCAAGCACCTTTCCTCGGGTGCAGGACGACAAAAAGAGGGGTGGCCGCTGCCTGCGGCCACCCCTCTTTTTTGTGTTCTCACTCTTGGCCAGCTCTTCAGTGATGATGATGGTGGTTGTCACCGTGGTGGTGGTGCCCGCTCACTGGGCCACCTGCCTCGGTAAGCACTGCGGCAAGTTTGTTGTTCACCTCGGCCATGGCAGCTATTGCCTCGGCCAGCCGGTCAGCGAGGTTGCTCCTGCCCTCCTCCGCCATGGTCGCCTGCCATTTTTCGAACTCTTCCACATGGCCCTGGTTGTGCTCCAGCCAATGTGCCAGCATCACCCGTAACTTTTCCACGTTATCCATTGTCGCTCCGCAGCCGATAGCTGAGCGGCTCACGCCGCCGTTTTCTGGTAGAGATAGAGCTTTCCACCGACAAAATCGATCCTCCGGATCGCTGCCCCAGCGAGGGTGCTTGTCCCTTCAAAGAGGGTGCTGATCCGCAGTCCCCCGTCGACCACATCCAGGGCTGTGACATTTTCCAGTAACAGCTCGTCTTTGCCTCCTTTATCCATCAAGGCACTGGTCTGACACATTATCGTAACTCCTTACCATAATTTTTGCTGACTTTTCGTTCTCGGCTTCCAGGGTCACGCCACCTGTGGCCGCGGGTAGAGGCCGGCCCGTTCGACAATCTCCGGCACCTTCTCCTCCCATTCAATGGCCATGATATGGAAGCCATGTACCCCCGGCAGTTCCTTGAGTCGCTGGATCGCCTCCACTGCGATGGTTATCCCCTCCTCCGACTGCTTCTCCTTGGGTACCCCCGAGAGCCGTTTGATCAAGTCGGCCGGGACATCCATACCCGGCACCGCCCTGGCCATGTACTTGGCCATACCCACCGAGCGCATCGGGGTGATCCCGGGGAGGATAAACACCTTCTCGTGCAGGCCGCGATCCACCACACCCTGCAACCACAACTCGAACTTCTCGAGGTTGTAGACGCACTGGGTCTGGATGAATTCGGCACCGGCGGCGATCTTTTTGGCCAGCCGTGGCACCCGGATCTTGAAGGGGTCGGCAAAGGGGTTGGCGGCGGCGCCAACGAAGAGCCTCGGCGGCACCTTGATCTCGTCTCCCCCCAGGAATCGCCCTTCGTCGCGCATATGCCGCACCGTCTGGATCAACTGCATCGAGTCGATATCAAAGACGTTCTGCGCCTTGGGATGGTCACCGAAGCTCTGGTGGTCCCCGGAAAGACAGAGGACATTACTGATCCCGAATGAGGCGGCGCCAAGAATATCGCTCTGCAGGGCGATACGGTTACGGTCCCGAACCACCATCTGCAGTACCGGTTCCAACCCCTCCCGCTTCAGGTGGATACAGGCAGCGAGGCTGCAGAGACGGGTCACCGAGGTCTGGTTGTCGGTAATATTGATACAGTCGACATGGTCCTTGATCAGGTGCCCCTTCTTGATAATCCCGGCCGGGTCGCTGGAACGGGGCGGACCGCACTCGCTGGTTACCGCCAGATGCCCTGCCTTGAGAATTTTCTCCAGTTTGCTGTCGGTATTCAGTTCCACGTTTTAAAAACCCTCCAGTTTGAAGGAGCGGGGCCCGCCGGCTCGATCTTTCGACCAGTCCTTGATCGGGGCGATCTTCTCATAGTCGTCCAATTTCCCCAAGGCCTCCAGACGGTCCACCACCAGTTGCCAGGCACAGTCGATCTCTTTGGAAATTTCACACTTGCCGTTGGCCGAACCACCACAGGGGCCGTTGAACAGCCGTTTGCAGCAGCGGCTTACCGGGCAGACGCCGCCGGTCACCCCGAGCACACAGTCTCCGCAGGCCTGACACTTTTCGGTAAACAGCCCATCCGCCGGCACGTCACCGAGGAATGTGGTGTTCAGGGCCGGATAGACCGGGGTGGAGGGGTACTTGCCGGCAACAAACTGTACCCCGATGCCACAGGCCAGGCTGAGGACCGCCTCCGAGGCGACGAGTTGCTCCTGGGCCGACTCGAAGAAGGGGTGCTCACACTGCCGTTCAATGCCACCGTGGACCACCTCGATGGTGACCTCTTCCTGGACTGCCCGCATCCGCAGGAGCGAGGCGAGAATCTCCGCCTCTTTGTTCCCCCCTTGATGGCAGACGGCAACACAGGTATTGCAGCCGAACACGGTCAATTGCCTGTGCCCCTTGACCATCTCCCATATTTCATCAAACGGTTTCTGCTCTCCTACGATCATAGCCTCTCCACGCCTCCATGGGGGTACAAGCCGGCTTTCAGACTGCCGGGGTTTCTGCTTTCTTTGCGGCTGACTGCTGTCGGTGCAGGGCAAACCAGATTGGCGACGGCCCAAGTACTCGTATTTTTTCAGTAAATTCCGTACAAATCTCCGCCCAGCGGGGACCTTGGGCTGCTGAAAGGTTGTAGAAAGCGAGCCGCTCCGGGTCCACCCCGACCAGCCGCAACAGACCCTTTACCCTGCGTACCCGTTTAGCTGCATTCAGATTTCCTGCCAGGAAATGACATTGTCCCTCCAGTCAGCCGGCGGCAAAAACCCCGTCGACCCCCCGTTCAAAGGCGCGCAGGAGATAGACATGATCGAGTTTCCCGGTGCAGGGCAGCCGCACCACCTTGACGCTGGTGGGGTAGGAGAGCCGCATCACCCCGGCCAGATCGGCGGCGGCAAAGGCGCAGTAGTGGCAGGCGAAGGCAATGATATTCGGCTGCCAGCCGACCGGGGTCTCCCGTGGCGCCTCGACGCTCTCTGCAACCTGCGTTGCACTCTTGTCTGTGACCATAATTCACCTATCCTTGTTGCCGAATCCCTGTTTTTTCGAGCCTTAGACCAGTTAGACAAGTTAGGTCAGTTAGGCCAGTTAAGGCGGTTAAGCCGGTTCGGCCTGCGTGGTGACCGAATCGATCATGGCCAGCAGTTGGTCATCACGGAAGTAATTGACCTGATAGGCCTTGGCCGGGCAAACCCCGGCACAGATGCCACAGCCGGTGCACTTGACCTCGTTGTGGCTGACTCGACCGTCGGTGTCAATGAAGGGGGCACCAAAGGGGCAATTTTTGACACAGGCCAGGCAGGACATGCAGATCTGCCGGTTGTGTTTGGAAATCACCCCGGAAACAGTAAGCGTGTCATTGGAGAGCAGGGCCCCCACCCGGCCGGCAGCGGCCAGGGATTGGCTGATCGTCTCTTCCAGATTCTTCGGGGCATGGGCCAGACCGGCGAGGAAAAAGCCTTCGCTGGGAAAATCGACCGGCCGCAATTTGACATGGGCTTCGAGAAAAAAGCCGTCGCTGTTGCAGGTCAGTTTGAACTTTTTTGCCAACTCGTCGGCATCGGCACGCGGGCGAAGACCGGCGGAAAGGACCAACGAATCGGCATCAATTACCAGCGGGTGGCCGAGCACCTTGCCACTGAGAGCCACCCGTACCTTGTCAGGCAACACCTCAACCTCTGGTTTATCGTCCGGGGTATAGAGCAGAAACAGCACACCGAGATCACGGGCTCGACGGTAATATTCCTCCTTCAAGCCGTAGGCACGGAGATCACGGTAGATCACCACCACCCGGGCGGTCGGGTCCTTTTCCTTGATGGCAATGCTATTCTTCAGGGCATCCTGGCAGCAGATGCGGGAACAGTAGTTGTGCGGCTCCTCGCGAGAACCGACACACTGGATCATCACGTAGGTACGGCCGCTGCCCGGGCCCTTTTCAGCCAGGAGGTTCTCAAGACCGCGCTGGGTAATGATCCGCTCCGACTGGCCGGCACCATACTCCACCGGCTGGTACTCCTCACCGCCACTGGCAACCAGCATCGCGCCATGGTTAATGTGGCTACCGTCACTCAGGGTGGTGATAAAATTGCCGACGAAACCGTCGATCTTCTCGACGCCGACACCAAGATGGACGTTGATTGCCGGGTGGGCCATCACTTCGGCAATCACCGCAGTGAGATAGGCCTGGACATCATCACCGTCGACGGTTCTCCGCACTTGGCCGAGAAGTCCACCAAGTCGGTCAGCCCGCTCCACCAGTTGCACTCCGTAGCCCTGGCTGGCAATGGAAAGGGCAGCCGTCATTCCGGCGATGCCGCCACCGATTACCAGGGCACTATGGTCAACTCCCACCGAACTGCTGTGCACCGCATCCAGGCGACGGGTCTTGGCGATATTCATGTTGACGATTTCAACCGCCTTGGCGGTTGCCAGTTCCTTCTCCTGCATGTGGCACCAGGAGCACTGTTCACGGATATCGGCCAGTTCGAAGAGGAAACGATTCAAGCCCACCTCGCGGATGGTGTCCTGAAAGAGCGGCGCATGGGTTCGCGGGGTACAGGAAGCGACCACCACCCGGTTGAGGTTCTTGTCGCGAATCAGGTCGCGGATCTTCTGCTGACCGTCCGGGGCACAGGCGTAGAGTATCGTTTCAGCGTGCGCCACGCCCGGTTCCCGGGCTGCGATCTCGGCAACCTTTGCCACATCGACCGTTCCGGCTATATTGGTACCGCAGTGGCAGACGATCACCCCCACCCGCGGTTCCTCACCACTGATATCACGCTCGTCGGGAAGGACGACCTTACTCACCTCCGTCCCCCGCCGGTCTGCGAGCAGGGCCATGGCCTTGGCGGCGGCACCACTGCCTTGGAGCACTGTTTCGGGGATATCCTTGGGGCCCTGGTAGGTGCCGGCGACATAGATACCCGGTCGGGAGGTTTCCACCGGACGCAACTTGGAGGTGGCGGCAAAACCGTACGAATCGGCGTCAATCCCGAAAATCCGGGCAAACTCGGCGGCATCGGCACGGGGTTCAAAGCCGATGGAGAGAATCACCAGATCAAACTCCTGGCGTAGCAGTCGGCCATCCTCACCGACACTGTGCACCTGCAGGTTGCCGGTGGCCGGGTCCTCCACCACGCCGGCAATCATCGCCCGCCGGTAGACCACCCCGGCGTCATTTTTCGCCTTGTCGATATATTTGTCGAAGTCTTTGCCGAAGGCCCGTAGTTCCATATAGAAGACGGTCGATTCCACCGCCGGGTCGTGTTCCTTGGCGATGATTGCCTGTTTGGCAGCGTACATGCAGCAGACCGACGAGCACCATGGGTTGGCATTGTGGGCATTGCGGGAACCGACACACTGCACCCAGGCCAACCGTTTCGGATGGCCGCCGTCGGAGGGCCTGGTCACCGTGCCACCACAGGGGCCGGAGGCAGAGAGAAGCCGTTCAAACTGGAGAGCGGTGACCACATTCTTATATTTGCCGTAGCCAAACTCCTGGCTGATTTCCGGTCGATAGGTCTGCAACCCCGGGGTGAGGATCACCGAGCCGACTTGCACATCGATCTGACGACCGGTATCGGCAAAATTGATCGCCCCGGCCTCGCACACCTTCTCACACTTACGGCAGACACTTCTGGTCAGGTAGAGACAGTGGGCCGGGTCGATCGCCCGGGTGTTGGGGACAGCCTGGGGAAAAAGGGCATAAATCGCCTTGCGTTTGTCGAGCCCCTGGTTGAAGGCGTTGACCACCTTGGTCGGGCACTCCGGTTCACAGGCACCGCAGCCGGTACAACGATCGGGGTCGACATATCGGGGCTGCTCTTTGATGGTGGCGGTAAAGTTGCCCTCTTCACCGCTGAGGGCGGTGACCCGGGCCATGGTGTGCAGGCGAATATTGGCGTGGCGGCTCGATTCGACCATCCGTGGCGAAATCATGCACATAGCACAGTCGCCGGTGGGAAAGGTCTTGTCCAGACGGGACATGGTCCCGCCGATGGAGGGTTCGTCATTGACCATGTGGACCAGCAGGCCGCTGTTGGCCAGGTCCAGTGCCGCCTGCATGCCGCCGATCCCTGAACCAACCACCAGGACCGTACCTGTTCGTTCTCTTTGTTGCTGCTGGGGGTTGACCACTGTATTCCTCCGTAGATTCGACCGTTCGGGGGATAAGAGCCGGCCAGAAACCTCGGCCCGGCAAGGCTCCCCCATGGGCTGAGGTGAAGGGAATGGTGCTGATTCAACCATACCGGCACGGCCCTGATGCCGACTCTGCAACACCGGCCCGCCGCCAGGCCTTACCACCGCTTCCTGGAGGAGACTGGCGATCTGCCCCCGGGTGTCCAAGTTTTGATCACCCGGCATTATAATAGATTGACCTTGTTATGATAGCTTTTTTTTTCCCTCAAGGCTCTTTACTCATAAAAATGATACATTCCATAAATTATGCTTTTTCCGGCCCGTTTCGTCCTGGCCAGGGTATCGCCAGATTTTTATAAAAATATATTGAATTCATTATGTTATAATACTTCGACACAGGCCGAGGCGGCAGCCACCGAGGCTGCTACAGTAGAGTACCACCGCAGGCTCAACCCCGATCAAGCCTTCCCCCACCTCTTTGTCCCGCCACCAGCCAAGTTCGATTTGCACCTCGCCGTTTTTTTTATTACAACTAGTTGCATGTGACTCCACCCCTCCCTCGGCGGCCGGTAGCCATCGATCGGCCAGTAAAAACCATAAGGCTGCCTTGAAAAATTCGAATTTCCGTTCAGAATCAAGGCAAAGTAAGACAATTTTCCGTAGACATATAGTTGATAATACCGAGGACAAATTGTTTTCGTTCAACGAAAGAGATTAGGCGGAAATTCCATTTTTCAAGGTGGCCATAAGAAGTTTGGAAGTTTGCTGGAATGACGCCGGCAGTGCCGTCTCCGGCACGATGCAGGCCTGGCGGAGGAATTACATACAGAGTATTGTGTTCGCAGCAATCCTACCGGCGACTACTGCCGGCTTGACGCCGGCAACCGACCGGACAACTGCCAGTTCGAGGAGCAGGAGATGACCACCCCAAACTTCATTGGCCAGCTGCATACCCCACGGATTCTGGTCATCGATGATGAGCCCCGGATCCGTGACGCCTGTAACATTGTTCTCAGTGACAAGGGTTTTGACGTCAGTGTCGCTGCCGATGGCGAGGCCGGTCTGGCCATGATCAAGGAGCGGCACTACGACATTGTTCTGGTCGACCTGATGATGCCGACCATTTCCGGTTTTGATGTTCTGTCGGCGGTCCGCGACCACCACCCGGATACGGCCGTAATCGTGATCACCGGCTACGCCACCCTGGAACATTCCATTGAGGCAATGAAGAAGGGGGCCTTCGACTTCATTCCCAAACCCTTCACACCTGACCAGTTGCGGGCGGTGGTGGATAAATCCCTGCGCTACACCACCGCCCTGCAGGATATTGCCGACTCGAAGTCCCGCCTGCGGGTGATGGTCAACCGCCTCACCGACGGGGTGATGATCACCGATTCCGGAAAACGAATCGTCCTGGCCAACCCCGCCTTCCTCCACCTTGTCGGCTATGCCGGTGAGGATGCGGTCGGGCTGCCGGTGGAGGAAGTGCTGGAGAACGAAAAACTGCTCGATTCCATCGATCAGGCCCTGGCCATGCCGGCCAACACCTTTGCCGAGTTGACCAGTGAAATCAGTTTCTTCAGTGAAGATAAGGAGAAATTTTGCAATGCCCGCTGTGCCCCCTTCCGCGGTCGGACCAACGAAAACATCGGCACGATCACCGTCCTCAGGGATATAACCGCCCTGAAGAGAATGGACCAGATGAAATCGGACTTTGTCTCCCTGGTCTCCCACGAGATCCGCAGCCCGATGAACTCGCTGCTCATGCAGTTGAAGGTGATCCTGGACGGGCTGGCCGGCGAGATAACCGACAAGCAGCGGGAGATTCTTGAACGGGCCTCGGCGAAAATCCTCAACCTCAACAACCTGGTGAGCGAACTGCTGGACCTGGCCCGCATCGAATCGGGGCTGATTGCCCACGAAAAGGAAGTGATCGACATCGCCGCCCTGCTCCGCGAGCAACTGGCCTTCCATGGGCCCTATGGCGAGGAGAAAAAGGTCAGCCTCAACCTCCAGTGCCCGGAAGAACTGCCCACTCTCTTTGCCAACCGCCAGAATATGGAGGAGGTGTTTGCCAACCTGATCACCAACGCCATCAAGTACTCTCCGCCGGGAGCCTCTGTCACCGTCAAAGCGACAGTGGAAGGGGACCATCTCCGCCTTGAAGTGGCTGACACCGGTTTTGGTATCAGCCAGGAAGACCTGGAGAAGATCTTCACCCGCTTCTACCGGGTAAAAGATGCCCGTACCCGGGATATTCACGGCACCGGCCTCGGTCTCTCCATTGTCAAGTCGATAATCGAGTCCCACCACGGCAATATCAGCGTTGCCAGCGAAATCGGCCAGGGAACCACCTTCAAGGTTATCCTTCCCCTGCACGGCAGCTGAGCTGAGCAACATCCCGGACTCGTTCGGCCCTGCCGCCGACAGCGGTTAAAAGCCATGATGGCCGGCCAGTTTTTCCAACATCATGGCAAAACCGGAACCGAGGGAAAAAAGGGGATCAGCGCCGAGATTCCGGTCGGCACTGCGGTCGAAAAAGAGGTTCAGGGTGGAACCGAGGCCTTCATCCGCCTGCCAGTAACAGAGCATCATCGGCACCAGCGGCAGTGGGTGGAGAACCACCGAGATATCGGCGGCAAACTGCTCCTCCACCTGCCGGCCGTCAAACATATGGACAATATCGTTAAAAAAATCGGGGTACCTGTCCGCCAGATCACGCAGGACATCTTCGCCCCGTTTCTTAAACAGGGGGTATTTTTCCTTGCCACCGGCCATTTCCCGATAGGGAATCCATTCTCCTTTAGGAGGGATTCCGGGACAATGCAAGATATATTCGAGCAAAGGCACCACCACCCAGGGAATAGTGTGCAGTTGGGTGTGGAAACTCCCCGTCTGATCAATGGCAAAGGGTTTGCCGAGAATCTGCACGGTTAGCCGCCCATCCTGCCAGCGGCCACCGACCCGTTCGGCAGCGGCGGCCAGATCGACCCCGGCCACCTGCCGGCGCAGGGCCTCAATGCAGGCCTGCTGTTCATCTGCCGGTTTCCTGGCTGTCGCATCAGCAGCGAACTGCCGGCGCACCGCCGGCTCGAGATGGGGGCACTCGCCGATCTTTCTGCTGCCGAGATAGACCGCACCGGCAAAGGCCAGACAGGTTTTTTCGCCGCACTCGCGGCAATTGCTTCCCGGCAACCGGGTGAAGACCTCCAGAGCGTTCTTTACCACTGCCATTTCACCTCCGAATTTTTTCCGCCGCTGTTCTCCAGCCGACAGGCCGGTTTTTCTTTTTGCCCTGCAAACCAGGAACATGCTCCAACAGCACTCTACTTCACAGGAAAATAACTCTCAAGTTGCAGATAATTCGACCATCAACCCACCTTTTCGCCGCCCCCCTTTTATGAGGCTTGACAACAACTCGCCAACTCTAGTATCACTGTGGCATTTACAATCCTGTCGCACCGAAAAAGGTCTGTTATTTCAACACCGGTTCAGCCCGAGCCTTCCCGCCAACCCCTGCCAGGCCAACAACAATGCCGAAACACCTTCTCGCCACCGCACTTCCCCTTTGCCTTTTTCTCCTCCTGGCCTCACCAGGAGTTCCTCCCGGCCTGTGCCAGACCACGACGACAATCCCCACCACCGCCAACGTGATTGACGAGGGGTGGTGGAGCAGCCAGTCGAAGGAGAACAAGCTCCTCTACACCAACCTTGGCGCGATGGGTTTCATCGGTTTGTACGGGCTGCTTGACTGGGACTACGGATCAGGCGGCCTGCACAATGCCGATGAAGGCTGGTTCGAGCGGGACTCGAAATATGGCGGTGCCGACAAGTTGGGACATGTATGGGGGACCTATGTGCTGGCCGACGCCCTCACCGCCCTCTACCGCAGCTACGGCTACGAATCCCGGCAGGCCAACACCTACGCCGCCCTCTCCGCCTGGGCAGTCCAGGCCTTCATGGAGGTGGGAGATGCCACCAGCGAAACCCAGGGTTTTTCCTGGGAGGATATGCTTACCAACACCATCGGCGCCCTGACCAGCGTACTGATGGAACGCTACCCGGAATTGGACCGCAAGATCGACCTACGGGTGGAATATGTCTTTGAGACTGATATCAACGGCATTTTCGATGACTACTCCAACCACTTCTACTCTGTGGCCCTGAAACTGGACGGCTTTGACGCAGTGCAGAACAACTTCCTCAAATATCTCGAGTTTCATCTTGGCTATTACACCCGGGGCTACGGTGATGACACTGAGGAGGATACCCGGGCCACCTATGCCGGTATCAGTTTCAACTTCTCCCGACTCTTCCACCAGCATGGCCACCACAAGACCGGCAAGACCCTGGAATATCTCCAGGTACCCTATACCGTGCTGAAAGCGAAAAACGAGCTCGACTGACAGGACAACCGACAAGCATCACTGCAAGGAGCGCATCATGAAGGCAACGATTACCAAGCAATGCATGGGTGACAGGAACTGCAACAAGCTGTGCCCGGAGGTGTTCGAGTATGATGAGGACCAACTGCTTTCCATCGTCAAGTACGACGAGATCCCCAAACATCTTGAAGGGATAGTCCGCCAGGCAGCGGCCGAATGCGGGGCCGACGCGATCACCATAAATGAATGACGGCGATGGGAACCTTCCGCGACAGCCGGACTGCCCACAACCTACTCCTCTCCTATTCGGCGGAAAGCCAGGCAAGAACCAGATACAATTTTTTTGCCACCCAGGCCAGAGAAGAGGGCTTGATCCAGATAGCCCGCCTCTTTGACGAGACCGCCGAACAGGAGTACGAGCACGCTCTCCGTTTTTTCAAGTTTTTCAACGGTGGCGAACTGGAAATCAGCGGCACCTTCCCGGCCGGGGTGATCAGAGAGACCCACGCCAACCTGCTCGCCGCAGCCGACCTGGAGGCCTACGTCCATGACCAGATGTACCGAGTCTTTGCCGAGGTGGCCGAAAAGGAGGGGTTTCAGCGGGCGGCGGACACCTTCACTGCGATCAATGTCGCCGAAAAGAACCATCAGCTGATGTTTCTGGAACTGGCCGACAACCTGGCCACCGGCCGGGCCTTCCAGCGCACGGAAAACCTGGTGTGGAAGTGCATCAACTGCGGCTATCTGCACACCGGCAAGACCCCGCCTGACAAGTGCCCGGCCTGCGTCAGACCCCGGGGGTATTTCGAAATCCTCCGGCGAAACTGGTAGCCGCGAGCCCCGTCACTCCTCAGCTGCCGGGTCCGCGTCGCCCTTTTCGGCGCCGGCCCGGTCTGTTGCCCCATCAATCGCCCTGTCTATTGCCCTGTCTATTGCTTTAGCCAGTTGCCGGCGGTGTATTTTTCCGGCGAAGTGGACCGGGCTCTTGCCGTGAATGGGGTCCCAGCCGGCTGGGTTTGCCGAGCAGAAAAACTGGGTCTCCAGACCGACCCTGCGGGCCGCATCGGCTACCGGGTGGCCGATCAGCCGCTCTGCTGCCGCCCAGGTGGCACCGCAGGGGGCGCCACGGACTACCTGCACGGCACTGATCAGACCGTCCTTGATCTCAACGACAAACTCCGGCGCACCAAACATCTCCCCATAGGATGCCAGTTCAGGGTCTTTCGGCAGACCACAACAGGTGGGAGGGGTGTGCACCCCCGAGCCGACACTTTTTTTTCCGGAGGCGATGAGGGGGACACCCTGTCTGGCACACAGGGCGGCAAGGTCGCTGGCAAGATCACCGTGCTGGAGATAATCGAGAACCAGGTCGGCATCGATTTTCTCCGGCAGCCAGGGGCTGGTATCGTCGATCACCCCGGGCAGCTGCTCGTCGATGGAGTAGATTGTCAGTTCAATACAGGCACCGCCATACTGGCGCAACCCGACGATCTTTCGTTCGCCACTGCCGTTTTGCTGGAAGACCAGCACACGTTGCCGTTTGTTTGCCACCCCTGCCCTCCCTTGCCTTTGCCCATCGGCCACCTGGGCCAGGGGCGATTATTTGCCCGGTGCCATCCTCAAATATCCAACCGCACCCATCTGGTGCAGTAGCGGTGGGCCACCTCCAATAGCTTTTTCCGGTACGCCGCCCCGACAACCAGGACCTCGAGGCCACCAGCCTGTGTCCGGCCGATTAGCAGACCCTGGACCAGCACCACGGTCTCCCCCTGGCCGAGGCAGCGGAGAGGGCCGGCCAGCGACCGCAGGGCCAGTTCGTCGTCCTGGGCGAGAAAATAGGCGGTCTGGGCCATTGCCTGAAAAAGATGCTTGCTCTGGCCGCCCGCCTCGCCGACCAAGGCCCGGATATGGCCGGCCTCGGTCAACGCCTGTTCCGGAACGACGATGACAGCAACATAGGCCAGTTCTTCTCCCTTCCCGGCTACCCGAACCAGTGCTGATGCCTGCACAGCCTGCACCCCCCAGGCAGACCGGTCGCCAGGCTGACGCTGCTGCCGACTATGGCCTCTGCCATGATGATTTGACAATTTTGCCGCCATCCGGTATGAAGATGGGGCAAGGTATCTCCGGCAACACCGCCGCCCCCGTCCGCGACCCCCATGACCACCACCGCCACCTCCCCCCCCTGCTCCGTACACCTGGCCAAAGAGGGCAGCCGACAACGGCTGAGGATCAGCTACCCCCTACCCCGTGGTCGCTACCACCTCGTCGACACCCCCACCGCCACCCTCCATTTCGACCTGAACGGCGACATCCTCCGAGCCAGGGGCAAGAAAAGCGACTGGCCTCACCCGCACGAATGGCTGCAACGGACCCGGGGCAACGACTGGGTCTACTACTCCACCGGCGGCTACACCGGGGTCTTTGAGGCGACAGGCGAGTACTATCTGCCCAACCACACCTACCCAACCAATAGCATCCTGGGCGGCCAGCCCTTTGCCCTGCCCCCGGTTCAGAGCCTCCTTGCCAACTGGCCGCACCTCTTGGCCCGGGCGGCGGTGCAGCCGGGACTGCCGGCGGCCACCACTGCCTTCCTGCAGCAAGCAGTCAGCCACACTCCAACCTTCCTGCAGCAGCAAGCCGACGAATTCCGGGCCATCGTCGGCGGCCGGATCTCGGTTCTGCCACCGGATGCCCGCCACGTCGACTACGTCCTGCTGCCGCTCACCATCGCCCGGGGCTGCCTCTATAAATGCGCCTTCTGCCGGGTGAAAAACGGGCAAGAGTTCCAGCCTCTGCCCGAGGCGGCGATCGTCCGCCAACTCGAGCAACTCCGCGCCCATTTTGCCGACGATCTGGGGAACTGCAACGGCATCTTTCTCGGCGAACACGATGCCCTGGCCGCACCGCCACAGCTGATCCTGACCGCCCTGGCTGCCGGTCACCGCTGCCTGGACTCCACACCTGCCTACCTGGACGATCGCCACTGCTTCCTTTTCGGCTCGGTGGGGGCCCTGCTGGCAGCACCGGAATGGCTCTTTGCCGACCTCGCCCAAGGGCCGGGCATGACCGTGATCAACATAGGCTACGAATCGGCCGACCAGGCAACCCTCGACCACCTTGGGAAACCGATTACCACCAACGAGGTCCGGGCGGCCTTCCGCCGGGCCCGGGAAATCAACCAACGTTACCCGAACCTGGAGATCACCGGCAATTTTTTACTGGACGAAGAACTGCCGGTCGGCCATTACCCGAGTGTCCTGGCCCTGATTCGCGAGGGGTTCACCCACCACCTGCCGAAAGGCTGCGTCTATTTTTCACCTCGACGCTTTGCCGCCCCCAGCCGGCATCGACTGCTGGCCTTTCTCGAGTTGAAACGGTTGAGCCGCTTACCGGCCTACCTCTACATTATCCAGCGGCTGTAGTCGGGCGGCCTCGGCCGACTCAGCCCGCCTCCCTATCGGAGATCCAACCATGTCATCCCCCACCACCCCCCAGGACCCCGGCCAGATCCGGCAAAGCCGCTTAGCCGCCCGCGACCGGCTCGGGCCGGAGGAGATTAAGGATAAATCCCGAGCAATTACTGAGCGGCTGCTGCAGTTGCCGGTGATCAGCACAGCCCAGACACTCTTTGTCTACGTCAGTTTCCGCAGTGAAGTGGCGACAGGGCTGTTGATCGACCAACTGCTGGCCATGGGCAAAAATGTGGCCGTGCCGATCACCCGGGTGGCGGCAAAACGCCTCGATGCCATCCGTATCCAGGACAGGGTCAGCGATCTGGTACCGGGTTACTGCCGGATTCCGGAGCCCCGACCGGAACTGTGCACCAACGGATTGGTCCCCCCCTCCGCCATCGAGGCGATCATTTTACCCGGCTCGGTCTTTGACGAGCGGGGGGGGCGTTTTGGTTACGGTGGTGGCTACTACGACCGTTTTGTCGCCGCCACCCCCAAAGCCTGGCGGCTCGGCCTGGCCTACGAACTGCAGATCATCCCCCTCGCCCCTCTGGCCCCCCATGACGAACTGCTCGACCTGGTGGTCACCGAGTCGCGGGTTATCAGCGGCCTGATGCGTCGATCCTGACGCAACCGACTCCAGCCAGTTGGACCCCACCGGCCGCACAGCCCAGCAAATCTGACAGCGAACCCGGCAGACAGGCACCGCGTGCAAGCACGGTGCCTGCCCCTGTCACGGCTGGGCGATCTTGTCGACCCGGACGGCGCAAACCTTGGTTTCCGGGATCTTGGCTACCGGATCACGGGCCGGGTTGGTCAGGACGTTGGTCGGGCTTTCAGCAAAATGAAAGGTCATTGAGACCAGGCCAGGCGGGCAAACCTGACTGAGGCTGGTACGCACCGTCATCGTCCCGCGCCGGGATGTCACCTGGACCATCTCCTTATCTGCCAGGCCAAGCGCTTTCGCATCGCGCGGGTTTATTTTCAGCAACTCCTCGCTGTTGAGCTGCTCCAGACCAGCTACCCGGCGGGTCATACTGCCGCTATGGTAGTGGAAGAGACTGCGGTCGGTGGTCAGTACCAGCGGGTATTCCCCATCGGGAAGTTCGTCTGCATCCCTGAAGGCCAGGGGGATCATTTTGGCTTTGCCGCTGGCCGTGCCAAACCGCTCAACATGCAAGGTGGGCGTGCCGGGATGATCCTTGTCCGGGCATGGCCATTGCAGCCCCGCGCCTTCCAGGCGGGGGTAGCTTATCCCGCCGTAGCTGGGGGTAAGCGAGGCGATCTCCACCATGATCTCCTCTGGCCCGGAAAAGTCAAACCCCTTAGCCCCCATCTTACCGGCAAGTTCTGCGACAATTTGCCAATCCGGCTTGGCCTCACCCCGGGGGGCGATAGCCTGGCGAACCCGCTGAACCCGCCGTTCGGTGTTGGTAAAAGTACCGTCTTTTTCGGCAAAGGTGGCGGCCGGTAAAACCACATCGGCCAGCAGCGCTGTTTCGGTCAGAAAAATATCCTGAACGACCAGAAAATCCAGGTTTTTGAGCGCGGCAATGGCGTGGTTGGCATTCGCCTCGGTGAGTACCGGGTTCTCCCCGACCAGGTAGAGTGATTTGATTGTCCCGTCGTACATCCGGTCAAAAACTTCTCCGAGGGTCAGACCGGGGTCCGGGGACAGTGACAGGCCCCAGGCCGATTCGAATTTCTCCCGGACTTTGGGGTCGTTGACCTGCTGATAACCGGGATAGACATTAGGTAGACCGCCCATGTCACAGGAGCCCTGGACGTTGTTCTGCCCGCGCAGGGGGTTGACCCCGGAGGCAAATTTGCCGAGATTTCCGGTAAGCAGGGCAAGATTGCTTACCGCCCAGACATTGTCGGTGCCATGGCTGTGCTGGGTAATTCCCATACAGTATAAAATGGAGGCGGGCCCGTAGCCGGCGTACATCCTGGCTGCGGCGACGATCTGTTCGGCAGGCACACCGGTGATTGCCGCTACCCGCTCCGGAGAAAAATCGGCAAGAGAGGCGACAAAGGCCTCATAATCCTCACAACGGGCCTGGATGAAAGCCATATCGGCAAGCCCCTCATCAACAATGACCCGGGCCATACCCATCAGGAGTGGAACGTCGGTTCCCGGGCGATGCTGGAGGTGTAGGGTGGCATGACGGCAGAGATCAATCTTTTTCGGGTTGGCAACAATCAACCGGGCCCCGTTCCGGGCGGCTTTTTTTACCTGCAGGGCAAGCACCGGATGGGCTTGGGTGGTGTTGGTCCCCACGGCGAGGATGGTGGCTGCTTCGCCTATTTCGGCAATGGAGTTGGTCATCGAACCACTTCCCAGGGCTGTGGCCAGACCGGCCACGGTTGGGGAGTGTCAGAGTCGGGCACAATGGTCGATGTTATTGGTTTGCATCACCGCCCGGGTGAATTTTTGTATCAGGTAATTATCCTCATTGGTTATTCGTGCTGAGGCAAGGGCTGCAAACTGCTCTCCTTTATGCTCGGAAAAATTGGCGGCAACCCGTTCGAGCGCTTCATCCCAACTAGCCGGAACCAGCACGCCGTCTTTTCTGACCAGCGGCGTAGTCAGTCGGTCCGGGTGATTGATAAATTTAAAACCATAGCGACCTTTTACACAGAGACTTCCCCGGTTAACCGGGTTATCCCGGTCGCCGCGCACCCCAACTACCTTCTCACCTCGTACCCCAAGCAGTATGCCGCAGCCCACTCCACAGTAAGTGCAGACCGATTTGACTTCCCGCATCGAGATCGGGCTTTCCTTCGGGGCTAGGGCGGCCACCGGACAGCGGGCCACACATTCGCCGCAGGATTCGCAGCAGGACTGTGTGATCGGTTTGTTGCCGAGGGTCCCGACAGTGGTGTGCACCCCCCGCCGGACGTAGTCGATGGCGTTGATATTCTGTAATTCGTCACAGGTGCGGACACATATCCCGCACAGAACGCACTTGCTGTGGTCAATATCAAAAAATGGGTTGGAGCTATCGATAGGCAGCTGCCGAACTGAGCGCCGGTAGCGTTTCAGGCTCTCCTGGGTAATACCGACATAGCTGGCGACCCGCTGCAATTCGCAGTTGGCATCCCTGCTGCAGGTCAGGCAGGTCATCGGATGATTGGCCACCAGCAGTTCCACGGTGCTCTTTCGTATTCGCTGCACCTCAGGATCCTCGGTGCTGATCACCATCCCCTCCTTAACCGGCAGTTTACAGGAGATCGATATTTTCCAGTCATCGACTTTCACCACACAGACCCGGCACAGACCGGCCGGAACCAGATCGGGATGGTTACAGAGATTGGGGATATACAGTCCATTCGCCAAGGCGGCTTGGAGGACGGTACTGCCCTCATCGGCACGCAACTGGAGCCCATCTATGGTAAGGGTTACTTTCTTCATTTACGACTCCTCCTGCTTGACTTTTGGCGAAACACAGGCGATGGCACTGAATTTCTTCGGGCATTTTTCCAGGCAGACCCCGCATTGCACACAGAGCGCCTGATCGATGGAGTGTATTTTTTTCTTCTCTCCGGAGATCGCCTGCACCGGGCAGGACTTGGCGCAGAGGGTACAACCGACACATTTCTCCTTATCTATGACATAGGAGATCAAAGACTTACAAACCTTGGCCGGACAGCAGCGGTCGTTGATGTGTGCCTCGTACTCGTCGCGGAAGTAGCGGAGGGTGGTCAGTACCGGGTTGGCCGCAGTCTGTCCGAGGCCGCACACCGAACCGCCGTGCACCGAATGGCTCAATTCGTACAACAGGTCCATGTCCTCGGGTTTACCTCGGCCACTGCAGATATCCTTCAGGATGTCTAAAAGCTGCTTGGTGCCGAGCCGGCAGGGAACACACTGGCCGCAGGACTCGATTTCGGTAAAGTCCAGGAAGTACCGGGCAACATCGACCATACAGGTCTTTTCGTCCATCACCACCATGCCACCGGAACCCATAATCGAGCCGGCGGCGTCGAGAGAATCGTAATCGATCGGCGTGTCAAGCAGCGATTCTGGCAGACAGCCGCCGGACGGGCCACCGGTCTGTACCGCCTTGAACTGGCCGCCATCGGCGATCCCCCCCCCGATGTCGTAGATGATATCGCGCAAGGTTATCCCCATCGGCACCTCAATCAGGCCACAGTTCTGTACCTTGCCGGTGAGGGCAAAGATTGCGGTACCGGTGCTCTTCTCCGTGCCGACGCTGGCAAACCACTCCGCCCCCCTGGTAATGATCATCGGCGCGGAGGAGAAGGTTTTGACGTTGTTGAGCAGGGTCGGCTTGTCATAGAGGCCGACTTCGGTGGTCCGTGGTCTAGGCGCCACCCGGGGCATTCCCCTCTTCCCTTCGATGGAGAGGGTCAATGCCGTCGACTCCCCGCAGACAAAGGCGCCAGCGCCTGGAAAGATACGGATCTCAAAGGAAAAGTTTGTCCCTAGGATGTTCTGGCCGAGAAATCCGAACTCGTGGGCCTGCTGGATGGCCCGTTCCAGGCGGCGAATGGCCAGAGGATACTCGGCCCGGACATATATATAACCGGTATCGGCTCCTATAGTATAGCCGGCGATGATCATTCCCTCCAACACCGAGTGGGGGTCACCTTCGATCACCGCCCGATCCATGAAGGCCCCCGGGTCGCCTTCGTCGGCGTTGCAGACGACGTACTTCTGCGTCCCCTTGGCCTTGAGCCCGGCCTCCCATTTTCGCCCGGCCGGAAAACCGCCACCGCCCCGGCCCCGCAGGCCGGACCGTTTCATCACGTCGACTACCTCTTCCTGTCGCATGCCAAGGGCCTTGTTCAGTCCGATGTAGCCGTCATTGGCGATGTAGTGGTTGATATTGGTCGGGTCGATGGTCCCACAGTTGCGGAAGACCCGCCTCTCCTGCGGTTTGAAGGCCGGAGTGCTGAGGATATTCGGAATGCCGGCGATTTCACCTTCGCCGAAGACCCCCAGAGCGTATTTGGCAAGGGGGTCGTCTCCGAGCAGGAAGGCGGCAACGATTTCCCGGGCCATCTCGGCCGTGACGTTACGGTAACTGACCGTGGCCCAGCCGGGCTTCTTGATGTTGACCAGTGGTTCGGCATAACAGGGGCCGATGCAGCCCACCTCCACCAGGGCGGCGTCAATCCCCTTGGCCTGGAGTTCTTCCTCGAAGGCCTTGACCACCGCCATGGCTCCGGCCGAACGTCCACAGGTAGCGGTACCAACCGTAATCTGCGGCCTGCCACCGTTGTTCAGCGCCTCCCACTCCAGATTCGCTTGCGCTTGAATCTCTGCAAATGTCATGCGGTATTCCTCCCAGTGATAATCTCGGAGACCATTTTGGGGGTCAGTTTCGCTTCAACATCCTCGTCGATCATAATACAGGGAGCCAAGGCACAACAGCCGATGCAGGCCACCGTTTCTAGGGTGTACTCAAGATCTTTGGTGGTTTCCCCCTCGACGATACCCAAGGTCCGCTCGGTTTCTTCAAGGATCTTTTCCGCACCTCGAACATGACAGGCCGTGCCGCGACACACCATGATCGTGTGTTTGCCCCTTGGTGTAAAGCGAAACTGCGCGTAAAACGAGGCGACGGCATAGACACGACTCTCAGGCAGGCCGGTCGTTCGGGCAATTTCCGCCATCGCGTCATCCGGCAAGTAGCCAAGTGCAGCCTGAACCTGCTGCAGAATCGGTATCAGCATATCACGTTTCCCCTTATAGGGGGCCAGTACGGTTTGCAAACGTTCTTCCATCTGATTTACCTCCTTGATTTTTACCACCCGTCTCGATTACGTGTTTGCGGCAGCACCCCTTCGGCACAGCAGGCACCAACTACCCATATCTCCGGACCGAATTTTCTTGGCCGATCGACCATGACTCGACTCGGCGGCGCCTGTCACCAACCGAGGGTCAGGTAGTCGTGCATGGAATCGGCGGCATCGCGGCCGGCACCCATGGCGAGAATTACCGTGGCCGCGCCGGTAACGATATCTCCCCCGGCCCACACCCCTTTCTTGGTGGTCTTGCCGGTTCTCGGGTTGGCAACAACATTACCCCAACGATTGAGTTGCATATCCGGGGTCTCGCTGGTCAACAGCGGATTTGCTCCGGAGCCGACAGCGACGATGCACAGGTCGCAGGCCAGTTCGAACTCCGAGCCCTTGACCGCCACCGGCCGACGCCGGCCGGAGTCGTCAGGTTCGCCAAGTTCCATGCGCAGACACTCCATCCCGGTGAGCCGGCCTCGGTCGTTGCCGAGGTAGCGGGTCGGGTTGGTAAGGAGGAAGAGTTCAATCCCCTCCTCCTCGGCGTGATGGATTTCGGCCTTACGGGCGGGCATCTCTTCACGGGAACGGCGGTAGACGATCTTGACGCTTTCAGCACCAAGGCGCATCGCGGTGCGGGCGCTGTCCATCGCCACGTTACCGGCGCCAAGTACCACAACGTTTTTGCCGATCGGAATCGGAGTGTCCACCTCCGGATATTTGTACGCTTTCATCAGGTTGGCACGGGTGAGGTACTCGTTGGCGGAAAGAATGCCGACCAGGTTCTCCCCGGGGATGTTCATGAAGCGTGGCAGGCCGGCGCCGACGCCGACGTAGATGGCGTCGTAGCCCTCTTCGAACAGCTCGTCAAGGGAGACCGTCCGGCCGACCACGGCGTTACACTGGATGCTCACCCCGAGGCGGGCGAGAAAGTTGACCTCCTGGGCAACAATGGCCTTGGGCAGGCGGAATTCTGGAATCCCGTAGACCAGCACCCCACCGGGCTTGTGGAAGGCTTCATAAATTGTCACGTCGTGGCCTTTGACGATCAAGTCGCCGGCAACGGTCAGTCCGGAGGGGCCAGATCCGACCACCGCCACCTTCTTGCCCGTGGGGGAGGCTTTGGGCGGCAGTTCACCGCTGCCGTTTTCCCTCTCGTAATCGGCGCAAAAGCGCTCCAGGTTACCGATGGCCACCGGCTCACCTTTTTTGCCGACGATGCATTTGCCCTCGCACTGCACCTCCTGCGGGCAGACCCGGCCACAGACAGCCGGCAGGGCGTTTTTGCTCCAGAGATTGCGGATCGCTCCGGTCATATCCCCCTGGGCAATCAGTTCGATGAATCCGGGAATATCAACCCCGACCGGGCAGCCGGCAACGCAGCCCGGCTTTTTACACTGCAGGCAGCGGGCTGCTTCTTCCTGAGCCATTTTCACCGTGTAGCCGGTAGGCACTTCCAGAAAATTCCTCGCCCTGACCTTTGGCTCCTGTTCGGGCATCGGTACCCGCCCCTTTTGCCCCTTTTTCTCTGCTGTAATGGCCATAACATCCTCCGCGGTGGCCAGTCAGGGCCACGCCTGTTGAAAAAAAATGATCGTCAGCGAATGCTCTGTTCAGCGCAACTTCTCTACCGAGGAACTCCTCAGTCAAGATTTGACGGCATCGCGAATGTTGCAGTAGTGCTCATGGCTTTTCCGCTCATCTTCCTGATAGGCCCGCAGGCGCAGGATCAATTCGTCGTAATCGACCTGATGGCCGTCAAATTCAGGCCCATCAACGCAGGCAAACTTGGTCTCGCCGCCGACTGTCACCCGGCAGCCACCGCACATCCCGGTACCGTCGACCATGATCGGGTTGAGACTGACCATGGTCGCAACGTTATATTCTTTGGTCAGGTTGCTCACCGCCTTCATCATCGGCACCGGGCCGATCGCCACCACCAGCCTGATATCGCCGCTCTGGAGAACCTCCTTGAGCACCTCGGTAACAAAACCATGATGGCCGTAAGATCCGTCGTCAGTGCAGACTCGCAGGTCGTGGGAGGCGGTGTGCATCTGTTCTTCAAGGATCAGCAGACCTTTGTTCCGGGCGCCGATGATACAAATAACCTCGTTGCCGACCTGCTTTAGACCGCGGGTGATCGGATGCAGGACGGCCACCCCGGTGCCGCCACCGACACAGACCACCTTGCCGACCTTTTCAAGGTGGGTGGGCTTGCCCAGTGGGCCGATGACGTCCTGATAGGAGTCACCGACCTGGAGATCTCGGAAGATGGCGGTGGATTTACCGACCACCATATAGACAATGGTGATGGTTCCCATTTCCGGATTGGTGTCGGCCATGGTCAGAGGGATCCGTTCTCCCTCTTCGTTGGCTTTGAGGATGACGAACTGGCCGGGTTTGGCCTTCTTGGCGATCAACGGCGCCTCAATCTCGTTGAGAATGATGGTGCCTTCGGCCATTTCCTCGCGCTTGACAATGGTAAACATTTCTTCCTCCGCCGAGTTGCAGGTAAAGGTGATGTCGATATGGGATTTCGGTAGTTATAGCCGACTGCACCGGACTAACTGAGCACAACTGCGCTTTGAAAGCAATGCCATTTTGCCGATTGGCGTGGAGAGATTTCCCCGGACAACGGCAAATCAGGCAGGGCATCACAGCTCATTAATCCTTATCAAACCTGACAGTTTTATTTATCAGCAGGGAGGGGTGCGCGGGACAACGAAGGAGGAGGGGGGGAGAGCGGACAAGGCCTGGTTGATGAGGTGCAGTTCGGGGCTCCGGGGGGGACGCTTGCCCACCCGGTAGAATACCGTCTGGCCGAGCCGGCTAATCGAGGTGAAGTGGACAATTTCATAACGGTCATCGCCGGTTAAATGGTCCTCGACCCAGAGCACCCGTTCAATATTGAGAGAGAAATCTGCACAGATGCGCTTGGCGAATTTTTCCGGGTTGGCGGAAATAGACTGCCCCTCGCCAGTGCCGGCAAAGAGACAGAGGTGGCTCTTCAGGGCCAGGATTTTGTCAGAAGGGGGCGAACAGCAAAAGATCAGCAGGTGATAACTGCCCCCAAACCAGGCGATGGGTTCGTAGTTCCCTTTTTTGGTGCCGTCCCATTGGTAGGCGCCGTCATACAGCACCATCGGCTTCCCCTCCGCTCTCTTGGCCGGTCCGGCGGGGGTGGATTCCCCCACCGGAGTTACTACCGGCCTTCTGTTCTCAGGCACTGGCATCCAGACCGCGGCGGTCGGCCATATCGAGAAGAACCCGCTCTCTGGTCCGATCGATCCCCAACTGCGCCCGTTTTTTATCGATATGGGCAATCATCAACCGGGCCATCTCCAAAGGGGCATCGGCAAAGCCCCATTTGCCAAAGCCAAGGGTCTCCAACTCCTCAAAGAGGTGCTTTTCAAAGCGTGTCCCCCGGGTCATCGGGAAGGTATGGCCAAACACCACATAGATCCCCGAGGCGACAAAATAATGGCCGATGGCAATGGCCTTCTCACTCATCCACTCCGGGGCGCAACCGGCCGCCGGCAGATCAACCAGTGAATCGCCGAGGCCTCCGGCCCGTACCATTTCCGAGGCGGCAATCAGAATCCGGCTGTTGTCGACACAGGCACCAAGCCCCAGGACCGGCGGCATCCCCACGGTTTCACACACCTCGGCCAGTCCCGGACCGGCGAGAGCAGCCGCCCCGGGGCCGGTCAAACCGGCCTTGGCCAGGGCCATCTGCGAGCAGCCGGTCTGCAGCACCAGGACATCGTTGCGGATCAACTCCTTGACCAGTTCAACGTGGGAGTAGTCCTGTTTCGACCTCGGGTTG
>JAABSV010000011.1 GCA_011390165.1 Desulfobulbaceae bacterium
CCGGTCTCGAGGCCGACGGCCGGCTGATAACCTAGCAACCTTTGCGCTTTGTCGATGGAGAAGTTTCTGCTTTTGGTGAAAAAGTCAACCCGCCGCCGGTAAATGGGTGGCTCCACCCCCAGCGGGATGCAGATCTTTTCACAGAGTGTTCCGGCCAGTTGAAAGGGCCGGGCCGGCAGGTGGAAGAGCGTGCCGCTGCTGCCGTGGACGATGCCGGCAATGGTGGTGAGCAACTGGTCGAGGGCCATATTCTCGCCGCCGCCGATGATAAAGACCTCGCCCAGGGCCTCTTCCCGCTCGGCGGCAAGAATAAAGCCACGCACCAGGTCATCGATGTAGACCATATGGTAGAGGATCTTGCCGGTTCCGATTACCGGAATGAATTTTTTCACCGCCAGGCGGAACAGTTTCAGCAGACGGATATCGCCGGGGCCGTAAATCGCCGTCGGCCGGACCACCGACAGCGGCAGACCATGTTTTTCGGCAAACTCCCTGGCCAGCAGTTCCCCTTCCAGCTTGGTCCGCTGGTAGATGTCACCCGGCGCGAAGGGAGACTCTTCACTGGCCAGACCCTGGACATCGCCATGCACCCCGACCGTGCTGCAGTGCACAAAGCGCCGGACCTGGTGGCGCAGTGCCGCCTCGACCAGATGGCTGGTCCCCTTGACATGGATGTCGTGGTAGTCGGCATCGACACTGCCGGCGGTGCGAAACATCGCTGCGATATTGAATACCCTTTCCACCCCGGCGACGGCCTGGTCAACTGCTTTCGGGTCGCGGATATCCCCCTCGACAATCTCCAGCCGGGGGTCGGCCGGCAAGGCGACCCGGGCTCGGCTGCGCACCAGCAGCCGGACCTGGTGGCCGTCAGCCAGCAGTTTTTTGCTCAGATTGTGGCCGGTAAAGCCGGTGCCACCGGTGACCAGAATTTTCATCATCGCCTCAATTATTGAAATTATTTTGTTGTCTTGCGCTGTCCTGCTGGCACTCTGTGGCTGGCTTCTGCCTATCTGACTATTCCACCCCCAATAGGGGTGACAACATACACCCTCCTTCAGGCAGAGCGGGGGAGCAGGCGGTCGTAAAACTCGGCCAGTCTGCCCTGGAAGGCGGCCAGTGAATGGTTCTCTCGGGCCACCTGACGGCCCCTCTCCCCCAGTTCCCGACACCGCTCGGGATCGGCCAGGAGAGCAACCATCGCCGCCGCCATTGCCATTTTCTCCGGGGCCACCAGGCAGGCAAAATCGTCGCGCAGCACCTGGGTGTGGGTGGGGAGAGCAGTGGCCAGCACCACCTTGCCGGAATCAAGGTAGGAGTAGAGCTTCATCGGCGTATTGTTCCCCTGAATGCGTGGCGAGAGGAGGATATCGGCCTGGGACAGATAGTGGCCGAGTGCTTCCACCGGCCGCGGCCCGCAGAAGCGGACCTCGGCCGCTATCCCCAGTTTGTCCGCCTGATCGCGGTAGGCGGCAATCTTTTCCGGAGTGCCGCCGATCAGCACCAGGGTTCCCTGGCAACCGTCAGCCAAGGCCTGCTGGAAGGCGGCCAGCAGAAGATCGATTCCCTGGTAGCGCTCGAGGTTGCCGACATAGAGCATGATTGGACCGTTGATCCGGAAACTCTGTCGCAAGGACTCTTCGGCCGGGACGGCATCTTCCAGCAGGCTGATATCCTCCAGACGGACGATCAAATTCTCCGGGGCGGCGGCTCGGGCCAGCCCCTCCAGTTCCCGACAGACCGCCACCACGCCCCGGCTCTGCCGGATAACCAGCCGCTCGCAGCGCCCGAGAAGGTTGCGGCAGGGACCAAGCCAGGGGAATTTTTCCGTCAGTTGGAGGGCCAGGGAAGAGTCCATATCGTAGACGTAGGGTACGGCATGTAACCTCTTCATCAGCAGGGCGGTATAGACCGCCTCTTCAACGGCATGGATGAGGTCGAAACGGTAGCGCCGGTGAAGGGCAAGTGCCGAAAACAACATACCGATATCACTGACTACCTTCTTCCAGGAAAAGGAAGGGGGAACGTTCTTCACCCCGGGAATGGCCGCCGTGCGGTGCTGCACCACGCCGGGGATCACCACCTCTTCACCTTCGTGAAAGGTAAGCAGATGAACCTGGTAGCCGAGAAGGGCCAATTCCCGGACGAGGAGACGGACGGCAATGGGGGTGCCTCGATGCTGGAAGAAGGGCTGGGGGGCAAGCACCAGAATGGAGGGGGCAAAACTTTTCCTAGGCATCTCTTTCCTGCTTTTCATCGATGGGCACAAATTAGCCGGCAGGGCTCAACGGCGGCGGTCGGCCCGGAAGATAACCGGCGAGCCGAACAGCCGGGTGGCGCCGCTCGCCGCAAAGAACTTTTCCAGCAGGCTGGAGGCCCCTCGGTTGTTCAGCTTGCGGTGGAGGACCATCGGCAGGAGAAACTCCGGACGAAAGCGGGGGGAGGTGAAGCCGCCCGCAGCCATCTCGGTGGCTATCTCTGCCCTGGTGAAGAGGGTGAAGGGGCGGGTGCTCCCCTCCATCTTTTTCTTCGCAGCAAACAGCTGGCCGTAGAGGATATTGGTGGAGCGACGGTCGGGGTAGTCAACAACCACACAGTTTGCCGCCACCCGGCACAGCTCACTGAGCAGTTTCTGCCAGCGCTCGACGTGCGGCAGCAGGCGAAAAGCGGTCACCACCTGAAAGGAGCGGTCGGCAAAGGGGAGATGCAGATTGTCACAGCGCTGGAAGACAAAGCTGCCGGCGGCCAGGCACTGGTCGAGACGCTGCCGGCAACTCTCGTCACTGCCGGTGACCGTGACCGCAAAACCCTGCCGTACCAGAGGTTCGGCAATCTGCGCGTGGCCGCCGCCGACATCGAGAACCCGGGCCCCGGGCAGATCACTGAGCAGTTCCAGGGTCAATGCTGTCTGCCGGGCGAGAAAAAAATCCCCCGCCGCGCCGCTGAAGCGGGCGGCATAGGCTGCGGTGGCGGTCTCGATGTCCGCCGTTTCCTGATACACATCCATTGCCTGTGACTCTGTCGCCATCCGTGCACCCTCCATGCGGGCCGATCAACACTTCCCGGCAGTCTGCACCGCCGTATCCTCCCGGAAGGGCTGGTACAGGCAACGCACCGCAGCCAGTTGCCGTCGCTCCTCCTCCGCCCCCCAGGCAAGCTCCTCCCCCATCAATTGGGCGATCTCCTGCAGCACCGATTCGGCCGGCGACTCGGCGCAACCGAGGTTACTGCGACGGAAAAGGACATCGGCCAGACTCAGGGCCATCTCTTCACGAAGAAAGTAGAGCAGTTCGGCAGCAAGCAGCAGGGGCTGCTCGGCGAGTCGGCGGGGCGTGCCGCCAGCCATCGCCCGGGGATCGTCAAGATAGCCGTACACCACCCGCCAGGCCGATCCGTAGCGCTGCTGCAAATGGGCCCGGACCATCGGCTCCATCTCCCCGAGCCGACGGCACAGGCCACCGAGATCGAGGTGGCGGCGGCGGAAATTCTGGTAACAACCAGGCCGCCGTCTGCCAAGTCGACGGCGGAGAAGGGCCACCGCCTGTTCGGCCACCACCGGGGCGGTGGTGTACTTCACCCCCTTGATGGAAAAGAGGCCGAAAGGCCCTCCCCGTTGGCCGTGGTCAATCACCTGGGACGACTTCTCCAGTTGCACCGAGTCGGCTCCGCCGTCGCCGCCGGACTGCATCGGCAGCAGCCCGGCGTGGCCGAAGGTGAGATCCGACCCCTTGAGGTCGGCGGCAGGATAGATCCGGTTGACATCCTCCAGCAGCTGCAGATACATCGTCCGGTCAGGGACGAAGGACTCGGCCGGGCCGGGATGAGGGGCGTAGCTGGTGCCGATCATGGTATAGCGGTCAAGCCAGGGGACAAAGAAAAAGAGCCGCTTGCCCCGCTTGAGCAGAGCATCCTTGTCGACGTAGTCGGTGTACCCCTCCAGCCCCACCGCATAGTTCTCCACCACTCTCTTTCTGACCACAATGTTAACCGCGCTGGCCCAGCCCTGGGCCGGATGGCGATCAAGACCGTCCAGCCAGGGGCCGGTGGCATGAACCACCGCCCGGCAACTGAGCCGTCCCTGGCCGCCGTCGATCCGGTCACGAAAAAAGAGGCCGCTCACCCTGCCGGCGGCGGCATCGACCTCGCCGGCTTCGGTGTAATTGGCCACTATTGTGCCATAGCGGGCCGCCTCGAGGAGATACTCAAGCACCAGCCGTTCGCTGTCCAGGGCGATCGCATCGTGCCAGACCGCCCCACCGCTCAGATCCGCCCGTTCCAGGCCGGGAACAAGTTCTCGAACCCTGGCGGCAGAGAGCTGAGCACAGCCGGGGAGATACCCGGCCGGCCCCAGCCCCTGGTTGCGGTCCCAGGCGACGGCATCGTACAGGGCAAAGGCTATCCGCATCATCTCCCGTCCCTTCAGACCGTGGCCGTAGGTGGGCATCAGGCAGGGGAGGGGCTTGACCAGATGGGGAGCAAAGGCCATCATCGACCGGCGGGCGGCAATGGACTGGCGCATCCGCCGGAGATCGCCGTGCTGGAGGTAGCGGATACCGCCGTGGATGATCTTCAAACTGTTGGCCGAGGTGGCCTGGGCGAAGTCCCCCCGCTCGAGCAGAACGGTGCGGTAACCGGCCCGGGATGCCGCCAGGGCCAACACCGCCCCATGGATGCCGGCACCGACAATGGCCAGGTCGAAATCACCTGCCGTACAGGCGTTCACTCTTCTAATCATCATCTACCGTTCCCGACGGCCCTGGTGGGAAGCAAGCAGCATGTCGGCAAAGGCCTCGGCCCGGGCCAGTTCTTCCGGGTGGTCAAGAATCGCCTTGCGTTTGTCCACCCCTTTCACCACCAGTTCGCCGCCATATTCCAGATCAAGGGCGTCAAAGATATAGCGGCTGGTGAGGATACTGCAGTCAAAAATCTTCTGGCCGCTGGTGGCGGCAGTGGCGAGCAGATAGCCCTTTCGTCCCTCACCCTGGCGAAAGCGCTCCTTGAGGAGGTATTTCCGGGCCCAGCGGGCCTGGAACCGATCACCGCAGGTCTTGCACTGGGCGGAGAGACCGTAAAAATAGACCGGACTGACCAGAAATACGCAGTCCGCCTGGTCGACGGCCTGATAGATTGCGCCCATATCATCCTTGACGACACAGCTGCCGGTCTTGTCACAGCCACCACAACCCTGGCAGGGGCGCAGGCTGAGGTCGTTGAGACGGATCCAGTTGACCGTGCCGCCGGCCTGCTCTACCCTCTCCGCCACCTTCCCGGCCAATGTTTCACTATTTCCCCCCTTGCGGGGACTTCCCAGAAGCACTACTACCTGCATATCGGCATTCTCCTCTCTTGCTGTATGGTGCATGATTCTGCTGCCGGCGCGGTCGGCTCACTCCACCGGCCGAGGCTTACTCTACCATCCTTGCCTCCGGCTGTCAGCCGGATTGTCCCAGCCATCCGTTCCCTGGCCGGGCAAGGCATGGAAATCCCCTTGCAGGAAAATGAGATTTATTGTTAAAAACAGCTATGAACAACGTTCCAACAACAATTTTTGCCGTGAAACGCTACGCCCTGCACGACGGGCCGAATATACGAACCACGGTTTTTTTCAAGGGTTGCCCATTGGCCTGCGCCTGGTGCCACAACCCGGAAGGGATCGCCTTTGCCAGCCGGATCATCACCATTCCGTCCAAATGCATCGGCTGTGGCGAGTGTCTGGCGGTCTGCCCGGCCGCAGCCCTCGAGCTGCACCCCGAGGGCATCCGTCGCAACGACGAGGCCTGCATTGCCTGTGGGCGCTGCGTCGAGGTGTGCCCGGCCCTCGCCCACGAGAGTACCGGCCGGGTGGTGGACACCGCCCAGTTGTTGACCGAGATCAACAAGGACCGGCCTTTTTTTGACCAGTCCGGCGGTGGCGTGACCATCTCCGGCGGCGAGCCACTGGCCCAGCCCGAGGCGCTCCTGGCCCTGCTGCACGGCTGTGCCGGGCTGGGCATCCACCGGGTGGTCGACACCAGCGGCTTTGCCGCCACCGAGACCCTCCTGGAGGTCGCCGCCCTCACCGACCTCTTTCTGTTCGACCTCAAACACATGGATAACTCCGAACACCAGCGCTACACCGGTGTCGGCAATGAACTCATTCTCCACAACCTGGCGGTTCTCGCCAGTTCCGGGGCAGCGATCCGCATCCGTATCCCTTTGCTTGCCGGGGTCAACGACGGCCCGGACAACATTGCCGCCACCGCCGAATTCCTCGCCGACTGCCGCGGGGTACAGGGGGTTGATCTGCTCCCTTTCCACTCTTCGGCCAAGGCGAAATACCGTAAACTCAATCAGAACTTTCCGGCCGGGGAGATGAGCGCACCGCCCCGGGAGCGGCTCGACGCCATTGCGGCAAGCCTGCGGCCGGTGGTTTCCGACCTGACTATTGGAGGCTGAACCCAATGAACAGCAGCACACCGAATCGTACAGAAAGATGTGTCAACGAACGTATCTCCCAGTTGCGGGAAGAGAGTTTTACCGGAAAACCGTCGATCTCCATTGAGCGGGCCCTCCTCGAGACAGAGTTTTACCGGGAAAACGCCGGCAAACACTCTTTGCCGGTACTCCGCGCCCTGTGGTTCAAGTATCTCTGTCAGCACAAGAGCCTGTACATCGGCAAAGGTGAGCTGCTGGTCGGCGAGCGCGGCCCCGCCCCCAAGGCAGTCCCCACCTTCCCCGAGCTCACCTGCCACAGTGGTGAGGATCTGCGGATTCTCAACGACCGGACGATGACCAGCTACCAGGTGGCTGAAGAGGATATCGAGCGCTATGAGGCGGAAGTCATCCCCTACTGGCAGGGGCGCTCCATGCGCGAGCGGATCTTCAGCGAGCTCCCCGAGGAGTGGCGCCTGGCCTATGAGGCCGGTCTGTTCACCGAGTTTATGGAACAGCGGGCCCCGGGCCACACGGCCCTGGATGGAACCATCTACCACACCGGGATGGTAGATTTTCAGGCAAAAATTGCCGAGCGGATCGCCCGCCTCGACTACGCTGCCGACCCCAGGGCCGCCGACCGGGCGGAACAACTGCGGGCGATGGCCATTGCCTGCCAGGCGGCAATCATCTTTGCCGAGCGGCATGCGGCACTGGCCGAAGAGATGGCAAAGAGCGAGACGGACGAACAGCGTCACCGGGAGTTGCTGACCATTGCCGAGGTGTGCCGCCAGGTTCCGGCCAGGGCACCGCGGACCTTCCACGAGGCGCTGCAGATGTACTGGTTCGTCCACCTCGGCACGATCAGCGAACTGAATGGCTGGGACGCGATGAGCCCCGGCCACCTCGACCAGCATCTCCACCCCTTCTACCAGCGTGACCTGGCCGCCGGCATCCTCGACCGGGAAAAGGCGAAGGAGCTGCTCAGCTGCCTGTGGATCAAGGTCAACAACCACACCGCCCCGCCCAAGGTGGGGGTGACCGCCAAAGAGAGCGGCACCTACAACGACTTCACCCAGATCAACCTCGGCGGGGTCGACCGCAACGGCGCCGACGCCTGCAACGACGTCTCGTACCTCTGTCTCGAGGTGGCCGACGAGCTCCACCTCCTCCAACCTCAGCCCAGTGTCCACATCAGCAACAAGACCCCGGAACGGTTCCTCAAGGCGGCCAGCCGGGTGATCCGCAAGGGGTACGGCTACCCCTCGGTGTTCAACAGCGAGGCGGTGGTGATGGAGCAGCTGCGGGTGGGCAAGACCGTGGAGGATGCCCGGGAGGGCGGCACCAGCGGCTGTATCGAGACCGGCGCCTTCGGCAAGGAGGCCTATATCCTCACCGGCTACCTCAACGTCCCGAAGATTCTTGAACTGGCCCTGAACAACGGGGTCGACCAGCTCACCGGCAGGCAGGTTTCCATCGCCACCGGCGAGGCCACCGACTTCACCAGTTTTGACCAGCTCTATGCGGCCTTCGCCCGCCAGCTCGACTACATCGTCAACCTGAAGATCCGGGTCAACAACTACATTGAGCGGATGTACGCCAAATACTCGCCGGCCCCATTCCTGTCCGTGGTGATCCACGACTGTATCGAAAAGGGGCAGGACTACTACGATGGCGGCCCACGCTACAACACCAACTATATCCAGTGCACCGGCATCGGCACCGTCACCGACAGCCTGTCGGCGATCAAGACCCATGTCTTCGATGAGGGGGCGGTGACGATGGCCGAGCTGCTGGCGGCCCTGCGCAGCAACTTTGCCGAAGCCGAGGCCCTGCGGCTGCGCCTGTGGAACCGCACCCCCTTCTTCGGCAACGACGACGACCGGGCCGACACGATCATGCAGCGGGTCTACGAATCGCTCTTTGTCAGCATTGACGGCAAGGCCAACACCAAGGGGAGCGTCTACCACCTGAATATGCTCTCCACTACCTGCCACGTCTACTTCGGCAAGATGCTCGGTGCCTCCGCCAACGGCCGCTTTGCCTGTCTGCCCTCCTCGGACGGCACCTCGCCGTCGCACGGTGCCGACCGGAACGGGCCGACGGCGGTGATCAAGTCGCTGGCCAAGATGGACCAGCTGAAGTCGGGCGGGACCCTGTTGAACCAGCGTTTCCTCCCCTCAGTGCTGGCCAGCGAACAGGACCTCGACAAACTCGGCGGCTTGATCCGCACCTACTTTACCCTGGGTGGGCACCACATCCAGTTCAACGTGGTGGATACCCGGACTTTGCGCACCGCCCAGGAGCACCCGGACCAGTACCGCAACCTCCTGGTCCGGGTGGCCGGCTACAGCGACTACTTTGTCGATCTCGACCGGGAGCACCAGGAGGAGATCATCAGCAGGACCGAGCAGGAGTCGGTCTGAATCGCTAGCTGACGCTATCTCCTGAGGATCTCGGCGATGGCGTCACAGACAAAGTCGATATTGGCGGTGCGCAGGCCGGCCAGGTTGATCCGGCCGCCACCGACCATATAGATTCCCTTCTCGGTGCGCAGCTGCTCGACTATCGCATCGTTCAGGCCACTGAAGGAGAACATCCCCCGCTGGGCGGTTATGTAGGAGAAATCACCCGCCACCCCCCGCCGTGCCAGCCCTTCGACCAGGGCGGCACGCATCTCCTTGATGCGGTCGCGCATGGCGGCCAGTTCCGCCAGCCACTGCCGGTGCAGCTCCGGGGTACTGAGAACCTTCGCCACCACCAGGCCACCGTGGGCCGGGGGGTTGGAATAGATGACCCGGACGGTGGCCTTGAGATGGCTCATCGCCACCGCCGCCTCGGCGGTATTGGGGCTGACGATGGTCAGGGCACCGGTTCTCTCGTTGTAGAGGCCGAAATTTTTCGAAAAGGAACTGGCAACAAAAAAGTCGGCGCCGCCGGCGGCAAAAACTTCCACGGCGCAGCGGTCTGCCTCAACCCCGTCTCCCAGCCCCTGGTAGGCAAAGTCGAGAAAGGCCAGCCAACCCCTCTCCCGGCTGAGGGCAGCCACTTCCCGCCATTGTTCCGGGCTCAGGTCAACCCCGCTCGGGTTGTGGCAACAGGCGTGGAGCAGGACGATGTCTCCGGCTGGAACCTGCCGCAGTGACGCGAGCATCCCGGCAAAATCGAGGCCGTGGCCGGCCGGGTCGTAGTAGTCGTACTCTGCCAGCGGAAAACCGCTGGCGGTGAAGACGCCACGATGGTTGGCCCAGGTGGGCCGGCTGATCCAGACCCTGGCGGTCGGGCGAAACTTTTTCAGCAACTCCCCCCCTACCCGCAAGGCCCCGGTGCCACCGGGGGTATGGACGGTTACCGCCCGCCCGGAACTGACCACCTCGGTGGCGTCACCAAAGAGCAGTCTCTGCACCTCGGCTGCGTACACGGCGTCGCCGGAGATCGGTAGATAGTTCTTCGAGGCCTCCTCGTCCAGGAGGAGCTTCTCGGCGGCCTTGACGCAGTCGAGGACCGGCGTCAAACCGTTTTCGTCCTGATAAACCCCGACGCCAAGGTTGACCTTGGTGGGATTGGGGTCTTTTTTAAAGGCCTCGGTCAGGCCAAAGATGGCGTCGGCGGGAGCCGCCGCAATAGTGTTCCACATCCCCTGTTACCTCCCCAGCAAAGAGTTGTTGTCGAAAATGCCAAGCCTGCAAGCGTACCGGTTCCGGCCACATCGTGTCAACAGCAATTGCCCTGCTGCCGGTGGCAATATCCCAATCCTGTGCAGTACCAGGAGAGGGAGGCCGGGTGAATTTTCCCGCGCCGAAAAGTGCTTGCGAGCGCCTGGGGTTTACGCTAGGATAGTTTTGCGCGTAATCATCTTCTTAAACAGCCAGGCCCGCCCCGGCCGTGCTTTTCCGCATCCATCACTCTGACCGCCTGGTCGTCTCGGTGAACCCGTATGTCATCTGGCAAGCTCCGTATTGAAAAAATTGGCGGGACCAGCATGTCCCGCTTTGGCGAGGTTATGGAGAACGTCATGCTCCGTGACCCGGCGGACATTTACAACCGCATTTACGTGGTTTCCGCCTATTCCGGGATCACCAACGAGCTGCTGGAACACAAGAAAACCGGCCAACCGGGTATTTACCAGACCTTCGAGCAGGACAAGGAGTACCAACCGGCGATGATCAGCCTGCAGAACCGGCTCTGCGCCATCAACCGCAGCTTCGCGGCCTTCGGGCTTGATGTGGCCACCGCCGACCACTTCATCTGCGAGCGGATAGCCTTTGCCGTCGACCTCCTCAAGAGCATGGACACCGTCCTCTCCTCCGGGTATGTCCATCGCAATGAGGTACTGCTCGCCGCCCGGGAGCTCCTCGCCTCCCTCGGCGAAATGCACAGCGCCTTCAACAGCGCCAATATTCTTCAGAATCGAGGCTATGATGCCACCTTCGTCGACCTCAGCGGCTGGGGGGACCGGCGGGAGCGGACCATCGACGAGCGGATTCGCGACACCTTCGCCGGCCTCGATCCGGCCACCACCATCTGCGTCGCCACCGGCTACACCAAGGGCACCGAAGGGATCATGCGCGAGTTTGACCGCGGTTACTCGGAAGTCACCTTTTCCAAGATCGCCGTGCTCCTCAACGCCGCCGAGGCGGTGATCCATAAGGAGTACCACCTCTGTTCGGGCGATCCGGAAATCATCGGCGCCGACCGGGTCCACCCGATCTGCAACACCAACTTCGATGTCGCCGACCAGTTGGCCGATGTCGGCATGGAGGCGATCCATCCCAAGGCCTCCAAACCACTGGAGACCGCCGGCATCGCCATCCGGGTGATGAACGCCTTCGATCCCAGCCACAGTGGCACTTTGATCACCAAGGACTATATCTGCCCACGCTCAAAAACCGAAGTGATCACCGGTTCCAATACCGTCATCAACCTGGAGGTGCATGACACCAGGATGGTCGGCGAGGTTGGTTTCGACATGCGGATCATGCAGATCCTGGAGGCCCACAAGGTCAGCTACATCAACAAGGCCACCAACGCCAACACCATTGACATGATCATCTACGAAAAGGACTGCAGCCCGGAACTGGCCAGGGATATGGCGGAACATTTCGAAGTGGTCACCACCGAACCGGTGGCAATCGTCTGCGCCATCGGCTCGAACATCGCCAAGCCGGGCATTCTCGCCCGGGCAACTCTGGCCCTGGCAAAATCAAAGATCAATATCCTCACCGTCTCCCAGACCGCCCGGCAGACCAACATGCAGTTTACCATCCACCGCGAACACTTCGTCGAGGCGCAACGTGCCCTGCACCAGGCACTTTGTGAAGATGAGAGTGAGTAACCGGCCTGGTCCGGACTTTCACTGGTGTAGGGGGAGAGATCAGAGGACGTTGACCCGGACATCTTCAGAGAGGGCCTCGATCTCCCCGGCGATCGTCTCACTCACCGCCGCCTCGGGAACGATCAGGGTCAGTTTGGCCGAATAGACCGGGTCACCGATGCCGTCCATGGCAAAGCGTCTGGCGTCCATGTTCTCCACCCTGATATCGAGATTGGCCAGAATGGTGCTGAGATCGCCGGTCAGTCCGGGGCGATCGATGCAGTCAACGACCAGGTTGATCACCTTGGTCCCGATTCGGAACTGGTTGCCGGGTGGCGAGTAGGTAAAGGTCAGACTGGGGAACTGTTCCCGCAAGGCGGCCTGCAGCCCCTCTTCCTGCTCCGGGGCGACTACCACGTTCATGATGGCGGCAAACTGGCCATCAAGCTTGATCACCTTGCTGCTCAGCCACTCCCCCCCCCGACTGCGGGTAAACTGCGCCAGCGCCTTAATAATTCCTGGGAAATCAGGACCGTGGACAGTAGTCACAAAATTTCTGTTCATCCTTGAAGCCTCTTCTTCTCTGGCGCTACTCTCTGTTACCGGCCGCACTGTCGGCCTCAGGTGCCTCTTCTTCCGGGCAGTCGACAGCCAGGCCGCAGGCGTCCTGATCACTGCCGCCGCCAAGGAAAGGGAGGGTGAAACTGCTGCCGGCAGGGACGGCACTGGAACTCCCATGGTATTGGTCGACTGCTTTCGGCCGGCGACAGTTTGCCGCCAGATATTTTTGTATTCTCTGCTCTCCCCGCAACACCAGGGTCTGCCCCGCCTCATCGGCAATCAGGGTGGGAATGTCACCAATCGCCAGCGTTTTCAGCAAGGAAAGGTTGACCTCGGGTTGGTACTCCGGCAGGAAGGTCGCACCGGGAAAAGAAAAACCGGGAACCGGCTCCACCGGATTGAAGCGGACCGGACAGAAGTTCTCTTCCTGAAGAGTCTCGATCACCTTTTCACAATGGGGACAGGCGGCGGAAAAAAAGAGGTGGAGCGTGGGCCGCCCCTCCTCGCCGGGCAAGACGGCTATAGTGCCTGCTGCCAGCGTCAGCGCGGAACCGCCGGCTGGCCCACCAGTAAAGCGCAGGCTGAAGAGGGTGAGCAAAACGGCGACGAACAGTACCGTGCCTCGAAAGATCTGCCGTGGTCCGGAGAGCAGATTGAGGAGGACAACGGCGGCAAAGACCGCCAGACAGTAGGAGCAGAACGATCCGGCTATGGCGTACTGAAAGAAAAGTAAAACCGCCTCGGCAACCAGACCGGCCAACAGCAACAGCCGGGCCAGCCGGTGCCAGTGGCCGGCACCCTTATGCCCCCAGAGAAAGAGCCAGAAGAGGGCCTGGAAAAAAAGCAGCCCGGCAATATTGAAATAGAGCGGAGGAACCCGGGTCAGCTGCTCGACAATGGCGCAGCCGTCGTCTAGACAGATACCTTTACCGCCGATAAACATCAGATAGGCCTGAACCCCGACCCCCAGGCTGGCCACAAAGGCGATGATCGCTCGTATCATGCAGTTTTCCATGCTGGCGAATAGAGTACCCCCGACCGGATACCGCTTCGCGGTTGACAGGTGAGGAGAAACACCCGTATTGTGCAGATCCATATTCTCTCGTACCCGTTCACCATCACCCCATTCTTGCCCGGTCAGGCCACCGCATAGAGCTGACTCATAGAGCCAACTCCAGCTCGGTGGCCTGCCTCAACGAACCCGGAGCACTGGCTGAACGGGTACAGATCCGGGTTCCGCAACCTTTTGCTGCAAACCGGAGAACGATTACTTTTTCTCAAACAACAAGGGCTGTATTTAAGTAAAAATTGCCCGGAACTGCAACCGAGAAGGAGACGGTCTGGAAAACAAAGCGCCGGAAAAGTGCCGCCGGTGCGGTGCCCGGCAATTTCCGACCCCGATCGTGCTGCCCGCCAAGCAGCGCCGGCGACCAGTACTGCCAGACCGCCAAACGCGAGCCACTTGAGGACAATGCCGATGAAGAATATCGACTGGCAATGGTACAATTTCGCCGAACTGCCCCTGGAACTGCTCTATGCGATCCTTCGCCTTCGCCAGCAGGTCTTTGTGGTTGAACAGCGCTGTGCCTACCTTGACTGTGACGGAGAGGACCAGCACAGCCTGCATCTGGTTGGCCGACTGGCCGGGGCTGAGTCCTCGGAGCCAATCGCCTATCTCCGTCTGCTCCATCGGCATCACCCCGATGAATCGCTGCGCCTCGGCCGGATTCTCAACCACTCCACATTCCGTGGTCAGGGGATCGGCAATACTCTGCTCGAAGAGGGGTTACGGCGTTGCAGCATTGTCGCGCCCATGCTGCCCATCGGCATCGCCGCGCAACAGCATCTCTGCAGCTGGTACCACAGTTTTGGCTTTCAGACGGTCTCAACACCGTATGACGAAGACGGTATCCTCCATGTCGAGATGGTCCGCCCGCCCCTTTCCGCCCGCTGACTCTTTCCGGCAACGCCGACAAACTCCCCACCTGCGGCCGGAAAATGGTACCGCCCTGTCGACAAAGTTTGTCAAAATCTCGAAAATACGATACGTTGGTAGGCTGCCCGAAACAGTGATGCGACACCTCCGCTGCCGACCGGCCCACAACAACCTCTACCACCCGGCAGGCAAAGGCGCCGAGACGTAAAATTATGTCGAGAATTATTTTCTATACATTGATTTGTAGTATCCTTGCGTTCTCCTCAAGCTATGCTCAAGAGGATGTCGACGGGGGCGAAATAACCGGCAGGGATTGGTCCTTTCACTACTACAGCAGCGCCAACGACTCCACCGGCCACCTTCTGGTGGTGGAAAAGAGACACCAACGGCTTACCCTCTACACCCTCCGCGACCACCTTGAGGCGGAACTCAGTTTTCCCTGCGCCACCGGTGAAAACGGCGGCAACAAGCTGACCAGCGGCGACTCAAGAACACCGGAGGGGATCTATTTCATCACGGAAATCTACGAAGACAAAAAGATCACCATCTTCGGCAGCCGGGCCTTTCATCTCGATTACCCCAACGTCTTCGACCGCCAGGCCGGACGCCAGGGAAACGGGATATTCATCCACGGCACCAACAAGAATCTGGTCCCCAACAGTACCAACGGCTGTATCACTCTGGACAACCACGACCTCGACCAACTCGCCCCCTACCTGACCGTACAGAACCTGCCGATACTGATCGTCGACAGCCTGGCCGAACCGGCGGACGCAGAAAAGATGGTCCTATCTCACAACGATGACAACTTCCTGAACATTCTCAAACAGATGGCCATAACGCCCGGGAAGGTTGCCGCCGAGAACATCAGCCGGCTCTATTTTCTCCGGCAGGGTGGGCAGGCCGTTGCCTCCCTCAGTTATACCGAGTTTGATGGCGGTGTCCTCCAGTACCGCCATCAGCAACGGAGTTATCTGGCTGCCGGAATTTCCAGGCAGTGGTTGACCCTGCAAAGCTTTCAGCACCAGGAAACCTCCCCTACACTGATCGCCCGACTGCCGCTCAAGGAGCGCCACATGTTGGCAGCAAGAGGACCGGCGGTCATCAAGCCCATCCAGACTGTCCAGCCCACCGAGTCGAGAGCAGCCGAAGGGCTGCCGCCCGAAGAAGGCCAGCCCGCTCTGCCAATGTCTGTTCAGCAACCGATCATCGCTGAGCCACCAGCGGCGACATCCAGCGAACCGCCCCCGACACCCTGGCCCGGCAGCAGCCCAGCGACAGTGACTGTACCGAGCCCCGGGCCAACCAGCCGGGAGAGTGTTGTGCTGAAATCCCATGCCACGGCAGAACCACTTCAGCTTCTTGCTGAAACCAAAAAGATGGCTGTCAGCGCTCCAACCCGACCGGTAAGGTTAACCGAACCGGTTGCCGCAGTCCCTCCGGCCGACAGCACCGGCGAAACCCTGTCGGAAATTATCGCCTTTCTGGAAAAGTGGCGCAGTGCCTGGGCCGGCAAGGATATCCATACCTATCTCGACTGCTACCACCCCTCTTTCACCAGTGACGGGCTTGACCTGAACGGCTGGCGGGCAAGGAAAAGTGCCCTGAACAACCGCTACCGCTATATTGACATCACCCTCGGTCTCCCCGCAATAGAGTTCCGGGACGGCTTTGCCGTCGTCACCTTTGTCCAGGAGTACCAGTCGGACCAATACCGGAGCAAAGGGGTTAAAACCCTCCACCTGCGCCATGATGGCCAAGGCTGGAAGATCCATCGAGAAGGGATGTAACTTCTCTCAAGACTCGCACCACAGCAACCATGAACATGCCCTTTTTCCTGTTCTGCCGGTGCCTCTGCCTGGCACTGCTCCCGGCCCTGGCCCTTTTCCTCACTCCCTTCCGTTCGGTCTGGGCCAACAGCCACCAGAGCCTTCATGACGTCTATCTTGCAAACACCGAACACGAACTCCATGTTTTCCGCATTTACGGTAAGATACCGGGGAAAACCATCATGCTGATCGGTGGCATTCAAGGTGATGAACCGGGTGGCTACCTGACCGCTGACCTGTACGCCGATATCAGTTTGCAGAAAGGCAACCTGATTGTTGTTCCCCGGGCCAATTTCTACTCGATTCTGCTCAACCAGAGAAACGGCCTCACCGGCGACATGAACCGGAAGTTCGGCGACCAGGAGCAGAGCCAGAAAAACATGGAGCAGGAGATCGTCACCATTTTGAAGAAATTAATCGATGAGGCTGACTGCCTCCTCAACCTGCACGAAGGTTCCGGCTATTACCACCCGGAATGGCTGAGCGAAATGGAAAACCCCAGCCGGTTCGGCCAGTCATTGATCTACGATGCCGCCCGGTACCAGGTGGCCGCCACCGGTACCACCATCGATCTGGCGACCCTGGCAGAACGGGTTCTGGACCGGGTCAATCTGCAGATCGAAAACCCCCGCTACCATTTTCGGAGCAACAACCACGACACCGTCTCCGACCACAGCCCCCACCTGGAACAGCGCAAATCGGCCACCTACTATGCCTTGACCAGGGCCAACATCCCTGCCTTCGGGGTCGAAACCTCAAAATTCATCCCCAGCAACAACGACAAGGTTCATCTGCAGAAACTGGTGGTCAACGCCTTCATGGCCGAGTTTGACATTGTCCCGGAGGCCCCTGGACAACATGTGGACCTGGCCGAGATTGATTACGTTCTTGTCCAGATCAACGGCAGGTTGCCCTATGCCGTTACCGCCGGAGCTACCCTTGAGATCGACAATGGTGACGAGGTGGTGGTCACCGATATCATCGCCAGCCATGGCCGTGGTCTGGTTGCCGATTTTCTCGGGGTCGGCAGTTACAACGATACCCGCTTGCCGTTCCGGATCACCGCCCCGACCCGGATCACCATCCGCAAGGATGCCAAGTCCTGCGCCCATGTGGACATTGCCATCCGCCCGAAGGACTCGGAAAAGGCCCCCTCCCTTGAAGAATCGGTCATTGAACCGCCACTGAACCAGTTACGGACGGAAGAACTCCTGATTAACGTCGACGGCGAACTCTTTACCATCACCGAAGGGGAAGAACTGGCTATCCCCAGGGACAAGGTCCTGACTATCCGTGGGGTGCGGAGCAATATCAGCCGGCTGGACGGGGAAATATCCGCCAACCTGAAGGGCTACGTGCCACCTAACCAGAAGACCAACGACGGCAACGACCTTAACTATCCGGTCTTTCCACGACAGGATCTGTGGATTCGCTACTCGGAAAAGGGACTCGGCCTCCGCTACCCCATCCACACAACCTACAACAACAACGAAATCGGCGTCTTCTGGATCCGACTGGAGCAACTGCCGGTCCACTGAACACTGAGCACCGGATACCAGCAACCTAGAACCTCGGAGCAAAATTATGATCACCTACATGTACTGGACCCTCGTTCTCGCCATCGCGGCGGCAGTGTTCGCCTTTTTCGGCCGGGCCGACCAGTGGCGGCTGGGTATTGTGCTCTCCCTCATCCTGCTCCTGATTGGCTGGGGAACCTACTATTTTCGCCTGCAGCAGGTCTTTGTCAAAAACTATGGTGGTGTGATGACCATCCAGGTGCCAGCCGGGCAGTACCATATCAGTGCTACCTGGAAAGACGATAACCTGTGGATAGAAAATTATGACCCCGAGAGCAACACCTGCATTTTCAGTGAATACTCCAAGGGGAATCTGCTCCAGGGACGGGTCACCATCAAGAACTGCACGCCCCTTCTCTCCAGATAGGTTCCGCCCGTCAGCTAACCGGCAGGAAAGAGGTGCGATGGAGAGGAAAGAAGCAGATGGGCAGTTGACGCCATCATTGATTCTCATTATTTTGCATGGGCTGACGCTACCGCTTTGCCGACCAACCCACTATGATAAGGGAGAGAGCTATGGAAAAATGGGAATGCCCATGTGGTTACATCTACGATCCGGCCGAAGGGGATTATGAAAACGGTGTCGAACCCGGCACCCCATGGGAAAAGGTTCCTGCCGACTGGGTCTGTCCGAAATGCGGGGCCGCCAAAGAGGATTTCTGGAAGGCCGCCTGAACAAGCTTCCTGCAGATCGCCCCGACCGGCGGAAATACCCGCCACTCACCTCAACAGGAGTCGCGTATGAAAATTTCAGTGGATAGAAATGTTGTGGAAATTACCCCCGAGTCAGAGCAGGAAACAGCCTCCCTGGACCTGCTCTGGAAGGTGGTGATCGATTGTTACGGCAACAACAAGAAAATGGTACCGATGGGCCAGTTTGTCCCGGGTATCGATACCCTGGCCCGTTTCAATATCGAAGGGGTTCAGGGTGGAGTCACCGTCTATTCCGATGAAAAGAAGGCCACCGAGGATAACACCTACTACTGCCATATCTGCAACAAATACATGCAGGTGAAGGCAGGCGGCCAGGTACCGCTCTGTTGCGGGCGAGACATGGAAACCATCGACTGACCTCCCGCTCCGGCAGCCGGCAGGAGAATGGGAAAACTCTCTTTCGGATAGGTGTGCAGTAGGCGGCCAGGTCGGGTATCGGCCCCGCTTGGGGTGCCGGCAAGCTCCTGATGGCCTGCGAGAAACAACAAAGCGCTGGCCGGAGCCGCCGCAGGCGGCCTCCGACCAGCGCTTAGCTTTCTAGAACTGCCGCAGATAGGGTTTCAGCTTGTTCAGGCTTTTCGGCCCGATCCCTTTGACGCCGGTCAACTCATCCAGGCTGTTGAATCGGCCGTTGGTCTCCCGATACTGAACGATTGCCTGGGCAGTCACCGGCCCGATTCCGGGAACTGTGATCAGCATTTCCTGGTCGGCGGTGTTGATATCAATTTCCCCGCCGACTGCCTTGCCGCTCTCCACAGTCCCCTTCTCCATACTGCTGATGGTGACCCCTCCCTGCGGGGGAACGATTTCTGCCCAGATATCTCCGGGCAGTCCGGTCAGGAGCAGACCAAAGGTGAGCAGTACCGCCAGCAACAGATTGATGGTTTTCGTGGTTGTCATGAGATGCCTCCCTTGCTGATTGTTTTCAGGATGCGCCAGACTGACCGCAACCGCCGCGAAGGACAGGGCGTTGGAACCGCGGTCAGGGTCAGGCGCTGTGATTGATGGTTGCCACGATACCGGCGGCTGCTGAAAAAATTCCCACCAACAGGCTGGCGGCTGACCATTTTCGCAAAAAAAAAGCGGTTGCGAGGGGAAAGCCCCCCGCAACCGCCAGTTTTTCCTGATCAAACCAGACCGTTTACATGATCGGCTTCATGGCACTCATATGGGATCGAAGTTCGGCGCCGACGTCTTCAATCACCGTGAAACGGATAGCCTCATTGACTTGGATCAGATCGAGGTTGTCAACGCCGCTGTCCTCAAGATCGAGGCCGCCACCAATGACATCGATGTCGACGGTATTCATCAGGTCAGCCAGCAGGGGAATGGCCTCGTTGGCAAAGAGGTAGTTGCCGTATTCGGCGGTATCGGAGATCACCACGTTCATTTCGTAGAGTTTCTTGCGGGCAATGGTGTTGGCGATAAGCGGTACCTCGTGGAGGGATTCGTAATAGGCCGACTCCTCCTTGATGCCACTTGCCACCATGGTGTCAAAGGCCAGTTCCACCCCGGCCTTGATCATTGCCACCATCAGAATCCCCTTGTCATAGAACTCCTGCTCGGGAATCTCATCGGTGGTGGAGGCCGCCTGTTCAAAGGCGGTCTCGCCGGTCAGCCGGCGCCATTCAAGAAGGTTGGCGTCACCGTTATCCCAGTCGGCCATCATGGTGGCGGAAAAATGTCCGGAGAGAATATCGTCCATATGCTTTTCAAAAAGCGGCTGGAGGATATTTTTCAGCTCTTCGGCAAGAATGTAGGCGCGAATTTTCGCCGGGTTGGTGAGTCGGTCCATCATCGCGGTGATCCCACCCAACTTGAGCGACTCGGTAATCACTTCCCAGCCATACTGGACCAGCTTTGAGGCATAGCCCGGATCAATCCCCTTTTCGACCATTTTATCAAAGCAGAGCAGGGAGCCGGTCTGGAGCATTCCACAAAGGATGGTCTGTTCGCCCATCAGGTCCGATTTGACTTCGGCTATGAACGAGGACTCGAGAACGCCGGCCTTGTCACCGCCGGTGGCGCAACAATAGGCCTTGGCAATGTCCCACCCATCCCCGTTGGGATCGTTCTCACTGTGGACGGCAAGCAGGGTCGGCACTCCGAAACCGCGCTTGTACTCTTCCCGGACCTCGGTACCGGGCGCTTTGGGGGCTACCATGATCACAGTGATGTCCTTGCGGATCCGCATCCCCACCTCGACGATGTTGAAGCCGTGGGAATAGGAGAGGCAGGCACCTTTCTTCATCAGCGGCATCACCGCGCTCACCACATTTGAGTGCTGTTTGTCCGGAGTGAGATTGATCACCAGGTCAGCCCGGGGAATAAGCTCTTCGTAGCTGCCGACCGAAAAACCGTTCTCGCTGGCATTCTTCCAGGAACGGCGTTTTTCGCTGATCGCCTCCGGACGCAGGGCATAAGCAACGTCCAGGCCACTGTCGCGAAGGTTCAAGCCCTGGTTCAGTCCCTGGGCGCCACAGCCGATGATCACAATCTTTTTCCCCTTGAGGTACTCCACTCCGTTGAACTCGTCGGCGCTCATGAACCGACACTGGGACAACTCTGCCAGCTGCCGTCGCAGGGGCAGGCTGTTGAAATAATTCGAGGCCATTTTTTATCTCCTTGTATCTGTACTGTTTTCTTGCCATGCCGAGCCGGTCGGCGCGTTGCCTTGTGATATATTGGGAAAGTCCTGTTGCGTCAAGTGATTTGTTCGTGCTACTCTCTGCCGCTACTGTCCACTTTTCTCTCAACCGCCGTACCCGTTCACCAGCACCACATTTTCGTCCGGTCAGGCCACCTCACAGAGCCAACTTTAACTCGGCGGCCGGCCTGAACGAACCTGGAACACTTGATGAACGGGTACAGACCCGGGTTCCACAACCGTTTGCCGCCGGCCGGTGAACGATTACCAACCGCCGCCGGCCAGCCACCTGCCATGACCACCATACTAGTTACCAACGACGACGGCATCCACAGCCCTGGAATCCAGGCTTTAGAAGAGGCCCTGCAACCTCTCGGAACCATTGTTGTCGTTGCCCCGGACCGGGATAATTCGGCGGTTTCCCATTCGCTCACCATGAACCGCCCGCTCACCATCCAACAGCTTGCCCCCCATCGCTACACGGTGGACGGGACCCCCACCGACTGTGTGGCGATGGCGCTGAAAAGGATCCTCAGCAGCCGGCCGGACCTGCTGGTCTCCGGGATCAATACCGGCGCCAACCTCGGCGACGATATCTCCTACTCGGGCACGGTTTCGGCGGCCATCGAAGGAACGATGTACGGCGTCCCGTCGATGGCGATTTCGGTGGGTGGCCCGCCACCCTTCGACTTTCGTGCGGCCATGCGGGTGGCCGGTTGCATGGCCCGCAAGATCCTCACCAACAGCCTGCCCAGTGACACCCTGCTGAACATCAACGTTCCCAGCGGGGAGCGCTGCCAGCGGATCAGGGTGACCCGCCAGGGGCGGAGACTGTGGCAAAACACCATCCACGAAACCCTCGATCCGCGTGGCCGTCCCCGCTACTGGATCGGCGGTGGCACCTCCCTGGGCGACGCGCAGGAGGACACCGATGTGCACGCCTTCGCCCGTGGCGATGTCTCGATCACTCCCATTCAGCTTGACCTGACCAACCACGCCGGCATTGTTTATCTCCGGGAAAAGTGGCAATTGGAGAGTGAAGGTGGGGAGGATCTGCCGTGAAGGCCGACCAGCGCCACCGCAAGAGCCTCTTTGCCATCAATGTCGGCCTGGCCGCCAATGCCCTGCTGGCGGTGGTCAAGACCGGTGTCGGGATTATCGGCAACAGCCCGGCTCTGCTCGCCGACGGGATCAACTCCACCTCCGATGTGGCCTACGGCATCGTTGTCAAGGTGTTCATGCACCTCTCGGGGAAACCGGCGGACAAAGAGCACCCCTACGGCCACGACCGGCTGGAGTCCATCGCCGCGGTGGTGGTCGGGGCCTTCGTGATCACCACCGCCATCTCCATCTTCTGGGCATCGCTGCACAGCATCTACGAACTCTTCCAGGGTGCCAGCAGCTTCGCCGGCGCCTCAGAGCTGGCTCTGTGGATCGCCATGGCCACCGTGCTGCTGAAAATCTGGCTCTCGGTCTGGACCCTGCGACTGGGCCGGCAGGCCAACAGCAGTGTCCTCCTCGCCCTGGCCGCCGACCACCGCAACGATATCTTCTCGGCCCTGGCGGCAACCATCGGGATCCTCTTTGGTCGGGCCGGCTATCTCTGGGTCGACCCCCTGGCCGGGGGAGTCGTCTCGATCATCATCCTCCTCACCGGGGTGGAGATCATCCGCGAATCGGCAGCCGACCTGATGAACACCACCCCGGGCAGGAAACTGACCGAGGACATCCGTGACAAACTGGCCCGGCTCAACGAAGTCCTGGCCGTGGAGGATATCCACGGCCACCGCTTCGGCCCCTACATGGTGGTCAACGTCACCATTGGCATCGACCCGAAGCTGACCGTTGCCGAAGGGGACCGGATCGCCACCCGGGTGGAGGAGGTGCTGGTGGAGGAGATCGACTGCATGCGCCGGGTCTTTGTCCACTACCACCCGGTACAGCCAGTGCAGAGGCACTGAGCCGGGGCCGGTTGTTCTCCTCCCGCCTGCCCCGAAGTCTGGAGGCCAACCCCTTCACCACCCTCCTGGCCGAAAAGCGGGCCGCCGGGGCGATGTTGATCGATCTCACCCTCGCCAATCCGACTCAGGCCGGTTTTGCCTATCCCGCAACCCCCCTGGCCCAACCCCCCGGCCACGGCGGTTGCCCATCGTCCCCATTAGCAGGGCAACAGATCTACCGGCCAACCGCGCAAGGGGCACTCGAGGCCCGGGAGGCGATCTGCCGCTTCTACCGCACCAGCCGGCAGCAGCTGATCGACCCTGACAACCTTTTTCTTACCGCCGGGACCAGTGAGGCCTACAGTTTTCTCTTCAAGCTGCTCACCAACCCCGGTGACGAGGTCCTTCTCCCCGCCCCGGGCTACCCACTTTTTGACCTTCTCGCCGAACTCGACCTGGTCACCCCGTGCCGCTACCCCCTGCGGCGGGATGGGCAGGGCTTCTGGCGGCTCGACTTCAGCCACTTGCGGCGGCAGATATCCCGACGCACCCGGGCAATCGTCGTCGTCCACCCCCACAATCCCACCGGTTCCTACCTGAGCGAAGAGGAGATGCGCCGGCTCGGGCAACTCTGCCGCGACCACCAGCTGGCCCTGATCATCGACGAGGTCTTTTTCGACTATCCCGCTGCCGGCGGACCTGCCAATCCGGTCCCGGCGGTGGCGGAGAATACCGCGCTGACCTTTGTCCTCAACGGGTTCTCGAAACTCCTCGGCCTGCCCCAGGCCAAACTGAGCTGGATCCACCTGGGCGGGCCACCGGCCCTGCGCGCTGGGGCGCGGGAGCGGCTTGAGTTCATCGCCGACAGCTACCTCTCGGTGGGTACGGTCCAGCACCAGGCCGCTGAGTTGCTGGCCGGATACCGGCCGGCCCAGGAGGAGATCCGCCAGCGACTGGCCAGTAACGATGCGGCTCTGGCCGCCGCCACCGGCCTCAAGGCCCTGCCCCGTGAGGGCGGGTGGTACCGGATCATCCAGCTGCCGCCTGGATGGGATGACGAAAGCTGTTGCCTGGAACTGCTTAAACGCCACAACCTCATCGTCCACCCCGGTTTTTTTTACGATTTTCTTGACGAGGCGGTGCTCGTGGTCAGTCTCCTCTGTCCGGAGGCCGACTTTCGCCGCGGCCTGGAACTGCTGCAGGAGTTTCTGCCTGCGCCGCTGCAGTGATCCCTCCCCGCCACCCCATCTTACCCAGCCTCTCCGGCTCCCCACCCCAGACAATCTCAGCCTGAGCATTGCCGAGATACTCCATCTCACCGGCCTCGGACAACCGGAAGGGGGAATCGTGACCGGGAACCACGATCCGGGCCCGCGCCGCGGCCTGCTGGTAACTGGCCAGGGCCTCGTTCGGATCACCGAACACCGGTGGCGCCACCCCGGCAGCAAACTCCCGGCCATTCTTGATGCCGTCACCGGCAAAGAGCACCCCGACCTCTTCCAGAAGCAGACCGGTCATTCCCGGGGTATGCCCCGGCAGGGGAATGGTACGCAGCCCAGGGAGAAGAGAGTGCTCACCGCTGAAGAGCCTGATTCTCGGTTCCAGCAGCGGGTAGAGAACCGCCGGCACATAGGGGTCGCCGGCTGCCTGAAAACCACCGTTGACCACATAGTGCCGTTCCCGCTCGGAGAGGTACAAATCGGCCTTGGGAAAGAGATCGAAGTTGAGCATGTGGTCGTAATGGAAATGGCTCAGAAAGACCATGTCGATATCGGCCGGGTTTACCCCCTCTTCCCGCAACCGGCTGACAAGCTGGCCACGATCGCCATAGGAACCGGTATCCACCAGCAGCAATTTCCCGGCCAGCCGCAACAGGGATACCGAACACCAACCCAGTGCCCCACGGCTGGAACCAACCGGAATACCGGGGAGAAGAATCTTCCAGTCCATTTTGTCCTCCTGCCGTTCTGCCACCACTCCAGCCTCCTCAGCCATACCCCAGAGCCGCCAACTCGTCGTCGTCAAAACCGATAAAGTGGGCGATCTCGTGGACGACAGTTATCTCAATTTCCTCAAGCAGCTCGACCCGGCTCCGGCAGCAGGCCTCCAAGGGCTCTTGAAATATGATGATGGTATCCGGATACAGAGGCGGTTCGCTGAGGCTCCGTTCGGTGAGGGGCGTCCCGGTAAAGACCCCAAACAGCTCCTCATCCGGGGCAAAGCCCAGTTCGGCCAGCAATTCCGCTGTCGGTCGGGGCTGTACCGAGACCAGCACATTGCCCAAGTGGTAGCGGATCTCTTCGGGAATTCTGGCTATGGCCTCTGCGACCAGCCGATCAAACTCCTCTGCACACATTTTCTGCCGGTTTGCCATCTCAACTTCCCTCTCTTGCCGATCTGAAGGACAACCGGACAGGACCGGCAAAGGCCATTACCGGCGATGATCAGGCCGGGGGGCCTGTCTCGCCCGAGCCGGATAGCCGGCCACCCTCGATCCGAATACGGCTGATTGTATTCCAGTTGAGCGAAAAAACCCAGTCTCTTGCCGATCCACTCGCCCATTTCCGCCTCTTTCGCACTGCTGGAACTTGCCGTTTGCCTACATGATGATTGAGCAGATGGATAAAAATTCGTTGACCTGGCAGAGAAGGTACTGTATTCTTGTATACAGGAATACATTAAACGTTCATAAAGATGATACGCATCACTTCTGCCTGCCAGGATAACTGCCAACGGCACGGAACAGCGAGGAGCACGATATGGCGCAGGTAGCCGGTTTGATGAAAACACCGCAAACCATTGCCGAGCAGGTTTATACCCTGCTGCGCAAGCGGATTCTCGACCAGGAACTGCTCCCCGGAGAGCGGCTTTTGGAGGTTGCTCTCTGCGAATCACTGAACGTCAGCAGGACTCCGGTCCGTGAAGCCTTCCGACTCCTCCAACAGGATGGCCTGGTCGAACGGATACCCCAGGGTGGCATCCGGGTAACCAGCCTGTCGCTGGACGAGTTGAAAGAGATCTCAGCCCTGCGCACCGTACTTGAAGTGTACGCTGTTGAACTGGCCTGCGACCTGATCAGCGATCAGGAGATCGCCAGGCTGGAAAAGATCCTCCAGCAGGCTGCCTCCCTGGTCGCCGCCGAGGCTGAAGGCAAAGCCATTGATGTCGCCGAACTGAGCCGTCTCAACACCCTCTTCCATGATACCATCTGCTCGGCGGCGCGAAGCACATACCTGAACAAGATTCTCGAGATCGTGCGGATGCCGATCCTTCGTTTTCGGCCATTCTCCCTGGTGGACCGGGAACATCGCCTGCGCGGGGTTGAGGAACATCGCCAGATGCTCGATATGCTCCGGCAACGGAACAAGGGGGAACTGAAAAAACTGACCGCCAAACATGTCGGCGACGTCTCCAGCGCCATTGCCCGGATGCTGTCCGCCAAAAAATCGTTTTAACTTTTTGTAAACAAGCTGTTATGGGGCATTGCGCCCCATAGTCCCGACCACATTTCTTTTACCAGGAAGGAGAACACCGATGAAACGATTCGCCATAGCGCTGGTCACTGCCGGGATGCTCGCCGCCCCGTGCCTCACCCTCGCCGCCGACAAATCATTCAATGTCCTGGGGCAACCCCTGGCTACCGGGCTGATCCAGAAAAACAAGGAGCAGCCTTTCTTCGAAAACTTCGCCGCCAACACCGGCCTGTCGATTACGGCAAACTACAAGCCCATCGATGTCACCGGCATCCAGTCGGAAGAGACCCTGCGCGTCTTGAAAAACGGTCTGTTCGATATCGTTTCCATCCGTACCGCCCAGGCCGCCCGGGACGAGGTCTTTCTTCTCGGCCAGGACCTCGTCGGGTTGAACCCCAACTACGAGACCGCCCGGAAAGTGTACGATGCCTACAAACCCCACTTTGCCGCCCGCCTGGCGGAAAAATTCAACGCCAAGCTCCTCGGCTTGTGGCCCTTTGGCCCCCAGGTGCTCTTCTGCAAACCGGAAATCACCGGCCTTGCCGATTTGAAGGGGAAAAAGGTCAGGGTATATGACCAGAATATTTCCAAATTCATCGAGAGTATCGGCGCCACTCCGGTACCGATCGGTTTTTCCGAAGTGCAGCAGGCCCTGTCGCGCGGGGTAACCGAATGTGCGATTACCGGCGCCAGTTCCGCCAACACCGCCGGCTGGCCGGAAGTGACCGACTATTTCATGCCCATTGGCTTCCAGGTCGGTTTCAACGGCTATGCCATCAACATGGACAGTTGGAACAAGCTCTCGCCAGCCGAGCAAGGGCAACTCCAGGCTGCCTTTGATACCCTGGTCGATGACATCTGGGTCTACTCCGAGGAACTTTTTGAAGATGCCCTGCGCTGCAATGTCGGCAAAGAACCATGCACCACGGTGACCAAGTACAACATGAAAGAGGTTCCGGTAAAGGAAGAGGACCTGCAGATTGTCGCCAATGCCGTCAAGACCATCTCCTTCCCCTCGTGGTCGGAAACCTGTGAAAAAAATTACCCGGGTTGCGGCGACAAATGGAAAGAGATTCTTGGTGAAATGACCGGCATCAAATAAAGCGAAGAGCCCGCACATTCTGGCCGGCCGGCAGTTTCCAGCGGTCGGCCCCTGTTTCTCCACTACCTGATCACCAGCACCCCATTTTCGCCCGGTCAGGCCACCGAACAGAGCCAACTCTAGCTCGGCGGCCGGCCAGAACGAACCTGGGGTACTGGCTGAACGGGTACAGATTCCGGTTCTGCAGCCTTTTTCTGCATACCGGTGAACGCTCCACTTTCTTCACCAGGGGTGAGATATGGAAACCAGTAAAAAAATCGCCTTTCTGGCAAGCTGTCTGTTTGGCTATCTCTGCCTGGGATTATCCATTTTCGTCAGCGTCGAGGTGGTAATGCGCAAACTGTTCGCAAAATCGCTTCAGGGTGCCGACGAGTTGGGCGGCTACGTCCTGGCCATCGGTTCCATCCTCGCCTTCTGTATTGCCCTGATCGGTAACAACCATATCCGCATCGACCTGTTCCACTACAAATTTTCGCACACTATCCAGGCCCTGCTCAACTGGCTGGCGACCCTGTCGATGTTTTTGCTCTCGCTGCTGCTCGCCTTCTCGGCGGCCCGGGTCCTCTCGGAAACACTCAGCTACGGCAGCACCGCGCCCACTCCCTGGGCCACCCCGCTGCACTATCCTCAGATCCCCTGGACCCTTGGGCTGTTCCTCTTCTTCGCCCTCGCCGGCTACCATCTGTTTGGGGCTACCCGACTGCTCCTCACCGGCCGCTGGGAGCAACTCCGGGTGCTGTACCAGCCTAAAGGTTCGGCCGATGAGGTCAAGGAAGAGCTGCGTGATCTGCAGCAGCGTTAGACAACGCTCACTCGTACCCGGCCCACCTGCCCCGGAAAAGGTCAAGGCCGTTACGGCGTCATTATCGATAAGGAACCTGCTGTCATGCCGATTACCGTTATCCTGATATTCTTTGCTGTCGGTCTCTGTCTTCTTTTCCTGGGGATTCCCATCTCTCCGGTCATGGCCATTCTCGGCCTGATCGGCGGTTTGCTCGCCTTCGGCTTCCCGTTCATGAACTCCATCGGCAATGTGGTGTGGGGTGTGCATAACTCCTTTATCCTCACCGCTGTGCCGTTGTTCATCCTGATGGGGGAGATACTGCTCCGTTCCGGGGTGGCCGACAAGATGTACGAATCCCTGGCCAAGTGGATGAACTGGCTACCCGGCAATCTCCTCCTCACCAATATTGGCTGCTGTGCCCTCTTTTCGGCGACCACCGGTTCTTCGGTCGCCTGCGCCGCCACCGTCGGTACCGTCGCCCTCCCCACCCTGAACGAACGTGGCTTCTCAAAAAAACTGTCCCTCGGCTCACTTGCCGCCGGTGGGACCATGGGCATTCTGATCCCCCCCAGCATCGCCCTGATCATCTACGGTAGCCTGACCAGCAACTCGATCAGCCAGCTCTTCGTTGCCGGGGTGATCCCAGGCATCGTTCTCACCCTTTCCTTCATCGTCTATCTGATGCTTGCCAGCGTTTGGATCAAAAATACTGGAATCGTCCCGGTAACCTGGGCGGAACGCTTTCGGGCGCTGCCGGCAATGCTGCCTCCTCTGTTCATCTTCTTCATAGTCATGGGCAGCATCTATTTCGGCTTTGCCACCCCCACTGAGTCGGCGGCTCTCGGCATCATGGTCTCGCTCTTTTTTGCCTGGTTGGCCGGCAAGCTGAGCTTTGCCATGCTGCACAAATGCTTTCTCAATACCGCCCAGTTGACCGGGATGATCATCCTGATCATCACTGCCGCCTTTATTCTCAACCTCACCCTCAGTCTGCTCGGCATCGCCGAGATGCTTACCAGGGAGGTGATGTCGTTCAATCTCTCCCTCATCCAGCTGACCATGGTCATGGTCCTTTTTTATATCGTCCTGGGGATGTTTCTCGATGTCCTCTCCATTCAAGTCGCCACCATCCCCATCGCCTACCCGATCATGACCGCCGCCGGTGCCGATCCGATCTGGTTTGGCATCTTCATCGTCCTGATGAGTGAAGTGGCAATGATCACCCCGCCCATGGGGATGAATCTCTTTGTCATTCAAGGGGTGCGCCAGGACAAGGGGCCACTCTCCGACGTTATCTGGGGGGCCCTCCCCTTTGCCCTGATCATGCTGGCCTTCACCATGGTGATCATTTTTGTTCCTGAACTGGTAACCTGGTTGCCAGACAAGATGCGAGGCTGAAACAATGGTGGCTGAAGAGCGACGGATCCTCCCGAACAAGCTCCTTATCGCCCTGGGTGGCAATGCCATCCACCCCGAGGGGATCAAGGGGACCGGCGAGGAGCAGGTCAACTTTGCCCTGGCGGCGGCCAGATCCCTGTTCCCCCTGGTGAACAGGGTGCCGCAACTGGTTCTCACCCACGGCAACGGCCCCGGCGTCGGCAAGGTACTGATGCGCCAGGCCATCGCCAGCAAAAGGGTGGCCAGCATGCCACTGGATATCTGTGTTGCCAACAGCCAGGGGGGAATCTCCTACGTCATCATGCAGGCACTGCAGAATATCCTTCGCGAGGAAAAGGTGCAGCGGCGGGTGGCGAGCCTGGTTTGCGAGGTCGAGGTTGCCGAGGACGATCCCGCCTTTGCTCACCCCGACAAGCCCCTTGGCTATTTTTTTACCGCCGAAGAGGCGAAAAACCTGGCGGTGGAATTTGGCTGGACAATGCGGGAGGATGCCGGTCGTGGCTGGCGGATGGTCGTGCCATCGCCACGCCCCCGAAAAATCCTTGATTGCGAGGTGATCGCCAGCCTGATGGAGCAGGGCGTTATCGTCATTACCGGTGGCGGCGGCGGTGTGCCGGTGCTGGTCGATGGCCGGATCCGCGGTGTCGAGGCGGTGGTCGACAAGGATCTCACCTCAGCTCTTCTCGCCCGCGAGCTGGGGATTGATGAGCTGGTTATCCTCACCTCGGTGAAACAGGTGAAGATCAATTTCGGCAGCAGGTTCGAGCGGGGCCTCTCCTCCCTCAGCCTCGCCGAACTCGACCGCTATGCCGCTGAAGGGCATTTTGCCGCCGGCAGTATGGGGCCGAAAATCCAAGCCGTCAAACAGTTTCTCGAATTGGGCGGCAAACAGGCGGTGATCGCCCATCTCGACGATGCCTACCCGGCCGTACTCGGCAAGGCCGGCACCAGGGTCAGCAGGTAATGAAGCAGGGGAATGGACAGAAGATCGGACAGGGAATCCTCCACGCCGAATCTGTCGGGGCCATGGTGCCGGAGCTTCTCGCCCGGCCAGCACCTTGGCAGGTTGTCCAGCGCTACCGGCACTGCTGCTACTGCCGGGACAGCGCCGATCAGCTCCTCTGCATCGCCGATAAACTGATTGGCAAGGGGCCATTCACCATCGTCTGCCCCGGGATCGGCCCTCTGCTCGGCAGAGAACTGACGGATGGCTGCCACGCCTCGGCGGGCAGGTTGGTCTGGCCGGGCCTGACCATCGACAGCCAGCAGGCCGAAATCTGGTCAGCGACCTTTGCTGAAGCCTCACCCGGTGGCGCCCTGACGGCGGAGGCATTCCTGACCAGGGATCTTTCCGCCTTGGCCGAAGAGGCGACCAAAGGGGCGCCAAGGGAGGGCTACGGCAGCCTGATCCCCGCCATTCTCGGCAAGGCCGTTTCGCCACGAATGAATGACGGTACAGCAGGCCTCCTCCATGACCACCTGTTCCGTATCCTCGCCTTTTTGCCAAAGGAGGGCGAAAACGTGCCGCCCTCGGGGAGACTCGCCTCAGTCCTTACCCCCCTCATAGGCGTAGGATATGGCCTGACCCCTTCCGGCGACGACTTCTGCGCCGGCTTTCTTCTCGGTCTGGTGAGAATGGGCCGATCGAAGGAGGCCAGCCAGGTGGCCCGGGCCCTCTATCGTGCCGCCAGGGGCAGGACGACCGTGGTCAGCCTTGCCGGCTATCGGGCCCTGGCCGCCTCCCAGCTCACCGAGAAACATGCCCGCCTGGTTGCCTCTTTCGGCCAGAGTGACCAGAAGTGCTGCCGGGCCGCAGTCGACGGGGTTGGGCAGAGCGGCGCCACCTCGGGCTGGGACACCCTGGCCGGTTTTGCCGTCGGGATACTCACCGCCAGCCCACCCTCCGGGATAATTCCAACCCTGGGCGGTTTGCCGGCCAGACTGCCCGAAAAGGGGTCAAGAGAACCAGGGGCATGGCCCCGCCCGATTCGACGGCAGCCAGCCGCCGCCCGGATTGCCGGTATTTTTAAAGGATAGAATGATGTTCTGCACCACCAGCATAGTCACCTCAAGCTATTACGATTCGGTTGTCCTGATGCGGGTAGCCAGCCAACTGAAGAAGCGCCAGGGTGTCTCGGAAGTGGCCATGTTCATGGGCACCGAGGGCAACCACGCACTGCTCGCCCAGGTTGGTTTGACAACTCCCGAAAGCAAAGAGGCCGGCCCCCAGGATCTGCTGATCATCGTCCGGGCCGAGAGCGAAGAGCTGGCCGCCGCCATCGCCCGGGAAGCGGCAGACGAGTTGATCAGCCGCCGGCAGACAGAGCAGTCAAGCCAATCCTACCAGCCACGAACCCTCGACCGGGCTATCGGCTTTCTCCCCGGAGCTTCCCTGGCCGCCATCTCGATCCCTGGAAACTATGCGGCCCGAACCGCCGCACACTGCCTGGAAAAGGGTCTGAATCTCTTTATCTTCAGTGACAACGTGGCGGTGGCCGACGAGGCTTCACTCAAGCGGCAAGCGGTGGAGAGGGGTTTGCTCTGCATGGGGCCTGACTGCGGAACGGCCTACCTGAATGGAGTCGGCCTTGGCTTCAGCAATGTTGTCCGGCGGGGGCGAATCGGCTGCGTCGCCGCCTCCGGCACCGGCCTGCAGGCGGTGGCCTGCGCCCTCGACCGGCTGGGGGAAGGGATTTCGCACGGGATCGGCGTCGGAGGTCGGGATCTGAGCCTTGAGGTTGGCGGCATAATGACCACCCATGCCCTCGCCCTCCTCGACCGGGACCCTGGCACCAGGGTGATCGTCCTCCTCTCCAAGCCTCCCCACCCTCAGGTAGCCCAGACCCTGCTCGACTTTTGCCGTACTCTCACCACGCCGGTGGTAAGCTGTTTCCAGGGTGCCCGGTTGCCCGGCGGCCAACTTCTTCAGACCCTCACCTTAGAAGATGCCGCCCACCAGGCCGCCTGCCTGGTCCAGGAGAAACCCTTCACGGCTAGACTCTTCAGCCAACCAGATACGGTGAAGGCTTTGCTGGCCAATGCCGGATCTGGGCCGGCAGGAAAACAGCTGATCGGCCTCTTCTGCGGCGGGACTCTGGCCAAAGAGGCCCAGCTGCTGCTCACCCCCCTGCTTGGAGAGATCGCAACCGACCTGAACCGGCAGAATGGCCATTGTCTTGTCGACCTGGGCGATGACCGCTATACGGTGGGCAGACCGCACCCGATGATCGCCCCGGAGAATCGCTCGGAAATCCTCCTGGAACTGGCCCGCAGTGGCGGTCTGAACAACTGTGGAGCCCTGCTGATGGATATTGTCCTCGGCAATGGCGCCCACCTCGACCCTGCCGGAGAATTGGCCTGGAGCCTGGCCGAGTTGCGCGGGAAACACGGCTTTTCCGGGCCGGTGGTGGTCAGCCTGGTTGGTACCGAAGATGACCCGCAGGCTCTCAGCAACCAACAGCGCACGCTGCACCAAGCCGGGGCCACCGTTTTCCTCGCCAACAGTGAAGCAGCACGGTACGTGGCCCTGCTGGTCGCTCCGGCCTGCCGTGCCTTGCTCCTCAACGAACCGGATGGAGAAGCATCATGACAGAAAAGAGTTCCCCCCTCGATCGTCAGGTTCAGGTTATCAACATTGGCCTGGAACGCTTTACCGCCGACCTCCGTGAGGCCGGCGTCCCCGTCGTGCAGATGGATTGGCGCCCGCCCGCCGGCGGTGACAAAAAACTGCTCGAACTCCTGGACAGTCTGCACGAACGGGGCTGAACACCACCTGAACATCTACAGCCAGAAGAGACCGCCATGACCATAGAACAAGCAAATAGACAATTTCTCGACAACGTTCAGGCCGGTACCGCCCACTGGTATGATATCCGACCGGCCCACGAAGCGATTGCCGCCATGAACGACTACACCGTTCTCCACGCCGGTCCACCCCTCGGCTGGGACGAGATGTGCGGGCCGATGCGCGGGGCAATCACCGGTGCCTGCATCTACGAGGGGTGGGCCAGTTCTCCGGAAGAGGTGGAACGGCTTGCCACAAGCGGCCGGCTGCTCTTTGATTCCAGCCACCACCACCATGCCATCGGCCCGATGTCAGGGATTATCACCCCGTCAATGATGGTCAACGTGGTCAGGAACGAACCTTTCGCCATCGACACCTGTTCCACGCTCTATATGGGGATTGGCAAGGTGCTGCGGCACGGGGCCTTTGACCGGGAAGTGCTCGACAAACTGCGCTGGATGAACCGGGAACTGGCCCCGCTGCTCCAGACGGCCATTCAGGCGGCAGGCGGCATCGATATCAAGAGCATCATCGCCCAGTCACTGCAGATGGGCGACGAGCTCCACAACCGCAACAAGGCAAGCAACGCCCTGTTGCTCACCAGCCTGGTGCAACACCTGATCCGGGCAGGCGAAAAGGATATCGCCATACGGGCGGTCGATTTTATTGACAAGGCGGGCCATTTTATTCTCAATACCGTCATGGCTGCCGCCAAGGGGATGCTTGACGCTGGCGCCAATATCCCCCGGTCGACCATGGTCACGGCCATCGCCCGCAACGGCTACCAAACCGGCATCAGGGTCAGTGGCCTCGGCGAGCGCTGGTTCACTGCCCCTGCCCCGATGATCGATGGGGTCTACTTTCCCGGTTTCGGCCCGGAAGATGCAAACCCTGACCTGGGTGACTCGGCGATAGCCGAAACCATCGGCCTCGGCTCCTTTGCCATGGCCGGTGCCCCGGCGGTTGTTGAGTACATCGGCGGAACTGCCCAGTTCGCCATGGAGACCACTCTGCAAATGTATGAAATCACCATCGGCGAACACCAGACCTTCAAACTGCCGCCGCTCAATTTTCGCGGTACCCCTCTCGGTATTGACATCCGCAAGGTGGTCGAGACCGGCATAACACCGGTGATCAATACCGGCATCGCCTGTCGGCGACCAGGGGTCGGACAGATCGGTGCCGGCCTGACCGCCGTACCGATGGCCTGCTTTACCGCTGCCCTGGAGGCCTTTGCCGGCCAACAGACGGCCTGAGACCAGCTGCTATGGATTCCCTCCACCGCCTGAGCGCCGGAAGTGCCTTGCGGGCAATGGCCGAAAAGACCATTTCCAGCGAGCAACTGGCCCTTGCCTGCCTGGCTCGAATCGATGCCCAGGAGCCGACCGTCGGTGCCTGGGCCTTCCTTGACCGGAAACTCTTTCTTGAGCAGGCTTGTCAGGCCGACAAGCGCCGGCAGGCCGGCGAGACAACCGATATGCCGCTGAACGGCATACCGATTGGCATAAAGGATATCTTCGATACCCGGGACATGCCCACCGAGTACGGCACCCCTGCCTGCCATGGCCGAAGTCCCGACACCGATGCAGCGGCCGTCCGGCTGTTACGGGAGGCAGGAGCAGTGATTGCCGGCAAGACGGTCACCACCGAACTGGCCGTCTATACCCCTGGGAAGACAACCAATCCGCACAACTGCCGGCATACCCCCGGCGGTTCATCCAGTGGCTCGGCGGCAGCGGTCGCCTGTGGCATGGTGCCGCTGGCCATCGGTACCCAGACCAACGGCTCAGTGATACGGCCCGCCTCCTATTGTGGCGTAGTCGGCTACAAACCAACCTTTGGCACCATTCCCCGTGCCGGTATTCTCTGCCAGGCCCCGAGCCTTGACCAGGTGGGGGTCTTTTCCCGCCAGGTGTATGACAGCGCCCTGCTCGCCGCGGTTCTCGTCGATCGACGACTGCGGCACGGTGACACCTTGCCATGGCCAAAGCTTGAGCTGAAAAAACTGGCCGGCAAAGCACCCTCACCGCCGCGTCTGGCCCTGGCCATGACTGCCCTCTGGCCGGAAGCAACAGCTGCCACCAGGGCAGCCATCCTCGCCGCCAGCAACTCTTTACAAATCGAGGTCACGGCCATCGACCTGCCGGAAAGCACCCTCCAGGCGGTCGATTGCCACCGCACCATCATGCTCACTGAGATGGCCCACCACTATCGCCACCTGTACCAGCACCACTCTCAGCTGCTCAGCGCAAAACTGCGCGGGATGATAGAGGAGGGGCAGACAATCACCCTCGCCCGCTATCTCGAGGCAAAAAAAGTGGCCGTCGACATCACCGGTGAAGTGGACAACGCGCTGGCTGGATTTGCCGGGGTGCTCACCCCGGCCACCACCGCGGAAGCCCCGGCTGGCCTGGCCTCCACCGGTAGCCCGATCTTTTCCACCCTCTGGAGCCTCTGTGGGGTTCCCGCCCTTTCCCTGCCGGTGCTCAGTGGCAGGACCGGTCTGCCCCTTGGTCTGCAACTGGTCGGCGCCCGAGGAGGTGACAACCAGCTCCTGCAGGCCGCGCAGTGGCTGGAGAGGAAGTTTTCACCGGCAGTAACCCAGCAACCATGAGGAGTACCGATGATCATCTCCACCGCAGTGCTGACCCCGGAAACGTTTGCGCCCTTTGGCCAGGTCCTGATGGCCGACAAGGGTCTGCCGGAATATAATGCCTGGGCCGGTCGTATTGAAAGCCTTCGTCCTCAGGCACGTCTCAATGTCACCTATATGAGCATGCAGCCGGCCCCCTTCCCGGCGACATTAAGCGAGTTCGAACGCCACCCCTTTTCTCACCAGATGTTTGTGCCACTGGACGGCACCCGCCACCTCGTGGTGGTCTGCCCATCCCAGGCCAATGGCCAACCCGATCTTGCCAACATTGCCGGCTTCCATGCCGCTGGCGGGCAAACCGTGATCTACTCGGCCAACGTCTGGCACACCCCGCGCACTGTTTTGTTCGATCCGGGTGCCTTCATCATGCTCCGCTGGGACGAAGGGAACAGCATGGATACCGAGTTTTTCCCCCTTGACCCACCTCTGCAAGTGGAGTACCCATGGCCAAAGAGGCCCTGATGGCCTCAGCCGGCACGCCAGCAGGGTAGCGCAAGCTCCGCTCTCCCCTTGCCAGCTCCCCGGCCGTTGCCGATCCCGTTCCGGTGAGGAGAGAGATGCTCCCCTTTCTCAAAAGACAGTGGTTTCTCATCGCCGTTGCCGGCGCCGCCCTCCTCGCCTACTACCGGCCAGGCTGGGGGAATAGCCTGCACCAGTACGACATTCTCAGCTACGGCATTTTTCTCTCTTTTTTCGCCACCGGCCTCTCCCTGGACCCCCGCTCAATTCTTCGCCAGGTGAAGGCTGTCCGCGCCCCGGCCGCCGCCCTCGTTTCCTCTCTGCTCCTCTATCCCCTTCTCGCCTGGGCGGCTGCCCTGCCCCTGCTGCCATACGAATTTGTCATCGGCATCTGTATCGTCGGCACCGCACCGGTGACCATCTCCTCCGGAACAATCATGACCACCATTGCCCGTGGCAATATCCCTCTTTCCCTGCTGATCTGTATTCTTTCCAACTTCCTGGCCATCTTTACCATCCCGCTGATGCTCAACCTGCTGCTCGGTTTTGCCGGTGAAATCGAGCTGCCCGTCACCCAGATGCTGCTTGCCCTGCTCCTGAAAATTCTGCTCCCCCTCATTCTCGGCAACCTGCTCAGGCCACTGGCCAGAGAGTTGATCAAAAGGAGGCGGCAGGAGATTTCCATTTTTCAGTCCCTGATCATCGTTCTGATTATCTTCAACGTCGTCAGCAGTTCGGCCGAAAAGATGCACGAGATCGGCGGTTCACTCGCTGCCGTCGTACTCTTCATGGTTGCTCTCAACCTTGTCATCCTGGCCCTCAATTACGGCCTGGCCGGACTGATCAGACTTGACCGGCCGGCCACCATCGCCTTCACCATCCACACCTCCCAGAAAACACTGGCGGTAAGCTATATTGTCTGGGCGGGTTATTTTGCCGCCGACTATCCGGCCGCCCTGGTCCCGGCGATCACCGGCCAACTCGTCCAGATGGTCATTGGTACTCTCGTCGCCAATTATTTCCGCGCCAGGAACTGATCCGCCCTTCGTCCTTGGCCGGCATCGGCAACCCGGCCGGCCAAGGACGGCCACGCCCACCCGGATGTAGGGATCGGTGTGACGCCTCATCCTCGTAACGCCCCATCCTTTTGTTGATGGCTATGCTGGCGTCCATAGTGCATTCAGGCGACCCTGGGAGCTGTTGGCTCTGAACGCCCCATCTCCACTGAGACCAGAAACTCGAGAAGGGTCCGGTTGAACAGCTCCGGCTCCTCGGCGTTCACCGCATGCCCGGTGCGTGGAAAGACCCAGAGTGCCGCATCGGGAATGGTTCTTTTGAGAAAGAGGCTTGGCTCAAGCGCCGGCTGATCCTCATCGCCGACCACGATCATTGCCGGCATCGGCAAGGCACTGATGCCCTCTGCCAGTTCATAAAGCGATGGCCTTTTCGCCTGGATACCGCGCAGGGTGAGACTGGCGCCAAGCGGGTTCAGCCGCAGCATCTGGTCCAGGAAGGCCTGCCAGCCTCGAGGGTCCTTTTTCCGGTAGGGCAGGCGGGTCGGTCCATTGGCGTAGCTTCGCACCGCCTGGGCAATATCGGTACTGATTCCCTCCGCCAGTACACTGTTGCTCGCCAGCCAGGCATCCCGTTCGCTGGCAATTGAACCATAACCGCAGCCACACAGGGTGATGGAGCGGGCCCGCGAGCCATGACGCAGGGCAAAGTCGAGGGTGGTGACGCTGCCCATGGAGAGACCGACGATATGGGCGCTATCGATACCGAGGGCGGTCATGAAATGGGCCAGATCAGCGCTGGCCAGCGCCTGACTGTAGGCGGACTGTTCGAGGGGGACATCGGAAGGGGGGTAGCCCCGGGCATTAAAGGCCAGGCAGCGAAAGTTGCGGCCAAGGCGGCGCATCTGCAACTCCCAACTGGACAGATCCCCACCAAATTCGTGGACAAAGATCACCGGTTCTCCTGATCCGACCTCTTCGTAATAGAGACGAACACCATTGGCATCGACAAAGGGCATCTTTCACCTCACTGCTGAATTTGCCTGCATTCCATGAAAATCTTTCCGCGGCCGGCCAGCCTTTCTGCGGCAGCCGCCTGCCGGTCTGATTGAGGGGTCGGCGAGGCCGGCAGACAGGCCATCCCGACATGTTTCAATTCTTCTCTACGGTACCGATATGGCCTCAGTACCTGCCCAGAGACTGTAGGCCACCTTGAAAATGGTCTTTCCGCCCAATCTCTGCGTTGAACGAAAACAATTTGTCCTCAGGCTATCAACTCTGTGCCTGCGGCAGATTGTTTTACTTTGCCGTTGATTTTAAATGGAAATTCAAATTTTTCAAGGCAGCCTGTATCTACTCCGGGGCCGCCGCCATCCCCGGCCGGCTCAGCGCTGCCAGCAGTTGCCGGTGCAGCGCCGGGTTGGCGGCAACGATCGAATAGGGCTCGACCAAGAGACTATCCGACCCGTTCAGAGTGGTTACCCGGGCCCCCGCCTCAAGGGCAATCAAGGCACCGGCGGCGAGATCCCAGGGCTTGAGGGAGAGTTCCCAATAGCCATCAAGACGCCCGGCAGCCAGGTAACAGAGATCAAGAGCCGCCGAGCCGAGCCGGCGCATACCCCGGCAGGAGGTGGCAAGAGCGGCAAATTCAGCCAGGTTGTTACGCCGGTTGCTGCGGATGTCATACGAAAAACCGGTAACCAGCAGGGCGTTGCGCAGTTCCGAGGCGGTGGCCACGGCCAGCCGACGACCGTTCAGCCAGCTGCCGCATCCACGTTCGGCAAGAAACATCTCGTCCCGGAGAGGTTCGTAAACAGCCGCCAACTGGACCACTCCGTGGCTGGCGTAGGCGATCGAGACACAAAACAGCGGCACGCCATGGGCATAATTGACTGTCCCGTCCAGTGGGTCGATATACCACTGCCGGGCGCCGCCGTCACTGCCCCCTCCTTCTTCGGCCAGCACCTGGTGGTCGGGAAAAAGGCGAAAAACCTCCGCTACGAGGAACTCTTCGGAACGGCGATCAATCTCTGTGACCAGATCGATCTCTCCCTTGAAATCGATCTGGTGTTGCTGTTCGTAACCAGCCGCCAGGATCGTGCCGGCCTGGCGGGCCATCGCTTCTACATCGGCAAGCACGGGTATTTTTTCCATCACCTTCATCCTGTTGTTGGCCAACCTCTTTTCACGCCGGGCCGGCGACGCACCTCTTCGAGCCGGCAACCATTTCGGCCACTATACCATTCCAGCCCATTTCCTGGTCTATTTCTCTGTTTTTCTTTTCTCTTTGCCGTCGGCCGGCGAAGCTGATCTGGAGAAGCGCCACCCGCCCGGTTGGCCGGCTGATTTACCGGCGGCTCGGAAAAAGGACTTGTCACGATACCCGGAAGGCGATATCGTGAACCCTGTAGAGACTCGCTCCCTCATCTCCGCCGGAGACCGTCGACCGCTTCAACCGTCCTCTCCTGCCCGCCTGCGAGGGATGGAAACCTTCAGAGTGCTTTGCCCGTTATCTTTGAACTCACCACGGCAAGCTCGCATGACCACTTCAGTGACGGCGCTGGGGGCAAGCCGCTGGACAAACCCAGCTAGGGGCAACCATGCCGGAACTCAGCCTGAGCCAGGCCAACACCCTGATCCATGATGTTTTTGCCGAGGCGGCCCGCCGTAAGCTGCCGCCCCTGGCGGCAGCGGTTCTTGACAGCGGCGGCCATTTGCGCGCCCTGCAGCGTCAGGACGGTCTCTCCTTCCTTCGTGCCGATATCTGCCAGGCAAAGGCCTGGGCAGCGCTGGCCCTTGGCGTTGACAGTCGCCAACTGGCCGAACGTCTTCTCGGTGATCCCCTGCAGCCCGGCTTCTTCCAGGCCCTGAACGGAATGACCGGCGGCAGGATCGTGCCGCTCCCGGGCGGACTGCTGCTCCGGGATGCTGCCGGAACCGTCATCGGCGCCCTCGGGGTGGCAGGAGCTGCCTCGGATGATGACGAAGCGTGTGCCCTGGCAGCGATCCGCCGGGCCGGCTTCAACAGCCAGCAGCCAGGAGGCGCGCGATGATTGACGAAGCAGACCGCCCCCTGCATGGCTGGCGGATCGGCTTTGCCGGCCTGGGGCTGATGGGCCGGCCAATGGCCCGGAACCTCTTTACCGCCGGGGCCGAGCTGGCTCTCTGGAATCGTACCCGTTCGGTGGCCGAGTCGATGCTGGAACCGGGAATGCGTCTGGCCGGCAGCCCGGCCGAACTGGCCGGAATGAGCGATTGTCTCGTCTTGATGCTGGCCGATACCGAGGTGGTCGACCAGGTGCTCTTTGCTCCTCCGGATGGTCTTGCCAATGGTCTACGGCCGGGGATGCTGCTGATCGACATGGGCACCACCGCAGTGATGGCCACCAGGAAAATTGCCGCGAAACTGGCACAGACCGGAGTCGACTATATCGATGCACCAGTGTCCGGGGGAGAAATCGGTGCGATCAACGCCAGCCTCACCATCATGGCCGGAGGTTCGGAAGAGGCGATTGCCCGGGCCCGTCCCCTGTTTGCCGTACTTGGTAAGCAATTCACCCATGTTGGCGATGTCGGTGCCGGACAGGTCGCCAAGGCAGCAAATCAGGTGATCGTCGGACTCAATATTGGCGCCGTCGCCGAGGCCCTGTCCCTGGTCCGACGGGCCGGGGTCGACCTGAACAAAGTGCGCCAGGCCCTGCTGGGTGGTTTTGCCGGCTCCCGTATCCTCGAAGTACACGGGCAACGGATGATCGACAAGGCCTTCGCCCCTGGCGGTCGGGTAACCACCCAGCACAAGGATATGCGTCAGGCCTGCGAACTGGCAGCTGAACTTGGCCTGACCCTGCCGGCCACCGAGTTGAGCAGGAGGCTGTACCAGAAGCTCATCGACCAGGGGGATGGCGACCTCGACCACAGCGCCCTGATCAGAATTTTCGACCAGCCCGCGGAGTAATTTTTAAATAATTCGACACTCTTCTCGCCTCACCAGCTAGGCAGAGGTGGGGTGCTAACGCCAGCACAAGGAGATTACCATGGCAAAGGTTGCATTTATTGGTTTAGGGGTGATGGGGTATCCGATGGCCGGACACCTCGCCAAAGGGGGCCATCAGGTCACAGTCTACAATCGTACGGCGGCCAAGGCCGAAAAATGGGTCGGCCAGTTTGGCGGCAGCCATGCCGACACCCCCGCCGTCGCCGCTACCGGCTGCGACTTCGTCTTCAGTTGTGTCGGTAACGACGCGGATCTTCGCGAGGTCACCATTGGTGCCAACGGCGCCTTTGCCGCAATGCGCCAGGGTGCCGTCTATATCGACAACACCACCGCCTCCGCCGACGTGGCCCGGGAACTGGCCGGGGTGGCCGCCGACAAAGGCTTCGCCTTTCTCGACGCGCCGGTCTCCGGTGGCCAGGCGGGAGCGGAAAACGGCGTGTTGACGGTGATGGTCGGTGGCGACCCACAAACCTTCGACAGGGCCCGGCCGGTGATTGACTGCTACGCACGAATGGTTGGCCTGATGGGCCCCGCCGGCAGTGGCCAGCTGACAAAAATGGTCAACCAGATCTGTATCGGCGGTCTGCTCCAAGGACTGGCCGAGGGAATCCATTTTGCCCAGAAAGCCGGCCTGGACGTAGAGAAACTGATCGGGGTGATATCGAAGGGCGCAGCCGGTTCGTGGCAGATGGAAAACCGCTACAAGACCATGAAGGAAGGAGAGTATAACCTCGGTTTTGCGGTTGACTGGATGCGCAAGGACCTGGGTATCTGTCTGCAGGAGGCGAACCGAAATGGCGCCTCCCTGCCGGTTACCGCTCTAGTCGACCAGTTCTACCATGATATCCAGAAAATGGGCGGCAAGAGGTGGGACACCTCAAGCCTGCTCGCCCGCCTGAACGCGGCAGGCTGATAGCGGATGGCTGCCTTACCTGGCCCTTCTCCCTCTCCTGGGACCGGAACCGATTCCCCAGAGGAGCAGACGGAGGAGGGCCAGCAGCAGCAGAGCGCTGAAAAAACCGACAAGGCTTACCGTTCGGTTGCCGAAAGCAACCCCGAGCCCGGAGAGGGCGATACAGAGGCCAAGCAGCGACAGGCAGAGGAAAAACACCACCCGGATACTCTTCTCTCTGCTCCCCTTCGTCATATTCCCGGCCCGCCATCGGTGGGGTGTACTGCTCGTCAAGAGCGCTTCAAATGCGCTTCATGAGCACATATGAGCACATATGAGCACATAATGGGCACTCAATTAAAAACGTAAAGCGCCCATGAGCACACTAGCGCCTCACGATTGTCTCAAGGACGCCAGTGGTTGGGCACCACCAGAGGAAGGGCTGTCTCCTTCTCCAGGCTTGCCGTTGAGCGATTCTACAGTTTGTCTCTGATCTTCTCCCAGATCGCCGCAATCCCCTCGACAAAGCCCCGGGCGAAGGCATCACGGCTAAAGGCCGCCCCCTGTTCCTCGGCCAGACGGGCCACGGCATCGGCAAGGTCACTCCCCAGTGTCGGGTCATATTTCTCCAGGGTACTGAGCAATACCGGGTAGTCGACCGCAAAGGTCTTACGCACCAGGTGCAGGTCACTGAGGGCGACAAAAGGCCGGTACTCTACCCGCTCCTCCCGGACCAGCCGCTCGGCCTGCCGTTTTCCCAGGGCAACAGATTGTTCAACCGCTTCCATCCTCACCTCCTGCAAAATGCCAAATCCCTGGCCTCATCTCCCATCACTGCCGGCCGCACTCTTCACACCTCAGCAAAGGGTACCAGGCAGTTGCGGGAGCGGCAAGCGACAATGGCGCCGTTGGCCGTTTTTCCTGCCCGGCTACGCCTTTCTGCCTCCTCGTGCCGGCACGATTTTTCTTGCAATAATTCTGAACCCAAATACAATGGAAGTTGATAGTTTTATGTGTTTTCAGGGCCTCCAGCCGATTATTCGGTATCCCTTAACTCGAACTGCAGCAGTCAAGTGGTAGTGTTGTTAGCGTAGCCCACCGGCGATAGCTGCCATCAGCCGGATTTGTCCAGTAAAGATCGGTGGGTACGGTTCCAGCCAGTTCAACCTGGGTCAGGATGGAGTATTGCGATTGTACACAAGCCATTTTCTCTCAGTAGCCAGCCAGGTAGAATTTTGTCACGGCCCGAGCATCCCGTGACAAGAGAGGCAGGTGGCAGGTTTTCGGAAAGAATCCGAATGCACTTCTTGTTGCCGACACGATTCAGTAACTTTCTACACACAGAGGGGAGGAACCGTTGATGAAAAGAGACGAGTTGAACACCAGCGCTGTCCAACAGGAAGAGGTACAGAACGGTCGCCGCAAGTTCCTGAAGACCGCCGCCGCCGCCGCCGGGGCGGCCACCGTAGCCACCATTGGCTTTCCAATGGTCTCCCGTGCCGAAACCACCGTGTTGAAAATGCAGGGTGCCTGGGGTGCCAAGGATATCTTCAACGACTTTGCCACCGATTACGTCAAACGGGTCAACGAGATGGCCGGTGGACGCCTGAAGATCGAGTATCTGATCGCCGGTGCGGTGGTCCAGGCCTTCCAGGTGCAGGATGCGGTGCACAAAGGGGTACTCGATGCCGGGCACCAGGTGTCGGTTTACTGGTACGGCAAGAGCAAGGTGGCCTCACTCTTTGGTACCGGCCCGGTCTTCGGCCAGAACGCCCACCAGGGACTGGCCTGGATCTATTATGGTGGCGGCCTGGAGATGTATCAGGAACTGATGGATCTGCTCAAGCTCAATATCGTCGGCTTCTTCGCCATGCCGATGCCGACCCAGCCCCTTGGCTGGTTTAAAAAAGAGGTCAAGTCGGCTGAAGACATGAAGGGGCTGAAATACCGAACCGTCGGACTGGCCGCCGACCTCATGCAATCGATGGGTGTTCTGGTTACCCAGCTGCCCGGCGGCGAGATCGTGCCGGCCCTCGAACGCGGTGTTATCGACGCCTTCGAATACAACAACCCGACCTCCGACCGCAGCTTCGGCGCCCAGGATGTCAGCAAAAACTACATGCTCGGCAGCTTTCACCAGGCGGCCGAATTCTTTGAAATCCTCTTCAACAAGGAGAAGTTCAACGTCCTTCCCGACGAGCACAAGGCCATTCTGCGCTATGCCGCCGAAGCGGCCTCATCGGATAACTTCTGGCGGGGCCAGGATCAGTATTCCAAAGATCTGCTCTGGCTGCGCGATGAAGCAGGAGTAAACATCATCCGCACTCCGGATTCGATCATGAAGGCCCAGCTCGAGGCCTGGGACAAGATCATGCCGGATCTGATGAAGGACCCATTCTTCGCCAAGGTGGTTGATTCCCAGAAGGCCTTCGCCAAACGGGTCGCCTACTACGATCTGATGAACAGTTGCGACTACAAGATGGCCTACGACCACTACTTCCCGGGTGATCTCGGCTTCTAGGAGTCGATTGCAACCGGTGAAGCATCCCGGCCGATGCCATCTCCTGGCACCGGCCGGGATGCGTAAGACCGCCGGCAGAGATATCCACCAGTGGTTACTGTACATTCTTCCCAAGGAGGCGGTACGAGCTGCCGCTGCCCCGACTGCCTGCTCGTCGATACGGCTTGAGCAGAGCAGCGTCACCACAGAAATCCAGCCAAGGACGAGGGTATGAATCATTTTCTGTACTTCATCGACCGGTTTAGTGCCTGGGTGGGAAAGTCTTTTGCCTGGTGCATTCTGATCCTCTGTTTTGCCACCACTTATGAGGTCTTTGTCCGCTATGTTCTGCGGAGCCCAACCGCCTGGGCCTTTGACATCAGTTACATCATGTACGGAACGCTGTTCATGATGGCCGGCGGCTACGCTCTGTCGCGCAATGCCCATGTCCGGGGCGATTTTGTCTATCGACTCTGGCCGCCGCGGGTTCAGGCGGGGATCGAACTGGTACTGTACCTGATCTTCTTTTTTCCCGGTATCCTTGCACTGGTCTACGCCGGCACCAACTATGCTCTCGAATCGTGGAACTATTTCCCTTACGGATTTAATGGACCACGGGGGCAGATCAGCATCAACAGCCCGGCTGGAGTACCGATTTTCCCCCTCAAAACCATCCTGCCCATCGCGGCCGGGGTTATCTGTCTTCAGGGGGTTGCCGAGACAATCCGTTGCATACTCTGTCTAAGGGACGGAAAATGGCCGACCCGGATGCACGATGTCGAGGAGTTGGAGAAGGTTCTCACCGAACAGCACCAGCGTGAAGAAGCGGCAAAGGCCGCCCGGCTGGCTGACGAGCAAAAGGAGGCCACGCATGACTGATCCCCAGGTTGCCATGTTAATGATGGGGTCATTTGTGGCCTCGATTCTGCTCGGTTTCCCAATATGTTTCACCCTCATCGCCATGGGTTTCGGCTTTGGCTACTATGCCTACGCCAGACCTGACTGGATGGATTTCCCTCTGCAGAACAATATCTTTGATCTGCTTGTCAACCAGACCTATTCGGTAATGACCAACGACGTTCTCGTTGCCGTGCCGCTCTTCCTCTTTATGGGCTACATCGTCGAACGGGCAAACATCGTCGAACGGCTGTTCTACAGTCTGAACATAGCCATGCGCTTCATACCCGGTGCCATGGCCGTTGCCGCCCTGCTCACCTGCGCCATCTTCGCCACCGCGGTGGGCATCGTCGGAGCAGTGGTCACCCTGATGGGCCTGCTCGCCTTCCCGGCCCTGCTGAAGGCCGGCTACGACGAAAAATTGTCCGCCGGGGTGATCTGTGCCGGAGGTTGTCTCGGCATCCTCATCCCACCAAGCATCATGCTGATCGTCTATGGAGCAATCTCCGGCGTCTCGGTGGTCCGCCTCTATGCCGGAGCACTGATCCCGGGCTTCATGCTGGCCGGACTTTATATCCTCTATGTGATCATCCGGGCAGCTCTCAACCCGAAACTGGCCCCCAAACCACCAAAGGAGCAGACCGACATCCCCCTGAGGGAATTGTTGACCATGATCGTCACCTCGGTCTTCCCGATCTCGATTCTGATCCTTGCCGTGCTTGGCTCAATTATCTTCGGTTTGGCAACCCCGTCGGAAGCGGCCGCAGTCGGTGCCTTCGGCAGCATCGGTCTGGCCGCCGGGTACGGGCAGCTCACCTGGAAAAGGCTGCGCGACTCTGTCTACCTGACCACCCGGACTTCGGCGATGGTCTGCTGGCTGTTCGTCGGCTCCTGGACATTTTCCTCTGTATTTTCATACCTTGGCGGCCACCATGTCATCGAAGAGTTTGTTCTCGGACTGAATCTTCATCCCATAGCCTTTCTGCTGCTCGCCCAGGCAATTATTTTCCTGCTCGGCTGGCCCCTGGAATGGAGTGAAATCATCATCATCTTTGTGCCCATTTTTCTTCCTCTGCTGGCCGCCTTTGGTGTCGATCCGCTCTTCTTCGGTATTCTGGTGGCCTTTAACCTGCAGACATCCTTTCTCACCCCTCCGATGGCCATGTCCTGCTACTATCTGAAGGGGATAGCCCCGCCACATATTCAACTCACCACTATCTTTCGCGGGTCACTTCCCTTTCTCGGCATGGTGTTGCTGGCGATGTTCCTGCTCTACTATTTTCCGTTCATGACCACCTGGCTGCCGGATATGGTCTACGGCAAGCATTGATTCGCCATGACTGCGTAGCGACAGGTCATAAGAAGGTACTGGCCGGGGAAAATCCGGCAGCGATTGCAAGCCTGGCTAACCGGGCAACCGGGCAACTGGTCTCCCGGCCTCACCTCTTCAGAAACAGCAGCGAACACAAAGGAAAAAAATGGAACCGGCGTTGATGGGAGCAGTGCAGGCAAGGCAGGAAATCAGAGAAGGCCGGCTCAGTGCCGAAGAGTTGGTAGGTTCCTGCCTGGCTCAGATAAAGCGGTTGGAGGAGGCGGTTGGCGCCTGGGCCTTCATCGATGCCGATCTGGCCCTGCAACAGGCCATTCAGGCCGATCAGCTCAAACGGACCGGACGCCCCTTAGGGCTTCTGCACGGTCTGCCGGTGGGGGTCAAGGATATTTTCGCCACCCGCGACATGCCCACCGAAGACGGGACCATCCTCCACCGCGGACGGCGACCACACAGCGACTCGACGGTGGTCAGCCGCCTGCGGCAGGCTGGCGCGGTGATCCTCGGCAAGACGGTGACCACTGAGCTGGCCGTTTTCTCGCCTGGAAAAACCCGAAACCCGCATGACCTCGAGCGGACTCCGGGGGGGTCCTCCAGCGGTTCAGCCGCCGCCGTCGCCGCCGGGATGGTTCCCCTGGCAGTGGGAACCCAGACCAACGGCTCAGTTATCCGGCCCGCCTCCTTCTGCGGCATCTATGGCTTCAAGCCGACCTTCGGCTGGATCTCCCGCCACGGCATCCTGACCCAATCGCCGCCTCTCGATCAGGTGGGAGTTTTTGCCAGAAGTATCGAGGACCTGGCGCTGATCGCCGAGTCCCTGGTCGGCCATGACCCCAACGATCCCTTTACTCTGCTGCAGGCCGGACCCGATCTGCTGCGCATCCAGGCTGAAGACCCGCCAGTCACCCCAAAACTGGCCTTTGTCCGGTCACCGGTCTGGGATCAGGCGGACAGGGGTACCCAGGAAGCCTTTGCCGAACTGGTCGACACACTCGGCAGCCGCGCTGCCCCGATTGACCTGCCGGCACCCTTTGACCGGGCCCACGAGCTGCATCGCTGTATCATGGAGGCCGATATTGCCCGCAGCTTCGACCACGAGTACACCACCGGCCGGAAGCAAATCAGTCCGATTCTGCTGGAAATTATCGAGCGTGGCCGCCGGGAGCTGGCCATGGACTACAACAATGCCCTGGCCGCCAGGGCCAGTCTGCACGACGCACTGGAACAGCTTTTTTCCTGGCACGACGCGATCATCACCCCGGCAACCATTGGTGAGGCACCACTCGGTCTCGGTGCCACCGGCAGTCCGGTCTTCTGTACCATCTGGACCCTTTGCGGCATGCCGGCCATCACTTTGCCACTGCTCCAGGGGGAAGGCGGGATGCCCCTGGGCGTGCAACTGGTCGGCCCCCGCGGCAGTGACGCCAGACTGTTGCGCACTGCCCGCTGGCTGATCGCTGAACTTGCCGGCTAACGGCCTTTTTCCGTAGTTTACCGGACTCACCCCACCCTGGAGGAGGAGGGACAGCACATGAGCAATATTATTACCGGCGGCATTGCCGTCCTCTTGGCCCTGATCTACATGCTGCACTATGCCTACCGGCTCGACTCGGTGGCCTTATGGGTGATCATTCTGGTCAATATCGGCGCCTTGCTCTATGACTATTACAGTTCAATTGCCGAAGGTGAGGATTCTATCTGAAACGGAGGAACTCTGCATGAAGCCCGTAGTCCTGGTCACCAGAAAACTGCCCGAGGCGGTGGAAGAGCGCCTCCGGCGCGACTACCAACCAATTCTCAACCCTGAAGACGAACTGTACGACAGTAGACGGATTGTCGCGAAGGCGGCTGGTGTTGACGCCATCCTCCCCTGCCATACCGAGAAATTTACCGCCTAGGTGATCGAACGTCTGCCGGAACGGGTGAAGATCATCGCCAACTTCTCCGTCGGCTATGATCATGTGGATGTTGTGGCCGCAAAAAAAAAGGGGCTTGTAGTAACCAACACCCCCGACGTCCTCTCTGACGCCACCGCCGAACTGACCATCATGCTTATGCTCGGGGCGGCCAGGCGGGCCAGTGAAGGGGAGCGGCTGGTGCGCAGCCGGGCGTGGAAGGACTGGAGCCCCAGTTTTATGGTCGGGGTGCAGATGACCGGTAAACGATTGGGGATCATCGGTTTCGGTCGGGTCGGACAGGTCGTTGCCAGACGGGCCAAGGCCTTCGACATGGAGATCCACTACCACAACCGCCGCCGGGTAGCTGCGGAGAACGAGGCGGGGGCGATCTACCACGCCACCCCGGAAGAGCTTCTGCCGCACTGTGATTTTCTCGCCCTGCACTGCGTCTCTTCCCCGGAAACCAGCAAACTGCTCAACGCCCGGCGTATTGCCCTGCTGCCGGATGGGGCGATTGTGGTCAATGCCAGCCGCGGTGTGGTCATTGATGACGAGGCCCTGCTTGCCGCCCTGCAGTCAGGCAAACTGTACGCCGCCGGCCTTGATGTGTTCAACAACGAACCGGATATCCATCCGGGATACCGGCAGTTGGAGAACGTCTTCCTGATGCCCCATATCGGCAGTGCCACCCGGGAGACCCGCGACGCCATGGGTTTCCGGGCCCTGGACAACCTGGACGCCTATTTCGCCGGCAGGCCGCCGGGGGACCGGGTGGCCTGAGGCCGGAGAAGCCGTCACCATTTGGCATCCAGTATTGATCGCCCGCCACCTGGGACAGCCGAAATAACGCCGATATCTTTAGCTATTTGTTGATATTTTCCTCCGGAATCGGCTTTTTCTCCCCGGTCCTGGCCAGTTGCAGTTTGCCCCAGCCACCACCTAGAAGGGCGGGCTGCTCGAAAGTCAGCAGGCAAAAGAAGAAGCTGCCGTCGCTCTCCCTGGCCGCCGCTGCCGCCTGGATATGGCGGGACGAGACGGCACTGTTGCCGCCGGCAACCCGGTTGATCCACCAGTCCCTGTCGACGATCAACAACCGGCGAACCTCCGGCCAGCCGGCATTTTTCAACAGAGCGAGCATCTCCTCCTGGAGGGCGGCATCGGTCTTACCGGGTTGCGGCATCTGCTGCAGTTTGCCGGCGCCATCCTTGATTGCCGAAAGCAGCGGTGCGTAGACCGAAAAATCACTGCCGGTAATGATAAACTCACCTGCGGCATGCACATCTCCATAGGACTTCACCTCAAGCCTGATCCGGTGTTCACCTGGGGGCAACTCACTTAAATATTTGGTGAACAGCTCCGGGCCAAAGCGATAGCCATCCTTACTGGGGAAGACGATGTCGGTATCGGTATAGTTGGTCATCGCCGCCGGCTCCGGGGCGATATCGATGACAAAGTAGTCCCGGGCAAGCAGTTCAGCCCGTTTCAAGCCAACCGTCCGCATACTCTTCTCGGTGCCGTCAATAAAGAGATGGAGCATCAGGTAATCGCTGTTTTTTACCAGCTTCTTCCAGGAATCCTGGGCTTTTAACATACCATAGATCCTCTCTCCGGCCGTAAACGAGAGTGTCGTTGGCGGTGGGTTGGCCGGGTCGATCGGGGTTGGTGAAAAAACCGATCCAACTACCCCGGCACCGGCCGGAGCCACAGTCTCCGGGGCCGTGGCCGTAGCCTGGACGGCGGCAGGCTGAGACGCGGGGACTGCTGCCGGCGTTGTTTTCATCGGCTCGTCGGCCACGAAGACTCCGGCTGGCTTCTTCGCCCCGGAAGTTGAGGTGGTCGGCGGTGTTGCCTGCTTCTCTTTTTCTTCAGCTGGTAACACCTGTTTTACCTGTTCTTCAATGGAATTGATCCCACTTTGCACTGCCTTACCGACATCATCCACCAGATTGCTGAATTTGAAGGCATGACAGGTCATGGGAACCAGCAGCAACAGCAACAGCAGGGTGAGGACAATTTTGCCAGTGGGGGCTTTGACTGGACCGGGATTGGCAGAGGAGAGGACAGGAAGTGTACTGGAGGACTGGACCGGCATGGGAATCTCCTTACGACAGCGAATGAATGGTTATGAAACATTGCGCTCTCAGCAGACAACGACCTGCAAGGAATCGGGAGAGGAGAAAGGACAGCACCGTATTGTACTCCACTGAACGGCCAGAGTACAATCTCAATCCTGACAGTTTCTTACTTGAACAATTTGAGAAAAGCTGCCGGGATCTCCGTTTCAAAGAGACAGGCGGCACCGGTTCTGGGGTGGGTAAAGGCCAGCACCTGGGCGTGCAGACCAAGGCGACGGAGGGGGTTGAGGGTGGCACCGTACTTGGTGTCGCCCACCACCGGGTGGCCGATATCCTGCATGTGGACTCTGATCTGGTGCTTGCGGCCGGTTTCCAACTGGAGCTGGAGCAGGGAGAGGCTGTCACTTCCCCGGAGTTTGCGGTAGTGGGTGACCGCCCTGCGCCCCTGCTGCCGGTTTTGTGAAGAGTAGACAATAAATGCTTTGCTTTCAGTGAGCCAGGAGGTGATGGTGCCCTGCTCGTCTGCCACCCTCCCCTCCACCACCGCCACATAGCTCCGCCTGCTGATCATCGCCTCCCAGGAGTCCTGCACCAGCCGCTTGGTCTCCTGGTTTTTGGCAAACATCAACAACCCGGAGGTTTCCCGGTCCAGCCGATGGATGATAAAGATCTTGTTGTCAGGATCTTTCCCTTTCAGGTAGGCGCTGAGCATGGCGTAGGCTGTCTTCCGTTTTTCCTTGTCGGTAGCAACCGTCAAGAGGCCCGGAGGTTTGTCGACCACCAGCAGATCCTCATCCTCGTGGACAATCTTCAGCCCCTGGGGAGCTTGGTGGCTGGCAGCGGCACGGTCCCACTGTACCGACAGCACCTGCCCTGGCCGCAGGGGGTGATCGAACTGACTGACCGGCCGGCCATCGACCAGAACCTGTCGGTCGCGCAACACCGCCTTGATCATGGCCCGCTTCTTATCGGGAAAGAGGGCAAGCAGGCTGGCCAGCAGCTGACCGGATTGGGCAACGGTGATGGTATCGGTAGGCATCGAAACTTCTTACTCCCGAAAACAATAGGGGTCAAGGGCCGAAAAAATATCCAGCCCAAAGCCATGGCTGACGGCCAGACAGCCGCCGCAGGCCGGACGGATCGGGCAGTCACGGCAGGCGGAACTCCCCAGCCGGTACCTTTCGGCAAGGGGGCTGTCGTATATTTCGGCCAGTGAACCGCAGCGGATGTTGCCCAGTGGGGAGGGAAGTTTCCGGCAGGCATGGACCACCCCATCCGGCAGAAGAGCGACAAAATTAAAGGCGGCACCGCAGCCAAATCCGGCACAGCCACCGCCAACCGAATGGCCCTGCTGCCAGCGGAGGAGATTGAAGAGATTCTCCTTTAATCGGATAACCGGGTTGTTCTCGGCCGCCTCAAGGTATTCGGCCAGAAAGTGTCGGAACCCCTTTGGAGGAACTGACGCCAGAGCCGCCCCCTCCCCAACCATGGCCAGGCGGTTGAACGAGAAGAGATCAACCCGGTGGCGAAGGAGTTCCGCCAGGGGGAGAACCTGTTCCAGGTTGGCTCTGGTGAGAGTGAGCATGACCATCGAAAAGATTCCCATTTCCCCAAGGAGATCAAGAAAGGCCAGCACTCTGTCGAAATGCCCCACCCCGCGAATGTAATCGTTGTGGTCCGGCAGTCCCTCCAGGCTGACCTGGAAAAACTCCGGCTTTTTTATTGCCAATATCTTCTCCAGCGTCGCCCTGTCTGCCGGGTTACCGAGGATGGCGGTGAGCAGGCCCCGTTCGCTGGCCCCCCGGTAGAACTGGTAAAAGTGTTCCGCCAGCAGAGGGTTGCCGCCTGTGAAACTGACCTGGCCATAGACATGCCGGGCCTGACAGAAGTCGTACAGCTGGTCGAGAACCCCTACACCCTCGGTCAGGGACATCTCGCGGCAGGGTCTGCGGTCGTAACAGTGGCGACAGTGCAGGTCACAGGCCTGGGTGAGATGCCACTGCAGGGTAAAGGCCTGGGCCTGGAGCAGTTCTTCGCTACCGGCCAGTTGGCGGGCAAAACTCTCGGGACGGACCAGGCGGGAGGCAGGAGCCAGCAGAAGACCACGGCCTTCGGCGGCCCAGAGGATATCATCGATCACCCCAATGGGAACCCCGGCGATACGGGCCGCTTCCCGGCTGGGTATGGCTTCGGTGACAATCTTCAAGGCCAAGAGATCGTGGCTGCCGGGAGTGCATATTTTCGGGTAGCTTCCAGGCTCCATGGCCTGGAGGAGGACAAACCCCTCCCCAGGGACCGGTCGACCACCCTGGCCGGCGAGCAGTTCCGGCAGCCCCTGCCAGCTGACGGCCACCAGGTCAAGACCGGGATGGACCCTTCGTACCTCTTCACTGGCGATGGCCGGCCTATTGGAGAGCTGATAGGCCGCCAACTCCACTGTCGCCAGATCGGCCAGAAACGGCGCCTCCCGGCATAGTTCCGGTTGTCTGACCAGCAACTTCGGGAGTTGCTCCGGCTGCGGACAGCTGATATTGTCCGGCAGCAGGGGAAAACTGACCGGGTAGATCCTTTGCAGAAGACTCTTCACTTGGTTTTCCTTACCGGGTTGCCGGCCGGCTCTGCCTTGCTTTACAGAAAAAGAGGCGCATTTTTTCTCCGCATTCTTCTTCTGCAGGCGGTCGACATCTACCTGATTAGACAGGGCAATCGGAAAAAAAGAGATCGGCCGACAGCTGTTGCACAGCCATCGGCCGATCAAATCGCGTCGCTCTGACCCGACAGGACTCAACAGGTGCGGACCGCACCTGGGCGGTATCAGCTTCAGCCGCTTTTGGCCGCTTCTTTTTTCGGTTCTTCGACCGGTTCACCGCTTGCCTTGGCTGCGCCATCAGTTTCGTCTGTGCTGGTGCGCACGGCACCATCCTTGGCCCCACCTCAGCCGCTGGCGGCGGCCGGTTTCTTCACCTCAGCGCTCACGGCGCCGGGCTTGGCCCCTCAGCCGCTACCGGCGGCCGGCTTACTCACCTCAGCGCTCCCGGCGCTGGGTTTGGCCCCTCAACCACTCCCCGAGGCATGGGCACCGGGCAGGGTCACCCCTCCGGCACTGAGCAGGCTGGCCACACCCAGACCCGCCAGTATTTTTTTCATCTTCATCCCGACCTCCTTCTGGCATCGTGTACAGCATATCGATAGGACCATCCGATCAATACACCGCTCTCCATAGGTAATCGTTTTATACCAATGGCGATGCCGGAAAGTCAATCAGGATCAGGAATGTTTCCCGTTTATCTCCCCTGCCGATCGCGCCTGCAGGTGCATAATCTCCGCCTGCATCCCCTCTATCACCGCCAGCGGGTCGGAGGCCCGAGTGATCGGTCGGCCGACCACCACATGGCTGGCGCCACTAGCGAAGGCCCGGGCCGCAGTAACAACCCGCTGCTGATCGTCAAGGCTCTCCTGCTGGTTAACACCAGGGCGAATTCCAGGCGTGACGATGAGCAGGCGATCACCCAGTTCCTGCCGCAGCCGCCCGGCCTCAAGCCCGGACGAGACCACCCCGTCACAGCCCAGGGCAAGGGCTCGTGCCGCGCGGTAGAAAACAAGGTCGGCGATTGAACCGGTCATTCCCATCGCCCGCATATCCTCCTCGCCGAAGCTGGTCAACACAGTCACCGCCAGAAGGCGCATATCCCCCCTTGCCGATACCGCAGCCCGAATGATCGGATCGTTGCCATGGATGGTTGCCAGACTCACCCCCCGGTTGTTGAGCTGCTCGACGGCCAGCCGGACAGTCTCGGGGATATCGAAAAACTTCAGATCGAGCATAACCTTGTGGCCACGCTCGACCAACCAGTCGACACTGGCAAACCAGCTCCCCATGAAGAGCTGCAGGCCGACCTTGAAAAAACCGATGCGTGATTCACAACGGCGCACCAGGGCCTTCGCCTCTGCCAGGGTGTCGACATCAAGGGCAACGATTATCTTCTCGTTCAGTGGTACCACAGTATGTTCCATCATCCCTTCCCATCAAGTAGCACGGCTAGTTGTAATTGTTCATCGGTATGCAGCCAAAGTCTGCTGAACCCGGATCTGCACCCGTTCATCGAGTGCTCCCCAGGTACGATCAGGCCGGCCACCGAGCTAGAGTTGGCTCTGTGCGGTAGCCGGGCCGGGCGCAAATATGGGTGCTGGTGAACGGGCACGGGTGCCTGCTGCCCTGGCTCGTGAGGCAGGTCCTCTCCTCTTCTGGCCGCTGCCGCCGGTTGAGTGCTCCACATGCTCGATCTGCGCACTGCGTTGTCCTCTCTGTTTACCTGCCACTGTAGAACCAACGCACTGGCTCGACCACAAAAAAAATTCCGGCAAGCCATTTCCCCACCCCGGAAACAGGAGGCAGAGGCAGTTGGAAGCCTCTGCGGGCTGAGGATGGAAGGAACTACCCTTCTTTACATTACGGTTGATGGATAGTACAATAATTATTGTGGTAATCAAAAAATACCACTGGAGCACGGTCGGGCGCTCGCTACCAGGCCGGCACAATCCCCCTCCGGCAGCCGAAAAGGAGAGACAAAATGACTATCAAAATCTTCATCAAACGTACCGTGAGCCCGGAAGATGTCCTCCCGTTAACCACTCTGCTGAAAAAACTGCGCAGCCTTAGCCTCAATCAAAACGGCTACATCCATGGAGAAACCCTGCGTCGGATCGACAGACCGAACGAGTCCATGGTGATAAGCACCTGGCAGTCCCTCGATGACTGGAACAGTTGGCTGAGCAATCCGGAACGGGTTGCCATCCAGGACGAAATCGACCATCTCCTCGGGGTGGAAACGGAGTATGCCGTCTACGAGGTGTAACCGAAACCGCTGTACGGAACCCCTGCCTCATGGTACAATCCTCCGCCAATAGTTCGCCGGCTGGTTGACATTTGCCAACAATCGACCAGCCGGCCTTTCCAGAGACCAGTCGCCGGACCAGCAGTTGATCACATTTACACGCCTGTTTATGCACGGACGTGTTTTGTGCGCTGTACTCGCCTGGTGTAGCTCGAGCCGGCTGCTCAGCCCTGCACCACTCACCTAAGAAATCCATACCGAGGTGAACAGAAAATGATTTTTGAAGGTATTAAACTCATGGTCGTCGGCATGACCACCGTCATGCTCTTTCTCAGCCTGATGATATTTTTCATCAACCTGGTTGCCAGACTGACCAGGGGAGTAACCGCCAGGGAACTTGAGGGCATTGAAAAGGAAAGGGCATTCCAGGCAGAACAACGAAGGAAGGCAAAAGAGGCCGCGTCGATGGATGCAGACGAGGACATCGCCGTTATTGCCGCCGCTGTTGCCACGTATGAGGCCGAGCGGTTCGCCCGCGCGTAAAGAGAGAACTGGTTTCACTTCTGGTTGCGCACCGCCCAGAGAGAGGAACGACCAGACCTAACCACAAAAGTAAGGAGAAGAACGGTGAGTAAAAAGGTTATTCAATTCATGGATACGTCCTTTCGGGACGGTTTTCAGTCGGTTTTTGGCGCAAGGGTGTTGACCGATGACTTTATGCCGGCGGTGAAGGCCTCGGTCGAAGCGGGGATCACCAACATGGAGGCCGGCGGTGGCGCCCGTTTCCAGAGTCTCTTTTTCTACTGTGGCGAATCGGCGTTTGACATGATGGACCGCTTCCGCAAGGAGGTTGGTCCCGATATTGCCCTGCAGACCCTGGCCCGGGGCATCAATGTCGTCGCCTTGAGCCAGTGCCCGCGGGATATCATTGACCTGCACGCCAAGATGTTCAAAAAGCACGGCATCACTACCATCCGTAACTTCGACGCCTTGAATGATGTCCGTAATCTCGAATACTCCGGCCAGCGAATTGCCCACCACGGCTTGAACCACCAGATCGTCATTTCGATGATGGAACTCCCCCCTGGCTGCAGCGGTGCCCATAGCCCGGAATTCTATATGGACCGCCTGAAGCAGATCCTGGATGCGAAAATTCCCTTCCATTCAATCTGCTTTAAGGACGCCTCCGGAACCTGCAACCCCACCAAGGTTTTCGAAACCCTGAAGGCCGCCCGGAAAATGGTCTCTGACGACACCATCCTCTGGTTCCACACCCACGATACTGCCGGTCTCGGAATCTCCCAGAACATGGCCGCCATCGAAGGCGGCGCCAATGGCATCGACCTGGCCAAATCACCGGTATCCGGGGGCACCTGCCAACCGGATATCCTTTCGATGATGCACGCCATGAAGGGAACCCAATACACCCTCGACCTCGACTACGAAAAGATTCTCGTGGCCATGGATGCCTTCGAAGAGGCAATGAAGGATTATTTCTTCCCACCCGAGGCGAAGATGGTCTCTTCCCGGGTCACCCTCTCACCGATGCCTGGTGGGGCGCTGACCGCCAACACCATGATGATGCGTGATACCGGTACCCTCCACCTCTACGCCGATGTCATCAAGGAAATGTCCGAGGTCGTTGCCCGGGGTGGTTTCGGCACCTCGGTTACCCCGGTTTCCCAGTTCTACTTCCAGCAGGCATACCTCAACGTCACCCAGGGCCGGTGGAAGAAAATCAACCCCAGTTACGGCAACATGGTACTCGGCTACTTCGGCCGGACCCCGGTACCGCCGGACGCCGAGATCGTCAAGATCGCCAGCGAGCAGCTTGGTAAGCCGGTGTTCACCGACGACCCCCTTGATATCCTCGAACCGGGTATCCCGAAGGCCACCAAGATCCTCGAAGAGAACAAGCTGCCAGTCACCGACGAAAACATCTTCATCATAGCCAGCTGCGAACAAAAGGGCCTTGACTACCTTCTCGGCAATGCGATTGTCAATATCCGCAAGATCAGCGATGCGCCCAAAGAGGAGAAAAAGACCGGCGGCAAACAGGCTGCCGCCGCACCCGCCGCCCCAGCGGCAATCGGCCCGCGCAGCTACACCATCACAGTCAACAACCGCCCCTACAACGTTTCCGTTTCCGAGGCCGGTGCCATCCACTCCACCCCGGTGGCCGCCCCGGTCGCCCCCGCTCCGGCAGCGGTGGAGGGAACCGACGTTGAAGCTCCGACCCCCGGCAATATCCTGAAGATCCTGGTTGAGCTGGGAGCCACCGTCACCAAGGACCAGCCTCTGGTGGTCATGGAGGCGATGAAGATGGAGTCAGAAGTCAAAGCACCCTGTGCCGGCAAGATTGTCGCCATCCACATTGCCCCCGGGGATACTGTCCAGGCCTCCGACCTGCTGTTCACCATCGGTTGACAGAGGCTGTACGCTGCCGGTTCCCGGGCCTGCCCGGGAACCGATTCTTGTTGCTCTTACCGGGATAGTGTTATGAAAACCAGATTCTGCATACTCGTTGTGCTGGCCGCGCTGTTCAGCTGGCCGTTTACCGCCTGGGCGGAAAACGGTCCGGTGACAATCGTCGCGCCGGCTGACGCCAAAATCATCCGGGTTCTGGTGCAACCGGGTGGTTTCGTCTACAGCGGTGACGAGATCGCCACCCTGAAACAGGACAACGGCACCGTCATAGTGCTCAAGGCAGGTTCCGCCGGAAGGATAACGGAACTGTCGGTACGGGCGTACCAGAGGGTCAGCAAGGGAGAGCAGCTTGGGCTCCTCGACACTGCCCAGATCGTCGCCGATCAGCCCACCACCGGTGCCGCCAGGGAACTCCCCGGCTTCTCCACCCTGCTTGGCAATCTCTTCAAGACCACCGGCCTGTACGGGGTGATTGACGGCCAGGCCAACAAGGACTGGACCGTCGGCATCGGCCGGGTGCTGATGATTCTTGTCGGCCTTGCTCTTCTCTACCTGGGGATATTTAAAAAATTTGAGCCGCTGCTCCTCGTCCCCATCGGCTATGGAGCCATTCTGGCCAACATTCCCCTGGCCGGTATGGCCGAACCTGGCGGAATTTTATACTATATTTATGAGATGGGTATAACCACCGGGGTCTTCCCGCTGCTCATTTTCATGGGTGTCGGCGCCCTGACCGACTTCGGGCCAATGATTGCCAACCCGAAGACCATTCTCCTCGGCGGTGCCGCCCAGTTCGGTATCTTCACCACCCTGATCGGGGCCCTGTTGCTCAGCGACCTGGTTCCGGGAATTAACTTCTCTCTGCGTGATGCCGCATCCATCGGCATTATCGGTGGCGCCGACGGGCCGACGGCCATCTTTCTCTCCAGCCAGCTCTCGCCGCACCTGCTCGGCTCCATCGCCATCGCCGCCTACTCGTATATGGCCCTGGTGCCGTTGATTCAACCACCGATCATGCGCTGGTTGACCACCCCGGAAGAACGGCAGATCAAGATGGTCCAGATGCGGCATGTCTCGAAACTGGAGAAGATGCTTCTGCCCCTGCTGGTCCTCGGCATCTGCGCTTTCCTGCTGCCTTCGGCGGCACCGCTGATCGGCATGTTCATGCTCGGCAACCTGGCCAAGGAGTGCGGGGTGGTGGACAGGCTCTCCAACACCATCAAGGACTCGCTGATGTACACCGTGACCATCTTTCTCGGTCTCGGGGTCGGCTCGAAACTCTCCGCCGACAAGTTTCTCAATCTTGAGACCCTGGGGATTCTCGTCCTGGGAATGGTGGCCTTCTGCATCGGCACCGCCGCCGGAGTCCTTCTCGCCAAACTGATGAACAAGATGAGCAAGACCCCGATAAACCCGCTGATTGGCGCCGCCGGCGTCTCGGCAGTTCCGATGGCGGCCAGGGTCGTCAACAAGGTCGGTCTTGAGGCCAACCCACAGAACCATCTGATCATGCATGCGATGGGTGCCAACGTCTCCGGAGTAATCGGGTCGGCGGTGGCGGCCGGGGTCCTCCTCGCCATCCTCTAGCGACCGGCGCAGGCGACCGGATAACCGTCCGGAACTGAAGGAAAAGGGGGGCTCTCCACAGCAGCGTGGGCAGCCCCCTCTCTCTTTTTTGGCTCATTGGTGGGTGTACACCTGTCCAAGGCCTTTACCGGCGGTATGCGGCTGCGGGCAAAGGGGCAATACCTATCGTACCCGCTGCACCCGTGGCAGGCCGCGATCGACGCAACGCTGGTAGCGAACCGCCGGCAACCCAAAACCCATCACATAGCCCAGCTGGTGGTCGATCGGAATTCCCAGTCGCGACTGCAGCGAGGGTACCAGTTCGCTGATGGTCAACATTGCCAGGCCATTCCAGAGGGTCCCAAGGCCACAACTGACCGCGTACAGTTCGAAGGTGGTCAGGGCGATCAGGCAGTCCTGCAGCGGCGAAGCACTTTCGGCCAGAGCGGAGACCAGGAGAAGATGCGGGGCACCCCGGAAGAGAATGTCCCGCCCCTCCGAGCGCCAGGCGGCGACGATATCGGCAAACATCTCCATGCCCGCCGGCAGATCGTTTGCTGCCAGCCGTTTTTCCAGTCCGGCAATGGCCTCCTCCCGTAGATCGAAGAGAATCCCCTTGTCGTCGACCACCGTGAAGAGCAGTTCCCGGTCATTATGTCCACTCGGGGCGTGCGCGGCCACCGCCAGCAGTCTGTCAATCAGTGCCGGATCGACATTTCTTTGCTGGTAGTTGCGTACCGAACGCCGCCCCTTGATCAGTGCCTCAAGTTGCTCCGGCCTTGGCAGTGGCGCCTCTGCCAGAACCATCGCCGCCTCAGGGCGGTAGCCGGAGATGGTGAGCGCCTCTTCACTGCAGATAACGACGCAGTGCCGACAGTCGATGCAGAACTGCTCCAACTCAGCAGCAATGGCCGGCAGACTGTTCTCCATGGTGATAATCTGCGCCGGACAGTCACTGGCGCACTGGCCGCAGCCGATACAACGTTCCGCGTCTATGGTCAAATTGAGCATGTTTCCTCCCGATTATCCGACACTCTTGCGGACAATTTCCTGGTCAAAATAGTTCACCGCCATGCCGGCGTCGACGACGATGGTCTGGCAGTTGATGCCGGAGGCCCGGCCGGAAAGCAGAAAGACGGCGACGTCCGCCGCCTCCTGCGTGGTCAGCGCCGACTTTCTGAGAATTGCCTTTTCGGCAAAGAGAAAGCTGTCAATATAGCCGGGAATCCCCGCCGAGGCCGAGGTCTTCAGCAGTCCCGGAGCCACTGCATTGAAGCGGACCCGGGAAAACTCGGCAAAACTCTTTGCCAGAAAACAGAGCGAGGAGTCGAGAGCCGCCTTGATCGGGGCCATATAGCCGTAATTTTCCGCCGCCATCCGGGTAGAGGAGATCGAGATGGTGAGCATTGAGGCGTCGGTGGCAAGCAACTGGCGGAAGTGGTTGGCGATGCTGATAAAGGAAAAGCAGGAGATGTTCACCGCCTGCAGGAAGTCGGCCCTGGCAGTCTCATGGAATGGTCGTATTCCATTGGAATAGTTTGCAAAGGCTATTGAGTGGACAATCCCGTCCAGCCGTTGCTCACCAATCATGGCGGCTATTTCGTCTCGGACCCGGACAATATTGGCCTCTTCCTCGACATCACAAAGAAAGACCGGCGCCCCGGGAAAGATTTTGGCCACCGTGGCGGCCCGGGCGGCAGAACGCACCACATGGAGCACCTCGGCCCCCTCAGCCACCAGGGTTCGGGCGATGGCACAGGCAACCGATTTTTTGTTGGCCATGCCGAAGACCACATAACGCTTCTTTTCAATGCCCAGGAAACTCATCGTTATCTCACTTATCACAGAAAGAGTGCAGAACAGCCATTTGTCTGCATCGAAACCCAGTGTCCAGCCCCCATTCACCGCTCATCTCAACCACCCCAGATCAGGCCAAGGGCAAAGAGGAGACTGAATCCCAGCGAGAGGAGCGCCGTTGCCGCCAGCAGGCCGTTGAGTGCCCGCCCCTGTTCACCGCCGACCCTTCTGGCCAGCGACCAGGCAAAGGGCAGGGTGATGAGGGTGAGCAGCAGAGGCCGCCAGCCAACCACCGGCAGGAGAAGTAGCGGAACCAGGTAGGAGAGGGCCAGCAGCAGGCGGTATTCGAATATGGTCCCCTGCCGGCCGAGAAGGACTGCCAGCGTCCGTTTGCCGGCTCTGGCGTCATTGTCGATATCTCGGAGATTGTTGACCACCATGATCGCGGTGATCAGCAAACCGGGAGGAAGAGCTGCCACCAGAACCAAGGGGTTCACTCCTCCCGCCTGCACATGGTAAGTGCCCCCCACCGCCACCAGACCAAAAAAGATCAACACAAAAAGCTCCCCAAGGGCGTTGGAGGCAAGGGGGTACGGACCGCCGCTGTAGGCCAGGGCAGCCAGAATCGAGGCAATGGCAATGAGCACTATGGGCAATCCGCCAACAACGGCGAGGTAGACAAATACCGGCCCGGTGAGTGCAAAGGTGAAAATCATCCCCCCCTTCACCTCGGCCGGGGTGAGCAGGCCGCTCTGGGTAACCCGCAGCGGGCCGAGCCGTTCCGCCGTGTCAATCCGGTTTTTTCCGTCAAAGTAGTCGTTGGCAAGGTTGACGGCGATCTGCAGCAACAAGCTGCCGCAGAGGCAGGCCAATGCCGGCAGCAGGGCAAAGCCACCGTCACGGAAGGCCAGAGCCGACCCTACGGCAACCGGCCCGACCGCTGCCGGCAGGGTCTTCGGGCGGATGGCGAGCAGCCAGATGGCGGTTCGTGAAAGGGATTCTTCCGACATGATCTCTCCGGCACAGTTGCTACGGTCAACCGACAAAGAGGTGTCGGCTCACTCGCAGTTCGATGGCATTGATGGCGAAGTAGAGCAGAACCCCCAGCAGACCCATGCCCATGATGCCGGTATACATCTCCGGGTACAGCAGTACCTGGTAGGTTTCCACCACGATATAGTAGCCAAGACCGTAATTGGTCAGTGATTGTTCGGCAATAAAAAGGACGGCAACCGCCGTCCCCACCGATACCCGCAGGGCGGTGAGCACTGCCGGCAGGGAGGCGGGCAGGTAGACGTAGCGAAAGAGGGCCCGCCGTCCGGCACCCAGCGACTTGACCGACAGGATCAGTTCCGGCTTCAGGCTCGACGCCTCATCCCGGACCACCACCAGAATTTGAAAAAAAATGATAATCGCAATCAGGGTCACCTTCGACAGGTCGCTGATGCCGAGCAGCACATAGATCACCGGCAGAAAAATGATTTTCGGGATCGGGTAGAGAATGGCGATCAGCGGGCCAACCAGGCGGTCAAGGCGGGGCATCTGCCCCAGGGCGAGCCCCAGAGGGGCAGCAAATACTACCGCAATCGCCACCGCCGACAGAACCCGGGCGGCGGAGGCAAGAAAGTGGAGACCGAGTTCCCCGGCCATTCCCTGGAGAAACATCGGCACCACCTGCAGAGGTGAGGGGAGGATCGGTCGGTCAATGCAGAGTGCGCCGAGCTGCCAGAGCAGGAAAAACATCACTCCCCCGGCCAGGGTACTGAGCATGGTGGGGCGTTTTTTCATGGTAGACTCATCCGCGACTCCCGTCCGTGCTGCTGAGCAGTTCCCGCAGCCGGCCGCAGAGCCTGACATAATCATCGTCCTCTCGTCTTACCCCGCCGGCGAAGAGGTGGTTGGTGACGACCAGCGGCTGTCGATTGCAGCCACTGGCCAGGACCAGAATCTTCTCCCCGAGCACCATCGCTTCCTCAATGTCGTGGGTGACGGTCAGCGAGGTGAGACCGGACTCGCGGTGAAAAGCGTTCATCACTTTTTGCAGATCCTCCCGAATCGGCGCGTCAAGGGCGGAAAAGGGCTCGTCCATCAAGAGCAGATCGGGTTCAAGCACCAGGGTTCTGGCAAGCGCCGCCCGCTGCCTCTGCCCCCGGGAGAGCTGGGCCGGGTACATCTCCTGAAGATGGGCAATACCCAACCAGTCCAGCCAGTACTGCACCAGCTTTTCCCCCCTGGCCGGATCGGCACCTTGGCCAGCAGGGCTGTGCTTGCCGTCCGGGCCGTAGAAACGGCGAATGGTCAGGCCGAGTCGGGTGTTGTCGCGCACTGTTGCCCAGGGGAGCAGACCATGGTCCTGAAGCACCAGACCGGTGGAGGGCCTGGCCCTGACCACTCTTTCGCCGTTGATTGAGACCTCTCCGCCGGACGCCGCCGTGAGACCGGCAATGAGAAAGAGGAGGGTGCTCTTGCCACAGCCGGAGGGGCCAATCACCGTCCACGCCTCACCCTTGCCGACGACGAGAGAAAAATCGGCAAAGAGCGGTGTCCTGCCGCCATAGGCGAAGGAGAGCCTGTTCAGCCTGATCATCGTCCTTCCGGCACCAGGGGCCAGCTCATTGCAGCTGAAATTCCGCAGTCACCGAACCCTCGTAGGGCAAAGGAGTGGTGAGCAAACCCTTACCGAGCATCCAGGTCATCACGTCATCCCACTGCGCACGGCTGGGCAAGGCCCGGCGCGGAATCGGTGGAATGGGGAAGGTGGCTGCAACGTTTTTTGGTACCCGGATGTTGGCCAGCAGGAGTTCGCGAAATCTCTCCGGATCGGCATTGAGATCGGCGGCAGCCCGGTCCCAGGCGAGCAGAAAACTCTTCACAGCCTTGGTTTTCTCCCGCAGAGCCTGGTCGGTAAAGGTCACCACGGTGGCATTGACAGCGGCCAGGGCGGTGTCATTGACGATCTCGATCGCCCCAGCCTGAATAGCACTGTAGCCAAGGGGGTCGGGCAGGGTCGCGGCAGCAATCTGCCCGGAGAGAAGGAGCTGAAACCGCTCCGGCAACACCGGCACCGACTGGTAGACAATCTCTTCCTGGACCACACCGCCGGCGGTGAGCAGGCGGGTGGTGATATACTCGATAACGGTATGCCGCGACACGCCAATGGGGACACCGGCCAGGTCGGCTACCGAGGCCAGGCCACTGCCCGGGGCGGCCAGTACGCGAAACAGCGGTGAGCTGCCGATGGGGATCCGGGCGATGGCAACGATCTTCACCCGGCTCTGTTCCCTATTGAAGTTGGCGGCACTGGAAATCTCATTGATCATCCCATCGGCACCACCGGCCTGGATCAACTGGTCACGTTCCACTGCGCTGCCCACCGGCAGAGTGTCCACTGTCAATCCCTGTTCGGCAAAATACCCCTGTGCCTCGGCGACATAGACCGGCAAGACATCAGGCACCGGCAGCAGAGCCAGGCGGAGTCGGGTGGCATCGGCATACAGGGGGCTGGTGGTCAGCAGAGAACTGAACAGAAAAAAGGCAAGCAAATACAGTCTGGTGTGTCTTGACATAGTCGAGCCCTTGGGAAAAAGTTGATGATCGCTCCTGAGGGAGGCGCTGACGGGAGTACTCTTTTCCCGATGGTATTTCCCCCTTCCATACGGTATATCCATTCCGTAGACAGCAAGGGTATTCCTGTCAGCCTCAGACCAGAGGGAAGAGTACTCTTTTTTACTGGCAATTCATGGTAACATGCAACCTTAAAACAGCTGCACCGGTATTGCAAAGAGCACAAGGCTTACCTTCTGTCCGGCAAGGCACAACAATGAGTACTAAACACCGCCTCTTCTTCACCGGCATACACAGTGCGGTCGGCTGGCCGGCAGCTCCCTCCACCACCATCTCGCCATGGCAAATGCAATAATCGGTATCGATACCGGCGGCACCTTCACCGATGCCGTCCTTTTGGACGGGAGCGACGGCCGGGTTCTGGCCACAGCCAAGACCGCCACCACCCACTACCGACTTTCCCGGGGAATTGCCACCGCCCTCGGTGAAATCCTCCGTCAACATCCTGTCGCCGCCCACACCATCACGGCGGTATGTCTCTCCTCGACCCTGGCCACCAACAGTGTGGTGGAAGGGGGCGGCGCCAGAGTGGCGGTGCTGGTCATTGGCTTAGTAAAACACTTCAAGCTGCCGGTCAAGACGGTGGCCTATGTCGAGGGCGGCCATACCATACAGGGTACCGAAGAGCAGCCCCTCGATCTGGAAACCCTGGTGGCAACCCTCAGCGGTTTGAAAAACGAGGTTGATGCCTACGGAGTCTGTGCGGCAATGGCGATGCACAATCCCAGCCACGAACTGGTGGCCGAAAAGGCCATCGGCATGCTTGACCCCAAGCCGGTATTTTGCTCGCACCGGGTAAGCCGCCAGGCCGGAATGCGGGAACGGGCCGCCACCGTTGCCCTCCACGCCAGACTGATGCCGGTGATGCGCGATTTTGTAAGCGGTGTGCAGACCGCCATGAGCGAACACCACCTGCACTGTCCTCTTCTGGTGGTCGGCGGTGACGGCCAGGCTGTACCGGCGGAACGGGTGGTCTTCGAGGCGGCCCGTACCGTCGCCAGCGGCCCGGCCTGCACTGCCCACTTCGGCGCGCAAAAGAGCAGCGACTGCCTGGTCATCGATGTCGGCGGCACCACCACCGACATCGCTTTGATCACCGACGGCTCCCCACAACCGGCTGAAGACGGTTGCCGGATCGGTGAATGGCAGACCCATCTTGAGGCCATTGACATGCATACCGGTGGAATCGGTGGCGACAGCCTGGTCCAACTTGACGGCTCCCTGCAGATCGGCCCGGTGCGGGTTACCCCACTGGCGCTGGCCACCGATTTACCGGCCCCGGCGAACTGGCTTGGCGTACATGGTGGCTGCCGGTTGATCATGGTACGGCCCGAGGCTGTCGACGAACTTCCGGACAATGACCTCGGCCGTCTGCTGAGAGATCGCGGTCACCTGACCCCGGCGACAATTCGCCGCCAGACCGGGCTGGGTGGCGTCCCGCTCGACCGCCAGCTGGAAGAGCTGGCCCGCAGGCAACTGGTGGTCAGCTGCGGCTTTACCCCCACCGATGCCCTGCATGTTCTCAACCAAATTGCCATCGGTTGCCGAGCCCCCGCCGTTGCCGGCGCTGAACTGTTGGGCGCGCCCCTAGGGCTCAGCGCTGCTGACTTTGCCCGGAAAGTGCTCCAGGAGACCGAGAAGAAGATCGAAAATCTCATCCTCGCCTACCTTGCCAGACGGTTCTGGGGGGACAGCCTCGGTACTCTTCTTGCCGGCCGGACCGATCACCCGGTGCTGGCGGTCGATTTCACCCTCCGCCTCCCCCTGGTGGGAATCGGTGCCGCCGCCCCCGCCCTTCTCCCGGGGGTTGCCAAACGGCTGCGGACCACGGTCTCTTTTCCCGAACATGGCGAAGTCGGCAATGCCATCGGGGCGGCACTGATCGGCCTTGCCGGCGACAACCCTGCCAAAACAGAAAGGCCGCCAAGTAAATGAACATTCTCTGTGTCGCCGATGTGGTCAGTAAAAATCTGCTGGAAGCGGTGAAGGGAGGGCCGGCAGTGGACGGGGTGGAGATGGTTTTCGCCTGCGGCGACCTGCCACCGGAGTTCCTCACCGCCCTCCGACACCGTTTCGATGCGCCGCTCTACTACGTTCTCGGCAACCACGACCTTCGTCATGCCAACACCCCCCCCCAGGGTTGTCGGCATATCCACCGGCAACTGCTCAAGAGCGGGGGGCTGCGCCTCCTCGGACTGGGTGGCTCGCGCTGGTATAACGGTAATGTCAACCAGTTCACCGAACAGCAAATGTCCCGGTTCATCAACCTGCTGCGCTTTCGACTCTGGCGGCTGGGTGGGGTTGATGTGGTGATCAGCCATGCCCCACCCCGCTTCATCCATGATGCCGAGGACCCCTGCCACCGGGGTTTTCGCGCCTTTCGCCGGCTGATCGACAGATACCAGCCGAAATATTTTCTCCATGGCCATATCCACGCCCTGTTCACCGACGACGATGACCGCAGGAGCACCATTGACGGCACCACGATAATCAACTGCTATGGCTATTATGTTCTCGAAATGTAACCCGCTGCTGCTTCTGAAACGGTTTTTTTCCACTACTGGCCCAGGTGGCGGCGAGGCCGTCCGGTCAAGCAGTTTCAATGACCGACAGGAAGAGGAGGAGGCTTACGAGGCGATTGAACGGGGCACTTTGCTGGTCCCCCTGGAAAAAATTGTCGGCAGTGTCGGCCGCTACCACGATTTCGACAAACAGTTCCGCACCCAGCATACCCCGAAAGGCGACGAACGGCTGGCGGCGATCATCGAGGCGATGCGGGCCGGCAAGTTGATGCCGCCGATCTCCCTCTATCAGATCAAAGAGGACTATTTCATCCTTGACGGCCACCACCGCTTCCAGGCCGCGCGCGAACTTGGTTACAGCGATATCCGTTCACGCATCCTGGAGCTTCTCCCATCCAGGGATACCCTGGAAAACCGGCTGTACGTGGAAAAGATCCATTTCCGTGACCAAGCCGGGCTCAGCCGGGCTCTCGATCTCACTGAACCGGGCCAGACCGGCCATCTCAACTGGCAGGTGGAGCAACACCGCCGGTTCCTCAGCAGCCAGACCGGACAAGATGTCCCCCTCGAGCAGGCGGGTGCGGACTGGTACCGGACAATTTACCGGCCCCTGGCCACCCTGATCGAAAACAGCGGTCTGGTCCGCTCCTTTGCCGGTCGGACCGTCGATGATCTCTACCTCTATATATCCTTACACCAATGGGAAATGGGGAAAAAACGGAAGTACGGCATCGGCATTGATAAGCTCATCCCCACCGACATGGAGGCATTCCGCGAGAAAATGGCCAGACACCAGGAACAGGGGTACCCGGAGATGAAGCGGGAGATTACCGTCTTCATCCTCTTGAACGTTGAGGGAAAGTACGAACAGCCGATCTTTGACAAACTTCTCGCCATGGACGAGGTGTGCGAGGTCCATACCGTCCACGGCGCCATCGACATGATCGCCAAGATTACCCTGATGCGCGACCTGCTCTCCTCCGATGCCGAACTGCTCTCCCAGTTTGTCCAGACCATCCGCCAGTGGAAGGGGGTCGTCTCCACACAGACCCTGATCCCCGGGATGTCACGGATCAAAGAGAAGGACCGCTGTCATCTCTGAGAACCACCGCGGCGATCGGCAATTTTCCTCTCACTCCCGGCCACTCCGACGGCTTTTTTTGCTGGTCAGACGGTAGTAGGCCTTAATCGCCGCCTTCTCGCCAAGGCTGCGGATGCCGGCCAGAGGGTTCTTGATCCGCATGGTGGTTCGGTTACGGATCACCCGGCCCATGGTCCTGCTGCCGATGGTCGCTTCCTGCTCAAGAATAAGCCGGTTAATTATCGCAAAGAGGTTCTCCTCCTCAAGCACCCGCCGCCGGGCTTCAACCAGATAGGGAAGGCGATCACGGTACTCGTTGTTGGCCAGGTGGCTGCGGATGATCTCTCTGGCTCGCCGATACCTGCCGATATCAATGGGGATAAAGCTCTCTTTGGGAAAATAGTCGGCAGCGTTTGGCGCCCCGTGGTAGAAGGGCAGGGCATAGCCGAGAAAGGCATCGGGCAACTTTTCGGTGAGATGGTGGCGAAAAACATGGTTTTCAATGACAATATGGAAGGTGTAGGGGTCGAGGGCCTCGGCCTTGTCGTTCATCGCCTTTACCCCGTGCCCGAAGACATCCAACTCGGGCAGGTCGGCCTGGAGCCGGCGGATAAAATCGACCCGCGCCGAGTGGAGGGTAAGCGACCCCGCCCGCTGGGAACAGACGGTTGAAATCAGCTTCTCTTTTGTCGGCGGCGGGGTTGCGGCAAGACGATCCCAGGTGACGAATTCGCCGTTTTCAAAGGGCAGACCGTAATACCAGATCAAACCAGGGTGGCGAAAAACAACGTTGCCGTGGCGCATTGCCCAAGGCTCCTGGAAGGTAAGGATACAGCCGAACTGGCGGAGATAGTCGGTGCCGAAAACGGTGATGGATGATGGCTCGCCGGTGATCAGCATGGTCCGCTCCTTCGGGCAGGCGAGCCGCTCCTCGGTGAACCAGCCATCATCTCTCGGAAGGTCCTGGTACACGACCAGCCAGTCGTACTCCCGGCAGTCGACGTCAAACTGAAAAGAACAGTCACCCCAGCAGGGAATGGTGCCGGGAAACTGGCGCAGCAGCCCCTCGCAGGATCTGCCCCGCTGCAGCCCCCGGTGCATGAACTTCACCCGGTAGCGCTGGCCCGCTGGCACCTGTCCGGGCACCCTGACGGCCAGTTGGCCATCCGGGTTGTTGAAGGAAAAAAATTTTCTGTTCACAGAGGTATCGGGCCTGCCTGGCCCTGCTGGAAGGCTATTGACGGATATCGGCAATAAAGGTGGTCGACGATTCGATTGCCTGGTTCATCTTCTCCAGCAGGGTATCGATCTCCCCCTTGAGAACACGGAATTCGCTCTGCAGGGAGCCGATCGCCTGGGCATTGAGATTGTGTTTGAGAAAGAGAACGTTGTCGCGAAAAATCTTCAATACCGGGGCCATGCCCCCTTCCGCCCGCTGCATGCTGGCCAGCATCTCCTGGTACCTCGCCTCGGTCTTCACCAGCTGTTTCTTGCTCGCCCGGCGCAGTTCGTCACTTTGGTATTGCCGGAGTTCATCCTCCCACTCGGCAAAGAGCGCTTCGGCTACAGACTCGACCCGGATGATTCGCGAGGAGACCCTCGCCGCCGCCGCCTCACTCTGCTCGTATTCGCGGCTCAGGCTGTCGTAGGCCTTTTTCAGGTCGGTCTCCTGTAACTGAACCACATCGTCAAATCTGGCCAGGGCTGTCTGGAACTGTTCCTGGGCGGCAGCCTGCGAGTCACGGGCATCCTCCACCCGTTCCACCATAATGTCGCGCTTGTGTTTCCCTGCCTTCTCCATGGTGGCGTAGTACGTTTTGGCACAGCCACCGACCAGCGGCAGACTGAAGGCCAGAACAAGCAGCAGCGCCAGCCGGGACATCTTCATCAATTTTTCCATTTTCATTCTCCCCGTGTTACAATAGCTCCGTTTGTTGCGCTCCGTTTGTTGCCGGGTACCATCCGACCTGACCGGGGCATAAGCACCCTCCTCCCCTTTACCCCCTTGCAGCCAATGACCCCGGCGATCGCCCAGGTAAAAAAACTCCGCATTCCCCACACCATCCACCACTACCGGCACCAGCCGGGTGAGACCGACTACGGCCGGGAAGCGGTGGAAAAACTTGGCCTTGATGCCTGGCGGGTGTTTAAAACCCTGGTGGTCGAACTCGACCAGAACATCCTGGCGGTAGCCATCCTGCCGGTGCCGGCACAACTCAGCATGAAGCAGCTGGCCCGGACGGCAGGGGCTCGCCGGGCCAGCATGGCCGAGCCGGCGGTGGTGGAGAGGGCCACCGGCTATCTTCTCGGTGGGGTCAGCCCCTTAGGGCAGAAAAAGAGGCTGCCCGCCTGGATTGACAATTCGGCTGAAAACCTGGCCACTATCTTTGTCAGTGGCGGCCGCCGCGGGCTGGAACTGGAAATCGCTCCGGGTGATCTGGCTCGACTGGCCGGCGCCGGCTTCGCCCCCCTGTGCGCCGCCCGGGATTGACAGAGCCAGGGAGACGGATCAGGCCAGCAGACTTCTGATAATATCACGCTTGCCGATCACCCCGACCAGGGTCTCACCCCGGAGGACCGGCAGGGTGTGGACGTGCTGCTCAGCCATGATCGTGGCAATCTCTTCAATGGGGGTCTCCTCGTTGACCGTAACCACCTCCCGGGTCAATATATCACCGACCCTGCTTCCCGCCATTTTCTTGATCTCCCGCTCTACCTTTTTCGGGTTCTCCAGATAGATCACCGAGTCGAGAATGGTGATCACAGTTGGAATGTGAAGTCTTTTGGTCTGGTCGATCAGATCGTTTTCTGTGACCACCCCCAGCAGTCTACCGTTACCGTCCACCACCGGTGCGCCGCTTATTCTGTGTTCAGCCAGCAAGCCGGCCAGTTCCTGAACGGTGGTCTCCAGTCCGACGGTTATCACCGCCGTGCTCATGATCTCGCCTGCCTTCTTCATCATTTTCTCCCTTCGTTGATTGCCTGGAAGCCTTCTCAGCACCCCATTTCCGCCCGCTTCGGCCACCATACAGAGCCAACTCTCGCCCGGCGGCCTGACTGAACAAACCTGAAGTTTTTGGCTGAACGATTACAAATCCTGGTTATGCTCTCTTTTCATCTATTCCGGCAAATGATAATGAATGTTTGCCTGGCGATCAGCGCAGGGCATCGAGCAGTTCCGTCGTCGGCCTGCCATCCACGGGCAGACCGGTCGCTTCCTGAAAATCCCTTATCGCTGCTCTGCTCTGCGCGCCGAGCAGACCATCAACAACCCCATCGTAGTACCCCTTTTCCCGGAGCAACTCCTGAAGGAGGATCTTTTCCCCGCCGCTCAGCGACCCAGCCGGTCGCGGCCAAGACTGGACAAGGCCAGATCCGCCTGCCAGCCGATCGGCAAGCAGACCAACGGCCAGCGCATAGGCATCAGCGTTATTGTACCGTTTGGTGACAAAGAAATTTTTCAGCATCAAAAAGGCCGGGCCGTCCCTGCCGGCCGGCAGCTTCAACACGGCCCGGTCACTGGGGCGAGGGAATCCCTTTCCGCCAACCCGGCGAAACCCTTTCGCCCGCCACTCGGCCAGAGGCATACTCTGGTCCAGATAGTTCTCGCCTCCAGCCGGCAAGACCACTTCATACCCCCAAGTCTTGCCGGATTGCCAGCCATTTTGATTGAGGAGGTTGGCCGCTGTAGCCAGGGCATCGGGAACCGAGGTCCAGATATCACGTCGACCGTTCCCATCCATGTCAACCCCATAAGCCAGGTAACTGGTGGGAATAAACTGGGTATGGCCCATCGCTCCAGCCCAGGAACCGAGTAACTGCTCCCTGCCGACCTCGCCTGACTGGAGAATTTTCAAGGCGGCCAGCAACTGGCTGCGGGCAAATTTCTGCCGTTTCGGGTCGCCGTAGGCCAGAGTCGCCAGTGCCCCGGGAACATAGTGCAGCCTCTCCGGGCGGGCGAAAATTGCCCCATAGGCCGATTCCAGGGACCAGATGGCCAGAAGAACGCTGGCCTCAACCCCGAACCGCTGCTCCACCGCCACCAGGGTCGCAGCGTGCTCACGACCCGCCTGCACCCCGCGCTCCACGGCCAGGGGGGTAATCCGGGCATCAAGGTAGTCCCAGATTTCCGTGGTAAATTCCGGCTGGTAGCTGGCCTTTTTCAATACCTGCATATCAGGTTCGTTCACTCCGGAAAAGGCCGTGTTCCAAGTCGACCGGGTAATCCCGGCGGCGGCAGCCTCGGGGTACAAGCCCTCCAGCCAACCTTGGAATTCCCTGTCGGCAGCACCAGCCGCCGTAGCCATGCTGCCACAAACCAGCAGCAAAAAAACCAGTTTTTTCATAACCCTCCGGGTACTATCAGGAAAGATATCGGGAGAACCACTGTACAGTGGCGCCGGATGGTGGTACTGTGGCGCAGCCTGCTGAAAAGAGGCAGGAGTTGAGTATAGCCGAAGCACCAGAAATTTCCCAGCCAAACAGGGGAGGTGCCCTCAGGGAGAGCGCCCTGTGCTCATGGAAACCTTTCTGAACCTTTTTGCCAGCCCCGGCCCCCTTCACCTCTTTTTTCTCAGTTTTCTGGCGGCAACTCTTCTGCCAATCGGCTCAGAGTGGTTGCTGGTCCTCCTCCTGGTTCAGGGGCAGGAGCCGGCCAGACTGGTCTGTATCGCCACTGTCGGAAATTTTCTCGGCGCCTGCACCACTTACCTGGTTGGCATATGGGGTTCCAATTTTCTGGTCCGTCGGATATTTGGTATTGACGATCGGCAACTGGCAAGGGCGTCGCGACTCTTTCAGCGCTACGGGGTCTGGAGCCTTCTCTTCAGCTGGCTGCCCGTGCTCGGTGATCCGCTCTGCCTGCTCGCCGGCCTCCTGCATGTCGGCCCACTTCGCTTTGCCATTCTTGTTTTTGTCGGAAAATTATTCCGATATACCACTGTGGCCCTACTTCTCCACACCACCACCGGCCCTTAAGACGATGAAAACCGCACGCCAGCTCAAGGTTCTCCACCAGTTCTACACCATCTTCAACGCCTGGGGCGACCAACCTGTCACCGCCTGCACGGCCGGCTGCAGCACCTGTTGCAGCCGTAACGTCACCATTACCGCCCTGGAAGGGGTGGAAATACTCCGCTGGGTTGTCAGCCGGGGGCGCTCTCCCTGGCTGGCCCGGGTGCTGGCAAACAGCGAGCCGGTGCCGACACCGCGCCTGACCACCAACGAATTCGCCGCCGCCTGCCTGGCCGGACGGGAGGTGGGCGAACAGGAGGAGGCGGACCTCTCGCCCTGCCCACTCCTGGAACGAGGCTACTGCCAGATCTACCCGGTTCGCCCCCTCGCCTGCCGCCTTTTCATCTCCAGCCGATCCTGCCAAACCGGCCAGGCTGCCCAACTGCCGGAATACTACCTGAGTGCCGCCACAATCCTCAACCAATTGACAGAACACCTTGGCCAGGGGGAATACTGGGGCAACATGCTTGATGTCCTGCCGGCCCTCCTCGACATTCGTGAATTTGCCGAGATCGCCGCCGGGATCGATCCGCTCAAACCGATTCAGGCGAGGTTGCGCACCCGCCGGGCCATCCCCATCCCTGGTTTTCTCTTTCTGGAAAGAGAGGAAAAAACCGTCGGTGGCCTCCTTACCGCCCTCCTTGACGGAGAGGTCGACGGCCAACGGATCGCGGATATTCTCAATGGCCGCTGAGCCAGCTTAGCGGAACAGCCCGGCAAACTCACCGTAACCGGAATCCGCCAATTCCTCGGCGGGGACAAAGCGCAACGAGGCAGAGTTGAGACAGTAGCGCAATCCAGTGGGTGGCGGTCCATCATCAAAGAGATGGCCAAGATGGGAGTCGGCGGCGGCACTGCGCACCTCGGTCCGAACCATGAAAAACTTCACATCCTTTTTCTCGATCACATTTTCCGCTACCAGCGGCCGGGTGAAACTGGGCCAACCGGTACCGGAGTCGAACTTGTCCAGCGAACTGAACAATGGCTCGCCTGAGACGACATCAACGTAAATCCCCGCCTCCTTGTGGTCCCAGTACTCGTTGTGGAAGGCAGGTTCCGTGCCGTCACGACGGGTCACCTCAAACTGCACCGGGGTCAAGCGGGCGCGCAGTTCCTCCTCGGAGGGGCGGCTGTAGCTCCCTGTAGCCGATCCAACCGGGGGCACCGCCTTACTGTCGTCAACTTGTTCTACCGGCCGATCCTGCCAGGTCTTCTTGAGAAAACCAACCCGGCCGGAACCAACGCTGTAGGCCTGGTAATGGAACACGTTCTTTTTATAGTAGTCCTGATGGTACTCCTCGGCCGGGTAAAAGGGCATCACCGGCACGATTTCGGTGACGATCGGTTGGGAAAATACCCCGGAATCGGCCAGTTCCTGACGGGAATGCTGGGCAATCTGTCGCTCCTCCTCACTGCTGTAGAAGATTGCGGTCCGGTAGTGGGCACCTCGGTCGGCAAACTGGCCACCGGTGTCGGTGGGGTCGATATAGCGCCAGAAGGTCTCGAGCAATTCCCGGTACCCGATCCGCTCCGGGTCGTACACCACCTGAACCGATTCGATATGTTTGGTCCGGCCGCTGGAAACAGCCTCGTAGTTGGCATCCCTCTCCTCTCCGCCGCTATACCCGGCGGTCACCGAAACTACTCCGGCCAGTGCCTCGAAGGGCGGCTCCATACACCAGAAGCAGCCACCGCCAAATACAGCGGTCTGGGTCTTCCTGACAGGTTCTCCGGCCGTGACCGCAGTGCCATAGAGCAGAGCGGCAAAAACAACTATCAACAGTAGAAAGTGCATGGTATCCTCCGATATTTATTATATGACAAAAAATCATTCCCTGACAAATAGAATCCACAAAAAGTACCCCTGCTGTCGTTACCGTCGGCCGTACATGCCCTTCGCCTGGCCGCCCATTCTGGTTCGCCACTTCCTGTCGGATTTTGGGCGACCCCGAGAGAGAAAAGGACCTGACCTGCCACCAAATCTGTGCCAGTGAAGGTTGGTCCCACCGATTTGCATTATATGGCCATTCTGTGGGGGGGAGAACCCTCCCCACGTCGGGACCACAGCAAGACAACAGCGAAACGATAGGCATTTGCCCGACCCCGATCAAGCCGGCTCCACTCTTTCGCTCCGGAGGGGTGCCGGGTGGGCGGGCTTTTTCCGGCTTCAGCAGTTTTCTGTTCCAAAATAGGGGCCCCATTGCTATAGTGGCTGACATGAAAAAGCCAAATAATACCAAACGGACCAAGTTCATATTCGTCACCGGCGGCGTCCTCTCCTCCCTCGGCAAAGGGCTGGCCTCGGCGGCAATCGGTACACTTCTGGAAAGCCGCGGCCTTACCGTCACCTTCCAGAAACTTGATCCCTATATTAATGTCGATCCGGGAACAATGAACCCGTTCCAGCACGGAGAGGTGTACGTCACCGACGACGGTGCCGAAACCGATCTCGACATGGGCCATTACGAGCGCTTCACCAGTGCCGTCATGGCCCAGAAGAACAACTACACCTCCGGGCGGATCTACTATTCGGTGATCTGTAAGGAGCGGCGCGGCGAGTACCTGGGCGGGACGGTGCAGGTGATTCCCCATATCACCGACGAGATCAAGGAGGCAATCCTCCAACTAGACGGCAGCGCCGACCTGGCCATCATCGAAATCGGCGGAACCGTCGGCGATATCGAAGGACTCCCCTTTATCGAGGCGATCCGCCAGTTGCGCAGCGACCTTGGTCGGGAGTACACCCTCTTCATCCATCTTACCCTGGTCCCCTACATCAAAACCGCCGGTGAGGTGAAGACCAAACCGACCCAGCACTCGGTACGCGAACTTCGCGCCGACGGTATCCAACCGGATATCCTCATCTGCCGTACCGAAGTGCCCCTTGACGACAGCCTGAAAAGAAAAATAAGCCTGTTCTGTAATGTCTCCCAGGACGCGGTGATCACCGCCATCGATGTGGAGACCATCTACGAACTGCCGCTCCACCTTCATCGTGAGGGACTCGACGGCAAGATCCTTGAACTGCTGAACATCTGGACCGGCCAGCCAAACATCCGCCCCTGGGAAGAGCTGGTTCATACCATCCGCCACCCGCGCAACGAGGTGACCATTGCCATTACCGGCAAATATGTCGATCTGACCGAATCCTACAAAAGCCTGCACGAGGCGCTGGTCCACGGCGGTATCGCCAACGGTACCAAGGTACACCTTGAGTACATCAGCGCCGAGGATCTGGAATCAAAAAACATCGCCGGCCTGCTCGAGGGGTGCGACGGCATACTCGTCCCTGGCGGCTTCGGCAAACGGGGTGTGGAAGGAAAGATCAAGGCGATCAATTACGCCCGCCAAAACCGCATCCCCTTTTTCGGCATCTGCCTCGGCATGCAGCTGGCGGTGGTGGAGTTCACCCGGGATATGCTCCACCTGCCAAGGGCCAACTCCACCGAGTTCGACGAAGCTACCCCCGATCCGGTTATTTTTCTGATCAAGGAGTGGTTCGACTACCGGACCAACCAGCTCCAGGTACGGGACGAAACCTCCGACCTCGGTGGTACCCTGCGACTGGGGGCCTACCCCTGCGTACTGAACAAAGAGAGCAACGCCTTCCGCGCCTACCAGGCTGGAGAAATCTCTGAACGCCACCGGCACCGTTTTGAATTCAACAACGACTATCGGGCAAGGCTGGAGGAGCATGGCCTGGTGGTCTCCGGAGCCTCTCCGGACAACAACCTGGTGGAAATTGTCGAGCTTGCCGACCATCCCTGGTTTCTCGGTTGCCAGTTTCACCCCGAATTCAAATCGAAACCGATGCAACCCCACCCGCTCTTCCGCGACTTCATCTCCGCAGCCCTGGCCAGGAAAGAGCGGGAGGGGCAGTAGTGGTCGGTCTGAAAATCGCCGGGCCCGGCCATACTGGCCTCGCAGTCGGCAGCGGCCAACCGCTGCTATTGATCGGTGGCCCCTGCGCCCTGGAATCGGCGGAGATGGCCTTCGAGGTTGCCCGCCACCTCCGTGATCTTTGCGCCGGCCTCGGTGTTGGCTACATCTTCAAGGCCTCCTTCGACAAGGCCAACCGAACCTCGCTCTCCTCCTACCGTGGGCCCGGGCTGCGTGAAGGTTTGGCCACCCTGGCGGCGATCCGTGCCGACCTGCAGGTACCGGTGGTCTCCGATGTCCATGCGATAAGCGAAGTCGACGCCGCCGCCGAGGTCCTTGATGTCATCCAGATTCCGGCCTTTCTCTGTCGGCAGACCGACCTGCTGGCCGCCGCCGCCAGGAGCGGTCGGGTGGTCAGTATCAAGAAGGGGCAGTTTCTCTCCCCGTGGGACATGCGCCACGCGGTGGAGAAGGTCCGCGCCGCCGGTGGGACCAGGCTCATGCTGGTCGAACGGGGGAGTTGCTTCGGCTACAACAACCTGGTGGTTGATATCCGCTCCCTGCCGGTGATGCGCTCCTTCGGCTGCCCGGTGATCTTTGACGCCACCCACTCCGTCCAACTGCCCGGCGGAGCGGGGGGAAGTTCCTCCGGCCAGCGTGAATTCATTGCCCCGTTGGCCAGGGCTGCGGTTGCCGCCGGTATCGACGGTCTGTTCATGGAAATCCACCCCAAGCCCGAAGAGGCCCTCTGTGACGGGCCAAACTCCATACCACTCCACGAGGTTGAGACGCTGCTCCGCCAGATCCTCAGGGTGCGGCAGGCTGTGGGCAATAATGAGTGACAGCTGCCCACCCGGCACTCCCGGGAACTACCCTTCCGACTGCGAGATCCTTGCCGGCTACCGGGCACGGGCACAGGAAAAAAGTACTGCGACCACCAATCCGGAACGGCAGCTGGCCCTGGCCAGGGCCCGGGAGATTCGCCTGCTCCTCCTCGACGTCGACGGGGTCCTCACTGATGGTTCCCTCCTCTATGGCCGAGACGCTGCCGAAAGCAAGTCGTTCCACACCCAGGACGGCTTTGGCCTCCGCCTGCTGCGGGAAGCCGGAGTGGCCACCGGCATCATCACCGCCCGAAGCTCCGAGGTGGTGGCCCGCAGGGCTGCCGAACTGCAGATGACACACATCCACCAAGGGGTGGCCAACAAAAACGATGCCTTCCGGGAAATCGTCGCCACCACCGGTTTGAAACCCTTTCAGATTGCCTACATGGGTGACGACTGGCTCGACCTCGTCGTTCTTCACCAGGTCGGTCTGGCCATCGCGCCCGCCAACGCCGTGGCCGCAGTACGGGAAACGGCCCATTTCGTCACCCTGGAAAGCGGGGGACAGGGGGCGGTGCGTACCGCCTGTGAACTGATCCTGGAGGGGCAGGCACTTCTTGCCGGCCTGCTCCAGAAGTACCGGAGTCGATGAGTTTTCACCGCAACACCATCTGGTTGGTCCCCCTGCTGCTGATGGCCAGTTTTCCCCTCTGGTCTCCGCCTCTGGGCGACTTCCTCGCCCCGCGCGGCAGCTTCGACGAGACACCGGCAGCGCCGCAGGACGAATCCAGCCACAACTTCAATATGGACAAGGTGAAGGTACTGCAGAACCAGGCCGGTCGAAATACCGCCATGGTCATTGCCGCCAGTGCCCGAACCGACGAAAATCCCGAGCTCCTCAAGCTGACGGAGGTGGATGCGGAGATCTACGACGACCAGGGCAACATCACCCATATCGTTGCCGGAACCGGCAGCTACAACACCTCCAACCGGCTGCTCACCTTGACCGACGAGGTGGTCGTTCACAAGATGCATGATGGTCAGACTCTCTACACCGACCTCCTTGAATACCATGGTCAGTGGCGGACGGTGCGCTGCCCGGAGCGGGTACGTATCGTTGCCGAGCAGGTGGAGATCATCGGCGGCAGTCTCGATTACGATATCCCCACCCAGACCTACGAATTCAGTGAGGGAGTCCACTGTACCCTGCTAGGCTTCGTCGAGCCCTGACCCGGCGGCTACCCAATCTGCCACCTCCTCACAGCCCTCCACCACCGCCCCATCCTGCTCCACCCGCCAACGGATGTTCAGTTCCCAGAGACGCATCCCGAACTGCTGCTCCGGCCGACTGCGCTGGCTGGCCGGGCGGGGGTCATGGCGGATCAGTTCACCGATCAACTGAAGCAGATTACGACCGGTTCGCTCTCGATATTCCCGGCAAAAAGCCTCGGCCTCCCTGGAAAAGCGTACCTCGCTGAGCGCCTCTTTTCCCACCCCGTACCCGGCACTGGCCGTGGGAATACTGTCGCTGTAAGGGATGTACGGCTTGATATCGATTACCGGGGTGCCATCGAGAAAATCGATTCCGGAAAGTTCCAGAATGCATCGGTGCGGTCGGCAGTCTATCTTCTCCAGACGGACAGCTGACAGGCCAAGATGGTTGGGGCGATGTGGGCTGCGACTGGCCAGAACCCCCACCTTTACCCTGCCGCCCAGTGAAGGCGGGCGGACCGATGCCTTCCACCCCTCGACCAGGGTCTGGTGAAAAAGGAAATGCACCCAGATATGGCTGAACTGCTCCAACCCACGGAGCAGCTCCGGCCGGCCGAAGGGGGAGAGCAGTTCCAGGCGGGCGGTTGCCGACGGAGCAATTCCCGGTTGGCGGGGTATGCCGAATTTCTCCTTGAAGCAGGAGTGAATAATGCCAATGGGCCGGATGAGAATAGCCTGCCCCCCACCGTTATCCCCTTCTCTTTCCCCCATTTCCTCTCCTTTCTCCTTCGTTCGGCTCTCTGTACGCCGTCAGCAAAACAAGCACCCCAGCATGCAGCATGGCACCGGCAAGTCGACGGCGCCAAAACGGTTGACAGCCAGTGGCTGCCCGGGTACTATCACATAAAAAATTTCTTCGTGTTACCGGTTGCCATGGCCGGTACCGGCCAACAAGGGGGAAGAACTCCCATAATTTCCTCCCGGAGAAACGCCAACCATGCATATTTCCGAAGGTGTTCTCAGCCCACCAGTCCTTCTCGCCGGAGCCGCAATAACGGTGGTGGGGACCGCCATTGGCCTGAAGAGGCTGGACTACGAGCGGGTCATGACCGTCTCTCTCCTCACCGCCACCTTTTTTGTGGCCTCGCTGATCCACGTGCCGGTGGGGCCAGGCAACGTCCACCTGGTCCTGGGGGGATTGCTCGGTCTCCTCCTTGGCTGGGCCTGCTTCCCCACCATCCTGGTGGCCCTGCTCCTGCAGACCCTGTTTTTCCAATACGGCGGCTTTCTGGTCCTTGGGGCCAACACCGCCTCAATGGCCCTGCCGGCCCTGCTCTGCAGCCTGCTCCTTCGTCCGTGGCTCAAGGAGGGACGAAAGCGTGCCGCTGCCGCCTTCGTCGCCGGTTTCCTGGCCATCCTCGGCTCGTCGCTGCTGATGGCCTTGGCCCTGGCGGCAAGCGATCGGGGCTTTGTCCGCTCGGCCCAGATTCTGGTCGCCGCCCACCTCCCCCTGATGGTCGTCGAGGGAATCATTACCATGTTCGCTGTCGCTTTTCTCGCCAAAGTACAACCGGAATTCCTCGGACTGGAGAGACCATGAGCCATCCCCGCATCACGGTTCCTTCCCTCGCCTTGCTTACCGCCCTCTTTCTCCTCATTTCAGGCGGAGACTGCTTTGCCCACAAGATGCGGGTCTTTGCCTGGGAAGAACAGGACGATATCGCCTGCGAGGCAAGATTCAGCGGTGGCCGACCGGCCCGGAACGTCAAGGTAGAGGTTTCCGACCAGAGGAGCGGTGCGATCCTCCTGACAGGCGAAACCGACGATGATGGCAACTTTCGCTTCCCCACCCCCATCGACCATGGCGGACTCCTCATCGTCGTTGCCGGCAGTGATGGCCACCAGGCCAGCTGGCAACTTGCCGCCGCTCCGGTTGCCGCAGCCTCTCCCCTCCCAGCCACGGACCAGGCCAGGTTAACAACCACCCCTCTCGACAACAGCACACCGCCAGTGGTGGTCAGTGAGGAGCGGCTGCAGCGCCTGATCAGCGAGGCAGTTGCCGCCGAACTGGCCCCGATCAAACGGGCCCTGGCCGAAAATGCCGAATCGTCACCAAACCTGCAGGATATCCTCGGAGGTATAGGTTACCTCCTTGGACTTGCAGGAATTATTGCCTACGGCAGGGCCCAGAAGAAACGAAAAAATCCTTAAACCACCGCCTCAGGAGTATCTCTATGCAAAAAACCGCCACCCTTTTCTTTGCTTTTTTGCTGCTCGGCCACATTGAAGCCGCGGCCCATTTCGGCATGCTGATTCCCGACGCTCCACGGATCACTGGGGAGAATCCCGCCACCACCCTCACCCTCTCCTTTTCCCACCCTTTTGAACAGGTGGGCATGGACCTGTCCAGGCCGGAAAAATTCACCGTCACCGCCAATGGCAAGACCACCAACCTCCTCGAAACTCTCCAGCCGGCAACAATACTGGCTCACCAGGGGTGGCAAAGCAGCTACACCTTCAACCGGCCCGGGGTATACCATTTCGTCATGGAGCCGGCCCCCTACTGGGAAGCGGCCGAAGACCTCTCCATCATCCACTATACCAAGACCATAATCCCGGCCTTTGCCGACGATGTCGGCTGGGATCAGCCCCTCGGACTACCCACCGAGATCGTCCCCCTGCTCCGTCCCTTCGGTAACTATGCCGGCAACAGCTTCACCGGTCAGGTTTTTCTGCACGGAAAACCGGTGGCCGGGGCAGAAGTCGAGGTGGAATTCTATCATCCCGGCCAGCACCTGGAGGCCCCCAGCGACCACCACATCACCCAACTGATCAAGGCTGACGGGCAGGGAATTTTCACCTTTACCTGCCCACTCCCCGGCTGGTGGGGCTTCGCCGCACTGAATGAGGCTGACTACACCATCAAGAACCCGGCCGGAGAGGAGAAGGGGGTGGAGATCGGCGCCGTCCTCTGGCTCTACTTCGACGAAACGCCGAAAATCGGTCGGTAAGGCAACAAGGGCCAAGGCCATGATCGATGAACCGTTTGCGCGGGGAGACTCCCCCCTGCACCAGCGCGACCCCAGAGTGAAGCTGATCGCTGCTGCCGCCCTGGTCAGCGTGGTTGCCCTTACGGGCAGTTTCACGGTGACGCTCCTGGCCCTGGCCCTGGCCGGCGGCCTGCTCCTTTTGGCCCGACTGGATTCTCTGGCGGTCGGCAAACGTTTGCTCGCCACCAACACCTTCACCCTCTTTCTCCTCATTACCCTGCCCCTCACCTATGACGGCTCAGTCGGCTCGGGTAGCCAGACTTTCCTCCATCTCGGTCCGGTACCGCTGAGCAGCGAAGGACTCCGTCTGGCCCTGCTGATCGGACTGAAAACCAACACCATCTTCCTGGCTCTGCTCGCTCTGCTGGCCACCTCAACCATCGCCACCATCGGCCATGCCCTGGAGAGTCTCGGTTGCCCACGCCGACTCTGCTTTCTCTTTCTCTTCTCCTACCGCTATATCTTTGTCATCCACCAGGCGTACCAGAAATTGCGGCGGGCAGCAGAGCTGCGCTGTTTCATCCCGGGTACCACCCTGCACACCTATCGGACATTCGGCTACATGTTCGGCATGACCCTGGTCCACAGTTGGAACCGTTCCCAGCGGATCCACCAGGCCATGCTGCTGCGCGGCTTCAACGGCCGGCTGGTCCCCCTGGCCCGCCATACGCTTGACCACCGGGACCAGATCTTCCTCATAACCCTGCTCCTTTGTTGCGCCCTGCTGGCGACCATTCCGCTGTGGTGGCCAGGTTGAACAGGGCCGGCAGACTGCCACCCGCCGGATTCCCTTGCCGGAAAGCCACTCCCTGTGGTATCTCTCCGTCAACAGTTTCCAGGACAGCCGCCAGACACGGCTCTTCCCCCGGCACCGACTCTCCCCACCCGGAGATCGCTATACCTTTTTTATAACGGAGCAACCAGAGTGAAAATCGGCATCATCGGCCTGCCTCAGAGCGGCAAGAAAACCCTCTTCCAGACCCTCACCGGCAGCCCTTTGCGGGAACAGAGCGGCCCGGCCAAGGCAGTTCCCGGCAACGCCGAAATACTCGACCCACGCTTCGAGCAGCTGGTGGCCATGTACCAACCCCTAAAGGCTGTCCGGGCCCGGGTTGAGCTGATGCTCCTGCCACGGATAGAGGCGGAAAACATCAGTAAAGGCGATATCTTCCAGGATATCGCCGATGTCGATGGGCTCTGCCATGTGGTCCGCGCTTTCAACGACGATGCCATCTACCATGCCGCTGGATCGGTTGACCCACTCCGCGACGTGGCCACGGTCAATGCCGAGTTGATCATCCACGACCAGATTTTCGTCGAAAAGCGAATTGAACGGCTGACTGCCGGCTTAAAAAAGATCAAGGACGACAAACAGCAGCAAGAACTGGAACTGATGCAACGGATGCAGACCCACCTCGAGGCGGAATTGCCCCTCCGCCTTCTGCCGCTCAGTGATGAAGAAGAGCCCCTGGTCCGCAGTTACCCTCTGATCACCCGCAAGGAGATGATTCTGGTCTTCAACCTCGGTGAAAACGAACTCGGCCAGAGCAGGCTGCAGGAGGAAGTGGCGGACCTGTGCCGGCGTGACAGGATGGCGGCAATGGTAGTCTCCGCCCAGGTTGAGTCGGAGATTGCCCTTCTTGAGTCGGAGGAGGAACGGCGTGAATTTCTTGCCGACCTGGGAATAAGTGAAGCGGCCCTGGGCACCCTGACCAGGCTCTGCCTTGAGGCATTGGGATTGATCTCTTTTTTCACCGTCGGCAAAGATGAGGTGCGGCAGTGGCTGGTTCGCCGGCACTCTCCGGCGCCGGTGGCCGCCGGGGTTATCCACTCCGACCTGCAGCGCGGCTTTATCCGCGCCGAACTGATGCGCTGCGATGAGTTATTGGCCTGCGGCAGTGAGGCCGAGTTGAAAAAAGCCGGCAAGATCTCCCTGCAGGGCAAGGAGTATATCGTCGAAGACGGTGATATTCTCAACATCCGCTTCAAGGTTTGAGCAAGCGACCATGCTCGAACTGCGTCAGGTCAGCTACAGATACCCGCAGGCAGCCTCACCGGTCCTGGAGGATCTCGACTTTACCGTGGCCGACAGCCGGCTGGGGATCATCGGCCCAAACGGTTGCGGGAAAACCACCCTGCTCCACCTGCTGGTCGGCCTTCTCCGCCCTGATCGAGGAGAACTTCTCTGCCATGGCCAACCGGTGCGGAGCCGGGCAGACCTTCGCGCCCTGCGCCGGGAGGTTGGTTTTCTTTTTCAGAACTCGGACGACCAGCTCTTCTCACCGACGGTCCTTGAGGATGTCGCTTTCGGCCCCCTCAACCTTGGCCACTCCCCCGCCGAGGCGGCCGAGATTGCCGTCCACACCCTGGAAAACCTTGGCCTGCATGGTTTTGAAGAACGGATCACCCATCGCCTCTCCGGCGGAGAGAAAAAACTGGTCGCCCTGGCAACGATCCTCGCCATGCGCCCGAAACTGCTCCTCCTCGACGAACCGACGAACAATCTCGACCCGCAAACCCGGCAGCGGTTGATCGACATCCTGAAAAATCTCGATCTATCTCAGGTAATCATCTCCCACGACTGGAATTTCCTCGACCACACCACCACAGCCCTCTACGCCCTTGAAGAGGGGCGCATCCACCGGTGCGACGCGGCCCAGATCCATGTCCATCGCCACCTGCACCGTGCTGGTGACCATCCGCACCATCACCATCCCTAAACCTGCCGACCGGATACTTCCATAGGCCAACCCCTTGGGGGAATCACAAAGTCGCCTCCCCCAACTCCAGCCACTCCGGATCATCGGCCAGCTGACAGACCCGCCAATCTTCCCCCTGATGGTCAAAATCGGCAATCTTGTCGATCTCCATTTTCAGATATCGGCCACTGCCGGCGACGGCCACCTGGCCGTCGGCAAGCACAATTTCACCGGTACCGGTGAAAAAGCGTTTGTCTTCCTTGGTGATCCGGGCCACGACCCGGATCTCGTCATCAATGGGGATCGGACGACGCAGCTGCATGGAAAAATCGACGGTTACCCCCCATACCGAATCGGCATGGCGAAGCATCACCGCCCGACCGATGGTCTCGTCAAGAACGGTGGCGGCTATCCCCCCGTGCAGACGACCAGGATAGCCCTGATGTTCGGCCTGTGGCTGAAAAAAGGCGGCCAGCAGATCACCCTCCAGTTCGTAAAACCGTCCCCCCAGGCCAAAGCGGTTCTCGACTCCACAGACAAGACACATCCGGGAGTTTGGTTGCTTCCTGATTACCCGCAAACGCATAGCGTACTCCACTCTCGATGAATCCTGGCCCCCCGGTTAGCCGGCTTGTACCGCGATTACTTCTCTCTGGCCTGATCTGCTGCCGTCGAGGCCGGCAGATTCCAGTTATGGGGGGTATCCTTGTGGCCGGAGCAGGAGATGTCGCTCAGACCGACTGCTCGGTGCCGGGTGGTCCCTGAAGGAGCATCTCGGCGATGGTCAACCGCAGGCGGGGCAACTCCGGCCGGTGTTGCTGGCGAAACTCTCGTTCCAGGCGGGCCAGACGGTGGAAAAATGCACTCCGATCAACCTCCGGAAGGGCCTTTGCGGAAGTGCCGGCAACAATCTCCTGACAGCGGAAACAACCTGGAAAACGGAGAACCTGCCCGTCCGGCCGGCGCATTCTCGCCGGTACCCCATGGGTCCGGCACACCAGCAGGCGATGGGAATAGAGTTGGCAAAGACCCTCATCGTTCAAGGGACACATCAGCTGGGGTCGCTCACCGGCGGCAATTAAACGGGCAGATTCCCTCAGGTAGCGGCCGGCCAACTCCCGTACGCGCTCCTGCCGCGGCTCTGGCAGTTGGCTGAGCCCAAGGCGGAAATAGGCCCACTCCACGTAGCTGTGGTGGAGGAAATAGGAATCGCAGCAGTTGTCCGGACACCCCTGGCAGGAAAGACCCAAAACCCCGGCAACCCTGGCATACTCTCTCTCCAGGCCGGCGTAAATCTGCTCCAACTCGCCAATCTGGGCGGCGGAAAGGACCGACTCAGTCATCCTTTCCCTCTCGGCAGCTCTCCACCTGGTAGATGAAAATCTGCACCTCCGGCCGACGCCAGGCATCTTCCGTCAGGCCAGCTTTTCGACAAAGCTGGCCGAGAAACTGTTCCGGATCCGGGATCTGCCCCCACACCTGAGGGAGGAAGGTGGCCCCCCGGCGCCCCGAACGTAGAATAACCCCATCAATACCCGGCCGCAATTTGCCTGCCAACTCTTCGGGATCTTTCCAGGTAAGGGGCTGCGGCACCGAAAGAACGGAAATCTCAATGTCAATTTCAGCCAGTTCGGCAAAGGTCAGCGGTGCAAAGCGGCTGTCGTGGAATGCAGCATTTCTGGCATTGTCGCACACCCCTTGCCAGAGAGGTCCCACCGCTTCGAGGGTTCCGATACAGCCCCGCAACCGGCCGGCATGCTTCAAAGTGACGAAGACTGCAGCTGGGACGAGGAGTTGCGGGTCATCAGGTGGTTGCGACAGTGTCACCGAGTCAGTGGAGAGGGTCCCCCGCCCGACAGCAGGGAATTTTTCGGCAATCGCCCGGCGTGCCAGTTGAACCAGAAAGCCCTCTTGTGCCGCAGTGAATCGTTTCACCACTCAACCCCCAGCATGAGGCAGTTAATACCACTGCCAATCCCCAACAAGGCACCCTTCTGGCCTGGCCGATAGGCTCCCTGGTCGATGGCCATGGCCATGGTAATCGGAGCGGAGACCGAACCAACATTGCCCAGACTGGCCAGAGTTGCGAAGTTTTTTGTCGGGTCAAGACCAAGGCTAGAAAAGAGGAGTCGGGCATGGGCTGAGCCCACCTGGTGGCAGAAAAACCGATCAATATCGCTTTCCCGCCACCCGGACTTGGCGGAAAAGACACGCCAGGTCTCCTCGGCCGTCTCCACACCGCGATGCAAAAGCTCCTCCGAGTTGGTGGCCATGAGGGTGGCAGCCCCGCTCTGGCCACCGTGGCAGAGATCTGAGTAGCGGGTGTTGGCGCGCCAGGCCCCGTGTACCAGGCGGGGGCGATCTTCGTTTTTCTTCACCCGCCGCATATAGAGCCCGATGGAACCTGAGCCGATGGTCAGGGAGGCAAAAACCGGTTTGATGTCCTTCCGGCTGATCTGGTCGTCCGCCTGCAGGTTGGCCAGGGTTGACGAAAGCAACTCTTCGGCGGTTTCTCCGGAGACCACCAGGCCGTTACGGACCTGACCCAGTTCAAGCATATTGGCCAGCATCACCATGCCGTCCAGAAAGCCGAGACAGGCGTTGGATATATCAAAGATCAGTGCGGTCGGGGGAAGGCCGAGGGCGGCGTGGACAAAGGAGGCGGTGGCCGGTTCCATCATATCCCGGGAAACCGAGGTGAAAATCAGACAATCGAGGTCCGCCGGATCGATATGGGCTGCGGCCAGCACCTGCTGGCCGGCAAGTGTGGCAGCCTGGCTCGGCCTGGTACCCTCCGGCCAGAGACGCCGTTCTCTGATACCGCTCATCAGCTCCAAGCGACCGGCAGGGAGTCGGAGACGCTGGTAGAGAGTGGCGAGCTGCGCCTCGATATCTGCCGAGGTGATGACACGGGGCGGCAGGGCATAGCCGAAGGTATCGAGACACACGTTTTGGAAATGGATCACAGCGTTCCTCAGGCATCTGGTGAGAGAAGGGAAAGCTGTCGTCGGAGCTGGTCATTCACCTGTGCTCTAACCAGCAAACCATCAATACCGAACCCAAGTAGATCCTCGGCGCCATTCTCACCGCCAAGGCCGAAAATCATTGCCCTCTGGCCGGAATAGTTTTCCAACTCCCGAATCAACCGTACCGCCTCAAGACCCTCCTGAGGAGAACTGGACAGATCAAAAATTATCAGGGAAAAATGGGCGAGGCATGCTTCGTACATGGCCGAACGGCCGGTCTCGGCAATGGTCACCCGCCACCCCTCTTCGACAAGGGTCTGGACAATCTGATTACGGCTCTGCTGGTCACTGTCCATCACCAGGGCCCTGCTGGTTAAAAATCGGACCAGAATCTCGACCAACTCAACCTGTTGCACTGGTTTGGCTAGATAGTCGTCCATTCCCGCCTGAAGACATTTTTCCCGGTCACCGGGCATCGCCAGGGCGGTCAGGGCAACAATGTTTTGGTGGCCACCGTGGTCGTGTTCCCATGCCCGTATCTGCCGAGTTGCCTCAAGCCCATCCATTCCGACCATCTGGACATCCATCAGCACCAGTTGGTAGTCACCGCTACGGGCGGCCAGAAACGCTTCCCGGCCGTCCTCGACTGCGGTTACCGTAACCCCCAGGTTGCGCAGCATGGTTTCAATCAGCACCCTGTTGATATATTCGTCTTCCGCCAGCAGAACTCGCTTGCCCCTGCAGGCAAAGGTGAGAAGATCTCCATCCAATCCCGCCCCTTCCCCAGAAATCTCGGCCGGTTCTGCCACTTCACCGAATGGCAGGGTACAGCAGAAGGTCGACCCGCTTGGCCCACTTTCCACCGTGATCTCCCCTCCCATCAATTTGACCAACTGGGCGGTGATGGTCAGCCCCAAGCCGGTGGTGCCGAGAGAGAGCGGCTGGTAGGGGATCGCCGGCTGAAGAAAATAGCTCTTGACCATGGCTAACTCCGTCGGGGCAAGGCCCTTGCCGGTATCGACGACGGAAAACTTGAGGAGCAGCCGATTGCGCCCATCGTAGCCGCAGCTGTCAATCCGCAGCAGAACAGAGCCCTGCCCGGTAAATTTTATCGCATTCGTTACCAGGTTGGTGACGAGTTGCACCAGCCTCAGTGGGTCGCCGTTAACCCGGGCCGGTACCTCCGGGGCAATCTCACACTCCAGAGTGACCCCTTTCTGCCGGGCTGCCAGGTTCAACACGTAGAGATCATGATCTAGACACTCCTTCAGGCCAAAATCTTCGGCCTGGATCTCCAGATCACCGGTTTCGATCTTGGAAAAGTCAAGGATCTCGTTGACCACCAACAGCAGACGATCAACCGATGAGGCTACCATCTCAAGATAGCCACGCTGTTCCTCGTTGAGGCTGGTTTCCAGTACCAGGGTGGTCATGCCGACTATTCCGTTCATGGAAGAGCGGATCTCGTGGCTGACATTTTCCAGAAAGACGCTTTTGACCCGGCCGGCTGACGCCAACCCCTGGCAGGTGAACTCTTCGACCGGGTACTGCCGATCCGGCCCTTTGGTAATGGCTTGCAGGGCACGTTTTTTCAGCAAGGCACAGTTCTTCTTTTGCCTGGCCAGCTCCGCTTGCAGTGCCTCCACCTGCTGTTCCAGTTCCGTAATGGTCGCCACTTCGCCCCCCTGCCTCTTCTGGTTGTGCTGGCCCTGCGGTTGCTCTGTCGAACCGGAGCTCGATGTCGTTCCTGCCGGCCGAAATCAACTGGACGGGAACTGATTGAAACCCTTTACCCGCTTGACGCCCCCCATACTAGCACGATTACATCTGCTTTGGAATGTCATTTCCGACATACCTCCCACGCCCAATACCGAACAGTGTTGAGGATATCGTTCACCGGCATGTGGCAAAAGGCCGCAGAACCCGGACTGTAGCCGTTCGGCCAGTGCTCCAGTTATGTTCAGGCAGGCCACCGAGCAAGACTTTGCTCTTTCAGGTGGCCTGACCGGACGAAAATGGGCTGCTGGTGAACGGTTACGAGCGGGGGGATCGACAAATCTCCCAGCAGCGATGGATTCTCGGGCTACGGGCAAAATCAACCGGTACCGTCCGGCTGGAAACCTCCTCCAGCCGATACCGCTGAGCGAGACCAGGATGCATTTCGAACTGTCTGAAGTTGGTGGAAAAAATTAGTAACCCGCTCTTCTCGAGACGGGCCATGGCGAGATCGATCAGCTGCTCATGGTCACGCTGGACATCGAAAACCCGTTGATCTTTACGGGTGTTGGAAAAGGTTGGTGGATCGATGAAAATCAGCTCGTATTGCTCTGTACAGTTGCCGAGCCAGGCGATACAGTCGGCCTTTTCCAATATGTTTTTCCGTTCATCAAGGCCGTTCAGGGCCAAATTCATTCTCGCCCACTGCAGATAAGTGGCCGAAAGATCGACAGTTGTGGTCTGTTCGGCGCCTGCCATAGCCGCCTGTACAGAAGCCGTTCCGGTGTAACCGAAAAGATTGAGAAACCTTTTACCGGCAGCCAGTTGGTGTATCCTTTCGCGAACCGGACGGTGGTCAAGAAAGAGCCCTGTGTCCAAATAATCAGTAAAATTTACCAGAAAGTGACAAATTCCCTCCTGGACTTCGTACATTTTGCGGCGATCGTTCTGCTTTTCATATTGCCGGGTCCCTCGCTGTCGCTCTCTTTTTTTCAGAAAAAGCCGGTCGGAGCGAAGCCCGAAAATTGCCTTCACCGCCTGTATAGCCAACTTCAGCCTCTGCCCTGCCACTCCCGGGTCGACAGTTTTCGGTGGTGCATACTCTTGAACCTGCACCCACTTGCCATAGATATCGATGGCCAGATTGTAGTCTGGCAGGTCTCGGTCGTAGACCCGCAGACAGGAAACGCCTGTCCGCTCCGCCCAGGGGAGCAGTTTTTTAAGATTCTTTCGCAAGCGGTCGGCAAACTCACCGCCCTCTCCTGCCTCGCTGCGCGGTGCCGGTCGCCAGCGAAACCGCTCCCCTCCTCCCTCCTCCGGTACCTCTCCCACCAACAGGCGACAGGGAATCGAGCCGTTGTGCAGTTTTCTCTTTTCCACCCAGTTCAGAGAGAAGGCATCGGTCAAGCTGGCATCGGCCAGAAACACTCCACAGCGCCAACCGGCAAAGTGTTCCAACAACCGGCGGCCAAAGGCACGATACAGTCGCGCCACCAGGTCTCTTTCGGAAAGACGTTCACCGTAGGGCAAATTGCTCAGCACCAGCCCGCGGCCCGGAGGCGGTGATAAAAAGGCCAGTTCCCTCCGGCTGACCTGCACCTTGTCGCCCAGGCCGGCGGCAGCAATATGTAATCTGGCCGCCTTGACGGCTATCGGATCGGCGTCATAGCCAATCAACAGGGGCCACTCCCGGGACATCCCAGTAGCCTGTCGTCGGTACGCCTCGACCAGCAGGTCTTCCCAAAGATCGGGGTCATGTCCCAGCCAACCGGCAAAACCAAAGTAGGGGCGACTCAAGCCCGGGGCGACATCGCCATACATCAGGGCCGCCTCAATGAGCAGCGTGGCGCTGCCACACATCGGATCCAGCAGGTTTTCCCGACCGATCGGCCATCCTGACAGGGCAACAATGGCCGCGGCAAGGGTCTCTTTCAGCGGCGCAATTCCCGTTTCCCGTCGATAGCCGCGACGGTGCAGGCTCTCACCGGAAAGATCGATGGCAACGATGGCCTGTCGGTCTCTGAGGTGAAGATGAAACTGCACACCCGGCCGCGACCGCTGGACGGTCGGCCGCTCCCCGGTCACTTCTCGGAAACGGTCGACAATAGCATCCTTCAGGCGGAGGGCGGCAAAGTGTGAATGGCTGATCGGCGGCTCTCCGGAGAGGGTGCAGTTCACCGCAAAACTGGTGCTGATAGCAAACGACTCTTCCCAGGGGTGAAGAAGACATTCCTGGTACAGGGAATCCTCGTCATGTATCGACAATGCTGCCAACTCCAGCAACACCCGCGATGCATACCGCGACCAGAGACAGCAGCGGTAACCGCTCTCAAGGTTGCCCTGCCAGCGAACCAGGCCAGGCCCCAATTCGATGATGGTGGCACCAAAACCCTCGATTTCCTGACTGACCAGCCCCTCCAGACCCTTGGCACAGGCGGCGGTAAAGGTGGCAAGCTGCATCGGCGAGATCCTGGTTGAGAGGGGAAGGAAGTTCGGTTTCTCTCTGGAATACCATCATTAACGGTAACCAACAACTGGAAAACAACCTGCAGGCAGAGGACGGATTGTTCTTGACCTCCCGCCCGGAAAAGCTAAAGTAACAGTTTGGGTACAGT
>JAABSV010000100.1 GCA_011390165.1 Desulfobulbaceae bacterium
GGCCTACGGCATTCTCTCCGGCTCCTGCACCTTTGGCTTTATTGCCCCGATCCTCGCCCTCATCTCCATTCAAGAGACCATGGCCACCGGCGTCCTCTTCATCATCCTCTTTGCCATCGGCCACTGTCTGCCGATAATGGTTGCCGGCAGTTCTACGGCGATGGTCAAACGGCTGCTGGAAAACAGTACCTGGCAGCAGGGGGGGCTGATCTTTCGCAAAGCGGCGGCGGCGATGATCGTCATCCTTGGCGTCTATCTGATCGCCCAGCCCTTTCTGCCCACCTGATACGCCGTAAGAAATGGGCTGTTGATAACGACCATGGATGATTACTTGAAGATCAGGGCTGGCAAGAATTACCCATTCCCCGGCATCGGGGTTCAGTTTGCTTTCAACAAACGAGGAGTGAAGAGTTCATGTATCGTAAGCTTTTGCACTGTGTAAGCGGAATATTTCTCCTTGCCATCCTCACCTTTGGCGGGATACCGGCCTCTTTCGCCGGCACCGAGAGTGATGCCGTGCCACCGGTCCCCACCCCGGGGATGGTGACCATGGTCGATCTCGGCGCCAAGGAGTGCGTCCCCTGTAAGATGATGGCGCCGATTCTGGTTGAACTGGAAAAAGAGTACCAGGGGCGGGCCTCAATTATTTTCATCGACGTCTGGAAGTACCGCGAACAGGCGCAGCGCTTCGGCATCAGGGGCATTCCCACTCAGATTTTCTACGACCAGGAGGGTCGTGAGGTCGGCCGGCACATGGGCTTTTTGGACAGGAAGAGCATTGTCGGCGCCCTCAGCAAACTCGGTGTCCCCGAGACGCCGGTAAAGTAAAGAGGTGGTGCTGCTGATGGACGACAAGATGAAGATCCTATTTCTCTGTACCGGCAACTCCTGCCGCAGCCAGATGGCCGAGGGCTGGGCCAGGGCGCTGCGGGGCGAGGTGCTCGAAGCCTATTCCGCCGGGGTGGAGACGCATGGTCTCAACCCGACGGCGGTGGCGGTGATGGCCGAGGTGGGCGTAGATATCTCCGGCCATCGTTCCAAGCATCTTGACAGCCTGGCGGCAGTGGCCTTCGACGTGGTGGTGACCGTCTGCGACAACGCCCGGGAGAGCTGCCCCTTTTTCCCGGGGGCGAAAAAAAATGTCCATGTCGGTTTTCCCGATCCGCCGGCCCTGGCCCGGGAAGCTGCCGCCCGCGGGGCGACAGAAGAGGAGCAGCGCGATTGCTACCGCCAGGTGCGTGAGCAGATTCGCGAATTTGTTGAAACCCTGCCGGAATCTCTGGCCTGATCGTACTCTGCGTAACCTATTGGACCGGGCGGACGCCCGGCCCGAATTGACCGGTGCCTGCCATGTCCGATGCCCACGCCCACTCCCATTCCTCTCCCCATTCTTCTCCCGATAGCCACGGCCACAGCCACACCCCGAGCAACTTCAACCGTGCCTTTGCCATTGGCACGGTGCTCAACCTCCTCTTTGTCTTCATCGAGGCCGGCTATGGTTTCTTCGCCAACTCCCTGGCCCTGATCGCCGACGCCGGCCACAACCTCAGCGACGTCCTCGCCCTGCTCCTTGCCTGGGGGGCGATGGCACTGGCCGGGCGGGCCGCCACCGCCAGGCATACCTACGGCTTCAAGAAGGCGACCATCCTTGCCTCCCTGCTCAGCGCCCTGTTTCTCTGTGTCGCCATCGGGGTGATCATCTGGGAGGCCATCGTCCGCCTCCGCTCGCCTCTGCCGGTGGAGGGGATGACCATCGCCGTGGTTGCCGCCATCGGGGTGGTGGTAAACACCGCCACCGCCCTGCTCTTCATGGCCGGGCGAAAAAACGATCTGAACATCAAGGGGGCCTTCCTCCATATGGCCGCCGACGCCGCAGTCTCCGCCGGGGTGGTCGTCTCCGGGCTGCTGATCGGCGTGACCGGCTGGTATCTCCTTGACCCGATCATCTCGCTGGCCATAGCCGTGGTGGTGCTGGTTGCCGGCTGGGGGCTGCTGCGCGACTCCCTCCACCTGGCCATGGGCGGGGTGCCTTCCCAGATCGACGCCACCGCGGTGCTCGCCTACCTCGCCGGCCTGCCGGGGGTACAGTGCGTCCACGACCTGCACATCTGGGGGGCGAGCACCACCGAGAACATCCTCACCGCCCATCTGGTCATGGCCGACGGCGGCGACGACCAGTTTCTCCACCACACCGCCGACCATCTCCGCCACCATTTCAACATCCACCACACCACCATCCAGGTGGAACAGAGCGACCTTCATGGTCTCTGCCATACTGAAGACGGCGGTGGCCACGGCCGCTGCTGGCCGGGGAAAACCGGCGAAAACGGGCTTTCACCTCACAGGCACTGAACCCCGCCAAGGTTCCACTGGCAATGGCCACAGGGCACCTGGCTGCCGTAGCAGTCGTGCGCCGCGAAGATGTTGTCGTTGACCAGGGTAACGCAGGGGCCCTGGGAACAGCTCCAGCAGGAGGCGTAGCCCTCTTCACCGGCCTCGCGGCGGAACTGGCGGCATGGCCGGCTCTGCCAGATTTCTGCCAGCGGCTGCCGCTGCAGCCAGCCGAAGGGGAGCTGCCGCACCTGCACCTCTTCGCCATGCACCCGGCAGGAATAGCTGTGCCAGAGGAAATGGCAGGGGGTTACCGCGCCGTTGGCGGCGATGCAGAGGGCCCGCTCGGCGATGAACGGGCAGACCCGTGCTGATCGGGCGTGGCGGCGGGGCAGCTTCAGCTCGATGCCGTTACGGGCAGCAACGCTCTCCGCCTCGGCAAAGGCCTGGGCAACCCGTTCGGCCACTTCCGGCGGCTGCGCCAGCAGGCTGGGGAGGTGGAGGCGGATATCGGCGGCCCTCGCCTCGGCGAGGAGTTCGGCAAAGAGCTGGGCGGCGGCCTGTTCGGCCTTGTTCTTGTGGAATTTCAGATGGGTGGCAAGGGAGTTGGCGAGTTCACCGCCGGCGGCCGCCGCCCGTCGGCGGTAGCGCTCGACCAGTGCAATCGCCTCGGCCGGGTTGGGGTTGAACAGGTTGTTCGCCGCCGCCTCCCGGTCGTAGAGGAGGAGATGGGTGGCGAGGAGATATTCGGCACCATGGTCGGCGGCCCACTGGACGGAGCGGGGGAGGGCGGCAATGTTGCCGGCGGAGAGGACTATCTCCAGACCCGGTC
>JAABSV010000101.1 GCA_011390165.1 Desulfobulbaceae bacterium
CCAGGAGGCGGTCAACCGACAATGGTTTGATTGTACCGCCCCGCAGGTGATGATAGTATCGGCCCCTTTTTTAAGGGCGTCGGCAATGCAGAAATCGAGTTTGCGGGTCTTGTTGCCACCGGCGGCGCCGGGGAGCAGGTCGTCGCGTTTGATGTGGAGTTGAACATCCCCCCCCAGAGCGGCACTGAGCCTGGTCATCGGTTCGATTGGTGTTGCCCCCTGCAGATAGCCGCGTCGAGGAAATTTTGCGTAGTTCATGTAATGCTCCTTAGTTAGATGGTATTCATCTGGTTACCGTTGCCTTCTCCCGAGTCGACAAGCAGTTCTCCGCGAAAAGTTTCTACCGGGTTGGTCGCCATGGAATATGGCGAAGGGCGTGCCGGCGGCGGTTGGCCTTACAAGCAGGCTGTCAACCCGGCCCTGGCAAAGCGTATCTGGCCAGCACGGCAAGCCGCTCGGCATCCATTGCCCGTTTGCGCAGCTGTTCTCCTGCTTCCGGAAGGCGGCGGTGGAGCATCTTGATCGCCTCGACAATGGTCCGTACGTACATTGTCAGGTCTTCATCGCCGAGCAGGGGAATCTGATGGTGGGAAGCATAGGCGGTCGAGACGGCGGAGGAGAGCACCGCCGCAGTCCCGGGGAGCAACCCCCCATGGGCGACGATATCGTTCACCGCATCGCTCATGAAGACCACACCACCCAGATCATACTTGACCAGGGTGGCCAGTTCACCGGCGATGGTGTTTTTTTCTCCGCAACTTCCGGCCTCGGCAAGGCGTTTGCCAAGGGCGATGACTCGCTGGGCGATTTCCCGGGTTGCCTGCTGCAAAGACCCCGGCGCCCGTGGGTATGGGCCCGGTGGCAGATAGACCGGGTAGCCCAGGGTATTTGCCGCTGCAGTCAGGCATTCACCGACCACGGTGTTGTCATGCTCCTCGTTGGCGCGAACGATGAGCGTCGTCTCCCTTATCGCATCTTTCCAGAAAGGGACGTAGGCCTTTGCCTCGACGATGATGGTTGGGAGAGTTTCCATGCCAAGGATCTGCATCATTCGACCCTTGTTGCCAATGGGGACGTTGCCTTCACAGTCCTCGTTGGGGCCAAGCCCGCCAAGACCGGCGTTGACGCTGAGAAGCGCTGAGACCGGCACCTCGGCGACCTGCAGAACGGTGCCGAGGAAGCAGCCACAACTCTCTGGTGTATCTTCCTCAAAGAAGAGAAATTTTTCCGGGTGGTTGCTGAGAAAGGTGGTCACCACCGCCCTGGCCAGGGCGGTGGTGAAGGTGGCAGGTATTTCCAGAACACCCTGGCCATGGACCCGGCCGAAGATGGTGGTGGCCACTGTCTGGGGGCAGAGGGCGCTCTTTCCCAAGGCAGACTGCATCAAGGCGACTTCCGCCGGGGTGATCCCACTTCGGGCAACCGCGGTGCCGGAACCGCCCCCTTCGAGAGTGATGGTGATTTTTCCCTGTTCGGCTACAACCTCGATCTTGGCGACCCGCAAGTCGACTGGGGCGGCCTGGCGGAAGATTTCGCCGAGAACGGCAAAACCGGCCCCGTCTTCCTGAACGAAGCCGGAATGGCTGTGGACATGGCACACGCCGATGTGACCGGCGAGGCCGATTATTCCCTTTTTTTCATATGAAAAAGAAATATTCACGCTGTTCTCTCTAGGCTGTTACAGGAGGCAAAGGACCATTTGTGGGATAAAGGCCAAAAAGAAAATACCGACGAGAATTGCCAGGATAAACGGGAGAACGGCATAGCTCAGTCTTTCGATACTGATGCCGCTGATGCCGCAGCCGACAAAGAGATTAACCCCCACCGGTGGGGTGAGGAAGCCTAAAGAGACGGCGGCGATCATGACCACGCCGAAATGGGTGAGGTCGATTCCGGCCTGAACCACCAGCGGTTGGAGCAGGGGGGTCAGAATGAGGATGTTGGCCAGGGCATCCATGAAGGTGCCGAGAATGAGCAACATGAAAATAATGACCACAAAGAAGGTTACCTTGTTGTCAGTGATGCCGGAGAGGAGCTCGACCATGTCGTTGGGGACATTGTAGATGAGCAGAATCTGTCCCAGGGCCGAGGCAGTGGCCACCACCAGAAAGATTGTCGCATTGGTTATGGTGGTACTGCGCAGAATCTGCCAGATCTTTGACTTGTTCAGCCGTCTCAGGATGAAGCCCTCGACGATGAAGGCGTAGGTGACGGCGATTGCCCCTGCTTCGGTCGGGGTGGTGATGCCGCCGTAAATGCCACCGAGGACAATGACCGGGACCGCCAGGGCGTATTTGGCATCCTTGAATGCATGCAGGGTCTCCTTGAAAGTGGCTTTCTGGCTTTTTGTCTTGAAACCGTGGTACCTGGAAAGGAAATAACAGGTAACCATGAGAATGCCGCCGATGAACAATCCGGGGATGATTCCGGCGATGAAGAGGTCACCCACCGAGACATTCGCCGTTGTCCCGTAAATGATCAGCGGCACACTTGGCGGGATCATTACCCCGAGACAGCCGGCCGAGACGTTGGTGGCGGTGGAAAAGGATTTCGAGAAGCCCTCTTTTTCCATGGAGGGAATCATTATCCCGCCAACTGCTGCCACCGTTGCCGGTGCTGAACCACTGAGCGCGCCGTAAAACATGCAGGTGAGGACGGAAACCTGCGCCAGACCGCCAGTGATGTGGCCGATCAGGCAGCGGGAGAGGCGCAACAGCGCCTCGGCCATGCTCCCTTTCTGCATGATCTCGCCGGCCATGATAAAAAAGGGCACAGCAAGCAAAGGGAAGGTGTCCAGGGAAAAAAACATCTTCTGCATGAGAAACTGGACCGGGATGTCGGCCGAGACCACCGCAATGACGACACTGAGGCCAATCGCGACACCGATGGGTACGCTCAGCAGGAGCATAATCGGCAGGAAGAGAGCAATTAGCAGGATGGGAAGTTCCATATGATGTACTGCTCCTTGTCTACGTATGGATCGGATTGTGCGGTAACAGTTCCAGAGGGTTCCCCGAGGCGGCTGCCAAAAAGCCGCCCGGGCAGAGTTCAGGCC
>JAABSV010000102.1 GCA_011390165.1 Desulfobulbaceae bacterium
AAATAAACTTTATATACTCAAGGTTTGTACCAGGTTTACAACACACCATCTTATATGATCTATAATTTTAATTTTATTGTAATTTTCGATCAGATAAGCACTTGTGAAACTGTCATCAGTTGCCATACGAGAAGGGTCGGATATAACCTTATGGTCATATATGACCTGAAAGTCGGCAAAAGAAAAAAATGGACGGACCGGCAGGACAATCAGAAAGGCCACATCAGGGGGACGAGCACCGCCACAATTGCCAGGGTGATCGCCACCAGTCCGGCCCCGAACTTGAGATAATCCTTGGTCTCATATGAGCCGGGACTCTGTACCATCAAGGGCGCCGGATGGCCTTCCGGCAGCAAGAAGGTGGCTGCGGCCCCCACCAGAACAGCGACCGCGAAGGCTTTCGGTTCGATCCCCAGCAGACCGGCCGTATCCAATGCTACCGGAGTCATAATCACCGCTACGGCTGCCCCATGCAGGGCCTGAGTCAGGAGCAGGGCGATCAAAGTGATCCCTATCATGGTTATACGCGGGCCAAGCGTACCCAAAGTATCTGCTATCAGGCTGGAAACCAGTCCAGCCGCGCCGCTTTTCTCCATCGCCAAACCCAACGGAAACATACCCCCGACCAGGACAATCGTCCGCCACTCCACATGTTCATATACCAGCCTGACAGGGAGAATGCCGATGAGGACCATTAAGGCTGCACCTCCCAGCGCCGCCACGGCAATAGGAAGCAGATTGAAACCTGCCAAAACAATCACCCCGGCCATAATCAAGGTGGCCCACTTGCCCAGATGGCGCAACTTACGCGGAGCTTCCTCGCTGTGTGGCTTATGCAGCCACAAGAAACCCGGGTTGGGGTCGTAGCTGCGCGTCTGATCGCCCGGGCCATAGAGCAGCAGTCCGTCTCCTTCTTGCAGGGGAATGGTTCCCACATCGGTTCGAATGGGATTATCGGCACGCCAGATCGCTACGCCGGTGAGGCAGCTTTCACTGCGAAAAGCCAAATCAGTCATGGTCTTGCCAACCGCCGGTGAACGCGGTGGGACAACCACTTCGATCAGTTCGCCACTGGATGAGGGAAATTTTTCAGGTTGGCTGGGATGCCCCAATAGTTTAAGCCCCGGATATTCCTGCACCAGTTTACCGACCCTTGACCTGCGTCCGCTGACCAGCAGCATATCATCCTTTTCCAGGACAAAATCCTCTCGATTAAGAAGATGGGGTTCGTCATGGCGCACAACGGACAAAACCGTAAGCCCGTGCCCACTGCCGACGGTGATTTCTTGCACTGTCTTCCCCACCCAGGAAGAATCGTTCAGGAGCAAGACCTCCCATAGACGATCTTCCAGATGGTATGTCCGCATTAAATCAGTTCGATCTTCCCGGCTTTCCCCGGAGCCCTTTTTCGTTTCGCCCGGCAACAGTCGTTGCCCAATGACCAAGGTGTAGACGGCGAAAGAAATGATCAGGGCAATACCTAGCGGCGCAATTTCGAAGAAGCCAAGCGTTGACTCTCCCGAGGCTCGAAGCAAATCGTTGACCACCAGGTTTTGCGAGGCCCCGATCATGGTCAGGTTTCCACCTGCCAGGGCTGCCATGGCGATGGGCAGGAGCAGCTTTGAACGGTGGATATCGTTCTTGCGTGCCAGCCGCAGGACCACCGGGATGAATAACGAAACGGTGGCAATATCACTGACAAAACCCGACAGGACGCCAGGGACCAGGGTGCTCATCATGGTCAATCGCTTGCGGCTCCCGCCGGCGATGTCGTTCAGACGCTCCGCGATCCAGCGAACCACCCCGCTGCGTACCAATCCGGCGCTCAATATTAACAAGCCGGCGATCGCAATGACGGCTTCGCTGCTAAAGCCTTTCAGAGCCTCCTCCACCTCTAATACGCCGGTAACGGCCAGCGAAACGAGCACCAATACCGCGACGATATCGGCACGGAGCCAACCGGTTACAAACAACAGCATGGAGAATCCCAGTATGGCAAAAACCACCCCGATTTCCATGGTCATAGTGTCTATCCTCCGGACCCTTTCATGAGCAAAGATCAAGCAGGGCTTACTCTTTTCCTTGTAAGGTGATATCTCCCAATCTGGGCGGCTTGACCGTACCCATTTTCGCAAAAGCCTTTTCGACCAGTTCGTTGACCTGGATTTCGTGAACCTTTACATCCTGGCCTCTGGTAAAGGCCGTATACCGGTGCAGCCCGCGCGCCATACCGGCATTGGTGCCGATGGGATACCTTTTGGCTTTCCGGATTGCCTCGCCACGTACGTACACAGCCGACACCCGACTGCCGGAAGGTTGAGCGAAATCCACGCTCCAGCGTAAACCGGCAGTTTGCACCAGGCCGCCGACGATCAGGCGGGGATTGCCGGGAGCCTGGTTGGTGGCGCACTGCTCGAGGATTTCGAGTATATGATCACCGGTCAACTGCATCGTCACCAACTTTGCAGGATGAGGAATAAGGGTGTAGAGCGCTTCCCGCGTGATCGCTCCGGGCTGCAGCGTCACCCCATAGCCGACCCCCGGCATAAAGGCTATTTCAGCACCGGTCTCGGCGCAAATTATCTCTCCTACCAACTTATCAAAAGGGCTTTCCGAACGGTAATGTCGGCTTATCGGCTCTCCGGCAATGGCGATGACCTCTTCCAGGTTCTCTTGATATGGCGCGCGCAACGCTTCCACCTGACGGGCAATCTCTTCATCTTCCGGAAATTCTTCGAGCCACAAGGTATGCAGGAGGCTCTCCACATTGGTAATTTGCCTTCCATCAAGGCTGACCACAATCTCCCCTAGGACCGAGTTGTCCGAAACGGCCTGAACGAGGGTAATGTCGCCGATCCGCTCGTTAGAGATGCGGTCGTGCGAA
>JAABSV010000103.1 GCA_011390165.1 Desulfobulbaceae bacterium
AAGAGCGGGTTTTCAACCGCCGTTTTTTTGGCTCTTTCCTCTCACTACCTGTTTGAACCGGTGGCCTGTACCCCGGCGGCAGGCTGAGAGAAAGGGCAGATTGAACGACAGGCGCAGACGGTCCGGTGTTAGTTCCCACATTGAGTTGATAAAAACTGGCAGGTTATTTTCACAATGTGTTAGACAGGAGAGTGAGAATCTCAGATTAAATTGAACCTGATCATCGTCATTGTTCAGAGGTAGGGCGGTGGGGCTTTCGAGAGCCTCACCGCCCCCTCCCTGCAGGGATAGCCGTCCCAGCAAGGAGTTATCGTATTGGTAATATCAGTTGCTGTCGACGTCAATGAGATTGCGCATCTGGGGAAAGATTTTCCCTGGATTAAGCCGTCCGGTTGCCCACGCTGTGAGCAGCCATTGTGGTGGCATGGTTTCGTCCTCGCCTATTTTTCCTGCCTGCTTGGCGCCGTTTATCTGCGCCGCTTACGCTGTCCCTGCTGCCGCACCATTCATCGGTTGAAACCTGTCGGTTATTGGCGCCGGTTTCGCTCTCCCGTGACGGACATCGACCAAGTTGTCACCCATCGGCAGAACTCCGGTCGCTGGCTCCACGATCAACCTCGCACGCGCCAACGTCAATGGTGGCGACGTCTGCAGCGCATGACGCAGGCGGTTCTGGGGTTGTCTATTCCTGCCATCAGTGCCTTTGGGACCTTATCTGCTCGCGGTTTCATCCCTGTCAGCCGTTCCTTTTATTGTGACACTTCCGGCATTGATCCACCACCCTACCGAACGGTCTCTCTGCCGTCTGTCTCATGAGCATGATAAAGGGGTGCTTTCCCCCATTTTTCATGAAGGAGAGCGCTTATGACAGACAAAGAACGTGAAGATGTGGCCCTGTTTCGTTTCGGAGTGATCAGCGACCTGGTTGGTGCGACCCGCCTGGAGCCTGGTGAACAGGGGCGACGGATCAAACAGAAGGCGGCAGTGCGTTGGAACATTCCCCATTCGACGCGCACCCGGGTCAGTACCAACACGATCCGCCGGTGGGTGGCCATTTATGAGAAGAGTGGCCGCCAGCTCGATTCTCTGAAACCCGTACCGCGTAACGATAGCGGGCGATGCCGGCAGGTGGATGAAGACACGGTGCTGTCTCTGGTGCGCTTGCGCAAAGCCAAGCCCCTGTTGCCGGTTATCCAGTTGATCGACGAGATGGAGCAGAAGGGGTTGGTATCTCCCGGCTACACCTTACGTCTGTCAACTGCTTACCGGGTTCTGAAGAAGGCCGGCATCTCCGGCCGCCCCGGCGGTGATCTGGTGGACCGCAGGCGCTTCGAGGCCGAGTTCCCCAACGACATCTGGCAGGCGGATGTCATGCACGGACCGCAGGTCATGGTCGATGGCAAGAAGCGCAAGAGCTACCTGATCGCCTTTTTGGACGATCACTCGCGGCTGATCCCCTATGCACGGTTTGCCCTGTCAGAGAATCTGGCCAGTTTTTTAAGCGCACTCCGGGCTGCCCTGACCACGCGGGGACTGCCACGCAAGCTGTATGTCGATAACGGCTCGGCCTTCCGTAGTCGTCACCTGGAAAAAGTCTGCGCCTGTCTGGGTATCGCCATCACCCACACGCCCCCCTATACGCCCCAAGGACGTGGCAAGGTTGAACGCTTCTTCCGTACGGTGCGCAGTCAGCTATTAAGTTCCTTTGCCGGACAGACGCTGGACGATCTGAACCAGGCTCTGGATGATTGGATCCAGCAAGACTATCACCGAAGACCACATTCATCGACAGGCCAATCACCGCTGCAGCGCTTTGCTTCGCACCTGGAACTGATCCGTCAACCGCCGCTCGATCTGGACGACCATTTCCGCAAAGAGGTGCGGCGACGGGTGAACAAGGATCGCAGTGTTTCCATTAACGGCCGATCCTTCGAGGCCCCAACCCGGCTGATCGGTGAGCAGGTGGGATTGCTCTTTCACGAAGAAACACCACACAAGGTCGAAATTATGCTGCGAGGAGAAACCCAGGGCTTTCTCGTTGCCCTTGATCCCCAAATCAATGCCCAGATTGGCCGGGACTATCGGCCTGAGACAAACGAGCGTGATCGCCAGGGCCAACTCTGCTTTACCACCATGGAGGAGAAGCGATGAGCTATCACACCTTCTTCGGGTTCAAGTGCAAGCCCTTTGCCGCCGATCTGCCCCTCGATGCGATCCTCAAGACCGAGGATCTGCTGGAGGTGCAACAGCGGATTCTTTATACCATTGATTTGGGCGCTATCGCCCTGGTGACTGGTGAAGTCGGCGCCGGCAAATCCACCGCCTTGCGCTGGGTCTGTGGACAACTCCACCCCTCGAAATACAAAACCCTGTGGGTCACTGCCACCTCCGGTTCGATTCTGGAGGTGTACCGGCAACTGCTGGCCGAACTCGACATCCAGACCGCATCCTCATCCCGTGCCATCCTCACCGGCATGATCCGCTCCCAGATTCTGAATCTGGTCCAGAGTAAAAAACAACAACCGCTACTGATCATCGACGAAGCATCCCTGCTGCGGCTCGATGTCTTTGCCGAATTGCACACATTGACCCAGTTCGACGGTGATTCCAAACCCTATCTGCCGATGATTCTCGCCGGGCAGAACAACCTGGCGGACAACCTGCTCTATCGTACTGCGGTGCCCCTGGCCTCGCGCATCGTCGCCCGCAGACACTTGCAGGAGGTCAACCGCGAAGGAATGGAGCGCTATCTGGAACA
>JAABSV010000104.1 GCA_011390165.1 Desulfobulbaceae bacterium
CGGCGAGAATTTTCTCCATCTCGGTGGTGAGCGACTTGCTGACCATGCCCTCGGCCGGAAAAGGTTTCGGGGCGTTTTCCCAGTCGCTCTTCTTCTGCCGCCAGAGCTGATCCTGCTGCTGCAGCTGCTCGATCTCCTTGCCGAGAGCGGTGAGGGCCTCTGCCGAATAGCCGGGCGTCTGCTGCAACCGATCAAATTCGGAGACAATCTGCTGCATGGTGCTGGTGTTGACGATGTAGATCGGTTCACCCGACTGGGCATTCCACCCCTCGTTGCGAGCGTGGAGCTGCTGACCGCGGGCCACCTCTTCGCTGAGGGCTGTCAGCGCCGCCACTGCCCTGGACTGCCGCCCTTCCTCATAGCCGGCCACCGCCTCACGCAGCCTGTCGATATCCTGGCCGGTGAAGTGCGACTGGTGGCCGCCGGCAAACTGCTGATCATACTCGGCAAGCATGGCCTTGGCGGCGGCCAGGTTCTGGTCCATCCGGGCCACCAGTTCCGGCTGGCTGAAGTCGGGCCCCCCGGGGCTGAGGTAGGTGGGCTCGTTGCTACTGAGCAACGGTTTGATCCGCGGCTGCCACGCCTCGTCGATGGCCGAGGCGGCGGCACCGGCGCTGGCCCGGCTGATCGCCTCTTCGACACTTTTCACATTATCGGCCAGTCCCGGCGGGACGCCCTGGGGAAAGACAGTGTTGCGGTATTCGGCCAGACGCTCCTTGGCCTCGTCGATATACTGTGGGTTCAGCTCAAGATACTTCTCTTCCCGCGGGGTGGTGTAGCCACGGAAGACCGCCGACCACTCCTCCTCCAGCCGCCGTTGCTCCACCGCCGCCGCCTGGGCATCCTCCTTACCAGCCTGCTGCCGGGCAGCGGCCTCATCCACCGCCACCAGCAACTGGTCGAGCCGGGCCTTTGCCGCCACCACCTGTGGATGGCCAAGAAAGGTACCGTGTTTCTTTTCGATTTCCTGGTAGCGGTCGGCAGCCCGTTTCAGACTCCCCCTTCCCAGGTCACCGGTGCCGGCCTGCATGGTCGTCTCTGCCCGGTCAAGATGGCCGACCATGCCGTTGACGGCGATGGCCGCCACTCCAGCCAATTCCCCGCCGCCGGAGGCGACCGGAGTAGCGACTGCTGCCGGTACGGCGGCAGTCGGCGGAGTCGGTGGCTTCGGCGGGGCCGGGGTCTTGGCGGCCACCGGGGCGGGCGCGGTGGTGGCAGCGGCCCCACTCGCCTGTTGGTTGTTGCGGTCGATCTTCTTCTGGAGTTGGGAATGCTTGCTGAGCAGGGATTTGAGGTTGCGGTTGCCCGGGTCGGTGGCCTCAAGCTGGGCCAGTTTGGCCGCCGCCTCGGTCGCTATGGCGGCGGCGTCGACATAATTTCCGGAGAAGGTGTGCTTTTCCGCGGTCCGCAGCGCGGTGTTGATATCCTTGGCCAGGGCATCCCCCGGCGCGGCGGCAACAAGATTCGAAGCAGTAACCCCGCCCAGTAGCAATCCGGCGAACAACAGTATGAGAGATTTGACGAAAGTAGACATGGCCTTCCTCCTGAGAGAATTTTTACCCCACTCTGGACAACGGACAAGATGGGAACCCCCCTGACAACTTTCCCCGGGAATTCGAGGGACCGAAACGGGTGGTTCCACAATACCTCTCCAACGTGTCCAGCCACTCCCCACCATCATGGCACGATTATCTCTTTCACAGCGGTTGGACAAGAGTAAAATCTCCTCCAGCCAGGCAATCTTTTGCATCGTTAGGAGCTTGAAAGACAAGGAAGCCGATACGGCATCTGTACGAACGGCATCTCACCAAGCGGCTCCAGGAAGTGATGGCGAAACTGATACAAACCAAACAACCAGACAGCGCTTCTCCCGCCTGCCCTCACCACGCGACAGGGGCAGGCGGGGCCGGGCGGCTAGGGCTGGTCCGGTAAGAGCAGCGGGGTTATATCCTTGGCATTGATGAACACCTTGCCGTCCTGATCAATCCTCGCCTCCAGGCGGTCAACGAGAGTACCGTTCTCCTCTTTACGGTCGGAGAGGGCGATGAGGGTGACAAGAAACTTCAAAGCATCGGGATCGGCACCGTACTCTCTGGCGATGCGCAGCAGGTCATCGGCGTTCTCGAGTGCCAGGCTGAAGTCGGCAACGGTGAAAAACTGCGCTTCCGGGTTGACCGTCGCCGACCCGGCGAAGCTGAAGCGGGAAGCGGGGAAGGCGACGAAGGAATCGAGCAGCGAGAAGGTGAGGGCATTGGCCGCCAGGGCCTCCATGCCGTTCATCATCACCTGGCTCTTCAGCATATCCATACCACCCGACGCCACTTGCCCGGGGTCGGGGAAGAGCTTGAGTAACGACGGGATGTTGGTTAGCTGCGCATCGAAATTGACCGCCTGGGGCAGGGCGTAGGGAAGAGGTTCGAGGCTGTTCAGGCCGGACGAGGAGAAGAAGGCACGAACCACGCCACCTTCTCCGGAACCGGTATCAAAACCACCACCAAGGCGGAACGTATCCAGATCCACGGTGCCGATACCGGCGTCAGCGAAGCGCAGCCCATTCATGGTGACGACACCAGCGGCAGAGTCGATCAGGGAGAGGATTTCTTTCACAAAATCGACTCCCTCGACCATGGTCGCCTCCTCTGCGCCTT
>JAABSV010000105.1 GCA_011390165.1 Desulfobulbaceae bacterium
TTCGAATTTCCGTTCAAAATCAAGGCGAAAGAAAACATTTTGCCGCAGGCATATAGTTGATATTCCGAGGACAAATTTTTTTCTTTCAACGCAGAGATTGGGCGGAAATACCATTTTTCAAGGTGGCCATGAGTGAAAGGCCGGCCAAACGAACAGCTTTCCGCTACCGCTTCGCCGGCCTGCTCATAAGCGCCTCCGGCGGCACCCCTTTCCCGCCCAACCACATTTACGGGAGATTGATCAATGCAAGACAAAGCCACCCTGCATCTGGACGGCAAGAGCTACCAGTTTGACGTCTTCACCGGTTCGGAAAACGAACGGTGCATAGATATCCAGAACCTCCGCGCCCAGACGGGGTACATCACCATGGACCCCGGTTTTGCCAACACCGGCTCCTGCTACTCCGACATCACCTATGTGGAAGGGTCGAAGGGAATTCTGCGTTACCGGGGCTACCCCATAGAGGAAATCGCCACCAGGGCCACCTTCGTGGAGACCGCCTTCCTGATCCTCTATGGCGAACTCCCCACTCCGGAAGAGCTGAAGAATTTCTCCGCCAGACTGAAGGAACACGCGCCGATCCACACCAATCTGGAGCACCATTTCTCCGGATTCCCCACCTCGGCCCCGCCCATGGCCATCCTTTCCGCCATGCTCAACCTGGTCTCCTGCTTCCATCCCGAGGTCCTCGATGTCCCCACCACCGGTGACGAGTTTGACCGGACCGCCTCACTGCTCCTCTCCAAGGTGCGCACCATTGCCGCCTTCGCCTACCGGATGGCCGCTGGCAAACCGATCAACCACCCCAACCCCAACCTCACCTACTGTGGAAATTTTCTCCATATGATGTTCTCCGACCCCTACCAGGAGTACGAGGTTTCGCCGATTGTCGATCGAGCCCTCAACCTCTTCTTGATCCTCCACGCCGACCACGAGCAGAACTGCTCCACCTCCACCGTCCGGGTGGTCGGCAGCGCCCGGGCGAACCTGTTCAGTTCGGTGGCCGCCGGGGTCTGCGCCCTCTGGGGTCCCCTGCACGGCGGGGCCAATGCCGGGGTGATCGCCATGCTCGAGGATATCCACAAATCCGGCCGACCGGCCCAGTATTACATCGACCGGGCCAAGGACAAGGATGATTCGTTCAAGCTGATGGGCTTCGGCCACCGGGTCTACAAGAACTTCGATCCCCGCTCGATCATCCTGAAAAAACAGGTGGACGGCCTGCTCAGGGCCCTGAATCTGGACGACGACCTGCTGCACATCGCCATGCAGCTGGAGGAGGTGACCTTAAAGGACGAGTACTTCATCTCGCGAAACCTCTACCCCAACGTCGATTTTTACAGCGGTCTGCTGCTCCGGGCCATCGGCATACCCCTGAACATGTACACGGTGATGTTCGCGATCGGCCGGATGCCCGGCTGGATCGCCAACTGGCAGGAGATGCACGAACACAATCTGCGCATTTCCCGGCCCCGGCAGATCTACACCGGCAAGACCGCCCGCCCCTTCGTCCCCCTGGCCGAGCGCTGAACCGGGAGACCCGCGACGTGCCGCAACACTGCCAGGCGGTGGTGGTCGGCGGCGGTCCGGCCGGGCTGATGGCGGCGGAGGTCCTCCTCGCCGGCGGAGTCGACGTCGATCTCTTCGAGGCGATGCCGGCACCGGCCCGGAAGCTGCTGGTGGCCGGGCAGAGCGGCCTCAATCTCACCCGGGCCGAACCGCTGCCGGCCTTTCTCGGCAACTATCCGGAGCGGCGGCAGGAGCTGCAGGCGGCACTCACCGACTTCGGCCCCGAGCAGCTCCGGGCCTGGGCGGCGGGGCTTGGTATCAGCACCTTTGTCGGCAGCACCGGCCGGGTTTTTGCCGAGGGGATGGGCAGTGAACCCCTCCTCACCGCCTGGCTGCACAGGCTGCACAAAATGGGTTTGCGCTGGCATCTCCGCCACCGCTGGTGCGGCTGGGACCAGGATGACAGACTGCTCTTCACCGGCCCGGACGGCCGCCTGTCCGTTGCCGCCGACACCACCATCTTCGCCCTCGGTGGCGGCAGCTGGCCACAGCTCGGTGCCACCGGCGCCTGGCTGCCCCTCTTCCAGGCAAGAGGGGTGGCATCCGCCCCCCTCGAGCCGGCCAACTGCGGCTTCACCCTCCCCTTCAGCGAACACTTTCGCCAGCGTCACCAGGGCGAACCGCTGAAAAACGTCGTCCTTTCCTGCACCCTCGCCGACGGCCGCAGTTTCTCCCGTCGGGGCGAACTGGTCATCACCGCCTACGGCATCGAGGGCGGGCTGGCCTATGCCGCCGGTCCGCTGCTGCGGGCCGCCCTGGCCGACCACCGGCAGGCGGAGATCAGCCTCGACCTCGCCCCGGACCGCTCTCTCGGCAAGCTGGTGGCGCGGCTGGCCACCCCGCGCGGCGGCCGGTCCCTCGCCTCCCACCTGGCCAGAACCGTCGGCATCAAGGGGGCCCGGGCAGGCTTGCTGCGCCAATTTCTCCCCCCGGCCACCCTGGCCAGCCCGGAACTGCTCGCCGCGGCCATCAAGCGACTGCCCCTGCCGCTGCTCGCCACCCGGCCGCTGGCCGAGGCGATCAGCACTGCCGGTGGCCTAGACTTTGCCGAACTGGACGAG
>JAABSV010000106.1 GCA_011390165.1 Desulfobulbaceae bacterium
AGCGCCAACTCCATGCCCAGCCGCCGTTCAACGAGAAAGACGGCGATGGTCGCCAGGCCGATCATGCCGGAGACAAAGGCGATGCGCCAGAGGAACCGGCCATCGAGTATCGCCGCGCCGGCTTTGCGTGGCGGCCTGGACATCAGGCCGGGTTCCGCCGGCTCAAAGGCCAGGGCCAGGGCCAGGGTGACCGCGGTGATCATGTTCACCCAGAGGATTTGTACCGGGGTCAGGGGCAGCACGAAACCAAAGACCACCGCCACCAGCACCACCAGCCCTTCAGCGCCGTTGGTCGGCAGAATGAAAAGAATCGCCTTGCGCAGATTATCGTAAATCGTCCGGCCCTCTTCGACCGCCTGTTCAATGGAAGAAAAATTGTCATCGCTCAGGATGATATCAGCGGCACCCTTGGTCGCCTCGGTCCCCTTGATCCCCATGGCGATGCCGACATCGGCCCGTTTCAGGGCCGGCGCGTCGTTGACCCCGTCGCCGGTCATGGCGACCACCTCTTGCCTGGCCTGCAGCGCCTGCACCAAGCGGAGTTTGTGGCTGGGGGATGTGCGGGCAAAAATATCGCTGCTATTGACCAGATCCTGCAGTTCTTCGTCACTGGCCGATTCGATGGCGTCACCGGTCAAAGCCTGACGGCCGTCGCCTATGCCCATATCCCGGCCGATGGCGCTGGCGGTACTGGCGTGGTCGCCGGTGATCATGATCACCCGGATACCAGCCTTGCGGCAGGTCTTGATGGCGGCAATCGCCTCGGGGCGAGGCGGATCGATGATGCCCACCAGGCCGGCGAAGATCATGTCGTTGGCAGTATCATCCAGACTGAGGGAGTCTTGCCCTTCTTTACTCTGGCGAAAGGCGGCGGCAAGGACGCGCAGGCCCTTGGCGCCAAGAACCTCGATCTGCTCCTCCCAGAAGGACCGCTCCAGGGCCTGCCGCGACTGATCGGCGGCCAGCTGCCAGCCACAGCGGTCCAGCAAACGGTCGGGAGCGCCCTTGAGCAGTATCCGTCCCGCCCCATCTGCGCCGCGATGCAGGGTAGCCATGAACTTGTTCTCTGATTCAAAAGGGATGGCCGCCAGACGCTGGTACTGCTGCTCGGAAAACCCCGCCTTGGCGGCCAGGGTGCGCAGGGCCCCCTCCGTTGGTTCGCCGGTGACCCGCCAGTGCCCATTGTCCTCGACGAGGATGGCGTCATTGCACAGGGCAAAAACCTCCACCAGGGGCACAAGATCGGCATGATCGGCAAGCGAAGCCGGCTGGCCTTGCCGCAGTATGCCACCCTCTGGGGCGTAGCCGGTGCCTTCCACCTGGTATGGGCCGGCGGCAGTGATCAGTTCAACTGCGGTCATCTCGTTGCGAGTCAGCGTGCCGGTTTTGTCGGAACATATCACGGTGACCGAGCCGAGGGTTTCCACGGCGTTGAGCTTGCGGGTTATGGCGTTGCGGCGGGCCATCCGCTGCACACCGATCGCCAGGGTTATGGACAGGATCGCCGGCAGACCTTCCGGGATGGCGGCTACGGCAAAGCCGATTGAGGCGAGAAAGAGCTCGTCGAGAGTGAAATCGTGCAACGCCCAACCAGCGAAAAACATCAGTACCGCCATGACGACAACCACCACCGACAAGGTCCGGCCGAACTGGGCCATCTGCCGGGTCAACGGGGTTGCCAGGGTCTGCACTTCGGCGATCATCCGGTTGATCTTGCCGAGCTCGGTTTCCGGTCCGGTGGCAACCACCACCCCGGTGCCCCGGCCGGTGGCGACCATGGTGCCGGAGAAGGCCATGCAGAAACGATCGCCGATACCGGCATCGGCGGCAGTCGGCTCGACCGTTTTCCCTGTCGGCTCTGATTCTCCGGTCAGGGCAGATTCCTCGATACGCAGGGAATTGGCTTCAACAATACGAAGATCGGCGGGAACCCGGTCGCCGGAACGCAGTCGGACAATGTCACCGGGAACCAGCTGTTTGGCGTCGATCTCTTGCCATTCCCCGTCCCGTCTGGTGTGGGCGCGCAGGGACATCATCCGGCGCAGACCTTCCAGGGCCTGTTCCGCCTTGCCCTCCTGGATAAAGCCGATGATGGCGTTGATCAGTACCACCCCGAGGATGACACCGGTGTCGACCCAGTGCCCCAAGAAAGCGGTAAGTGTTCCGGCGGCGAGAAGAATGTAAATCAGTGTATCATGGAAATGTTTGAAAAATCGGCGCAGAAGCCCTTCCTTGGGCGGCTCTGGCAATTTGTTCGGGCCAAAAGATGCCAGCCGCTTGCCGGCTTCCTCCGTGTCCAGACCAGCCTGGCTGGTATGCAGCTCGGCGATAACTGTTGCCGCCGGTCGGGTATGTGCCGCTTCGATTTTCTGGGGTTTTGCGGTGTCGCTCATGGGAACCCGGATAAATGGTTGTTTGTCAGTTGCTGTCCCTATGTTGTTCTGCGGCAACCACTCAGGGTTTCAACTGCGGTGACCAGTTTTTCACCTGACTCAAGGATGCCTTTGATACCCTATATACAGAGGGCGAAGAACAGCCGAAGATGCTGTCTATCGGCCTCATTGCCGT
>JAABSV010000012.1 GCA_011390165.1 Desulfobulbaceae bacterium
CTGTCGAATTGATCCTATGGCGAAGGTTCGTTTCTACCTGGTAATAGAGTGGGATATGTCTATTTTTTTGATTAATCATTTTTTACCTCACTAGTACAATGTTATTATGTCATAAACTTATTACATTATAATATTTGCTTTTGCAATTCTTTTTTATGATACGTTATTTTTTCATTTATTCCTCTAAGATACTGTTATAAATATCAAAAAATATTTTGTGTTTAAAAAATTGTTTCAAAGTTTTTGTCACTGAAATAAAAAAATAGTCAGGATATGCTCTGCGGAGATCACATGCTCCATGTCTAGACAAAACTCTTGAGTTCTGAGAGTTCTCTGGATGGATTTCCACAGCGGCGCAACCGATTGACCTGGCGACATCGCTTTTGTCCTGGATATATGGCTCCTAGGGGATGCCAAGCCAGTGATAATCTATGTTCAAGAGAAGTATTCAGATGGTTGTCGACCAAATACGTGCTGGCTTGAAATCGACAAAGCAAGCTGGGACTACAGCAAGAGAATCTGGAGATTCGCCAACGAAGTTTGCAAGATTCTCATCAAATTGTTTGGAACGACGGGGCAGATGAGGGAGCAATCCCATTTCTTTTCAAGGAAACCGGTCTACTCGACCGTCATTGCACACATCCCGGGAGAGAAGAAAAGGGTTCCGCCAACTCCGCCTGCCAGGTGCTCAGGGCGGCGAGGGCTATCTTGGCCCGCTCTTCGCCGCGGAATTTTTTCTGTACCTTTCTGGTCCAGGGGGGGAAGAGGCCAAAGTTGATGTTGGAGGGCTGGAAGCTGTGGGGATCGCTGTCGGTGAGGTGGCGAACCAGCGCGCCGAGAGCGGTTGTTGCCGGCGGCACCACCACTTCGGCACCGCCGGCCAGTCGGGCGGCATTGATCCCGGCCAAAAGACCCATGGCGGCCGATTCGACGTACCCTTCCACCCCGGAAAGCTGGCCGGCCAGGAGGAGGTCGGGGCGGGTCCGGAACTGCAGGGTCGGGGTGAGGAGTTCCGGGGCGAGGACGAAGGTGTTGCGGTGGATCGAACCGAGGCGGGCAAACTCGGCCCGCTCCATCCCCGGGATCATCCGGAAGATCCGCTGCTGCTCCGGGTAGGTCAGTTTGGTCTGAAAGCCGACCATGTTGCAGGTGCTTTCCTGTCGGTTTTCAAAGCGCAGTTGGACCACCGCATGCGGCTCGCGGCCGCTTTTCGGGTCGGCCAGCCCCACCGGTTTCATCGGCCCGAAGCGCAGGGTTTCCTCACCGCGGCCGCAGAGGACCTCCACCGGCAGACAGCCTTCAAAGTATTTCGCCTCTTCAAAGGGCTTCAGCGGCATGCAGCGCCCGGCCGCCAGGGCTTCGATGAAGCGGTGGTACTGCTCCCGGTCCAGCGGGCAGTTGAGGTAGTCGCCGGGACCGTCATCGTAGCGTGACTTGCGGTAGACCAGCGCCATGTCCAGCGAGTCGGTATAGACGATCGGGGCGATGGCGTCGTAGAAGGCGAGCCGTTCCCGGCCGGTGAGTTCGGCCAGGGCGTCGGCCAGATGGGCGGTGGTGAGGGGGCCGGTGGCGAGGATGGTGGGCAGGCTGCCGGGGGGCGGTATCGCCCGCACCTCCTGGCGGATCAGTTCAAGACCTGGATGGTCAATGAGGGAGGCGGTGACCCGGGCGGCAAACTGCTCGCGGTCGACGGCCAGGGCCTTGCCGGCCGGTACCGCGGTCTCGTCGGCCACCGCCATGAGGAGTGACTGGCAGCGGCGCATCTCTTCCTTCAAGAGCCCCACCGCCGAGCCGAGGCCGTTGGCCCGGAAGGAGTTGGAGCAGACCAGTTCGGCCAGCTGTGGGGAGTGGTGGGCGGGGCTGTACTGCCCCGGCTTCATCTCGAAAAGGCGCACCCGCCAGCCGCGGCGGAGCAACTGCCAGGCGGCCTCGCAACCGGCCAGCCCGCCGCCGATGATGGCTATTGCCTCACTTGTCGGCTGGTTCATCTCGGTTCCCTGTCTGTCTGCTCTGTGGAGAGTGGTCCGGTTGTGGGCCCGGGTGGGAGTATGCGGCTGCCCCACAGATAGAAGAGGAGGCCGCCGGCTTGGAGGGTGGCCACCAGGGCGAACCCGGCCCGGAAACCGCCGGCAGGCAGCCCCCCGTCCGGTCCACTGCCGGCGACATCGATGATCACCCCGATCAGCCACTGGCCGCAGAAGGCGGCAATGAAGACGAGGAGGTTGAGGGCGGTGTTGACCCGGCCGGACAGTTGGAGGGGGAAGGTGAGGGTCAGGGCGGAGTAGGCGATGATCCCGGCGGTGCCGAAAAAGCCGAAGGCCAGCCAGAGGGGGAGGGCACCGGGCCAGGGGCCGAAGAAGAGGAGCAGCTGGGTGAAAAGGAAAAGGGCCATGGCGCCCACCGCGAAATGGCCGACGGCGATTCCCCGCCGCTGCAGCAGGCTGATCAGGCTGCCGAGACCGATAAAGCCGGCAACCATCGCCGCCGCCACCCAGAAAAGGAGCGCCGCCACCCCGGCCCGGTCGAGACCGCCGACTGCACTCAACCAGGGTCCGGCCCACAGCCCCTGGATGGCCATGAAGGTCATCTGCGAGGCGGTGGTGAGGGGGGCCAGCCGCCAGAACACCCGACTGGTGAAGACCTGGCGGATACCGCCGAACTGCTCGGCCAGGCTTTCGCCGCTGCCGCTGCCCGGTTTTTCCGGGACGAGAAAAAAGATGAGCAGTGCCGCCAGGAAGGTGACCACGGCCAGAACGGTAAAGACCCCCCGCCAGTCGGTATGGAGCAGGGCCATCTCCACCGGGGCGGTGGCCGCCAGGGCCCCCAGGCCGCCGGCGGCCATCTGCAGGCCGTAGATCAGGGGTAGTTTTTCCCGGGGAAACCAAAGGGTATAGGCCTTGAAGGCGGCCATCAGACAGGCGGATACCCCGAAACCGATGCCGGCCCGACCGACCACCAGGCCGGTAAGGGTCTCCGCCCGGGCAAAGAGGAGGGCGCCGAGGCTGGCAAAGAGGAGCAGGGCGGCCTCCACCCGGCGGGGGCCGAAGCGGTCGAGAAGGACCCCCAAAGGGAGTTGAAAGGCGGCGAAGGTGATGAAGTAGACGGCGGTGAGCATCCCCAGGGCGGAGGGGCCGACGGCGAGGTCGGTGAGCAGGTCGCCGGCGATTACCGCGTTCACCGCCCGGTACAGGTAGGAGAGGAAATAGCCGGCGGCAAAGGGAAGAAAGATGCGAAAGATCAGTTTTGGCATGGTGGCTTCAAGGGATAGTGGGTAGAGAGCCGCAGGGACCGCTCAGCGCGGCGGCCAGATTTCCACCGGCAGTTTCTGCCGCCCCCACTCCAGGGCCCTGGTGTGGGAACGGAAATAGAGATCAAGCCGGGTCGGTCCCTTGATCGCACTGCCCCGGTCCTCCACCACCCCCCAGCCATAGCCGGGCACCAGCATCCGGGTACCGAAGGGGTAGTAGTCGGTGTCGGCGGCGATGGTACCATCTTCGGGGAGAAAGAACCAGGGAAAGAAAAGCAGGCGGGGGGGGATGAGCCACGGCCGACGCAGGGAATCGAGGGAGAGAAGGCCCGGCTGGACCTGTCGGGGGAAGGTGCCGCTGGCGGTGAGGCCACTGTAGGGGGCACCGGCCCGGGGGCCGCTGGCGATGGTGCGGTTCCAGAAGTCGAGGTAGAGCCAGTACCAGCTTCCCCGTTGCCAGTTGCAGCAACTGCCGCAGCCGCAGTAGGCGGTCACCTCCATCACCCTGGTCAGCGGTGGCCGGGCGCAGCCCGCCAGCTGCCCGAAGAGGAGGAGAAGCAGGAGGAGTTGGAGGAGGCGGAGGAGGCGGAGGAGGGTGGCTGGGATGCCGCCGGTCAGCTGCGGTGGAACCATCTCTGCACCTCCTCGAGGCTGAACTGGCGGACCACCGGTCGGCCATGGGGGCAATGGGAGAAGAGATCGGCCGCCGCCATCTGCTCAAGCAGCTGCTCGATTTCTCGCTGGTCGAGGCTGGTCCCCCCCTTCACCGCCGCCTTGCAGGCCATCTGGGCGAGGATGCCGTCGATCCGGTCCTCACCGGGCCGCTCCCGTTCGCTGCCGAAACGTTCGAGCAGGTCGAGGAAGATCTCCCCGGGGGCGATCCGACCGGCCAGGGCCGGCACTGCGGCGATGAGGTAGGTGTTGCCGCCGAACTCGCGGCAGGAAAAGCCCATCCGCGCCAACTCTTCGCGGTGCTCTTCCACCAGTCGGCACTGAAAGGGGCTCAGTTCGACACTTTCCGGAAAGAGCAGGTTCTGGCGGGGGATGGAGCCCCCCAGGTACTGTCGGCGCAGTTTCTCAAAGAGCAGCCGTTCGTGGGCGGCGTGCTGGTCGATCACCACCAGGCCGGTCTCGCTCTGGCAGAGGATGTAGAGATTGTGCAGCACCCCGATGGGCAGCAGGGTCGGTCGGCTGCCGCTCTTCGGAGTGGTTGTGTCCGCGTCGGTTGTGTCTGCGTTGGCTGTATCCGCGTTGGCTGTATCCGCGTTAGTTCTGTCCCCGTTGGTTGTGTCCTGGGGGTATGTGCCCGGAACAGCTGTGCCCAAGGTGGCTGCACCCAGGGAGGTGGTCATGCCGGCTGCTGCCATGGCGGTGGCCCCGGTATCGCCTGCCGGATTGCCGGTTGCCGTTTCAGTGCCGGTCGAGGCCGCTGTGCCGGTGCCACCTCCGCCTTCCTCTTTCCCTGCTGTTGCTCGTATCGGCAGTGCCGCCAGCGGCAGGGGACGGGGCCGGGCGGGCGGTGGTGGTGTCGGGATTTCCGCGCCCTGGTAGGGCCGGGTTGGCTCGGCATCGGCAAGTTCCACTCCTCTTGGCTGATCGGCCAGGGGGTAGGATTGCTCGGCGGGAATCGGGGTGGCCGGATTCCGCCGATCCGGCCCGAAGATGCGTGCCCGCACGCGGCTCTGGTAGGCAACCATCGCCTGGGCCACCGCGCCGCTGAGCAGGCTGTGCATGTCCCGGGCCTGGCGGAAGCGCACCTCGTGTTTGGCCGGGTGGACGTTGACATCGACTTCGGCCGGCGGCAGATGGAGATGGATCAGGCCGGCCGGACCCCGTCCCTTGAGGAGAAAACTGCGCATCCCCTCCATCACCGCATGGCTGAGCATCCGGTCGCGGACCGTCCGCCCGTTGACCAGCAGCCGCAGACCGGCCGGGCCGGCGCGCGGCTCTTCCGGGGGGAGAAGAAGACCGTACACCCGGGGGAGGCGCCGTCCCTCCTTGACCCCCACCTCGATGAACTCCCCCGGGTAGCGGAGTACCGCCGCCAGCCGTTCGCCGAGAAGGGAAGTGGCGGTGAGGTTGAACAGCTCCCGCCCATCCAGCCGGAGGAGAAAGGCGATCTCCGGGGTGGCGAGGGCGGCGTTCTTCACCACCTCTTCGATGTGGCCCAATTCGGTTCTGGCGGTGCGGAGAAATTTTCGCCGGGCCGGAGTGTTGGCAAAGAGCCGGCGGACCTCCACCGTTGTCCCCACTGGACAGCCGGTCTCGTGGACCTTCACCAGTCTGCCGTAGCGGAGTTCGACCCGAGTGCCCAGGGGGGCTGCCGCCGGTCGGGAACTGATCAGCAGTTCGGCCACCGAGCCGATGGAGGGGAGTGCCTCGCCGCGGAAACCGAGAGTGGCAATGGCCTGCAAATCCTCCTGTAGATGGATTTTTGAGGTACCGTGTCGCTCCAGGCTGAGCAGCAGATCGTCCTCGTCCATACCGCAGCCGTTGTCGATCACCCGGATCAGCCGGGTCCCTCCCCCCTCGATATCGATCTCAATGCGGTCGGCGCCGGCGTCGAGGCTGTTTTCCAGCAGCTCCTTGACCACCGAGGCCGGCCGCTCGACTACTTCGCCGGCGGCGATCTGGTTGGCCAGTTGTTCCGGGAGGATGCGGATTTTTGTCATCGCTTCGGTCTTTCCAGTTGCGTGGTGGCGGTCAGATGGTACAGTGCGGCAGCTCACCCTGTCGCACCTGCTGCCGGACAAGGTGCCAATCTTACCACGAGTGTTCGCACAGTGCCATCCCCTAAACCAGCAACAACCGGCCCGGTCCGGGTCCGCCGCCGGGTCTACGGCGAGAGGCATATCGCCCTCTTTCTCATCCTCGTCTGCCTGCTGCAGACCGCCTTTCTCGGCGGACTGCTCACCTTTTATCTCAGCCTGGGCATTCCCGATCTGCGCAGTGTCGCCCGCTACCAGCCTCCCCAGGCGAGCTATATCTATGACCGCCATGGCCAGGTGGTGGAACGGATCTTTCAGGAGCACCGCCGGGTGGTACCGCTCAAGGGGATGGCGGCACATCTGCCCCAGGCCTTTATCGCCGCCGAGGATGGCCGCTTCTTCGAGCACCCGGGCCTCGACCTCCTCTCGGTGCTGCGGGCGGCAGTGAACAATTTCCGCGACGGGGCGAAAAGCCAGGGGGGGTCGACCATCACCCAGCAGGTGGCCAAAGCCCTCCTCCTCTCTCCGGAGAAGAGCTATCTGCGCAAATTCAAGGAGGCGATCCTCGCCTACCGGATCGACCGCCTGCTCAGCAAGGAGGAGATCCTCTACATCTACCTCAACGAGATCTATCTCGGCGAGGGAACATATGGGGTGGAGGCGGCGTCCCAGGTCTATTTCGGCAAGAGCGCCGCCAGTCTCACCCTGGCCGAAGCGGCCCTCCTCGCCGGCCTGCCCCAGGCACCGAGCCGCTACGCCCTCTTCTCCCACCTCGACCGGGCGGTGGAGCGGCAGAAGTACGTCCTCAACCGGATGGCCGCCGATGGCCACATCACCCCCCAGGCGGCCCAGCGGGCCTTTGCTGAAAAGATCCGCCTGAACAGCCGGGGGACGGCCACGGTGGACGACTACGGCTACTATCTGGCGGCGGTGAAAAGAGAGGCCCGGGCGATGCTCAACCGGCCGCTGCAGAGCGCCGGGGCGAGCATCTACAGCCATCTCGACCCGTTGGCCCAGCAGCAGGCGGGGGCGGCCGTCCGCCGGGGCGTCCAGGCCAGCCTTGGCCGGCAGAGCGTGCGCGGCGGGGTAAAGGCGACGCCGGAGGCGGCCCTGGTATGCATCGAAACGGCCAGCGCCAGGGTTCGGGCGATGAGCGGCGGCACCTCTTTTGCCAAAACCCCCTTCGACCGGGCCTCCCAAGCGCGCCGGCCGGCCGGCTCCACCTTCAAACCCTTTGTCTACGCCACCGCTCTGCAGATTGGCTGGCAGCCGCAGTCGGCCATCGACGACAGCCCGATCACCATCACCGGTCGGGGCGGCAAGGTCTGGCGGCCGAAAAACTATGGCAACCGCTACCACGGTTCGACCACCCTTGCCGAGGCCCTGGCCCACTCGCTGAATGGGGCGACCGTCCGTCTGCTCCAGCAGGTCGGCTACCGCGAGGTGCACCAGCTGGCCCGGCGGGCCGGTTTCAGCGGCACCCTGCCCCCCGATCTCTCCCTGGCCCTCGGCTCGGCCGACGTCAGCCTGCTGGAAATGGCCGCCGCCTACACCATCTTTGCCGGCGATGGACGGTACCGGCCACCGGTCCTGATCGACCGGCTGGTCACCGCTGAAGGGCAGACCCTCCAGCCGGGCCGGCAAAGCGGTGGCGAAAAGGTGCTCGACCAGGCGGTACTGCGCGGCATGCAAGGGATGCTTGCCGGTGTGGTCAGTGGCGGCACCGGCCGGGTAGTGGCCGATGTCCCGGGCGTCCGGGGCGGCAAGACCGGCACCAGTGACGACAACCGCGACGCCTGGTTTATCGGCTATGACCAGCGCCACACCGTCGGGGTCTGGGTCGGCAACGACCAGAACCAGCCCCTGGGCGACAGCGAGAGCGGTGGTGGCGCGGCGGCGCCGATCTGGCGCGACTTCCTGCTGGCCATCCGGACGCCCTGAATTGCCTGGAGCACCCCGGGAGCAGCAGGGCCGCCTACCCCAAGTGACTTTTCCTTGGCCGACAGCCGGTGGCGAGGTTGCTTTTCGGGCTTGCCATCGGTATAGTGGGGAGCCAGTCCCGGGGTAGGGAGAGTTACTCCCCTCCAGGGTTGGGGATGGCCCCCTTGCCGCCCCCTGCGACCATCCGCTCGGCCGCCTTGGCCTGAAGATGGGGCGGAGATGTCGGGCAAGCAGGTGGCAACGGGTAGCGATTACTACCGGTACCCCTCACAACTAACTGTATAACCAAGGAGAGTTTCCATGCAAGCCAAGCAAACAGTACGCGCAGCAGTCGCCTCGGCGGTGGTTGGCATTCTTGCCGCCGGCAACCTTTTTGCCGCCACCCTCGATGCAGTGAAGGAGAAGGGCTACGTTAACGCCGGCGTCTCCGGCAAGGTGATCGGCTTCTCGGCCCCGGACGCCAAGGGGGTGTGGGCCGGGATGGATGTCGATTTCGCCCGGGCAGTGGCGGCAGCGATCTTTGACGACCCGGAAAAGGCCCGTTTCACCCCGGTGGCCTTCAAGGAGGCCTTCACCGCCCTGCAGTCCGGTGAGATCGATATCCTCGCCCGCAACACCACCTGGACCTACTCGCGTGACACCAAACTCGGCCTGGAGTTTGTCGGCACCCTCTTTTATGACGGCCAGGGTTTTCTCGTCCACAACAAGCTCGGGGTGAAGAGTGCCCTCGAACTGGACGGCGCCAGTATCTGCACCCAGTCCGGGACCACCACCGAACTGAACCTTTCCGACTACTTCGCCAGCAAGGGGATGACCTTCAAACCGGTGGTCTACGAGAGCGCCGACGAGGCGACGGTGATCTACGACAGCGGCCGCTGTGACGTCTACACCACCGATGCTTCCGCCCTGGCCGCCCGCCGGGCCATTCTCGCCAACCCCAAAGACCACACCATTCTGCCGGAGATCATCTCCAAGGAACCCCTCGGCCCGGCCGTCCGCCAGGGTGACCAGCAGTGGAGCGATATCGTCCGCTGGACCCTTTTTGCCCTGATCACCGCCGAAGAGCTGGGCATCACCTCGGCCAACGTCGATGAGATGCGCAACTCCGCCAACCCCTCGGTGCAGCGCTTTCTCGGCACCTCCGAAGACATGGGCCAGTTCATGGGCCTGACTGCCGACTGGGCCTACCGGATCGTCAAGCATGTCGGCAACTACGCAGAGATGTACAACCGCAATGTCGGTCCCGACACCGCCATCGGCCTCGCCCGTGGGGTGAATGCCCTGTGGACTGACGGTGGCCTGATGTATGCTCCTCCCGTTCGCTAGTCAGGTTGGCTTAATGGCACGAGAGGTGTTCTGGAAAGACCTCCTCCGGGCAGCGGCTTGCCCGCCGGTGGCGGTAGTGTCGGTGTGCCGGCGCTCTTGCTACCGGCGGTGGCCCTGTTCCGGTTGATCCGGTCCGATGCAGAGCGGTAGAGGCAAAGAGGCGAGAGGTGCCCCGGCCGGAACAGAGCGGGGCAGTCTCTTCAACGACGCCCGGGTCCGGGCCGTCATCGCCCAGGTGGTGGTGCTGCTGCTGCTGGTCGGGGCTGCCGCCTACTTCAGCTATAACGCCTACCAGAACCTCAGCCGGGCCGGAATCACCACCGGCTTCGGTTTCCTCAGCCAGCCGGCGGGTTTTGACGTCAGCCAGTCGCTCATCGCCTACTCCAGCAAAAGCACCTATGCCGATGCCCTGCTGGTGGGGATTCTCAACACCCTGCTGGTTTCCGTCCTGGGGATTATCGCCGCCACCATCCTCGGTTTCTTCCTTGGGGTGGTCCGCCTCTCGCCCAACTGGCTGGTGTCGAGGATGGCCGCCGCCTACACCGAGATCATCCGCAACATCCCGCTGCTTCTCCAGATTCTCTTCTGGTACCTGGCGATTCTGACTCCCTTGCCGGGGCCACGCCAGGCCCTGCAGCTGAACGGCCTGCTCTTTCTCTGTAACCGTGGCCTGCTGCTGCCCAGACCGCTGCCGGCGGAAGGTTTTACCGCCACCGCCCTGACCCTGCTGCTGGTCGTTCTTCTCTGCCTTGCCCTGATATTCTGGAGCCGCCGGCATCAGCAGCGCACCGGCCAGCGCTTTCCGGCATACTGGGTCTCCTTGGGGCTGCTTCTGGTGCTGCCTCCGGCGGTTTTCCTCCTCACCGGCTCGCCCCTCAGCTGGGAGGTGCCCAGGCTGAGCGGCTTCAACTTTGCCGGTGGCATCACCGTCCTTCCCGAATTGCTCGCCCTGTGGCTGGCCCTCAGCCTCTACACCGCCACCTTTATCGGCGAATATGTCCGCTCCGGGATCATGGCGGTGGACAAGGGGCAGCTCGAGGCGGCCCACGCCCTCGGCCACCGCCCCTGGATGACCTACCGGCTGGTGGTGATTCCCCAGGCGATGCGGGTGGTCACCCCGCCGCTGATCAGCCAGTACCTCACCCTGGTGAAAAACTCCTCCCTGGCGGTGGTGATCGGCTACCCCGATCTGGTTCATGTCTTTGCCGGTACCGCTCTCAACCAGTCCGGCCAGGCGGTGGAGATCATCGCCATCACCATGGCAGTCTATCTGCTGATCAGCCTGCTGATCTCCCTGGTGATGAACTGGTATAACAAGAAAGTCGCCCTGCGCGGCCTGTGAGTGGGGAGCATGGCGGAGGAATGGAAAGCAAAGCCGGCCCTGCCGGCCCCGATATTGGAAACCGGGATCGGTGGCTGGCTGGCGAGAAATCTCTTCTCCTCTCCGGGCAACAGCTGCCTCACCCTGCTCGGCCTGGCCCTGCTCTACTGGTCGGTACCACCGGTTCTCCACTGGGCGGTCTTTGCCGCCAACTGGCTCGGTGACACACGCAGCGCCTGCGATGCCGGCCTCCCCGGGGTGAAGTCCGGGGCCTGCTGGGTCTTCATCAAGGTGCGGCTGGGGGTCTTTATCTACGGCTTCTACCCGGAAGCGGAGCGCTGGCGTGTCGACTTCACTTTCCTCCTCCTCGCCGCCAACCTGTTTCCCCTCCTGGCGCCATTGCTCTTTCGGTCCCTTGGTCGGCAGTTGCTTCTGGCCCTGGTGACGGTGTTTGCTGTTCTCTTCCTCTACGGGGCGGTACCGGCCGGGGTGGCGCTGGTGCTGCTCTTTCTCCCCGTTCTCCTTGTCTGGCTCTCCCAGCGGGTTGCCGAGTTCGCCGGTGGGGGAACTTTTCTCCTGCCCGCTCTGGCCAGCTGTTTTCTCGGTGCCCTCGCCGCCGGCCTCTTCCTCAAGCTGTTCTTTGCCGGTGAGGCGATGGTTCCCATCAGCCTCTTTGTCGCCCTCCTCCTGGCCCTGCTGCTCTTCACCAGACGGCTCGGGGTGACCGCCTGGCGCTGGTTCCTTCTCGCCACCCTCTACCCACTCATCGCCTGGCTCGCCTTGCTGGGCGGGGCCTTTTCCCTGCCCCTGGTGGAGACCCACTTCTGGGGCGGACTCTCCCTCACCCTGGTGGTGGCCGGCTGCGGCATGCTCACTGCCCTGCCCATCGGGGTGCTGCTTGCCCTTGGCCGCCGCTCGCAGCTGCCGGTGATCAACACCCTCTGCGTCAGTTTTATCGAGTTCGTTCGCGGCGTGCCGCTGGTCAGCGTTCTCTTCATGGCCTCGGTGATGTTTCCCCTCCTCCTTCCGGAAAATGTCAATTTCGACAAGCTGCTGCGCGCCCTGGTGGGGATCGCCTTCTTCTACGCCGCCTATATGGCCGAGGTGATCCGCGGCGGCCTGCAGGCGATCCCGCGCGGGCAATACGAGGCCGCCGAGGCCCTTGGCTGGACCTACTGGAAGATGATGGGGCTGATAATCCTCCCCCAGGCCCTGCGGCTGGTGATTCCCGGGCTGGCCAACAACTTTCTCTCGCTGCTTAAAGACACCACCCTGGTGGCGGTGATCGGCCTCCTTGATCTGCTCGGTATCGCCAAGGCGGCGATGGCCGATGTTCAGTGGCTCGGCTTCACCAGGGAGGCCTATCTTTTTGCCGGCCTGGTCTTCTGGGTTTTCTGCTTTGCCATCTCCCGGTACAGTGTCTATCTGGAGAAAAAATACCATACCAGTTATCAATAGGAGCGGGATCGGCATGGTTTGTCCAGGTGCCGGATTCCGAGACTTTTACGAAAGGGTGGGAGTATGAACAGTGCAGCCGGCGGTGAACCGATTATCGACATTGTCGGAGTCAACAAGTGGTTTGGCGATTTCCACGTGTTGAAAGATATCAATCTGCAGGTGGCCAGAGGGGAAAAGCTGGTGATCTGCGGCCCTTCCGGCTCGGGCAAGTCCACTTTGATCCGCTGCATCAACCGCCTGGAGATCCACCAGAAGGGGCGGATTACCGTTGACGGGATCGAATTGAGCAACGATGTCAAACGGATCGACCAGGTGCGCCGCGAGGTGGGGATGCTCTTCCAGAACTTCAACCTCTTTCCCCATATGACCGTTCTCGAGAACCTCACCCTCTCGCCGGTGTGGATCCGCAAGATGCCCCTGCATGCCGCACGCAAGCTCGCCTTCCAGTATCTGGAACGGGTGAAGATCCCTGAACTGGCCGACAAATATCCAGGCCAGTGTTCGGGCGGCCAGCAGCAACGGGTGGCCATCGCCCGCTGTCTCTGCATGAACCCCAAGGTGATGCTCTTCGACGAGCCGACCTCCGCCCTCGATCCGGAGATGATCAAGGAGGTGCTTGATGTGATGGTCGACCTGGCCAACTCGGGGATGACCATGCTCTGTGTCACCCACGAGATGGGTTTTGCCCGGACGGTGGCTGACCGGGTGGTCTTCATGGATGCCGGCGAGATTGTCGAGGAGAACGATCCGGAGACTTTCTTCAACCACCCCCGCTTCGACCGGACCCAGCTCTTTCTCAGCCAGATTATCTCCCATTGAGCGACAACTGCCGGCCATCCGGGCCGGTATCTTCTGACGCCGCCGCCGGCGGCAGGAACAGGGTATGGACAGGGTGCAGCAGCTGCCGTCAGTGGATCGCACCGCCGCCGAGGCGTTGGCGGAGGGGATTCAAGGGCTCGATTACGCCACGCTCCCCGGCGAGGTCGAGGCACAGGCCCGCTGGCTCCTCCTCGATCTGCTCGGGGCCGCCCTGGCCGGAGTGGATACCGGTGAGGCCCGGGCGGCGGTGCGGGCCGCCGAGCTGCTTGCCCCGGACGGTGGCCCCTGTACCCTCTGGGGGCGTCGCCGCCGGGCCACCCCGGCTGTTGCCGCCCTGGTCAACGGTATCGCCGCCCACGCCCGGGAATTGGATGACTTCGGCGGGGTTGACCACAGCGGCGCAGTGGTGGTGCCGGCCCTGCTCGCCCTGGCCGAAGGGATGCCGGTGCTCTCCGGCCAGGAGTTCCTGGCGGCGCTGGTGGCCGGCTATGAAACCGGTCGACGGGTGCTCGACAGCGCCGGCGGCTACCGCCCCCACAACCACGGCGACGGCTTCCACTCCACCGGCAGTTGCGGTAGCTTTGCCGCCGCCGCAGCGGTGGCCAGGGCGATGCGTCTTTCCGTGCCGCAAACCACCTGGGCCCTCGGCCTGGCCGGCAGCTTCACCGGCGGTACCTGGGCCTTTACTGCCGATGGGGCGATGAGCAAGCGCTACCACGTCGGCCGGGCGGCAGAGGCCGGCTTGACCGCCGCCATTCTGGCCGGCAGCGGTTTCACCGGTCCGCGGCAGATCTTCGAGGCCGAGTGGGGCGGCTTCTGGCAGAGCTATGCCCGCACCGCCCCGCGGCCGGAGGCCCTGCTGGCCGGCAGTTTTGATGGCCGTGCCCTGCTGCGCAGCGGCATTAAACCCTATGCCGCCTGCCGCGATATCCACAGCAGCCTCGACGTGGTGCTGGCCGCCCGCCGGGATGGGCTGCAACCGGCGGAGGTGGCGGCGGTGGAGATCACCTGTATTCCGGAGATGCTTCAGATGGTCGGCAGCAACCCGCGGCCAAAGAGCCGGCTTGAGGCTCAGCTCAGCCTTCCCTACAGTGTGGCGGTGGCCCTGCATACCGGCCGGGCCTTTCTCGGCGAATTTGAAGAGCCCTACCTCTTCGATCCGGAGGTGGCCCGGCTCGCCGCCCTGGTGGCGGTACGGGCCGAACCGGACCTCCCCTTCGACTCCGAGCCGCGGCTGCTGATCCGCACCCATAGCGGCCGCCTGCTGTCCGGCCACGTCCCGCATGCCAGCGGTGCTCCGGAAAAGCCGCTGCCGACAACGTTCATTGGCGAGAAGTTTCGGGCCCTGGCTCTCCGGGCTCTCCCTGCCGCCCGGGTAGAGGAGGTGGAGGAGGTGGTCCTGGGGCTTGCCGGGGAGAGGGATCTGCGGCGGCTCTGCCGGCTGCTTGCCGGCCCGGGGATGGAAGGAGGGTGGTAGTTGCGCACCAGCATTGTTCATTTTTTTCCGGCAATAGCCGGGGGAGGAGTATTATGGCAAGGGTACGGATAGGTCTGCTCAGGGAGGGCAAGGTGCCCATCGACCGACGGGTGGCCCTCACCCCGGTTCAGGCCAGAGAGGTGATGGCCGCCTTTCCCGGCGTCAAGGTGGTGGCCGAGGAGAGCGAGATCCGCTGCTTCAGCGACCAGGACTACCGTCAGGAGGGGGTCGAGGTGGTCTCTTCGGTGGCCGATTGCGACATCCTGCTGGGGGTCAAGGAGGTGCCGATCCCGGACCTGCAGCCTGAGAAGAGTTATCTCTTCTTCAGCCACACCATCAAAAAGCAGCCCTATAACCGGGCCCTGCTCCAGGAGGTGCTGAAACAGCGGATCACCCTGATCGATTACGAGACCCTGACTGACCGGCAAGGGCGGCGGATCATCGCCTTTGGTCGCTGGGCCGGGATCGTCGGGGCCTACAACGGTATCTGGGCCTACGGCCAACGTTACAACCTCTTCACCCTGCGCCGGGCCTGCCACTGTTTCGATCTCGACGATCTGCGTAGCGAGTTTGCCAGGGTTCGTCTGCCGCCGGTCAAGATTGCGCTCACCGGTGGTGGCCGGGTGGCCAAGGGGGCGATGGAGGTCCTCCTGGGGATGGGTATCCGCAAGGTCACCCCGCGCCAGTTTCTTGCCGACCAGTTCAGCTATCCGGTCTTTGTGCTGCTCAACGCCCGCGACTACCACCAGCGGCTTGATGGCGGCACCTTCAGTCGAAACGAGTTCTACCGCCAACCGGAACTGTACCGGGGGGATTTTGGCAAGTACACCGGTGCCGCCGATATTCTCATTGCCGGTGCCTTCTGGGACCCGCGGGCACCGGTTCTCTTCAGCCGTCAGGATGTGATCGGTGACAACTTCAAGATTACCGTGATTGCCGACATCACCTGTGATATCGAGGGGTCTATTCCCTCCACCAAACGACCGTCAACCATTGACGAACCGCTCTACGACTACAACCCCAGTGACGATGAGGTGGAGCCGGCCGGCAGTGACGAGGGGAACATAACGGTGATGGCGGTGGACAACCTGCCCTGCGAGTTGGCCCGGGACGCCTCCGCCAGTTTTGGGCGCCGGTTGGCGACGGTGGTTCTGCCGGCCCTGCTCGGTGACGATGCCGATGGCATCATCGCCCGGGCGACCATCGCCCGGGAGGGGGCGCTGAGCGAACGTTTCAGCTATCTGCAGGAGTTCGTCGAAGCCGGTTGACCGGTACACTGGTGACCCGATCGACGGTAAAGAGAAAAGGGGGGACGGTTCAGCCGAAGATCCCCTTCAGGGTGAAGAAGAAGAACATCGCCATCAGGGCCCCGGCCGGCAGGGTGACCAGCCAGGAGATGACGATGTTCAGCACCACCCGCAGGTCGAGGGCACCGATCCCCCTGGCCAGGCCGACCCCGAGGACCGCCCCGACCAGGATATGGGTGGTGGAGACCGGCAGGCCGGTACGGGAGGCGATCACCACCGTGGTCGCCGCCGCCAGTTCGGCACAGAAGCCCCGGGAGGGGGTCAGTTCGGTGATCCGTTTGCCGATGGTCAGCATCACCCGATAGCCGAGGGTGATGAGGCCAAGGACGATACCGCCGCCGCCGAGGAGGAGTATCCAGTTGGGCAGGGGGGAGTTCTGGGCCACCTCGCCGCCGGATGTGACAATGCTGTAGACCGCCGCCAGTGGACCGATACCGTTGGCCACGTCGTTGGAGCCGTGGGCGAAGGCCATGGCACAGGCGGTGAAGAGCATCATCGGGCTGAACACTTTTTCCACACTGGCGTAGCTGAAGGAGCGGTTGGCGCTCGGGTCATCCTTGATCTTGCGGATCAGGGTCCAGCCGATGGTGGCGGTGAAGAGACCAAAGAGAATGGCCACCACAAAGCTCTCCAGGGTGGTGAGTTGCAGGCCGAGATGGTTCAGCCCCTTGAAGATGGTCACCAGGGAGATAATGAAGCCGACCAGGAAGATGTAGCCCGGGGCGTAGCGTTTGGCGTTTTGCAGGGGGTTGTCGGTATCGAAGATCAGCCTTCTGGTACTCATCACCAGCAGGTAGGCAAGGGTTCCGCCCATCAGCGGTGAGACCACCCAACTCATGAGTACCCCGCCGACCTTGGTCCATTTCACCGCATCGGGGCCAATGCCGACGATGGCAAAACCGATCAGGGCGCCGATGATCGAGTGGGTGGTGGAGACCGGCCACCCCTTGCTCGAGGCGATCATCAGCCAGACCGCGGCCGCCAGCAGGGAGGCCAGCATGCCATAGACAAGAATTTCCGGGTTGTTGGTGATCGGGGTAGGGTCGATGATTCCCTGGCGGATGGTTTTGGTGACATGGCCACCGGCCAGCACGGCGCCGAGAAACTCAAACACCATGGCGATGCAGATGGCCTGTTTCACCGTCACCGCCCCGGCCCCCACCGAGGTGCCCATGGCATTGGCCAGGTCGTTGGCGCCGATTCCCCAAGTCATGTAGACGCCAAAAATGACCGCCAGGACGATCATGGCGGTTCCGTAGGCGGCGATGATTTCCATAGGTACCCTTGGAATTATTTTGAAAGAAAGAGAAGCAGGCGGTCGGCAAGGTTTTCCGACAGGTCGGAAATCCGGCCAAGGAGGTCGATGATCCGGTACCAGAAAATCACCGACACCGGATCAAGAGTCTTTTCAATGGCAAAGAGGGCCCGGCGGGTGCGGTGGACGATCTCGTCGATATTGTGCTCGCTGCGGCGCACCCCGGCAATCATCTTGGAGACCTTGTCGATTTCCCGCCCGGCAAAGCCCACTTCGAGCAGCTCGTCCAGTTGCTCGATCATTTCCCGGGCGGCAGCGGAGATCTCCATGGTCCCTTCAAGCAGTTCGTCGAGGAGGTCCTTGATGCCGTCTGGAACCACCATCTGCCGATAGAGAAAGGTCTGGCTGATCTCCTCGGCGGTGTCGGCGATCCGGTCCTGGTCGGCGATCAGGTTGAGCAGGTCCTTGCGGTCCACCGGCAGGAAGAGCGATTTGGGCATGTTCAGCCGGAAGGCCGACTTCAGGTGGTCGGCATCGGACTCGAGCCGGTTGATCTGCTCGGCAAAATCGGCCACCTGTTCCTGGTCCTCCCGGTACACCGCGTCGAAGAGCGGCGGGATGAGGCAGATGCAGGAAAAGACCACCTTGATATGTTCCTGGATCGGCTTGAACGGTGATCCACGAAGAAGTCCGGAGAGAGTACGGTTGGGCAGGATCGGCATGGCTTTCGTGGTTACCAGGCGGCAACCGGCCGATCTGGGCCGAATGCCTGCCATCGAAAGGGTTGCTGCAGGTCTGGTTAGAAACGTGTAAGGAAACAGTTAGCGTTTGATGAGTTGCGCTGTGATTACTCTTTTTTGGCCGAGAATGTCAATTGGTAATGTTGTCTGTGCCGCCCGTGAGGGGCGAGACATCTTTTTATCTATTTGATATCATTTATTATGTCAGAAATGGGCTCGGCCGGGAAAGTGATCGGGGTGAACCCGTTGCCGGTTCGGATCAGGATACTCGGCCCGTCATTGTGGGCGCTGTAGATGATGTGGTGGTTTTTGATCGTCCCGGCATGCAGCCAGAAGCTGTTGAAGGGGTCCATGGGGGTGTGGCCGACAATGAACCTGGTTTTTGGCCCGCAGTTGAGGCTGTTGCGCAGTCTCTTTACGCCCCCCTTGGTGTAGCCGGCAAGGTGGTTGGGCCGTTGCAGCCGGTTGTTGGTGAGGTCGCGGGCGAGTTCAGGTCGTTCACGGATATTGATCAGTTCGTCGCGGTTGATTGTCCCTCGTGGTGGGCCGGCGTGGCAGGCAATGAACGAATCGCCGGAAATCATATAGGGCAGGTTGTCGTAGAAACGCTCTATTTCGGCAAGATACTCTTCCCCCCGCAGGCGGCGGAGGGCCTCCTGGAAGAGGACCCCCTGGAGGACGCCGTTCTTGTTGATCTCCGGGGCGAAGCTGTCATGGTTACCGCGCAGGTAGAAGACATTGCCGAAGTACTCCAGCTTCAAGCGGAAGATGAGGTCCATGATGCACATCGAGCTCTCGAACCGTTCCATCTCCTGCAACTCTTCCGAGTGGGCCGCGTCGCCAAGGAGGATCAGGGCGGCGGTGTTGTTGCGTAGACATTCGAGCAGGCAGTTTTCCGTGATGATTTTGAGAAGGTTGTCCACCCGGGCGTGGAGGTCGCCGACAATCACCGGGGTGATCAGGGTGGATAACTCGACCAGGCCCCCCGGTCGGTCGCTACGGTCGCGGGGGCGGTAGGGTTCGTCAGGGAGACGGCGGTTCAATTCTTTGATGGTGGCCAGCGCCTGCTCCGGCGGCAGGGGGTGGATTTTTTTGCCGTAGAAGCGGCGGATGGTAAACAGCGACTGGAGCCGGCCCAGTTCCAACTGATCGCGGTAATCGTGGTCGTCGATGCGCTGAACTGAGGTTGGCGGGGTGGTCACCAGGGGGGTGAGGATGAGGTCGCCCCGGCGGTTGGTGATGCTCACATGGCGGCTGGCCACGGAGTCGGTGAACCGGAAGAGCTCCCGGTACTCCCTGCTCTCCCGGCCGACGACAATGGTCTCTCCGACGCGGATGCGGACAAAACCGTTGATGTTGCGGTTAGAGCAGCCCTGTTCGGTACTCATCAGCCAGTGTTTCTGCGTCGCCTGCCGCTTCACCCCGATGAGGATTTCCGGCTGGAACCGGAGGCGGAAGTCACCAAGAATGAGATCGAAGCTGCGGCCGTCATGGGCGATCCGGCTGGCGCCGTCAAGGGTGGCCGGTTGGTTGCTCAGGGTCAGCCAGCGGATCGGGTAATGGCGGTGAAAGAGCCATTTCCAGCCGGCCATGGTGCGCAGGCTCGGCCGTCGTGGCCGGCGGTCAATGGTCCAGCGGGGAACGGTGGCCACCCCTTTCTCGGCGATGCGCATCGGCGGGCGGTCGATGCCTTTGCGCAGGTAGACGTTCAGTCCGGCCCGGTGGAGATAGAGGGCGATCTCCCGGTAGACGGCTACTTGAAGACGGACCATCTCCAGATTGAGGTTTTCGTCGACGGGGAAATAGCCACGGCTCTGCCGGGCCAGCCGTTGCTCGTAGATGGTGGCCGGGCTGGGGATGAGAAACTCAAAGATGTAGCGGTTACGCCAGTCGGTCTGCAGAAAGTATTGCTTTACCGGCGGCAGTTGGATCCTTTGGACCTCCAGTTCAAGAGGGGTCTGGCTGTGCAGCCACTCCTTGTCGAAAACGGTCAGGGCCTCCCGAAATCCCTTGAAGGGCAGGCCGAGATGGACTTCGCGGGGGCGGTAAACGAGCGACTGGTCCTTCCACCAGCCCTTCTGGGTGAGGTCAAGATAACCTTCGTTCGGCCAGCCGCCGATCTGCTCGATATAGTACGATTTTCCGGCCCCGGGTGGGCCGGTGACCACCAGTTGCAGAAACTCCAGGCCGATGGGCAGATCCACCCCGCGGATATTCTGCAACTCTTCGATGGGCTCAAGGATTTTCTTTAACGGGTCGTTCATCGATTTTGCTGCCGCACGTTGGCTGATCGTTCACCTGCAGCCCGTTTCGCCCGGTCAGGCCGCCGAGCTCGAGTTGGCTCTCTGGGGTGGCCTGTTCGGACGAGTATCACCCTATATTCTCGTTGTTCCTTGTCGCAAACCGGCAGGGAGGTTATATTGCTGTTCGCAGCTGGTCCGCTTCTGTTGCTCTGTATCTATACCAGACGTGACAGGAATTGAAAGTGCCGCTCAAGAGAGGGAGGGTACATCGTGGAAATTATCATCGGCTCACTTCCGCCTCTGCCAGCACAGAGCCAGAAAACACCCCCTCGGGAAGGGGCGGTAATCGAGGCACAACTGCTTCATGTCCGCCCGCCGCGCAAGGGCATCGCCGGTCCATCCGGCCGGGAGAGGCGCAACAAGCAGGCCAATGACCCGAGAAGCGGACGAGTCCTCACCCTGTTGATCCCGGATGCCGCCCTTCTGCCGGCCGACATCGACAGCGGCCGCTACAGTGTCAGTATCCGCCTGGTCCGGCGCTGAGGGCCCCTGTTTTTACAGGCAAAGAGGAGAAAAGGGCATGCCCCGGGGAAGTCTGTTCCACCGGGGCATTTCCATTTGATTGGTAATGAGCTTTGGCTACGGGCCGGTGTTGGCCGCGGTCAAAATGGGTTCATGGTCCAGATTCCGCAGGGGCAGGTGTCGGCGCAGAAGCCGCAGGCGATGCACTTGCCGTCATCGGAGAGGTACTCATAGCCAGCCTCTTCGGCAAAGCGGGCGTCACCGTGGCTGCCGAAATCCACTTCCCGCCGGCTGATCGCGCCGGTGGGACAGATGGTCTCGCAGAGGTGGCAGTCGCGGCAGGTGGCACAGGAGAGGCAGCGGTCGGCCTGGTTGGCTTCGCTGATCTCCCGGGCCATGGGCAGGTAGTGGCTGATGGTGAGGGCCTTCTGGGGGATCAGTGGTTTGCTGAACGGGTGCCACTCCTCGCCGCGGCAGCGGGCAATGATATACTCGGCGGCGGTCTTGCCGGCACCGAGGGCGTGGGTGGCCAGGCCGGGGCGCTCGACATCGCCAACCGCCAGCACCTTGGCATCGGAGGTGAGGTGGGCCTGGTCGGTGCAGACCCAGTTGGCACCACCCACCTGAAGGGTTTCGACACTCTCCGGGAGAAAGGAGAGGGCGGGAACGTCACCGATGGAGATGATCACCGTCTGTGCCCGCAGCAGTTCGCCGTCGGTGGTGCGCAGCCCTTCTTCGCTTACCTCTTTCGTCACCACTGGCCAGCGGAAGGTGGCACCGAGGGCCTCGGCGGCCTCTTTCTCCTTGCCAAAGGCCAGGGGTTTCTGAATGTCCACCAGAGTGACCCGCTCCGCTCCCAGGCGGTAGGCCTCACAGGCAACGTCACAGCCGACGTTGCCGGCACCGATCACCACCACCTCCCGGCCCACCGGCGGTGGGGTGCCGCTTTTCGCCTGTTTGAGAAAGTCGAGAGCGGCCAGGACCCGTTCGTGGCCGGGGAACTGCAGCCGGCGGGGAGTGTGGGTGCCGACGGCCACGGCGATGTAGTCATATTCCTCGTGGAGTTCGGCAAACTTCTCCCGGGTCATGGTTACCCCGAGCTGGACGGTGATGTTGGGCATGGCAAGAAAGCGCCGGACCTCCTGGTCCCAGATCGCCTGGGAGAGCCGTTCCCAGGGAATCACCTGGGCCAGTTTGCCGCCGATCTTGTCGTCCTGTTCGTAGATATCGGCCTCGATGCCGGCCAGGGCCAGTTGCCAGGCCAGGTTCATCCCGGCCGGGCCCGCCCCGATGATGGCTACCCGCCGTCCCAGGGGCGCAGCCGGGGTCGGGGCGGCGGCCTGGTTCACCGCCCGGCCGAGGACCTGGACATCGATGGGGTCATCCACCCCCCGGCGGGAACAGTTCTCCATGCAGAGGTTGGGGCAGACCGCCCCGCAGACCGACCCAGGCAGCGGGGTGTAGTGAAGAAGCATGTTGTAGGCCTCGTCGATCCTCCCGGCACGGATCAGCCGCAGGCGGTCCACCGTCGGAATATGGACCGGACAGTAGTAGGTGCAGGGGGCGGCCGACTGGGCATTGGCCCAGTATGGCTTCTGCCGCCGCAATTCGCCACTGACGATCACCCCGATGGGGCTGCGCTCCAGCCCCGGGGCAAGATCGCGCAGGGGGTCGCCGGCGAAGGTCTTGTTCCAGTGGCTGTTGCGGAACTCGGCCATGGGCATCGGGCCGGCAAAGAGAAGGGCCCGCTCCTGGGGGGTGATCGCCTGGAGCAACTGCCACTCTTCGCGGCAGGAGAGGGTGGCAAGGAGTTCCGGCCGGCGGATCCGGCCCAGATAGAGGGGCAGCCGCTCTTCCAGCCATCGCCACTGGGCATCATCCACTGGATGCAACTTGGCGTTGGTCTTGGAGAAGCTGTCGTCAATGGGGCCGCGGACGAAGATATGGCCGCCGACCATGCCGACACAGGGACGGTAGCCAAGGACATTGGCCGGGTTTTTCGGATTGACCCCGCAGACCACGGCGATGCCGCCGCAGTTGAACTCGGCAAACGAGTCACCGGTGGAGCCGAGCACCCAGAACTCCGGCCGCTCGTAGTCGGGGTTCCACTTGGTCATGGTCAGGCCACGGGCGCCGATGGAGCCGGCGACAAAGACCTTGCCGTTGGCCATGGCGTTACAGGCACCGTTGCCGGCGTCGCCGAGGACGGTGATCTCGGCGCCGATATTGAGGTAGCCGAGATCGTCGGAGGTTGAACCTTCACAGAGGATGGCGGTTCCCGGCATCCCCATGCAGCCGAGGCGTTGGCCGGAGGGGCCCTGGACGGTAATTTTCAGACCATCCGGTCGCTGCAGGCGGATACCGATATTGTGCTGGCCGTAGGAGTGGAGGGTCAACTCCCCGGAATCGGCGGCGGCCCGGCGCACCAACCGTTCAAAGTCCATGGAACTGAGCCGCTGGCCCTGTTCGTTTTTTCCCTCTACAAGCGCTGTTGCCACTGCCTACTCCTTCTTCTGTTAACAGACATAGCTGATCTGCAGTCTTTCTGCCGCCGCCTTGTCGGCGATGCCGATGGCATCCGACATGCCGATGGGCAGGCTCTGGGAGCGGCCCAGGGGGGCCATGATCTTTTTCATCTCGGTGTTGATCGACATAAAGGTCTCGGCGAGCCGTTCGGCGACCTTGTCGGGATCGAGGCGTCGGTAGAGCTTGGCGTTCTGGCTGGTTATCCCTTTGGGGCAGATGCCGAGGTTGCAGACGTTGCAGCGGTTTTTTTCGTTACCAAGACAACCGGCGGCGGCCTGCATCACATACTTGCCGATATGTACCGCCGAGGCGCCGAGCATGATCATCGCCATGCCGTTCTGGGCGACGTTGCCGTTTTTGCCGATACCGCCGGCGGCGAAAATGGGGATCTCGTTCTGTTTCCCCTGGGCGGTGAGGTCGAGATAGCAGTCGCGGACACAGGAGGCGATGGGGTGGCCGGTGGCGTCCATGGAGACGTTGTAGGCGGCGCCGGTACCACCGTCGATGCCATCAATCATCAGGCCGGCGGCGTAGGGGTTGCGGACCAGGTTGTTGAGCACCGCCTTGGCCGAGGTGGAGGCGGAGATCTTCGGGTAGACCGGAACCTTGTGGCCGAAGGCCATGGACATGGTCTGGATCATCTTCATCACGCTCTCTTCGATGGAGTAGAGCGTCTGGTGCACCGGTGGCGAGGGGAGGTCGACCCCCTCGGGCACCCCGCGCAGGCGGGCAATCAGTTTCGAGACCTTGAACCACATCAGCAGGCCGCCGTCACCGGGCTTGGCTCCCTGACCATATTTGATCTCGATTGCCGCCGGTTCGCACTGCATCTCCGGGATCGCCCGGATGATCTCGTCCCAGCCGAAGTAGCCGGAGGCGATCTGCAGGACGATGTACTTCAGGTAGGGGCTGCGCAGTACCCAGGGGGGGCAGCCGCCCTCGCCGGTGCACATCACCACCGGCAGACCGAGCACCTCGTTGCAGTAGGCCACCCCCTGCAACAGCCCCAACCACATGTTGGGGGAGAGGGCGCCAAAGGACATCGAGCCGATCACGAAGGGGAAGATGTCGCGGGTGGGGGGAATCCATTCACCGCGCAGGGTACGCTCGAGAAAGGCCTCCGGGGATAAAATCCGACCGATGGTGGTGGTGGTGCTGAACTCGTGGCGGCCGGCATCGAGGGCCGGATCGGTAAGCATGGAGATGCGGGTAAAGAGCATTCGGTCCAGCAGGGTGGGGCCGCTGACATTGCGCCGCCCACCCCGTTTCAACGGCTCTCCCTTGCGGTTGTCGAAAAAGACGGTCCGGTTTTCGTTGGTGCCGGCCACCGGCCCGATTGCCTCGTTGGGGCAGACCATGGCACACATGCCGCAACCGATGCACAGCTTTGCCGGATCGGTCTCCTGGCGGATGCCGGTGAAGGTCCGGTATTCACTGCCCCGTTTATTGCTGAACAACTCCAGTTTCGGCAGCCGCTGGCGCAGGTGGGCGAGGCGGATCGCCCCTTTCGGGCAGACTGCCGTACAGTGGCCGCAGAGGGTGCAGCGCTCTTCCCGGTGTTCGATGATCCAGGGGAAATCGGTGGTGGTCAGGCTGCCAGGGGTAACGGCAAGGGATCGTGCTGGGACCATATCTCCAGTTCCTTTCTATGCGGAGGGATGATGACGGTATGTTCGCGCATCGGTTGAAAATCCAGGGCCTGGTCTCGGTCCGGGACCAGGGCATCGACACCGCAGACCTCGGAGGCTATCGCCCAGACCCCATCACGTCCGCCAACCATGGCCGGGCGGAGTTTTTTCTGGTCCATCACCAGCAGGCAGGTCTCATCTGCCAAGGTGCCGATCACCGCATTCGGGCCGTCGATGATCAGTCGACGGCAGACCTGGCGGAGGCCGCGCAAAAATTCACCCTGGGGGTGGCGATCGAGTTCGCTGGTGCTCAGCGGGGTGATGATATGCTTGTAGGCCTGCAGCGGCAGATTGAGTTTTTTCAGGGTGTAATGCAGGATATGAGTGAACACCTCGCTGTCGCTCTGGTAGCCGACGTAGCCGGGGAACTTTGTCCCCTCCAGCCAGTCGCGGATCGGAACGAAGGCGGTGTTTTCGCCGTTGGTCATGGTGGCGATGCCTTGGATGAAGAAAGGGTGGCAGGCGTAGAGATTGATCCCGTAATTGGTGTTCTGGCGCCCCTGAGCCATGCAGACCCGGGATTTGATCTGGCCATCGTGGAGACAGAGGGCGTCGCCGATCTGCAGGGGCCAGCCAACCTCCTTGATCATCGCCACATCGGGGTAGAAGGAGAAGACGGTGACCTTGTCTTCGTCACGGCCGAGTTTGCGGAGGGCCAGGCGGGTACGGAGGAGTTCCGACTCCCGTTCATTGTGGCTGCGGTCGCGGAACTCTTTGGGCATCCGGTAGGCGCGCATGAAGTAGCGGAAACGGTCGTCGGCATCGATCAACTCCGGTTTCATGGCGAAGCGGTGGTCGTATTTGAGTTCGTAGCCCCTCGATTCCATGTACTCGGTCACCCGGTGCCAGGCCTTCTCGGTGTGGGCGATCCCGGAGAGTATCGGAAAGAGCGGGTTGTATCTGAAGTCCTCAAACTCGATACCGCGAAGGAGGAGGCCGAGGCCGGAACCGTCGTAGCCTTCCTGCATTGCCTCCATGGCAGTGAGCACCTCATAGGGGGAAAAGGGCTCATTGGCGGTTTTCAGGGCTAAACGACACATTGCTGTCTCCAGGTGGTGGGAGGGGGCAAGAAACCGCAGCCGGTTGGCAACGGTGCCGGGATAGCGTATTACAATACAAATAGGTATTATCAACTCCACCCCTTTATCCGCAGGTAACAAAAAAGTCAAGTTCTTTGCCGGGGCGGAAGGTGCCGGCACCGGCATTGAAGACGGCGGTTCTCAGGATGGACAGGCTGGGTATGGGTATGGGTATGGGTGTCGGTATGGGTATTGGTATGGGTATTGGTATGGGTGTCGATATGGGGAGAAGAGAGATGGGAGATGGGAGATGGGAAAGGGGCGAAGAGACAGGTGGTGAGGGAGAAGAGGGTGTAGAAGGTGTAGACGGTGTAGCGGGAGAAGTGGGAAAAAGAAAAGAAGTACAAATGAGGAAACTGGGAGAAGAGGTGGAGAAGAAAAAGTGTAAAGGGGGGAGGGTCGCTGGTAGAGGGGGGAGGTGAAAACGGGGGAATCAAGCACCGACTCCCCCTGCAGCCGTCTCTGCCGGCAGCGGATTGTCCCGGCAGGATGTGTTCGCCTGCTATCGTTATTTCAGAATATTTTCGACTTTGCCGAGGTTTTTCACCTGCTCGACAGTATCCCGCACCTCGGTCACTTCCTTTACTCCGGGAAGGTCGTTGATCATCTCCTTGCCGCTGTCCTCCACATCACGGAGGCCGCTTTTGAAGGAGGTAATGGCCTTGCCGAGTCCGGCTCCGATCTCCGGCAGTTTTTTACCACCGAAAATGAAAAAGGCTATGGCCAAGATGATCAGCAGTTCCGGGGTTCCAAGACCAAACATGGTTACTCTCCTCGCTGTTTGCAGGGGCTGGGGTGGTGTCGAACGGATCAGGCCTTGCCGTCTGTCCCTTCGTCGTCAATCTTTTTCGGATCCTCTTCCTTTTTGGTGGCTTCTTTGAAATTCTTGATCCCCTTGCCGATCCCGGAACCGATTTCGGGCAGTTTGCCGGCACCGAAAATAATCACAATGATGACCAGAATTACAATGAGTTCCGGCATTCCCAGTCCAAACATACGCACACCTCGTCAGATTGTACAGTGCCCCGAAAGGGGGGCGTCAAGAGGTCTATAGAGCCTGTTCAGGGGTTGTTGTGTTTCTACTGAGTTCTGAACAGGGTCAATAACGGGTCAATAACGGGTTAATAACAGGTTACTAGGCCAATTCTGGGCCCCATTTGTCTCGCCCAGCAAGGGTCGATTTCAACCCCCATGGAGAAGTTGCCTCCGTCCGGGGATAGTAGAGTAGTCTCCGTCTCTTGTCAAGATCGCATCGTTTTACTGTTTAAACCCTGCCATGGCCGAAACGCCTGCACATCTGCAGACGCCGGGCGGAAGTTGCCGGTCACTGCCGGGTGGGCGGAGGCGGATCGAGCCGTCGGGCATGGGTGGTGATGTACTCCTTCAGTGCGCCCAGTTCCGCCGCCATCATCTGGCAGCGGGCCGGCCGCTCGGTGATGCCGGCCAGGGCCTCGGGGATTGGTGGATCAATGCCGATCGCCTGGTTGACAACGGCGCTGAATTTGGCCGGGTGGGCGGTGGCCAGACAGACCATCGGAACCCCGACGGTCTTGAACTTGGCCGCCGCCCGTACCCCCACCGCAGTGTGTGGGTCGAGAACATAGCCATGTTCGCGATGGAAGGTGGCGATGGTCTCGAGGACCTCTTCGTTGCTGACTGCGGTGGCGGCAAAATCGCGCCTGATCAGATCGTGGTCAGCACGGAGGTCAATGGCCTTGTTGAGGGCGAACTCCTCCATCAGATTTCGGGTGCGGGTGCTGTTCCCGTCCACCAGATAATAGAGATAGCGTTCAAAGTTGGAGGCGGCCTGGATATCCATGGATGGGCTGGAGGTGATCTGCAATTCTCCCTGCCGGTAGATTCCGGTGGCAACGAGGCGGGCGAGGATGTCGTTTTCGTTGGTGGCCAGAACCAATTGCCGGATGGTCCCGGCGGGGAGCATCCGGCGGGCGATGAAACCGGCGAAGATATCGCCGAAATTGCCGGTCGGCACGACAAAATCGAGCGAGGAGTCCTTCTCGTGGCCATTGACGTGGAGGCAGCTGGAGACGTAATAGACCACCTGGGCGAGAACCCTGGCCCAGTTGATCGAGTTGATTGCGCCAAGGTGGAAACTGTTCTTGAAGGGAATGTCGGTAAAGGTTTTTTTCACCAGGGCCTGGCCGTCGTCAAAGGAGCCGTGGATGGCAATGTTGAAGACGTTGTCGTCGAGGACCGTGGTCATCTGCTTTTCCTGCACCAGGCTGACCCGCTTGTAGGGGTGGAGGATAAAGATGCTGATCCTCTTTTTACCCCGTACCCCGGCGATGGCCGCTGAGCCGGTATCGCCGGAGGTGGCACCGACAATGTTCAATACCGATTGGTTTTTCTCGAGCAGGTAGGAAAAGAGATTGCCGAGGAATTGCAGGGCGATATCCTTGAAGGCGAGGGTCGGGCCGTGAAAGAGTTCGAGGATGTGCAGATCGCCATGGTGGACGAGGGGTGCGACCTCCGGGCAGGAGAAGGTGGCGTAGGAGCGGTTGATAATATCCCGCAGGTCGCTGCCGGGAATGTCATCAATGAAGCGGGACATCACCTCGTAGGCCAGTTCCGGGTAGGTCAATTTCTGCCAGGAGTTGAAGGTCTCGCAGCCGACCCTGGGGATGGTTCGGGGCAGGAGGAGACCGCCATCATCGGCCAGCCCCATCATCACCGCCTGGCTGAAGAGAATCGGGGAGGTCCCTCCCCTGGTGCTTAAATATTGCATGGCTGCACTGTTTGTATTCTGTTATCCGAAGTAACCGGGAAATTCGGGCCGGCTCAGGTCAGGCCGGTTCGACGGCAAGTGATTCAGCCTCCGACCAGAGACCTTCCAGGTCGTAAAATTTCCGCTGCTCGTGATAGAAAACGTGGACCACCACGTCATCGAAATCGAGAAGGACCCAGAGTCCTTCACGCAACCCCTCGGCGGTGGAGGCCTTGACCCGTTTCGAGCGCATCCGGGCCTCTATGGCTTCTGCCAGGGCCTGGACGTGACGGGTCGATTTGCCGTTCATGATGACAAAATATTCGGTGAAGGTGGTGAGCTTGCGGACGTCGAGGATCACCAGATCTTCGGCCTTGTTGTCCAGGGCAGCCTCGGCACAGAGTCGGGCGAGGTCCTCGCCGCTCTTGTCAACATACTCTTTTTTCAGTTGTTTCATATATTCTCCGCGCAATGGCGAGCAGGTGCCGAGGAGCCGGCGGATGCGCCTCAGCTGCGAGGCGAGCGGGTGCGTGGTAAAAACTCAAAGCTTACTTTACCATTTTTCGCCAGAACCAGGTAGGCATCAAATGGTTTTTTCCGTTTCGAGATAAATCCGCTGATCAGTTCGGTCTTGCCCTGGGCAAGAAGCTGGCGGATGTGGTCGGGGCTGATCTCCCGGGCAAGGATCATTCTGTTGATCCGCAACCCCTTTTTTTCGTCGCCGGTCAGGGCAGACTCCGACATATAGGCGGTGGGGGTGGCATAGACCATGGTGCCATCGATGGGGGAGTGGCCGAGAGGTTCTCCGGCCAGGGCGGTCTGCACATCAAGGTCGGAGTGGCTGTCGGCAAAGAGAAACTCGATGCGGTTGTTGGTCAGTCGCAGCGAGGCGGTGAAAGTTTTTCCCTTCTTCGAGCGGAAGTCGGCAAAGGGGCCGATGGTCTCACCCTGCAGCAGGGACACCACCTCCGCCTCCTGCAGATGTCGTCCACCGAGAATCTTGCGGATGCTGATCTTCTCGTCCTCGGAGTGGTAAGCGGTGGGTGAAGTGTAGTAGCGGACGCCGTTGACCGGACTGAAGGGAGCCTCGGCCCGCACCTCCTCTCCCTCGAAATTTTTTACCTGCTCGATGATGTGGGCGGTCATGCGACGGATCTCTTCCATGAACTGCGCACGGGTAAACTCGCCGCGGAGGATCTGGTTGAGCTTGTACTCCCACTCCCCGGTCATCTCCGGCGATGCCAGCACCTCGATCCGCATCGCCTCGAGGAGGGCAAGCAGTTCGAAGGCCTTGCCGGTGGGGGTGAGGTCCTTGCCTTCGCGGACAACGTATTTCTCCTTGATCAGTTTTTCAATGATCGCCGCCCGGGTGGCCGGGGTGCCAAGGCCGCGCTCCTTCATCGCCTCGGCCAACTCTTCGTCTTCGACCAGGCGGTCGGAATTCTCCATTGCCGAGAGCAGAGTGGCCTCGTTGAAGCGCGGCGGTGGGGTGGTCTGGTGCTCTTCCCGTACCACTTCCCGGCAGTGTACCGCAGCTTGAGCGGGGATTGGTGGAAGCATCTTATCCTGGCCATCGCCGTCGTTGCCGCCGTAGATCGCACGCCAACCGGCTTCCAGGAGGATTTTCCCCTCCGACAAAAAGGTTTCGCCGGCGACCAGGGAGAGGCGTCTGGTGTTGAGGAATTCGGCCGGCGGGAAAAAGACCGCGATAAAACGCTGGACCACCATCTGGTACACCTTCATCTCCGCTTCCGAGAGGTTGCCGGGCAAGAGGGTGGTGGGGATAATCGCATGGTGGTCGGAGACCTTGGCGTTGTTGAAAATCCGGCCATTGGGGCGGACATAGTTTTTTTCCACGGCCTGCCGGGCAAACTGACCGAACTTCCAGTTGCCCTGGGCCTGCAGGGTGGTTCGGGCGATCCCCTGATAGTCTTCAGGAAGGAATTTGCTGTCGGTGCGGGGATAGGTGAGAAGTTTGTGGCGTTCGTAGAGAACCTGGGCTATGGCCAGGGTATTTTTAGCGGAGAAGCCGAAGCGGGAGTTGGCCTCACGCTGCAGGAGCGTGAGGTCGTAGAGTTGTGGCGCTCCCTGGCTGTTCTTCTTGCTCTGTTCACTCACCTCGGCCGGCTGGCCGGCGCAACGGCTGATAATCGCCTCGGCATCCTCGCTTTGCCAGATCCGGTCTGCCCGGCGGGCTGCATCCTCGCTGTCCCGGTTGAAGGCGGGGTCGATCCATTTCCCCTCGTAGCTGGCCTTGTCAAAGGTAAACCGGCCGATAAGGGTGCTGTAGGGGCGGGAGACGAATTCGAGGCGCTGCCGTTCCCTCTTCACCAGCAGCGAGAGGGTCGGGGTCTGAACCCGGCCGCAGGGGGTGAGGAAAAACCCCCCCTTGCGGGAGTTGTAGCCGGTGAGCGCACGGGTGGCGTTGATGCCGATCAGCCAGTCCGACTCCGAGCGACAGAGGGCGGTATCCTCCAGCGGTTGCATCTCCTGATCGTCGCGCAGCGTGGCCATCGCTTTGTTGATCGCCTCGGCGGTCATCGACTGCAGCCACAAACGTTTACAGCTTTTCTGGGCCACCGAATTGTTCCAGACATACTTGAGGATGTACTTGAAGATCAGTTCGCCTTCCCGGCCGGCGTCGCAGGCATTGATGATGGTGGTGATATCCTTGCGGCGGATCAGTTTCTGCAGAACGGCAAGTTGGCTCTTCGTTCCGTCCAGCCCTTTCAGAGGAAAGTCTTCGGGTAGGATGGGCAGGGAATTGATGTCCCATTTCTGGTATTTGCTGTCTATCTGCTCGGGAAAACAGATGGAGACGAGGTGGCCGATGGCGTAGGAGACCACATACCGGCTCCCTTCGTAGTGGCTCTTTTCCTTCTTGAAGCTGTCACCGAGAACCTTGGCCAGATCGGCGGCGACACTGGGCTTTTCGGCGATTATCAGGGTCTTCTCGTTCATCAATTGACCATATTTGCCGGCTCGCCCGACAACCCGCCGGGCCGCGGAGATGCCGGTATCTGAGGGTGAGGTGCGGAATGGGGCGTGCCGTTCGGGGGTTGTGTCACCTCCACCGGCAGTCTCGGTGGCGTTCTTGCCGGACGGGGTGCGGCAAAGCAACAAAAAGAGGGGAAAGGCTTTCAGAACAGCCGATGTAATAAAGGGAGTGGGGGGCTTTGTCAAATAGAATTTTACCACCCCTCGGTACCGGGTTTCCCCATCCGGTACCTGTTTGGTAGAGGTTGAGGATGCCGGACTGCTGTTCCTAACAAACCTGAAATACATGTTTTTTCTGACCTCAAGGCTTGCGTCACCGATTGCCGCAGTGGCCACCGCCCGGCAGCGAAAAAGAGTTGTCAGGTGGTGGGGCCGGTGCTGTCGACCACGGCCGGAAAAGTTGATGGGTAGGCCAACGGCAGCGGCACCAACTGTGGCTGAAAGTGAGCTTTCATCTTGACATTTGTGGGAGGATATGTTTGTAGTAGCTGTTGCTTGGCGGTTCATTCCACTCACTGCAGTTTGCTGCTGCCCGTGCTTTTCGATGGCGGAGGTGGATTTGGCCGGTATACCGACGGGGAGTAGTCTGCCGGGTTGTACTTGAAGTGGGCTCTGCCCGCTTTTTTTTATGTCCACGTCCTGGCCGGCAGAAACCTTAGCGGCGGCTGGCCAGGTATTCGGCCAAGAGAGCGGGTGGCAGGAGGAGATGATGAGCGAACTGGTGCTGGAACGGGTTCGGGAATTTCTGGCCGGATTGCTGCCGACCATGGATCTCGAACTTTTTGATCTGCAGTTCCGCCGAGAGGGGCATGGTTGGGTCTTGCGGGTGTTTGTCGACACCGAGGCCGGAGTCAGCCTCGACCATTGTGCGGCAGTGAGCCGGGAACTGAGCCAATTCCTTGACGTCGAGGATCTGATCAACCACCCCTACCATCTCGAGGTCTCTTCGCCGGGGCTGGAAAGGCCGCTGCGCTCTCTGGAGGAAATCGAGCGGGCCTGCGGCAAGAAGGTGCGACTGAAGGTCCACAGCGCCATCGACGAACAGAAGATTTTTGAAGGAGTTCTCCATCGGGTGGCTGGTGACTGCATCTACCTGGAACTGGTTGACGGTGGGGCGGTAGAGTTGACCTACCCGATGATCAGCAAGGCCCGGTTGGCCCTGTAAGGCGGAGTGACAAAAGGTAATCGTTCGCTGGTATGCAGCAAGAGGCTGCAGAACCCGGATATGTGCCCGTTTTAAAAAGTGCTCCAGATTTGTTCAGACAGGCTGCCGAAGTATTTTTTTTGCCACTCTGCGGCCGGCCTGACCGGGCGAAAATGGGGTGCTGGCGTACGGGTACCGACTAAAGGTAGAGCGACTGGAGCCACTCTACCCGGCGGAGTTGAAAGTAAACAGACGGAGCAAGCCAATGCTATCGGATTTGAAACGTATTATCGACCAGATCAGCAGAGATCGTGGTTTTGACAAGACCCTCCTGATAGAGGCCATCGAAGAGGCGGTGCACTCTGCCGCCAGAAAAAAATTCGGCAGCCGTCGTGAAATAGAGGTCCGCTACAACGAAGAGTACGGTGAGGTGGAGGTCTTCCAATTCCGCAGTGTGGTCGAAGAAGTGGAGGATGACCAGACCGAGATCTCCCTGGACGAGGCCCTCTCCCTCGATCCGGAGGTGCAGCTTGGCGACGAACTGGGCGAAAAAATGGAAGATGTCAGCGACCTTGGGCGGATCGCTGCCCAGTCGGCCAAGCAGGTGATCATCCATAAGATGAAGGATGCCGAACGAGAAGTCATTTACGGGATGTTCAAGGACCGGGTCGGCGAGGTGGTCAGCGGTATCGTGCAGCGCTTCGAAAGGGGGAACATGGTGGTCAATCTCGGTCGCACCGATGCCATTCTTCCCAAGGACCAGCAGATTCCCAAACGCTCGTTCAAGCAAGGTGACCGGATCCGGGCCTACCTCAAGGAGGTGCGGCAGACCAGCCGCGACTCGCAGCTCATTCTGTCACGAACCTGCGACGAGTTTTTGGCCAAGCTTTTCCAACTGGAGGTTCCGGAGATGGCCGAAGGGATCGTCCGGGTGATGGGGGTAAGCCGTGAACCTGGGTTCCGAGCGAAGATCGCGGTGAGTTCCTCGGAGAGTGACGTCGATCCGGTGGGGGCCTGCGTGGGGATGAAAGGTTCCCGGGTGCAGAACGTGGTGCAGGAGCTGCAGGGCGAGCGGATCGATATCGTCACCTGGAGCCCCGACCCGGCGAAATATGTCTATAACGCACTGGCGCCGGCCCATGTCAGCATGGTCATGGCCGACGAGGACGCCAAAACCCTGCTGGTGGTGGTCCCCAACGACCAGCTCTCCCTGGCCATCGGCCGACAGGGGCAGAACGTGCGGCTGGCCTCGAAATTGATCGGTTGGCGGATTGACGTGAAGAGCGAACAGCGCTACGCCAACCTGGCCGACGCCGGCTACCAGTCCCTGCTCACCCTGCCGGGGGTGGACGAAGGGCTGGCTGACCAGCTGTTTTCCAAGGGCTTTACCTCGACGGCGGTTCTCGCCGAGCAGACCGTTGATGATCTGCTGGTTGTCCGGGCTCTGGATGAAGAGATGTCGCAACAGCTGATCGACGAGGCGAAGACTCGTCCCTTTACCGGGGTGAGTCGGGTTATAGCCCGGCCGCCGAGCGGCGAGCTGGCGGTGGAGGAGACCGGGGCCGGCGGGGAAGGGATGGCCGCGGAGGAACAACCGGAGGAGGAGAACAGCGCAGCAGCGAGCGGCGGCGCCAAGGCCACCGCTGAAGATGCCGGCTCCAGCCAGACCGAGGAACAAAGGGCCGTTGACGTAGCCTCCAGCGAGACCGACGAACAAATCGCCGTTGACGACGATTCGGTACCGGCCAGGGACGGGGAATGAGTGAACCGGTCAGGAGCTGTTGCGCCTGTCGGTTGAAAAAGGGCAAAAAGGAGCTGCTCCGTCATGTCTGGCAGGATGGGAAAATTGTCACTGACCCGGCTGGAAAGCTGCTGGGAAGAGGGGCCTACTGCTGCCAGGATGAGCGATGCAGGCAGCTTTTTTTCGCCCGAAAAAAAAACTGGAAAAGAATGTTTCGCCTTTGAATAAGAAGAGATACAATTATCTACCGGCCTCTCAGGCAGAGGTATCCGGCGTGGCGCAGGCCGGTGAAGCGGGAAACGATTGTCGCGATGCAAACAGGAGTGGGGAATGAGCAGAATCAGGGTGTATGAGCTGGCCAAAGAAGCCGGAATGAGCAGCAAGGCGTTGACTGACCGATTGCTCGAACAGGGCTACGATATCAAAGGGCACAGTTCATCCGTCGATGCCGAAACGGCCGCCAAAATCCGTAAGACAATTTTGCAGACGGCAGGGAACGAGAAGCCTTCAAAACGAACTGTCGCCGACAAAGATGGCTCTCTCCAGTCCAGACGCCGGACCACGGTGATCCGGCGACGGCCGAAAGCGGTCACCGAAGAGGAAGCGAGCCAAACGGATGAAACGACTGTCGCCGCCGCCGAGAGCGACCAGGCGGCAGCGGCGCCGCCACCGGTGGAGAAGGCCATAGGAGAGCCGACCGAGGAGCTTGCCACCGCGACGGCGGTGCCGGAACCGGTTGCCGAATTGGAAAGTGAGACGCCAGCCAGCTCGGCTCTCCCCGTTGAGGAACCGCTTGCCACCTCCGAAGCTACTGATGAGACCGTCGTCGAGGCAGTTGCTCCGACCGAGAAGGCTGAAACCGATACCGAAACAGCTGAGCTGGTTGCCGAAGAGCAGAGCGAGGCCCAGGCGGAGAAAAAAGAGGAGCGGTTGGAGAAAAAGGTACCGGCCCGCAAACCAATGGCCAGGGTGGTTCGGACCATCGAATTGCCAAGCATGGCAGAAGAGAGCCCCAGCCGCCCGAAGAGAAAACCGGTGTCGGCTGCTGCCGCGCCCAGGCGGCCGGCGGCACCAGGTGTCGATGTGGCTGCCGCCCCGGTGGAGGATGGTGCCAGGCTGAAGAAAAAGGCCAAAAAGGGGGCCGGGCCCGCAGATGATGGCAAGGAGAGCGATTTCCGCAAGGGAGGGAAAAAAGGGCAGAAAAATGTAAAATTTACTCATTTTTCCCCCGACTATCAGGGCCAGGGCCGCGAGGGAGGACGCCGCGGCAAAAAGGGTCGCCGGGCCAAACCGATCGCCCCGCCGGCGGAGATGAAGGCGAGCAAGAAGCGTTTCAAGGTGTACGACACCATAAGTGTCGGTGATCTCGCCCAGAAGATGAAGGTCAAGGCCAGCGACGTGATTGCCCGACTGATGGGGCTGGGGGTAATGGCCACCATCAACCAGCCGGTCGATACCGATACCGCCATGCTCATTGCCACCGACTTCGGCTATGAAGTGGAGCAGGGGATAACCGAAGAGATCGGCATCCAGCTCCTCAACGAGGCGGAAGAGGGGGGGGAACGACAGACCCGACCGCCGGTGGTGACGGTAATGGGCCATGTCGACCACGGCAAGACCTCGATTCTGGATGCCATCCGGCAGACCGACGTTGCCCTTGGTGAGGCCGGCGGCATCACCCAGCACATCGGTGCCTACCATGTACGTTCCAGCGCCGGTGATGTCACCTTTGTCGACACCCCCGGCCATGCTGCTTTTACCGAGATGCGTTCCCGCGGTGCCCAGGTGACCGACATCGTCATTCTGGTAGTCGCCGCCGACGATGGGGTGATGGACCAGACCCGGGAGGCAATCCACCATGCCCAGGCGGCAGATGTGCCGATAATCGTCGCAGTGAACAAGATCGATAAGGAGAACGCCGATATCGACCGGGTCAAGAGGGAGCTTTCCGACCTCAAATTGATGCCGGAGGACTGGGGTGGTGACACCATGTATATTGAAACCTCGGCAAAGCAGAGGGTCGGTATCGACAATCTGCTTGAGGCAATCCAGATTCTCGCCGAGGTCCTGGAATTGCGGGCTGACGGTAACCGTAAGGCCCGAGGCCGGGTGGTCGAGGCGCAGCTGCACAAGGGGCGCGGGCCGGTGGCCACCGTGTTGATCCAGGATGGAACGTTGAACCTTGGCGACTATTTCATCGTCGGCCAGTTCAGCGGCAAGGTGCGGGCGATGCTTGACGACAAGGGCCGGAAGATCAAAGAGGCCGGCCCGTCAATTCCGGTTGAAGTCCAGGGTCTTTCCGGCGTGCCCAGTGCCGGCGACGAGTTTATTGTGGTCACCGACGAGAAGATGGCCAAGAACGTCTCGCAGGTTCGGGCCCTGAGGGCCCGCGAGACGGAACTCGGAGCGGGCAGCAAGATATCCCTCGACCGCCTCTTCGAACAGATGAGCGAGGGTGATGTGCAGGAGTTGCGGGTGGTACTGCGGGCCGATGTCCAGGGAACCCTGGAGGCCTTCGGAAAGGCGGCGGAGGATCTCTCCACCAAAGATATCAAGGTGCGGGTGCTCCATGAAGGGAGCGGTACCATCACCGAGTCCGATATCCTGCTGGCCTCCGCCTCCGATGCCATCGTCATCGGTTTCAACGTCCGGCCGACGGTGAAGGTGAAGGAACTGGCCACCCGGGAGAATGTCGATATCCGCTCCTACGATGTCATCTACCATGCCCTGGACGATATCCGTAAGGCGATGGTGGGGATGCTTGAACCGACCTTCGTTGAGGAGGTGATCGGTATGGCCGAGGTTCGGGAGGTCTTTTCCGTTCCCAAAATCGGCACCGTTGCCGGTTGTGCGGTGGTTAACGGTAAGATCACCCGCGCTGCCCGGGTACGGGTAGTTCGTGACGGGGTGGTGATTTACACCGGTAAAATCGAGTCATTACGACGCTTCAAAGATGACGTGAAGGAGGTGTTGAATGGCTACGAGTGTGGTATCGGGGTAGAAAAATTCAACGATATCAAGATTGGTGATGGTCTTGAGGCCTTCATTATGAACGAAGTGGCCGCCACCCTTGAGTAGAGAGGTTGATACCGTGACAGTCTGGGATCCGAAAGAGACCCTCGATGCCGTTGGTGCCGGGCAAAAGGGGGGACGCAAACGGTCGGCGCAGGTGGCTGAGGCGATCCGCAACGAATTGGCCACCCTGCTGATCAGCAAGGTGAGCGATCCAAGCCTGCAGGGGGTGAATATTTCCCGGGTGGAGGTGACGGACGATCTGAGCCTGGCAAAGGTGTTTTTCACCATCTTCGAGAAAGAGAAAGAGATCAAGGCGGTGGAGGCCGGATTCAAGCGGGCCAGTGGTTTCATGCGCAGCCATATTGCCCGGACCCTCGATCTTCGCTACACCCCTGTCCTCCAGTTCCGCTACGATTCGGTCAGCGACAAGGTTGGTGAACTTGAGGAACTATTTCAGGAAATAGCCGATGAAAGAAAGTCCCATAGAGACGATTCCTGAACCGCTGCTGGCCGGAATCCGTCGGGCGAATAATCTTGCTCTCTTCGCCCATACCCACCCGGATGGGGACGCCCTTGGCTCTTTGTTCGGGTTGGCCAGAGTGCTCCGCTCGATGGGAAAAAATGCGGTCTGTTTTCTCGAGGCGCCGGTTTCTCACCTCTACGACTTTCTTCCCGCCAGTGAAGATATCTGCACTGACCAGGATGGCTTGCGGCTCTTTCTCAGCCGGGCCGGCAGCGATATAGCCGGTGTCGCCCTCGACTGCGGTGATGCCGACCGCCTCGGCGCCTGGAAGGATGATATCCTCACCATCGAGCCACTGCTGGTCATTGACCACCATCTGGCCCACCGTGCCTTCGGGACCCTGCGCTGGGTGGAGCCGGGTTGCTCCTCCACCGGCGAAATGGTTTACGAACTGGTGCAGGCGCTGGGTGCCAGCCTCGACTACCACAGCGCCTTCAATCTTTACGTGGCTATCTGTACCGATACCGGATCGTTCCGTTACGAGTGCACCCGGCCACGGACCCTGCGGATTGCCGCCGAACTGCTGGATAAGGGGGTTCGCCCGGAAGAGGTCGGCAAGTATCTCTACGACAATTTTACCCGTGAACGCCTGAAACTGATGGAACTGGTCCTGGCGACCATCACCCTTACTGCCGACGGCCAGATCGCCTTCATGCATGTCTCCGCCGAGATGCTGCGCCAAAGCGGTGCCTCACTGCAGGATGTCGAGGGCTTCATAGATTTCCCCCGCTCCCTCCGGTCGGTGAAGATCGTTGCTCTGATCAAGGAGGGCAAGGAGGGGCAGATCGCCGTGAGCCTCAGAGCCAAAGGGGAGTGTGATGTGTCGGCGGTGGCCAGGGGCTTTGACGGCGGTGGACACCGAAATGCTGCCGGTTTTCGACTGCAGGGAAAAAGTATAGACGAGGTCCGCGGCCAGATCAGCGAAGTCCTCCACCGGGCGTTGCCTTGACCGATGCGGTATCGCCTCCACCAGAGGGGATGGTGCTCGTCGATAAACCGGTGGGTATCACCTCCTTTGCAGTGGTCAAAAAGCTCCGCTGGCTGTTGAGGGTAAAAAAGGTCGGCCATGCCGGCACCCTCGACCCCTTTGCCAGCGGTCTGCTGATCCTCTGTGCCAGTCGGCCGGCGACCAGAATGATTCCCGCCTTCATGGCCGTTGACAAGGAGTATCTCGCTACCCTGCGCCTGGGGGTGGAGACCGATACCCAGGACAGGGAAGGAGAAGTCATCAGGCGGCAGGCAGTGGGGCAGATCAGTGCCGAGGTACTGGAGGCGTGTCTGGCGGCCTTTCGGGGCCGGCAGCTGCAGGTACCTCCGGCCTACTCCGCCTTGAAACATCAGGGCAAACCGCTCTACCACTATGCCCGTAAGGGGATACTGGTGGAAAAGGAGGCCCGGCCGGTGGAGATCACTCTGCTGCAGAGAACCGATGGCAGTACTGATCTCTGTGGGCTTGAGGCGGAGATCGGCCTGCGGGTGGTCTGCAGTAAGGGCACCTACATCCGCACGCTGGCCGCCGATATCGGCAGGCGACTCGGTTGCGGCGCCCATCTGGTCCAGCTGCGCCGGGTACGCTGCGGCCCTTTTCGGGTGGAGGAGGCCCTGACCTGGGAGATGCTGAGCGGCGAGAAGGGGCAGGAAAGGTGTCTGGAACAGCTGATAGCTGTTTCCGAGATATCTAAACTATTGCAATAATCGGCGGATTTGGCTAGTGTGCTGGCTCGCAGGCTGGTCCTTTGGTTTGTCGGTTTCGCCACCAGCAGTACAGACCGGTTCAGTAACAGGAACAAGGACAAGCAGGCAGAGTTGGCCGGGCGGATCGACGGTATTCCGATCGCAGTACGGCGGTTGATGAACGATCATATCGAAAAAGAACGTCTTATACAGGCTCAGGAGGTTAGTCGTGGCACAGTCAGCAGTGAAAAAAAACGAGATTATTGAAAGATTTAAAATTCACCCCACGGATACCGGCTCTTCCGAAGTGCAGATTGCTCTGCTCACCGACCGGATCAAGTATCTGACCGAGCATTTTAAAACCCACGCCAAGGATCACCATTCCCGTCAGGGTCTGCTCAAGTTGGTCGGGCAGCGGCGGAGTCTCCTTGATTATCTGAAGAAAAAAGATGTGAACAAGTACAAGTTGATGCTTCAGGAGCTTGGTCTCCGGAAGTAAGCAGTATTGTGGAAAGGTCGCTTGTTGGCGCAGGCACTGAGCCTGTTCAGGACCTCATGCAACGCCCCTCCGGGGGCCTGTATGGGGTCTTTGTTGTGCAAGGAAATCCGAGAAAAAGCATACGGGGCTGGTGGATAATCCAGTCGACTACACAGGCATTGCGCCCTTCCCTGATGCTGAACAACTGGAGAAACAATGATATACAAAGTAGAAACTGAAATTGGCGGTAAAAAGATTTCCATAGAGACCGGAAAAATTGCCAAGCAGGCGTCCGGGTCCGTCGTGGTCCGCTCCGGGGAGACCATGGTGTTGGTCACCGCAGTGGGCTCGGCGGAGAACAGGGTCGATGCCGACTTTTTGCCCCTGACCATCGAATACCTGGAAAAACTGGCCTCGGTGGGGAGGATTCCCGGCAACTATTTCCGTCGAGAAATTGGCCGGCCCAGTGACAGCGAGGTGCTCACCTGCCGGATTATCGACCGGCCGATGCGGCCGCTGTTCCCTACCGGATACCGGTCCGAGACGCAGGTGATCGCCACCGTCCTCTCCGCCGACCAGGAGGTGCAACCGGACGTCCTTGCCCTGACCGGCGCCTCCTGCGCCCTCACCCTCTCTAACATCCCATTTGCCGGGCCTGTTGCCGGTGGCCGGGTTGGCTACGTTGATGGCCGCTACATCCTCAACCCGACCAATTCCGAGCTGAAAAATTCCGCCATGGATATCGTGGTGGCCTGTACCCGTCAGGCGGTGGTGATGGTCGAAGGCAAGGCCAGTGAACTGACCGAGGATGAGGTGCTGAACGGCATTTTCCACGCCTTTACCCACCTCCAGCCGTTGATTGACCTGCAGGAGCAGTTGCGGGAAAGTGCCGGCAAGACCAAGCGACCGGTGGTCAAGCCGGTGGTGGATGAGGCCCTCCATGCCAGGGTACGGGAAGTGGCCGCAGCCGGGATGGAGAAGGTCTACAACACTGCCGACAAGATGGAACGGGGTGAGGTCTACGATGCCCTGAAGGCTGAGGTCCTGGCGGCAATCGATCCCCAGGGGGAACGCACCCGGGAGATCAAGGAGGCGCTGTCCGGGTTCAAAAAGTCCTTTATGCGGGAAAAGACGGTGAACAGCGGGGTGAGGATTGGTGGCCGGGGATACCAGCAGGTCCGCGAGATCAGCTGCGAAACCCAGTACCTCTCCAGGGCCCACGGTTCGGCCCTCTTTACCCGTGGTGAAACGCAGGCCCTGGTCAGTGCCACCCTTGGCAGCGAGCGGGACAAGCAGCGGGTGGAAACCCTCTACGGTGAAGAACTCAACCGGTTCATGCTCCACTACAATTTCCCCCCCTACTGTGTCGGTGAGGCGCGGATGCTGCGTGGCCCCTCCCGCCGGGACATCGGCCATGGCAACCTGGCCACCCGGGGGATTGAGGCGGTACTGCCCTCGGAAGAGGAGTTTCCCTACTCTATCCGGGTGGTTTCCGAGGTGCTTGAATCGAACGGCTCCTCTTCGATGGCGACGGTTTGCGGGAGCAGCATGGCGATGATGGATGCCGGCATTCCGATTCGCCGGCCGGTTTCCGGTATTGCCATGGGGCTGATCAAGGATGGCGACAAACTGGCCATCCTCTCCGATATCCTAGGTGACGAAGACCATCTCGGCGACATGGATTTCAAGGTAGTCGGCACCGCCGACGGGATAACCTCCCTGCAGATGGATATCAAGATCGACGGGGTCGATCGGGAGATCATGGGCAAGGCCCTGGCCCAGGCCAGGGAAGGCCGTCTCCATATTCTGGCCGAAATGACCAAGGGGATTGCCGAGGCCCGTGCCGAAGTTGCTGAACATGCGCCGAAGTTTTTTCTGCATCGGATCAATCCGGACAAGATTCGCGACATTATCGGCCCGGGAGGAAAGATCATCAAGGATCTTTGTTCGGAATTTGATGCCAAGATTGAGGTTGACGACTCCGGTCTGGTGAAGATGTTTGCCCTCAATGGCAGCCTCGCCGAAGCCTTGGTCGAACGCATCAAGGCCCTGACCGCCGAGGCCGAAATTGGTGCGGTGTACAAGGGAAAAGTTAAAACAATCAAGGATTTCGGCGCATTTGTGGAAATCCTGCCAGGTACCGACGGCTTGGTGCACATCTCCGAACTGGACCATAAGCGGGTGGCCAAGGTCACCGATGTGGTGCAGGAAGGGGATGAGATCGAGGTGAAGGTGCTGGATGTCGATAACCGGGGCCGGATACGCCTGAGTCGTAAGGCGCTGCTGGCGGAGTAGCCCCGCGGAGTAGCCCCCTTCCCAGGGCCCCGGCGGCAATGAACAGGCCAACTCCCAGTGCGGGGGTTGGCCTGTTTTTGTATGATCATGCGAAGAACGTCATTTTGTTGCAAAAGGGGGAGTGGAATGGGCGGCGAGAGTACTGACTTGGCAGTCCAGTTCTGTTGGTTCCTGCCGGCTGCCGAGCGGCTCGGGCTGGCCCTGCCTGCCTACCAAACCGCCGGTGCTGCCGGCATGGATGTTCAGGCGGCGGTAACCGAGTCGATTACCCTGGCGCCGGGAGAAATCGCCCTGATCCCCACCGGCTTCGGAGTTGCCATCCCATCCGGTTATGAACTACAGGTGCGGCCCCGCAGCGGCCTGGCCGTTCGGCATGGAATAACTCTGGTCAACGCCCCGGGAACCATCGACGCCGACTATCGTGGGGAGGTGCGCATTGCCTTGCTCAATCTCGGTGCGAGCGCCTATACCGTGACTCGCGGTGAGAGGATCGCCCAGTTGATTCTGGCGCCGGTCTGCCGAGTGAACTGGCGGGTGGTCGATGTGCTGCCGGTAACTGAGCGGGGTGAGGGCGGTTTTGGCCACACCGGGCGTTGCAACTAGATGCAGTTTTCCCTGTTGGGCAGTGGCAGTCGCGGCAACAGCCTCTATGTGGAGAGTGGCTGCACCGCCATTCTCATCGATGCCGGTTTTTCCGGCCGGGAAATCGCCGCTCGTCTTACCTCGATCGACCGCGATCTTTCCAGGCTGCAGGCAATCTGCCTGACCCACGAACACGCCGACCATATTCACGGGGTTGGCGTTCTCTCCAGGCGTTGTCGAGTTCCGGTACACGCCAATCCCGGCACCTTTGCCGCCGGCGAGAGCAGACTGGGTACGGTGCATGAACGTCGTGAGTTTACGACTGGCCAGCAGTTTACCATTGGCGACCTGGAGGTGCGCTCCTTTGCCCTTTCCCACGATACCGCCGACCCGGTCGGTTTTGTGGTCAGCGACGGCCGCACGAGCCTGGGCTATTGTACCGATACCGGCAAGGTTTCGCATCTGATGGCGCACCGACTGGCCGGTTGCAGTGCCCTGATCCTCGAATTCAACCACAACCTCGAATTGCTCAAAAACGGCCCCTACCCTTTACCGCTTCAACAGCGGGTCCGCTCAAGCCATGGCCATCTCTGCAATGAGGCAGCGGCAGATTTTCTCCGCATGTTGCAGGATGACCCGCTTCAACTGGTGGTACTGGCACATCTCAGTGAAACCAACAACACCCCGGCACTGGCCGAAGCGGCAGCCCGCGAGGCGTTGCCGTCCGATTGGCAGGGGAACTGGCTGGTGGCCGGGCAGAGTCGGGCCACCCCGCTGCAGGTCATCTGAGTGGTGATGGACGGTACCCATCACCAGCACCCCATTTTCGTCCGATCAGACCGCATCACAGAGCCAACACAAACTCGACGACCTGTGCCTTTAACGAACCTCGAGCAGTGGATGAAGGGATAAACTCATCTGGCTTCTGCAGCCTTTTGCTGCTTGCCAGTGGACGATTGCAAGTGGACGATTGCAAGGGGACGGCCTGTTTAAAGGCTCACCGGCGAAAGACGGCCAGGGATTTCCGGGCCGGGGAGAGCGGCAATCGCTGCTGCTGATGGACCAACTCCCCTTGGGCTCAAGTCCCCTTGGGCAGGATGATCCGTTTTTCCCGGGGAAGTTCCGGGTTGGGCCGATAGAGGACGATGATTTTGCCGATCAGCTGGACGGCGCTGCTGCCGGTCTGTTCGGTAACAGCCTGACAGGTGTGGTGTTTTTCCAAACCGCTGTTGTTGCCGATCTTCACCTTGATCAGTTCGTGGTGGCCCAGTTCGCTATCGATGGTCTTGACGATCGCCTCGCTCAGCCCCTCCTTGCCGATATGCACATAGGGGCTCAAGGGGTGTGCTAGACCTTTCAAAAACTGTTTCTGTCGGCTGGTCAGGTTGTTTGGTGCTGCTGGCATGGGGTATCCTTGTGGCGAAGCTGCTAGTGGAGAAGGGCGGGGTTACCCGGCCAGATTCTTGAAAATTTCGTAGCCACCTACCCAGGTCCCTATCGCTGAGCCGATACTGGTGAGGAAGAAGACCAGAAAGACCCTGAGTAGACGGTTCCGCCACCAACCGCGGCAGGTGGCGATATCTTCTCCGGCGGTTTCGAATTCCCGCACCATTGGGGGAGAGGTGAGAACCTGCAGAAAGGCGCAGACGTAGCCGGCGCCGATTACCGGCGTCAGGCTGGTGATCGGGGCGGCGGCAAAGGCACCGAGTGTGGTAAGAGGGTGGGCTAGAGCGAGGAGGGCACCGATTGCAGCCGGTATGCCGTTGGCGAGAATCCAGAAGAGCAGGTTCTCCCCGGCCACAGCTGCGCCTTTCTGCACCCCGATGGCAATCAGGGCACCGATGATCAGCAGTGGAACCGACCAGCCGGCTATCTTGTACCCTCTGGAAACAGCCGGGATTTTGGTGATCTCGGCGATCTGGTGGGCGTTATCGACGGCAAATCCCTTGAGCATGCCGGCCAGATGGCCGGCGCCGACTACCGCTACCAACCGCTTGCCCGGTGAAGACTTGATCTTTTCGGCCAGGTAGATATCCCGCTCGTCGATGAGGACCCTTTTCAGATCGGGCAAGGTCTCGGCCATCTCGGCCATCATCTCGGAGAGCACATCGCTCTGCTTCAGTTGCTGCAGTTTCTCCTCCGAAATGGCACTACGGTCGAAGAGTCCGGTGAGCAGGGAGGCGAGGAGGTAGCCCTTTTTCCAGAACGAGGTGGATTTCCAGGCCCGGCGGAGGGTGATCCGGACATCACGGTCACAGAGGGAGAGGGGAATCTGCAACCGCTTGGCAGTCTCCGCAGCCATCAGCAGTTCGGCGCCTGGAAGGACGCCGAGTTGGCCGCCGAGCCGTTTCTGGTAGGAGGCCATGAGCAGGCTGACCAGCAGGGTGGAGAGCTGTTTGTTTTTGATGATCGTTTTCAGATCAAGGGACTGCCACTGCTGCTTCTGGCTCAGAGCACGATACCGTTTGTCGTCCAGTTCCAGACAGACGCAGTCAGGCTGTTCCTGCTCGATTACGGTCTTCACCAAATCAACCGACTCGCGGGAGATATGGGCGGTTCCCACCAGCAGGATAGTCCGGTCACCGTGCTCGATGATCCGAACATCCTCGCCGTACTGGTAGGCGGGAAAGGGGGTGTTTGTCATGGTCGAGTTGGTGCTCTCCGTCGCTTTGCTCTCCGTCGGCGTTGCTCCCTCAGCCGGATGGGCCGGACCTGTCCATCATGCCTGGTTCGGCAGGTAAGAAAGGGCTGCCGGCCTTCGAGCCGGGTTATCCCTCGTGGATTATTAACGTGTTGCCGGGAAGAATCCGATCAGATTTGAGGTTGTTCCAGCTCTTGATATCCTGCGGTGAGGCACTGAACCGTCTGGAGATGGTCCACAGCGAATCCCCCCGGCGGACACTGTAGAGGTGAGAGCGCTCATCGTTGCCCACCAACCGGCGCTTGTACTCTCCGGCCCTGAGGGCGGTATGGCTGGAATTATCACCGGCGGGGGAGGGAGCTGACGTCAAGGTGGCGGGGGCCGACCCGGTGTTGATATAGAGGGCCAACTGCTGGCCGATCTGCAGGGTGTGGCGGTTGCGCAGACCGTTCCAACTGACAACAAGATCGATGGGGACGCTGTACCGGCTGGAAATGGCTGAGAGGGTATCGCCTTTGGCTACCTGATGGAGAATCAAGCTATCCCGGTTGGCAGCCATGATCCGGCCGGCACTGTTGGCCGGAAGAAGGCTGTAGCTGATGGTGTTGCGGGGAATGCGCAGGTTGCGTCCGGCGACCAGTTTGCCACTGCGGAGGTCGTTCACCTTGAGCAGTGTCGTCCGGTTGATCCCATAGTGTTTGCTGATCCCGGCCAGGGTTTCACCAGTTCGTATGGTATGGCTGATGTAGCCGGTGTTCACTGTCGAATGGAGCCGAGCCAGATTATCGCTGGCCAGGGCGGCGGACGCCGCCGGCACGTTGACTTCACAGGCACCGGTGTCTGACGGGGTTCTCGGCTGGCGCAGATGCTGGTTCAGCCGTTTAATCTCTTTGACGGTGCTGCCGCTGACCAGGGCAATTGCTTCCAGACTCAGGCCACCGGGGACGGTGATGCTCTCATAGTTCAGCGGCGGATGGTAGTCAATGGCTGTAAAACCGAACCGCTCCGGTTCCTTGGCGATGAGCAGGGCGGCGATCAGTTTGGGTACGTAGCGGCTGGTTTCCAGCGGCAGATATTTCTTGCCAGCCAGATCCCAGAAGTTGTTCACCTTATACTTGCTCAGCCCTTTGCGGATCCGCCCGGGGCCGCCGTTGTAGGCGGCGACGGCCAGGTGCCAGTCGCCAAACTCCTGATAGAGGTCGGCAAGATACTGGACAGCAGCCCGGGTTGATTTGAGGACGTCCCGCCGTTCATCAACATGGGCGTCAATGCGCAGGTGGTACTGTTTGCCGGTACCGGCCATGAACTGCCAAAGCCCCACTGCCTTGGCCCGGGAGGTGGCGGACTGGCTGAAACCACTCTCAATCATCGACAAATAGACAAGATCACGGGGGAGTCCGGCGGTCGCCAGTTCTTCCTCCATTATCTGCCGGTAGGCGGTCGATCTGGCCAGCCACAGGGCAAAGTGCTTGCGCTGACGGGTCTGAAAGAGGTTGAGATACATTTCAACCTGATTGTTATGGACGATGGGAAAGTCGTAGACCACACTGTCGGAGGGGTGAAGGGTGACCGGTGCGGTCGACTTCTGCCAGATATCGGTCTGGCCGAGGGTGACAAGTTCCTCGTCCAGGCACATCTGCATCTCCAGATCCTCGAACTCCGGTTCTGCTGTTTCCGGAAGAGCGACTTCGGCACCCTCAAGGGGATCAGGGCGATCAAGCGGCGCATCGACGAACAGTTCCCTGTCGGCACAGCCGCCAAGACCGAGCAGAACGGTAAGAAAGAAGGTGAGCAGCAGGAAGCGGAATGTTGCTGGTGCTGGCTGATTCATGAACGGTTTGACATGGTCCAGTATCGTCGGGGTTGGTGGCGGGAAAATGTTCGGCCATCGTTGTTGAGTTATCGCAGACAGCGGTGTACACTGGTCTTTTCATACCGACCGGCCACACCTCCTCGTATAAAACCGAACTGCCGGATAATTGCAAGATTTTATACGGCCTGTTTTCGGGGCCGGAACGTTTTTAGCCAAGTAAAGAGAGCAGAACGACCAGCTTATGTTGAAAAAAATGTTGGCCATCTTTTTTCTCCTCGGCGTAATCGCCATCGCCGGAGGCGCCGGAGCCTATTACCACCTGGTGGTTCTGTACCCCGGAGAGGAGATCGGTCGAGACAATATCCAGCGGATTCTCGCTCGGGAGAGTGAGGTCTACTACAGTGATGGGGAGACCAGGCTGGGGGTTTTCTTTGATACCGCTCATCGACAGTACGTGCCCTTTCGGGATATTCCCAAGGCTTTCGTCGATGCCCTGGTGGCGGCGGAAGACGAACGTTTTTTCAGCCATATTGGCTTTGACCCCTTCGGGATAGCCCGGGCTGTGCTGCGTAATATCGAGGCCGGGCGAGTGGTGGAGGGAGGGAGCACGCTCAGCCAGCAGACCGCCAAAAACCTGTTCAAACGAACTGAACGGTCGCTTACCGAAAAACTTAAGGAACTGCTCTATGCCCTGCGTCTTGAGTACCACTACAGCAAGGAGGAGATCTTCGAGTTCTACGCCAACCAGTTCTATGTCAGTGGCAACGGCCATGGCCTGGGGGTGGCTGCCAGGTACTATTTTGACAAGGATCTTGCCGATCTCAGCCTGCTGGAATGCGCCTATATCGCCGGTAGCGTCAAGCGGCCCAATTTTTACAATCCGTTCATCAAGAAAACCGCTCCGGCGGCGGAGCAGGCCCGCCGGCAGGGGAAAATCCGCCTGAACTATGTTTTGGGCAAGATGAACAGTCTTGGTATGATCTCCGAAACCACCTACCGCCAGGCCCTGGCAGAAGAACTGGCTCTCAATCAGGGGCGAGTGGGCTATGCCCTCGATTACGCCCTCGAACAGGTGCGGGAGGCGGTCTCTTCCAGTGAACTGCAGGCGGCCCTGGAGGAACAAGGTATCGATAATATTGCCACATCCGGGGTGAGAATCATCACCACCGTCGACCAGGATCTGCAGCATCAGACCCTGATGCTGCTCCGCACGGAGTTGTCACGGTTGGATGTTCGTCTCCGGGGCTACGACCACGACGAGGTGCAGAGTGAACTGGCCGCCCTGGAGTACAGCGGCGACAGTGATCTGGAGGAAGGGGCCTTTCTCTTCGGAACAGTTACTGCGGTGAACGGTGAGAGGAAAAATGTGCGGCTGGAGGTGGAACTGGCGAAAAATCTCGGCGGCGGAGTGATTACCAGCAGTGGTCTGGAGAAGTTGGTAACCGCCCTGGTCAAGTACCAGCGTCATCTCTGGACGGAGGTGGGGATCGAGGACCAGCAGAGTCTGCTGGCCGAACTTCGCCCGGGAGATCGGGTTTGGGTGCGAGTGCTCAGCGTGGCGCCGGAGATTGAACTGGAACTGGCCCGGTATCCTTTTCTGCAGGGAGGGGCAATCATCGTCCGCGACGGAATGATTAAAGGGATTGCCGGGGGAAGTGACAACCGCTTTTACAACCGGGCGACCCAGGCAAAGAGGACACTCGGTTCCGCCTTCAAGATCCTGGTGTATGCCGCTGCTCTTCAACTTGGCTGGAACAGTACCGATCTGCTCAACAACCAGCGGAATCTCTTTGTCTATCATGGGCAGCCCTATTTCCCCCGACCTGACCACCAGAGCCCTTTTGCCACGGTCTCCATGAACTGGGCGGGAGTGCTTTCCGAAAATCTCGCCTCGGTCTGGCTGCTCGCCCACCTTTGTGACCACCTTTCGATGAGCCAGTTCCGTGATCTGGCTGAAAACCTCGGTCTTGCCCCGCGAGTGGTTGATGGTGTGGAAGAACCCTATCGCAATTACCGGGCACGAATCCGCGACCGATACGGTATCGTCGTCACCCGCCAGACCCTGCGGGAGGCGGCCTATCGGCAGGCGGTGGCCAACCTGGAAAGCGACTTCATCTTCGCCGGCAGGGTTGCCGAGTACCAGCTGATCAGAGAGCTTCCCTATGGCCATGACTTTCCGGCTTTTCGTCAAGAGGTGGAGGCCGTGCTGGCTAAAGGCGGGCTGGGCGAGTCGGCCCGACGGGAACTGGAACTCCGGCAGGCACTCCTCAGCAACCACTTCCTCCTTCTGGATTCGTCTCGGCAGCAATTGACCGCTTACCGGCGCCAGCTTATGGAAGCGGCTGGGGAGCCTTTTCTTGGCCAAGGTACCGGTGGCCTCTGGCATGATCAGGAGACTGCAACCTTTCATTTTTTTGCCAACCAAGGGGGGAGTTTCCCGCTCAGACCGGTAGCTGTCGAGCAATTGCGCCGTTACCTGGCCGGTCTTGACGATGGGGCCCGGCAAGAATTCTGGGAGAGCGTCCGCCTGGAGGGCCTTGCCCAGGTTGGTACAATCGACCGTGTTGTCCGCCAACTGGAAGAAGAGGAAAAAAAACTGGTTGATACCCTCCCCTACAGCTTTGCAGTCCTTGCTCAGGTCGAGGATTTCCGGCAGACAGTCAGCCTCCAGTACCTGGTCCGCCTGGGGGAAGCGCTGGGGATTCGATCGTCGCTCGAGCCGGTACTCTCCTTTCCGCTTGGCTCAAGTGTGGTCAGTCTCCTTGAGGGTACCAGGATGTACGAGGCGCTCCTTACTGGTCGGGTGACCACCTTTGGTGCCAGTGAGGGGGATGGCGGCAACGATAACCTGGCTATCATCGACCGGATCGAGTCGCCGGATGGGCGAGTTCTCTATCGGCCGACACCATCGACCACGACGGTCATCGACCGCAAAACCTCCCTTGCACTAGCCGGTATCCTGGAGAATGTCGTCAAATTCGGCACTGGTCGGGCCGCCGACCGGTCGGTGCGGTTCCGGGAGAAGGAGGGTGGGGGCGGTGCCGAGATCGCTGCTCTCGATTTAAAAGTCCCCCTGCTTGGCAAGACCGGCACCGCCAACAACTATACCAACGCCGCATTTCTCGGATATGTACCGGGGATTGCGGAGAGCGGTTCGGCAATGAGGCTGGAGGGGGGCTATGCGGTTGGGGTGTATGTCGGTTTTGACGACAATCAGGAGATGCGTCGGGGGTCAACCCGGATAACCGGTGCTTCCGGTGCTCTGCCGACCTGGAGTGGGATCGCCGAGGCAATCCTCGCCGAACAGCACTACCTGGAGAGGCTTGACCCGGTGGATCTTTCGTTTTATGGTCTGCGGATGGTCTGGCCGGAATTGGGCCAGAGCAACCTGGCTGCCGACCCTGATCAGGGGGGCAAAATAGTGGAACCGCCGGCCGAAGTGGGCGCTTCTGCACGCTACCAGCCGGCAATTTTGACCTTTGGTGAAAAAACAGCGGCCGGAAGATTTCTGCCGGAACGCAACTATCTGCCGTTTTGGCAACATGCGGCGAGCGGGGAGTGAGGGTGCAGGTATGAAACGAAGAGCTTTGATTCTGGGTGCAGTTCTGGTCGCGGTAGCCCTTGGTGGTTGTGCCGTACCGAAAAAGTCCCTGGTTCGCCAGCCACCGCCGGTGTCGCCGGTGGTGCCGGTGGTTCAGCAGACGCCGCCAGCGACGGAAACGCTGCCACAGGTGCGTCTGGAGATCCCGCAGGTGGACAGGGGAAAGGAACAGGCTGCCGAAACGGAAATGGCGGCAACCACCTATTTGAGTGAGCGAATTTTCGTCTATGGGGAGAAGCTTGAACGGTGGAAGGCACTCGATGCGCAGGCAGTTTCCAGCCAACTCAGCGAAACCGAAGCCGCCGAGATGGTCAGCTGCTTCCGACAGCTCCAGCAGGTGATGAGTGGCTACAGCCAGTTGCGCGCCCAGTTGCTGCAGGGCTCGGCTGTGGCTGGCAGGGGTGGCTGGGAGGAGGAGATGGCCACTCTGCAGCGGCAGGATATCGAGTTTCTGGAAGAACCCTGTGGGCTTATGCTGGCTGAGCCTCCGGCTGAAGAGGTGCTGCCCATCGCTCAGGAGATTGGCGGAGAGCTGGCTCGGTTCGAAGCGGAAATAGGTCTGCAGAGTGCTGCCGGTGCCTACGAGGAGGTGGTCCGGAAATGGTCCGAGGTTCCGCCAGACCAGCAGGTGTGGCTGCCGTTGTCCACCCGCCTTGCCGTCGCCAAAGCCCTGCTGGCCCTTCATCAGGAGGAACCGGCGGCGGAGGTGTACCAGCAGATGGTGGCGCAGATGACGAGTAACGAGGAACAGCCCGCTGATCTCTTCTCCCTGCGTAAAGTTCTTGCCGACATATACGTCGCTGCCGGGCGTTACCCCGCAGCTGCCCTGCAATACCAGCAGATTCTGGATGATTTCACCACAGCCAGGCAGTTGGAAGAGTGGGCGAAACTCCATCTTTCCATTCTTGAACGGGCCGATGACGGAGCGGATGAGCTGAAGGATTACGGTGCCATCCTGAGAAATTATCTTGGTTATGTGGCCGAGCGTGACGGTTTCTCGCTGCTCTGGCAGGGGGAGAAATTCCTCACCAGTTACCCCTACTCAGCGGTGGCGGCCAATGTTGAAATGATTATGGAAAAGACCTCTGCCGCAGCTGGAGAGTGGTTTAATCAGTTCCTTGCCGAGGTGGATCGGCTTAGCGCCGAGAAGCGCTACAGCGAGGCTTTGGAATTGCTCCAGAGTTTTCCGGTGGATATTGTCGGTGCCGACCAGCTGGTAGTGATTCAGGAAAAAAATGAGTCGGTGCTCCTCGCCGAGGCGGTGGAACGGGAAACGGAACGGATGGGGCAGCTGCAGGATCTGCAGAACCGCTGGAATAATGGCATGCTGTTGGCCAATGCCAAACGGTATGACGAGGCGATCGAGGTGTTTGCCGGTTTGCTCGACAGCGAGTACGCGGTTCGGGCGGAGGCCAGGATCAAGGAACTTTCCCTGGAGGCAGCCAAGGAGGAACGGAAGAAGGCCGCCGACATCTTTATCCGCTACACCAAGACCACCGACCTGGAGAGCCGGAAAACGCTGCTGCTGGAGACCAGGCGGGTGCTACGGGCAATTCTGGTCAACTATCCGGAGGTGGATATTGCCGCCAAGGTGGCTGACAATATCCGCCGGGTGGAGGAGGAAATGAATCTGGTAGACCCCGGGCTGCTGCTCCAGGCTGACGTAGAGGAGCCCGCCAGGCCCCTGGATGGGGTCGATCAGGTGTTCGCCCCGACGACTCCGCCAGCTGGGGCCGCGTCGCCGTCCCTTCGGGTGGCACCGACCGCGGTTGGGCGGCCAGTGGCGCAGTGAGAGAGGTGGGCGATTATTCGCGGAGACGTATGGTGAGGAGCCCCTCCCCGACGCCGATGGCCTCGACACCATCGGCGAAGGCCTGCCAGAATCCGGGGTCGGCGCCAAACTCTTCGACCAAGTCAACATTTTTGATTCCGCCAAGCCAGCTGTTGGGCATTGGCAGGCCCATGACGCTTACTCCGTGCAACTTTGCCACCGGCCGGCCACTCCGGTAGGCCAGCTCGGCACCGGCGGTTATTTTCAGGGTCTGCCCACCAAGTACCGGCAGATCCGGATCAAGGGGAAGAAGCAGCTTGATGCTGATCAGGTTTTCGGCCAGATCAATGGCCAGTTTGTCGGCCAGGTCGGTGTTTTTGGCGATCAGGGCATTGAGCTCGCGTTCGCTGAAGCTGATCTCCCGAGAGAGACCTGCCTCGCTGTACCGTTCCGGTTGTAACACCTTGCTCTCCCGGCCATCGGCAGAGGGCTGGGTCAGGGCGGCGACGCCTGTCAGTTTGCTCTGCAGTTCGTTCTCCTCCGCGGCAGTGAGGAGTACCGGGGTGAAGGGCGCCGGAAAGAGAAACAGCCGGACAAGCAAGAAGGTGACGAGGATGGCGATGGCCGTTGCGGCACCGACCATCGTCAACACCTGCATGCCGGAAAATCCTTTACCGGGGAGTGGCGGCGGGCTGGGTTGGATTTCCATTGGTTCTCCTTTCTTTGCGAAGTGTTCTAACAGTTTTACTGTGAACCGTTCACCAGCACCCTTTTCGCCCGGTCAAACCACTTCACAGAGACTCTAGCTCGACGGCCTGTCTGAACGAACCTGGAGCACTGGTTGACGGGTACAATCCGAGTTCTGCAGCCTTTTGCTGCACACAGGTGAGATCACCTTTTACTCTACATTGGAGCATATATGGACAAGAAAATACTGGTTCCCCTGGCTGAAGGCTTTGAAACCATTGAGGCGTTGAGTGTAGTTGACGTTTTTCGTCGGGCCGGCGCCGAGGTGGTGGTTGCTGCGGTAGGCGATTCCCTGCAGGTAACCTCTTCGCACCGGGTACCGGTGATAGCCGACATTCTGCTACAGGACTGCGCCGAGGAAAATTTTGCCCTCATTGTCCTCGCCGGGGGGATACCCGGAGCCGAAAACCTGAAGAACTCCACTCTTCTCGCCGAAATGCTGGCCAGACAGAACCAGGCTGGTCGAATGTTCGGAGCGATATGCGCCGCACCGGCCGTTGTCCTTGAGCAGCAGGGGCTGCTTGCCGGCCGCGAGGCCACCTGCCACCCGGCCTTTGTCGATCGCCTGCAGACAGGGAAGAGACTGGACCAGGATGTGGTGACGGCCGGCAACTGCGTTACCGGCAGAGGTGCCGGGGCCTCCATCGATTTTGCCATGACCCTTCTTGGCCTCCTCTTTGGTGAGGAGAAACGGGCCCAGGTCGCCAAGGGCATGGCTTTACCGGATTGAGTCGGGCCGGGGGCATCGTCACCCCTTTGGCGGCTACATTTTCTCCCTTCTACTGTGGCCGTTGTCGAGGGAGTGTAAGGAGTAATTCGAGAAGAAACTTTAGGCCACCTTGAAAAATGGTATTTCCGCCCAACCTCTGCGTTGAACGAAACAATTTGTCCTCGGAATATCAACTATATGCCTGCGGCAAATTGTTTTCTTTCGCCTTGATTTTGAACGGAAATTCGAATTTTTCAAGGCAGCCTTTAACGATACAGATAAATCCCGGTGTCGGAAAGGCAAATATTTTTACCCCGGTGGCATGGCAAGAACTGAGCAGAGAAGGCGATAGGTAAATCCCCAGAGGTAGTAGTCCTCCATGGGAAATGTCGGATAAAGCCGTCCAGGGACCATCTCCACCTGCAGGTGGCGCTCCTGGTCAAGGAAGTGGCGGGCCATCAGCCAGTGGCCGCTGCGGATTTCCCTGGGATTAAGAGAAAGGGGCGGCCGTTCCGCCAGCGTAAAGAGAAATGGCTGGACCCACAAGGGCCGTGGTGACTCGCGACCGGCTGGCTGCGGCACCAGGCTCTGTTCGAGCTGGTGGTGGCTGAGGGCAATTCCGGTCTCTTCAGCAGTTTCCCGGAGGCAGGTGGCCAGCAGGTCTCGGTCGAAGGGATCTTTTCTTCCCCCCGGAAAGGAAAAATGCCCCGACCAGGGGTCATTGGGGTGGGCGGCCCGCCGCAGAACAAGAACACTCTCTTCCGGGATGGTGCTGCGGATAATGGCCACGGCGGCGGCGACTTCCGAAGTGAAAGAGGGCATGGGGGGCCTGGAATTGTTGAGGGTTGTCTGCCTGAAACAGTGCCTGAAACAGTGCTTGAAACGAGGTTTTCTGCCGGCAAAATAGTTGTTTTTCCGGGAAAAGCAAGAGGAGCGGGCGGGGCGACAATCCTCATCCGGCACCGGCAACGGCAGAACCGATTCGTGTGTCGGGGCTGGCACAGCGTTCAACCGAGAGGTTTATGATGGCAGAAACAGTCACAGTTTTTCGCCCCTATCCCCTGCAGGCTGGGCAAAAGATCCGTATCGATGGCGGCCGTCGTCAAGGAGACTGGCAGGTGGTCGACAGTGACGACAGCAAGGTCACCCTCCGCTGCCCTGTTTCCGGCCGGGAGTTCACCTGGGACCGCTTTTGCTACTGGGTTTCTGAAGAGCAGGGAGCTGTCTGGCCGAAGGAACCGTGACGCTATCTCGAGCAGGCCTCAACGCAACTGTGGCGCAGTGGCCTGCTGGTCGGAGAGAGCTCTCGTCAGGGCAGTGATGAGTGGTTCGGCGGAGAATTATGGTGCCGCTGAGCGGATGCCGCCGGTATCTGGCGATCACCTCGGCGAGCTTTTCCTGCCGGCCGCTTTCCACCGCCTCGGCAAAGGCCGAGGAGAGGTCGTTGCCGAGGTCTCGGCTCTGTCGGTCGGTAAAGGGGTTGAAATTCTCTGTCGGCATGAGACGGCTACCCCTCAGCCGGAAGTTGGTGCCGCCCTTTCTTGACCATGTAGTAGAGAACCGGCACGGCCATCCGGCTGATCAGCAGGGAGGCGATCTCGCCGAACATCAGGGAAATGGCCAGCCCCTGGAAGATCGGGTCGGCAAGGATCACCGAGGCTCCGATGACCACCGCCAGAGCCGTGAGGAGCATCGGTCGGAAGCGGATTGCGCCGGCATCCACCACCGCTTTGGCGAGCGGTTCACCGTGGCGCAAGCGGAGTTCGATAAAGTCCACCAGAATGATCGAGTTGCGGACGACGATCCCCGCCCCGGCCATGAAGCCGATCATCGAGGTGGCGGTGAAAAATGCCCCGAAGCCCCAGTGTGCAGGAAGGATGCCGATCAGGGAAAAGGGGATTGCCGCCATCACGACAAGAGGGGTGACGTAGTTCTTGAACCAGCCAACCATCAGCATGTAGATCAGTACCATGACCACACAGAAGGCCAGGCCGAGGTCGCGGAACACCTCCAGGGTGATATGCCACTCCCCGTCCCATTTCATTGACGGTTCCCCTTCGGTAAAGGGCTGGTTCAGGTTATAGATGGTCACCTTCTCCTCCAGCCCGCCGAAATTGCGGCCGTCCAACTCGGCCAGACGCTGATTGATATCAAAAATGGCGTAGACCGGGCTTTCAACCAGATCGGCCACGTCAGCGGTGACGTAGATCACCGGCTTGAGATTTTTTCGATAGATCGGTTGTTCCACCGTCGTTTCGGCTACCACCACCAGTTCTCGCAGGGGAACCAGGGGTGCCTGCGGAGTGGTTTCCGAACGGAGGGAGATATTGAGAATCGAGTCTATCCTGGCCCGGAGTTCGATCGGCAGCTCGAGGACCATGTTCACCGGTTCTTTTTCTGCCGGGAGATGGTAGAGATCAAAGGAGTATCCACGAACACCGATCTCGATGGCCCGGGTAATCTGTTTTTCGGAGATGCCGTTCAGGGCCGCCTTCTCCTTGTCGACAGTGATGATTTTCCGCACTCGCTCCTCTTCCCGGAACCAGTCGACATCCACCACTCCCGTGGTGGCGGCGATGATCCCTTTCACCTCAGTGGCCAGGCGGAGCCGATCCTCGTCAGTGGGGCCGTACACCTCGGCAACGAGGGTTTGGAGGACCGGCGGGCCAGGTGGCACTTCCGCCACCGCCACTGCCGCCCCGTACCGGGCGGCGATGGCCGCCAGGGCCGGTCGAACCCGGGTGGCGATATCGTGGCTCTGCAGGCTGCGCGCATGTTTGGGCAGCAGATTCACCTGGATATCGGCAACCGTCGGACCACTGCGCAGGAAGTAGTGACGTACCAGACCATTGAAATTGTAGGGGGAGGCGGTACCGATATAGAGCTGGTAGTCGGTCACCGTCGGCTCTTGCCGAACCACCGCCGCCATCTCCATGGCCACCCGGGCGGTGTGCTCGAGGGTTGAGCCTTCCGGCATGTTGAGGATCACCTGGAATTCGCTCTTGTTGTCAAAGGGAAGCATCTTCACCTTGACCAGGCCGAGATAGACCATGGCACAGGCGGCGAGGAGCAGGGTGGTGATCAGGGCAAAGAAGGCCACCCGCCAGCCGGCATGGGCCAGCAGTGGATCCATTATCCGGTGATAGATTCGGGTGAACCAGTCATCCGGGGTCTTCTCCTCGCCTTCGTCGGTGGTGTGCACCGGCTGTTTTTTCAGGATGTGGGTGGCCGCCCATGGGGTGACGGTGAAGGCAATCACCAGGGAAAAGAGCATCGCTGCCGATGAACCGACGGGAATGGGGCGCATGTAAGGCCCCATCAGGCCGCCGACAAAGGCCATTGGCAAGATGGCGGCGATCACCGCCCAGGTGGCAAGAATGGTCGGGTTGCCAACTTCCGATACCGCCTCGATGGCCACATCGGTTCGCGAGCGATTGCGGTTGCCGGGCAGACGAAGGTGGCGAACGATATTCTCCACCACCACAATGGCGTCGTCGACCAGGATGCCGATGGAGAAGATCAGGGCAAAGAGGGTGATCCGGTTGAGGGTGTAGCCGTACAGATAAAAGACCAGCAGGGTCAGGGCGAGGGTGGAGGGGATGGCCAGCATCACCACGATCGACTCTCGCCAGCCGAGAAAGAGCAGGATAAGCAGGGCAACCCCGAAAACGGCAATGCCCATGTGGAACAGCAGTTCGTTGGATTTTTCCGCTGCCGTGGCCCCGTAATCACGGGTAACACTCACCTGGAGGTCGGCGGGGATCAGGGTGCCGCGGAGGCTCTCCACCTTGCTGAGAACGTCGGTGACCACGCTGACCGCGTTTGCCCCGGGACGCTTGGCGATGGAAAGAGTGACCGCCGGGGCCAGCCCGTGTCCATCGGTGCTGCCATGGAGGACGTAGTCGGCCGGTTCCTCCGGGCCGTCGGAGATGGTCGCCACTTCGTCGAGATAGACCGGTTTTCCACCATAGACACCCACCACCACACGCCCTATCTCCTCGGCGCTCTGCAAAAAACTGCCAGTCTGCAGTTCGACAAGGTGGTTCTGTGCCACCAGACTGCCCGAGTGCGACTGGCTGTTTACCGCCTGTATCCGCGGGGCCAGTTCGGTGACGGTAAGATTTCTCGCTGCCAGGGCCAGGGGGTCGAAGTGGATGGTCAACTGGCGTCTGGTGCCGCCGATCAGCTTGGTCTCCGCCACATCCTTGATGCTTTTCACCGCATCGTCCACCTGGCCGGCCAGCCGGCGGAGGATGTAATGGTCATAGCCCTCGCCGTGGAAGGTGAGGGCCATGATCGGGACATCGTCTATGGTGTGCGGTTTGATCAGCGGCGGCTGGACGCTGTGCGGAATCCGGTCGAAATTGGTGGCCAGTTTCTGGTTCAACCGGACAATGGCGTTTTCCAGGTTCTCCCCGACATAAAAGCGGACAATCAACAGGCTCGAGCCGGGCATGGAGGTGGAGTAGATATACTCCACCCCGGGCAGTTCGTAGAGCAGTTTCTCCATGGGAATGGTGAGCCGTTCCTCAACCTCCCGGGGGGTGGCGCCAGGCATGCTGACCATGACGTCGATCATCGGCACCTTGATCTGCGGTTCCTCCTCGCGGGGGAGCATCATCACTGCCAGCAGGCCGAGGAGGAGGGAGGCTAGTATCCCCAACGGGGTTAGGGGGGAGTTGACAAAGGCCCGGGCCAGTTTTCCGGCAAATCCGTTGGTATGCAGGGAAGAATCGTTCATATTGTTTAAGTCAGCAGAAGGGGAATGGGGGGAAGGCTTAGCGGATTTCTACCGGTTGACCATCCTGGAGACGGCGATTTCCAGCGACGACAACCTGCTCCTGCCCCTGCAGTCCGCTGAGAATTTCCACCCGGCCATCCTGGCGGGTGCCACTGCGAACCAGGCGTAACCTGGCCACACCATCCTCGACAACAAAGAGGCGCTCGATCTGCCCGAGAGGGAGGAGAGCCTCTCCGGGGACGGTGAGGGTCTCGGTCTCGTTCGATGCCAGGGTCACCCTGGCAAACTGACCGGCGCGAAGGGTTGGGTGGCCGGGCAGACGCAGTTTGATCGGTACGGTTCGGGAGGTTGGGTCGGCAGTCGGGGAAACTTCCGCCACCACCCCGTCCAGTTGCAGATCGATGGAGGGTATGAAGACCGGCAAAATGTCCCCTTTGTTCACCTGCAGCATCATTGCCTCCGGGAGATCGGTGACCACCTCGAGCTGTTCGGCCGATTCGATCTTCAAGAGGGTTCGTCCTGGCGTGGCCAGGTCTCCGACATTGGCGAATTTTCTGGTTATAATCCCGGAAAACGGGGCGGTAATCCGGGTGTAGTCAAGCATCGTCTGTGCTTGACGGAAGCTTGCTTCGGCAATTTTCAAGGTGTCCTGCAGGGATTTGACCGTCTCCTGGGTGGCGGCATTTTTCTTCAGCAGACTTTCCTCCCTGGCCAGGTTGCGCCGGGCCTGGGCCAGCTGTGCCTCCGCCTGCTGGAGCTGGGCGGAAATCTCGCCGGCAACCAGTTCCACCAACAGCTCGTCTCGCTCTACCCGAGAGCCCAGATCCACCGGCATCGTAATGATGTTGCCGGATATCTTGGCGGCAATTTCCGCCTGCGCCACAGCCTGAACGGTCCCGACAACCTCTGCCAGACGGGCAGCGCTGACCGACTGTACCGTGGCCACCGAGATTGGGCTGACCGGCAGGCTGGAGGCAGATTTTGCCGGGTTGGCCTCTTCCTTGCTGCAGCCGTTGAGGAGCAAGCAGAGGGTCGCCGCCGCAAAGGTGCTCATGGATACTGTCAATTTCATTGTTCTCTCCTTTTCCGGCAGTAGTGCCGGTGTTGCTCAACGGCGAAAACCCTCCCATCCTGCATTGTATGCCGGTATAAGGCACCGGCCTCACGCGGTTGGCTTTTCAGTCGGAAAACTGAGCCAGTCCAGCAGCCCGGCGAAGGTTGGCGATGGCGGTACGGTAGCCGGCCCCGGCCGCAAGATGTCTGGCCTGAGCGTCAGAGAGCCGGAGTTCAAAATCGATCAGGTCCGAGGCAAGAATCACCCCCTCGCGAAAACGGGCCCGGCTCAGGCGGGCGACCTCTTCGGCGACGCCAACCATCTTTTCGGTGACCACCAGTCGTTCGCCGGCCTGCTCGTAGTCGAGCTGAGCCTGCTGGATATCGAGATTGAGGGCAAGTTCCGTCTTCTGGCGATGGCTGACCAGTTCCTGTAGCTTGAGCCTGGCCAGGGTTATCCGGCCGGTGGTCCGGTGGCCATCAAAGAGGTTGTAGTTTAGACGCACACCGGCCATCCAGGAATCGCCAGCCTCGTCGGTAACCCATCCCTGGTTGATCTGGTAGCCGGCAAAGGCGTCAACAGTTGGCAGGCTGCCACTTTCGGCCTGAGCCAGTACCGCATGTGCCGCCTCTTCCCGGGCACGCAGTTGGCGAAGTTCCTGTCGATTCTGGAAATCGAGCTGTTCCGGCACCTCCTGAGTCTCTTCGCGCTGGGTGGAGATGGCAACCTCGCTGCCGGAAAGGCCGAGAAGATTGAGAAAGGATCTTTTCGCCAGTTCCAGGGTGTGGCGGCTTCGGATCAGATTCTCGATGGCAAGACTCCGCTGCAGTTCCAGGTTGAGCAGGTCCTGACGGAGGAGGTCACCGGCATCGAAGCGGGCCCGCCCTACGTCAAGTGAAGAGGTGATAGCGGCGAGAGACTCCTCCCGGACAGTAACCATTTCCATCGCCTGCACTATCGCCTGGAAGGATCTGACCGCCTCAAAAGCCAGCTGCTGGTGGAGGGTCTCCAGATCGGCGGTGGCAAGATCAAGGTGAGCCCGGGCCGCCAGCTGACCTGCCTCCGCATGGCCTCCGTCGTAGAGCTGGTAGCCGAGTTGTGCCCGCAGTTCAAGATTGTCTGTGCGGCCGGGGGCATTAAAATCGATCCGTTCGTCGAATCCACCCTGGTTGAGAATGCTGCCGAAGGCGTACATCGGATTGTCGGTCTGACCGTATTCGGCTCGGAGGCCAACCTGTGGATAGTCGCTGGCGCGGGAGATGGCTACAGCGGCCTGCGCCTGCTCAATCCTTTTCCGGGCGATACCGCTCTCGGGGTTTTGGGCAATGGCAAAGGCTACAGCCTGGCGGGCGGTCCACAGTGCAGGAATCTCCCCTGCTGCCGGTGGGCTTGCCGCTGCCTGGGCGAGGGTGGCGGCAGTAATCGCCGTCAAGGCCAGCAGGAGCAATGATGTTCGCATGTTTCCTCCGCTATTGGGAACAGTGGGGCTTGTATTTTTAAGCAATAAAGTAAATAGCGAAATAGGTTGAGGTCAAGGAGCAGAGCAGAAAAAAAGTTGAACATGGTTTCATTTCTCTCTGTTCCTGACTAAAAAAAATCTACGCCGATGTGGGAGTTTTTGTGCAAGTGCATGAAATTTATCGTCTCCGTCCATTCAGGTCAAGGGAATACATGCACCAACTCAAACCCAGAGAGGAAAAAGTCTTGACTGAACAAGGGGGGTACGGTACTAACTGACTGGTCAGTCAGTTTATCGAGCCCGGCTGGCCACCAACCCTTGCCGGTCGCCCATTATGAAAAAAATCAATAAGAAGAAAAGAATCTTAGCCATAGCAGGTGAATTGTTCGCCGAGAAGGGTTTTACCAATACCTCAATGACCGAGGTGGCTGAGGTGGCCGGTATTGCCGGGGCGACTATTTTTTATCACTTCAAGAGCAAGAAAGAGCTTTTCTTGGCGGTGCTGGATGATGTCAAGTCTGGAATACTGCACGAATTCTGTGGATATTTCAGTGGCCAGGTGTTCTCCACCGGGATAGATATGCTGGAGGCGGCGATTGCCTACCATCTTGACCTGGCCGAGAGTAAAAAAAAGTGGTTTCTCATTCTCAACCACCACTATGTCCACGAGTTGGCGCTTGTGGATCCGGTTTGCCGCAGCCATCTGGTGAATATTTATGACTGTCTGGTGGCAATATTTGAACAGGCCCTCGACAAGGGGCAGGAGGACGGATCAGTCCGCCCTCTGCCGACCAGGAAGACGGCTCTGGTCATTCTTGCCATGCTCAATGGAATCCTGCAAATGGAAAACAACAGGCTCTACGATGCGGCGGCCCTCTATGAGGAGTTGCTCGTTTCGTGTCGCCATATGGTTCAGAAACAGGTTTGCAAACAGGTTCAAAATTAACGGTGGAAGGCTTTATGTTGACAAAATTTTTTCCTTTTCTCGATTGGTTGCCCGGCTACAACAAAACCTCTCTTCGCCAGGATCTACTAGCCGGGCTGACTGTTGCCCTGGTGTTGATTCCTCAGTCCATGGCCTATGCCCAGCTGGCTGGCCTGCCCTCCTACTACGGTCTCTATGCCGCGTTTCTGCCGCCGATGGTTGCCGCACTCTTTGGTTCCAGCCGGCAACTGGCCACCGGCCCGGTGGCGGTGGTTTCGCTGATGACTGCCGCCTCCCTTGCCCCTCTCGCTTCGGCAGGGAGTGAAGGGTACATCATCTATGCCATGATCCTCTCGTTTATCGTCGGCCTCTTCCAGTTTCTTCTCGGGGTTCTCCGCCTCGGTCTGGTGGTCAACTTTCTCTCCCATCCGGTGGTCAACGGTTTCACCAACGCTGCCGCGATCATCATTGCCACCTCCCAGCTCTCGAAGATTTTCGGGGTCAAAGTGGACAATATGCAGCACCACTACGAGACCATTGTCGAGGTGTGCAAGAGTGCCCTGCATTATACGCATCTGCCCACCGTGGCGTTTGGAGTTGGCGCCTTCTTGCTCATGTTTCTCCTCAAGAAACTGGCCCCGAAGATACCCAACGTTCTGGTGGCGGTGGTGTTGACCACTCTTCTCTCCTGGGCCTTCGGCTACCGGCATGACAGCACCGCAGATGTTGCCGCCATCGAGTCGGAAACGGTGCGGGAGACGATTCTGGCCTTCAATGAGACGGTGCTGGCGATCCCGCCCCTTGCCGAGCAGCGCTCCGCCCTCACCCTGACCCTGGATGCAGCGAAAAAGAGCCGCCAGCAGATGGATATCCTCGAGGCACAGCATCAGTTGGATGTCGTCCAGTTTGCCATCGAGCGCCTGGAGAGGCAGAATTCCCAGTACCGAAAGGAGCTGCGCGAGTTTCTTTTCCTTGCCGTTGCCGGGGAAGGGGGAAGGACGAGATATCTTCTCCAGGGAGATGCAACCGGTGAGGCCGGTGCTGATGGGCGGATCTGGCGTTTCAAGGTTGGTAACAGTCTGTTGCCGACCGATTCCCTGCCTTTGAGTGGTGGCGGGGATGTGGTGGGTGTTATTCCCCGTGGTCTGCCCTCTTTCTCCCTGCCGAAATTTGACCTGCAGGCCATTTCCCATCTGCTCAGCAGCGCCGTGATCATCTCCCTGCTCGGTTTCATGGAGGCGATCTCCATTGCCAAGGCCATGGCTGCCAAAACTGGTCAGCGGCTCGACCCCAATCAGGAACTGATCGGCCAGGGTCTGGCCAATATCGTTGGCTCGATGAGCAGTGCCTATCCGGCCTCCGGCTCTTTTTCCCGCTCGGCGGTCAATCTCCAGGCCGGGGCGGTGACCGGGCTCTCCAGCTTTTTTACCAGCGTCACCGTGGTGATAGTCCTGCTCTTTTTTACCCCGCTGCTCTACCACCTTCCCCAGGCAGTGCTGGCGGCGGTAATCATGATGGCGGTAATCGGTCTGATCAATGCCTCCGGCTTCATCCATGCCTGGCATGCCAAGCCCTCTGATGGGATCATCTCGATCATAACCTTCTGTATGACGCTGGCCTTTGCTCCCCATCTCGATAAGGGAATCATGATTGGTGTCGTCCTCTCACTGGCGGTGTTCCTCTTTAAAAGCATGCGCCCGAATGTCTCCACCCTTTCCCGCTACGAAGATGAGTCAATGCGCAACTCCATGGCCTACGGGTTGAAAGAGTGCCGCTATATCGACATGATCCGTTTTGACGGACCGTTGTTTTTTGCCAACGCCAGTTATCTCGAAGACCAGATCACCGCCCATATGGAGAATAAAAAGGACCTCAAACACATCATCATTGTCGCCAACGGGATGAATGATATTGATGCCTCTGGAGAAGAGGTGTTATCCTTAGTCGTCTCGAATGTGCGAAGTGCCGGTTTGGACATCTCTTTCAGCGGAGTCAACGAGACGGTGATGGCGGTGTTCGAACGTACCCATCTGATCGAAAAGATTGGCCGCGACCACATCTATTCCACCATGGAAAAAGCCATTTGCGCGGTTCATGCCATCTACCACGAAAAATCCGAGGAGAGTGAATGCCCCCTCACCAACGTCTGTTATTTGTCGTAATATTTTGTTGATAAAGGAGATACCATGTCTGTTTTGAGCATACTCGGGGCGCTGTACAGCCACGAAGAGACGGTTGTCGGGAAGGTGGTTGCTGATTCGGGATATCGGCTGGTTCAACCAGCGGAGGTTTTCGCCGCAGCGGCTGCCGGTTCGGGCTTGACTGAGGCCAAGCTGCTCTCGGCGCTCTCGGCCAAAATTTCAGTCTTCAACCGCTTTACCCACGAAAAAGAACGTTCAATCGGCTACCTTCGCCTGGCCCTTGCCGATCTTCTGCAGCAGGATACACTGGTGGTGAATGGCCCACTGTCGATGCTGATTCCAGAGAAGATCACCCATGTGCTGCGCATAGCGCTGGTAGCAGACCGGGCCCATCGGGTCGCCGAGGCCGGTCGAAGCGTCGGGCTGTCTGAGAAGAATGCCCTGCAGCAGATTCGCCAGCAGGAGGAAGATCTCGCCGCCCTTTTGAAAATGGTTGACAAGGAGGAAGACCCCTGGAGCAAAAGTCTCTACGATATCGTTATTCCCATGGACAAGACCTCACCCGCCGAGGCCGCCGCCCTGATTCTTGAGAAGGCCGGCAGTGCCGTGGTGGCGGTCACCGAGCACTCAATGGCCGCCCTGGAAGACTTTCGGCTGGCCTCCCGGGTAGAGGTTGAATTGGCCCAGGAGGGGCACAATGTCGGAGTCGATGCGCAAAAGGGGGTGGTTACCCTGACCATCCATAAAAATGTGCTGATGCTCTCCCGACTTGAGGAAGATCTACAGGCTATTGCCAGCAGAGTTGCCGGCGTGACGTCGGTAACAACCAGGGTTGGCAAGGGTTTTCATCAGGCCGATATCTATCGACGTTACGATTTCGAGGTACCGGCAAAGGTCCTGCTGGTGGATGATGAGCGGGATTTCGTGCAGACCCTGTCGGAGCGTTTGATCATGCGCGATATGGGGTCGGCGGTGGCCTACGATGGGGAGTCGGCCCTCAACATGATTCGCGACGAGGAGCCTGAGGTGATGATTCTCGATCTGCGGATGCCGGGAATCGATGGCATTGAGGTGCTGCGGCAGGTCAAGGCGAGCAACCCGGACATTGAGGTAATCGTCCTCACCGGCCACGGTACCGAGAAGGAAAAAGATCTCTGCATGGAACTGGGTGCCTTTGCCTTTCTCCACAAACCGGTGGATATCGGCGTCCTCAGCAAGACCCTGATGGCAGCCAACGAGCGGGTACAGGGCAAGAAGAAATCAGCGTAAAAAATGAAACTCCTCAACCAACTGAAACCTGCCTTTCTCAAGGACCAGCATGGGCATCATGGACCTCTGCCGCAAAGTATCAACTTTCGGCGGATATGGAAACTGGCCCTGTTGCTGACTTCAATCGTCACACTGTTGCCACTGATTGTCATCACCAGTGTCGATTATCAGTTTACCCAGAAAAGTATTGCGTCGGAAAATCTGCTCCGGACCCTGCGTATCGGCTCCAACGCCAAACGGGCGGTCTCCCACTTTCTCCACGAACGTTTTGCCGCCCTTTCCCTGGTAGCCGGCAGTTATTCCTATGACTATCTCAGGCAACCGGAAAATCTGGCCGCTATTTTGCGCAACCTGAACAGCAGTTTTGGTGATTTTATCGATCTCGGCCTGTTGAACAGGCGGGGGGTACAGACCAGCTATATTGGTCCGTACCAGCTGTCTGATAAAGATTACAGCAGTGAGGAGTGCTTTGAGGAGGTTACCGGCCAGGGCTATTTTGTCAGTGAGGCCTTTCTTGGGCTGCGCAATATTCCCCATGTGGTGGTCTCCGTGCGCCAAAGCCAGTCGGGCGGCTCTTTCTTTGTCCTCCGTACGGCCCTGGAGACCAATCTGTTCAGCACCCTCCTTGGCAGTTTCGAACTGGACGGTCGCGGTGATATGTTTCTGATCAACCGCCAGGGGATCATCCAGACACCCACTCTTTACCACGGCAATGTCTTTGACCGGGTCTCCTTCAAGGTACCGGAGTATTCAGTCCACACCGAAATTGCAGAGGCCTTCAATGACGCCGGCGAACCGATTCTCATCTGCTCGGCCTATATCCCCGAATCGCCCTTTATTCTGATCATCGTCAAGAGCAAGAACGAACTGATGAAGCCGTGGCGCACCGCCCGCCTGAAACTGATTGGCTTCCTGGTGGCCAGTATCTCAATAATTCTCCTGGCCTTGCTCGGTTTTTCCACCTATATGGTCAATATCATGTATCGTCTTGACCAGAGGCGGTTGAGTATTCTCCACGAAATGGAGTACTCCAACAAACTTGCCTCAATCGGCCGACTGGCGGCCGGAGTGGCCCACGAGATAAACAATCCCCTGGCGATAATCAACGAAAAGGCCGGCCTGATCAAAGACCTCTTTACCTATACCAAGACCTATGCCGAAGACAGCAGGATCGTCGGGCTGGTTGATTCGATTCTCTCGTCGGTGGAACGATGCGGGACGATTACCAAGCGTCTACTCGGTTTCGCCCGCCACATGGACAGCCAGATCGAATCGGTCAATCTGGGCAAGATAATCAACGAGGTTCTGGGGTTTTTGCATAAGGAAGCGGAATTCCGGGCAATAACCATCGAGCAGAAATTCGACCCTGCTGTCCCCCGGTTTCAGAGTGATCGAGGGAAGCTGCAACAGATCTTTCTCAACATCATCAACAACGCCTTTGCAGCGATGGATGTCGGGGGCCATCTGGAGGTGGTTCTCAGCTATGACCGCGGGGAGACAGTGACTGCCAGAATAACCGACAACGGTTGCGGCATGACAGAGTCTGCTCTCACCAGGATTTATGAGCCGTTCTACTCCACCAAGACCAAGGCCGGAGGAACCGGCCTTGGATTGTCGATCACCTACGGTCTGGTTCAAGAGCTTGGTGGTAAGATACAGGTTACCAGTAAACTGGGAGAAGGGACCAGCTTTACGGTTTCACTCCCCCTGCAGCCGCAGCAACCCCGGGAGGAATAACCAATGCGTGTTTTGTTGGTAGACGATGAAACTGAATTCGTCAGTACCCTGGCCGAACGACTCTCCCTTCGGGGGATTGATGTCGACTACGCCACCGGGGTTGATGACGCCCTGGCCATTGCCAGCCGGAAGGAGTACGATCTGGCGGTTCTCGATATGAAGATGCCCGGTGCCAGCGGCCTGGAACTGAAGAAGCAGCTGGCGGAAAAATACCCGGCCATGAAGTTTATTTTCCTCACCGGTCATGGCTCGGAAAACGACTATCTGCTCGGTTCCAGTGGCTCGGAGTACTACCTGGTGAAACCGATCAATATCGATCTGCTGGTCAGCAAAATGAAAGAGGCCCTGGCCAGATATGGGGGGAGCAATGTCTGAGCACGCAGATCATCTTGGCACACAGGGGCTGCAGTTCTTCGGCAAGGTCTCTGCATCCATCTCCCACGAATTGAAAAACGTGCTGGCGGTACTGAACGAAAATGCCGGGTTGATGGAAGATCTGAGTTTTGCTGCCGAAAGGGGCAAGGCGATAGCCCCGGAGCAACTGCAGCGGATCAGCGGCAACTTCTCCAGGCAAATCCGTCGTGCCGACGCGATTCTCAAGGTGATGAACCGGTTTGCTCACAGCGTCGACCATAGCCGGGCCCGCATAGATCTCACTGAACTGACAACTCTGGTGGCCACGCTGGCCGGTCGCCTGGCGGCAATGCGCAACATTACTCTGGATGTGATCCCACCGGCTGAGGACATCACCTGGGAGACCAATCCCTTCCTGCTCGAAAACCTCATCTGGCTTAGCCTGGAGAAGGTGATGGCATGCAGCGAAGGCGGCGGTGCAGTTCGTTTTCGGCTGGCAAAAGAGGCTGGGGAAGTGGTCCTCAGTATAACCGCACCGATACAACTTCCCGCTGATCTCGTCACCAACCTGCCAGCTGGGCAGGTGCAGCTCCTGTCAGCTCTGGCGGCTCGCCTGGTCTTAGGGCCGACGGGCAGCGAACTGGAAATCCGCCTTGGTTGCCGGGAATCCCCGGCAGTGGGTGAAGAGGCAACGGGAGGTGAGGGGAAGAAGGGATGACGGCACGGATATTGCTGATCGATGATGAAACGGCTTTTCTTGAGATACTTGCCGAGAGAATGAAGGCCAGAGCTATGCAGGTGGCCACTGCTTCCTCCGCCCAGGAAGGGCTTGAGAAAATTGCTGCCGGCAACTTCGACGTTGTCGTTCTTGATCTGCGCATGCCGGAGGTTGATGGTCTGCAGACCCTTCAGACATTGAAGGAGAAATATCCCGCCCTGGAGGTGATTCTTCTCACCGGCCACGCTACGGTCAAAGAGAGTGTCGCGGCGATCGGCCTGGGTGCCCTTGATATCCTGGAAAAGCCAGCCGATCTCGACGCACTGACCGAAAAGATACAGATCGCCCAGGCAAAAAAGATGTTGATCGTTGAACAAAGGGCTCAGGCGAGGGTCAAGGAAATTGTGGTTGGCAAGGGGTGGTGAGGGTGCCGGTTAAATGCTGTATTCGGCCAGCAGGCTGGCTAGAGCATTGACATCCACCGGTTTGGCCAGGTAGCCGTTCATTCCGGCAGCAAGACACCGCTCCCGGTCACCGGTCATTGCGTAGGCGGTCAGGGCGATGATCGGAATGTCCCGAACCCAATAGTATTCCGGAGCGTTACGGAGTAGCCTGGTGGTTGCTATGCCATCAAGATCGGGCATCTGAACGTCCATCAGTACCAGGTCAAAGGGGCAGTCGGCGGGCCCCGTGGCTGACTGGCGGAGCATTTGCAAAGCGCGGCGGCCGTCGCCGGCGATCGTTGGCGCGTGGCCGAGTTTGATCAGAATGGCCTGGAGAATTTGCTGGTTGATCTGCTCGTCTTCGACGATAAGGGTCTGCAGACACCGAAGGGGGCGGGAAAGTTGAGGTTCTGCCGGTTGGGGAGAGTTGCTGATGGAGTCGCTTCGGCTACTGGTGACGTAGAGAGTGAAGCTGACCGTTGTCCCTCCCAGGCTGTTTCGTTCCAGGTGGATGGCTCCACCCATCTGGACCACGAGCTGTTTGACGATACTTAGACCGAGACCGGTCCCCTTGAGGGTGGCCTGTCGCTCCGGTTCTGCCTGGGTAAAGGGTTCAAAAAGCTGTTCTCCGACCCCTTCCGGAACGCCTATTCCGGTATCGGCGATTGTGCAGACAAGTTGGACCTGCGAGCAGTTGCCGTCCGGACCTCTGCTGATATCGATCCAGATGTCACCTTGCTCGGTAAATTTTATTGCATTGCCAACCAGGTTGGAGAGGATCTGTCGCACTCGAACCGGATCGGCGATGAGGTATTCCGGGATATCGGGGGCTATGGTGTAGTGCAGTTGCAGCCTTTGCGGGTTGACCGAGGTACTGAAGGTTTTGATCAGGGTGGTGACAACGTCGCGCAGGGAAAATTCTTCCGGGGTGAGCATAAGTTTGCCCGCCTCGATTTTCGAGTAGTCGAGAATGTCATTTATAATGGTCAACAGGCTCTTTCCGGAAACCATCGCCGTTTCCACATAGCCGAGTTGGTCCTGGTTGAGTTCGGTCAGTTTAAGGAGTTGGAGCATTCCGAGGACACCGTTCATCGGGGTGCGGACTTCATGGCTCATATTGGCCAGAAACTCTGATTTTGCCCGGTTGGCGGCAAAGGCTTGTTCCTTAGCCGCTTCCAGTTCAAGCATGATCGTCTTGCGGGAGGTGATATCGCGGGTGACGCCGATTATGCCGATGAACTGATTGGAATTTTCCGGCAGCGGGGAGGCTATGCTTTCCACCCAGATCTTGTTCCCCCGGGCGGTGGTAATTTCCGACTCCCAGTGGAGTGGTCGATCCTCAGTGAGGGTGAGCAGTTCGCTCCGGTTGCGGTGGAAGGGCGAAGGGCGGATAATTTCCCGGTAAATGGTATTGGCCCCGTCCTGGGGAGGAAAGCCGGTGAGGTGGGCAACAGAGGGGCTGACATAGCTGGGAAGGAGCTGGTGGTCGGTGGTCCAGATCACGTCGTGGACATTGTCAGCCAGGAGGCGGTAGAGATTTTCGCTCTGCCGCAATGCCTCTTCGGCCTGTTTCCTTTCACTGATATCGCGGGCAATGGCCATATAGAAATCTTTGCCGGCGATGGTCAGATGGAGAGCGTTGACCTCCACCGGCAGCGGCATGCCGTCCTTCTTTCGGTAGGTGGTGACAAAAGTGGCATTACCGTTCTTGAGCAGAAGCTCAATCAGCTGGTTGCTGGCCCGGGGGTCTTGGCCGGCACTGATATCCTGGGGAGTCATGGCCAGCAACTCTTCGCGGCTGTACCCCAGACGTCGGCAGGCGACGTTGTTGACATCTGAGAATGTACCGAAATCCGGGCTCTCCCGGTCGAGGGAGATGACAAACATCGCGTCGTTGGCGTAATTGAACAGCTTGCGGTACTTGTTTCGGCTCTGCTCGAGGCTTTCCTGCTGCCGTTGCCGCTCTGGACTGGCCGTCTCGCTGGAACGGGTGCCACCGGCCACCGCAAGCTGGTGGGTCAACTGCTCTATCCGTCGTTCGGCCCGGAGGAGTTTCTTCTGCAGTTCGGCAAGCTTGCTAGTGGCCATAAAACCCTTCTGGACGAAAAGCTTTTGACTGTTGTGACACTACTGTTTGGTCTCAGTCGCCTGGAGCCACCTGGAGCAGATGCTCCAGACCGGGGGCTGGATGGGCCCGGCACAACTCCCTCGCCTGGGCGGCAGTCCGGGCAAGGAGCTGATGGTTACCTGGGTCATCGACTACCTTGGCGATCATCTCGCTGACCGTACGCATCTCCTCTTCTTTGAATCCGCGGGAGGTGACGGCCGGGGTCCCCAGACGGATGCCACTGGGATCGAACGGCTTCCGCTGGTCAAAGGGGACGGCATTTGAGTTGAGAACGATTCCGGCCTGGTCAAGGGCCCTGGAAGCCATCTTGCCGGAGATTCCCTTGTTGCTGAGATCGATCAGCATCAGGTGGTTATCGGTACCGTCAGTGATCAGGGTGAAACCTTTTGCCATCAACGCTTCCGCCAGGGTGGCGGCGTTTCTCACCACTTGGGCGGCATAATCCCGGAAGGCCTGGGTGTCCGCCTCTTTAAGCGCTACGGCTATTGCTGCCGTGGTATTGTCATGGGGCCCCCCCTGAATACCTGGAAAGACCGCTTTGTCAATGGCCTGGGCATGCTCCGCCCGGCAGAGGATCATGGCCCCGCGCGGACCACGCAGAGATTTATGGGTGGTGCTGGTAACGACATCAGCGTAGGGCAGAGGAGAAGGGTGGGCGCCTCCGGCGACGAGTCCGGCAAAATGGGCCATGTCAACCATTAACAGGGCCTGAACCTCGTCGGCGATCTCTCGGAAAAGACGAAAATCCAGAATCCGTGGGTAGGCCGAGTGGCCGGCAATGAGAATTTTCGGGCGGACGGCATGGGCCGTGGCACGGATCTGCTCGTAGTTCAGCCGGCCGGTGTGCCGATCCAGTTGGTATGATTGGGCATTAAAATAGCGTCCGGATATGCTGACCTGGGCGCCGTGGGTGAGGTGGCCGCCATGGGGCAGGGCCATGCCGAGAATGGTGTCGCCGGGGTTGAGAAAGGCGAGGTATACGGCAAGGTTGGCCGGAGAGCCGGAATAGGGCTGGACATTGACGTGTTCAGCGGCAAAGAGTTTTTTTGCCCGGTTGATGGCCAGATTTTCCACCTGATCGATTATCTGTTGACCCTCGTAGTATCTTCTGCCGGCATATCCTTCGGAGTATTTGTTGGTGAGCACGGAGCCGGTTGCCTCAAGTACCGCCCTGGAGACATAGTTTTCCGAAGCAATCAGGCGAATCTTATCAGCCTGTCGCTCCTCTTCCTGTTTGATCAGGGAGTGGATCTCCGGGTCGATATCCTTGACGTGTTGCATGTGGCCTCCTTGCCCTGCACATGTTCGAAAAAAAACCGGATAGCCGGGAATTGATCCGGTCTTCCGGAGGGGCCGTCTCTGTCATGACGGAGCTAATCTGGAATGGATCTGTCCATCGCCGGGTGCCGACAGAGGGCCAAATATAATAAAAACATACCGGCTTGCACAGGGGAAAGTGAGCGTTTTGGTAAAAGGAGGGCCCCCCCCCCGGCACGGTGTCTGGATGGGTGGGTTGCTTAACTGGAAGCCAGTTCAGGGTAGTCGGTGAATATGGCGGTGGCGCCCATCCGGAACAATTCTCGTTGCCGGAGTCGCGAATTGACCGTGTAGACGTTGACCCCGAATCCGGCAGAACGGAGTTCTCGGACCAGAGTTGGATCGGTAATTTCATCGGCCGGGTGGTAGGCGGCTACTCCGAGTGATTGCAGATATTCAACCAGATTGTCAGGATGACGGCGGTGCTGGAGGGCGGCGGTGGAGACCTCCGGCATGATGCTTTTGGCGATCACCAGATAATCGTGGTTGGCGGAGGAGATCAGAACCCGCTCTGCGGCACTGCTCTTTCGAATCACCTCCAGAACCCGTTCGGTGACCTTTTTGTCGTGAGTCTTATCGGGGTGGTTTTTTATTTCAATGTTACAGGGGATGCGTCGCAACCTGGAGTGGTTGAGCACCTCCTCAAGGGTCATGATCGACTGGGGCAGTTCACGACTCAGCTGTTCGGGTGCTATCTCCTTGCGGTAGATGGTTCCAAAAGGGTCGGTTTCAAGGAACCAGCTGCCCATGTCGAGAGTTTTAAGCTGCAACAGAGACCAACCATTCACCTTGAGGGTGGAAAGGCTGTATTGTTTTTGCTTCAAAACAGCGTTGCTGGTTCGTTCCAGAGTCGGGTCATGGATAACCATCGGTACCAGATCCCGGCTCAACTGGATGTCGAGTTCGAAAAAATGGCAGCGACCGATGCTTGCCTTGAAGGCAGAGAGGGTATTTTCCGGTCGATGGGCTCGAAATCCCCGGTGGGCGGCTATCAATTCGGTGGAGGTGAAATTGTCGAAAAAAGTCATTGCCGCTCCCATGTTCAGTAGGCGTGTTGGTTGCTCCGGCTTGATCACTAAGGGAAGCCCGCCAGGCTTGACTTAAGGCCACCTTGAAAAAATAGTATTTCCGCCCGTTATCTGCGTTGAACAAAAACAATTATTCATCGTAATATCAAAAATATGTCTGCGGAAAATTGTTTTCTTTCGCCTTGCTTTTGAACGGAAATTCGAATTTTTCAAGGTCGCCTTGACGTACTATAGAAAGAGAGGGGGATTGGTGCAACAGGAATGGCGGTTGCAAAAGATAGTGACACAGTCCCCGGGGTGAGGGGATCGGCACCGCAAATACATCGCCGGTGGTGGTTTTGCTCAGTTGGTCTTGCATTTCCTGGACAAGCTGAGTAAAAAAAAGAGTATGGGGATTTTTCCCCTGGTCGTTGCCCTCTGCTTGGTGCCCTCTGCTAGATGAGCGCTCACCCCCCTGGCGCTGAATCCAAATTCTTCTTTCCGTGTATCTGCTATGAAGGTTTTACCAACCCAGTCTTTTACCACCCAGTTGACAATTCTCCTTATCCTGCTTCTCGCCCAGCAGTTGGTTTTGGTTCTCCCCTCAACGGTATTGGCCGCCAAGGAGGAGTCGCACCGGCTTGTCTATCTGCAGAGCGACGATTTGACACGGGTTCTCGACTATAAAGAGGAACTGGAAGGGTTGTTTGACGCGGAAATCGCCGAAAAGTTTAATGTTGTCGGAGTACAGGGTGGCTATGCTCTGATTTATAACGGTGCCAGCAGCCTGCCGGTTCTTACCAGAACCATGGTGGGCCATGCGGAAATTTTGCGCAAAGCCGGATATGATGAACCCTACACCCGGCGCGACCAGGAATTTCACACCCTCTACAACGTCAGTTACGGGATGGGGCCAAACCTTGAGCCATTGAAAAAACGGTACGAACTGCTCGTTTCCTACCTGGGTGAAGATGTTGGCAGAGAACTCTATATTGAACAGACTCGTTACGGGAATTATACGCTGATCTACCGGTATCGTGGTGATAAGGGTGCCACGACCAGAATAGCCCGGGCCCACGGTAAGTTGCTACGGGCAAAGAAAATTTCTTCTTCTCTTACCAAAGAAAACAACAACACCGTCGTTTATGGCCAATCGAGCCTGATAGACGATGCCGACGCTGGAGAGGTGGTGGACGAGGCCAATGGCGATTCCACTGAGTCAGTGGTCAGATTGGCGGCTAATAGCAAGGTCGTGAAGATTCCTGAAACTCCACTACAGACGGTCACTGGCGGCGGCGGAAAGTTTGACAAACTGATAGAGGATTATATTGCCGGGATGCGGCGCAATGGACAGATTAACGGCGATGAGTCAACCGGTTGGATGGTCTATGATCTGGAGAAAGACATAAACCTGGTCAGTATCAATGCGGAACAGCAGTTTCAAGCCGCCAGCATGATCAAGCCTTTTATTGCCCTTGCTTTTTTCCATTTGGTTAGGGAGGGCAAACTGGCCTACGGGCCGAAAAGCAAACGTCAACTGGAATCGATGATCCAGCGGAGCAGCAACCCGGCCACCAACTGGGCGATTCGCCAGGTTGGTGGACCGGCGGCCTGTGATGCCATATTGAAGGAGCATTACAGCAACCTGTTTCACCAGACCGAGATTAAAGAGTATATTCCCGCTGGCGGTCGGACCTATGTTAACAGTGCTTCACCGGCCGATTACGTCCGTTTTCTTCGTGCTCTGTGGAACAAGGATCTCCCTTATGGCAAAGAGATTCGTCGGATGATGGCCTTGCCCAAAAGGGATCGCCTTTCTTACGGGACGAAAATTCCCCGCAGCACTCTCGTTTACAATAAGACTGGCTCGACAGCCCATCTTTGTGGTGACATGGGGATACTGGTACCGAAAACCAGAAACGGCGGTCGTTACCCCTATGCCATTGTCGGGGTGATAGAAACCCGTTCCCGGGCCTCTGACTACGGCCAGTGGATGGGATCACGCGGCAAAATTATCCGCCAGGTCTCAACTCTGGTGTACCAGGAGTTGAAAAAGGAAAATAAACTGCTGTAAACTGCCAGTACCTGTCGGCTAGTATATTTTTCGTTTTCCAAAACTTGAACCGATGACGTTGAAGCTGTTTTCCACAATGAACAGGGCCTCACCGTCGATGTCAAAAACCCGGTTTTCCAGACGCCGTAGCTGGAGGTTGTTGGTTACGGTCATGATCATCTGCTTTGGCTTTCCCGAATAGCCTCCGCGGGCTTCCAGCAGGGTTGCCCCTTGGCGCATGGTGTGCAAGGTGTCGAGAATCTGCTGATGCTTCTCACTGAGGATGTAGACGATCTTCCGCTGGTTGAACAGGGCCAGGACCTGCTCCAGGCTGATTGAAGAGATGAAGGTGAGGATTATTGAAGCGATCACCAGATCAGGCTGGTACTGGCTGAAGACCACGGCAAAGAGGAGGACATTGTAGATCATAAAGAACTTGCCGATACCCAGGTTGAAACGGCGGTTGAGGATGAGGGCGATGATGTCCAGCCCTCCCCCAGAGCCTCGAGAGCGGAGAATTATCCCGGCGCCTGTACCGCATATTGCCCCACCGGCAACGGCAGCATACAACTGGTTCTCGATTACCAGATTGACTGTAATGAACTGGGCAAAAAGAGAGAGGCTCACGACACCGTACAGACTGTACAAAAAGAATTTACGGCTGAGAAAAATCCATCCTATTACCAGGATTGGCATATTGAAGAGAAAATACCAGATGGCCGGACTGAACAGGTCAGTCTGGTAGTAGACCAGCAGACTGGTACCGTAGAGGCCGCCGAGGATAAACTTCTGGTGTACCAGAATTCCCTCGGCGCCGACTGCGAAAACCAGGGAACCGAGAGTTATCAGCAGGAGGCTCGAGAGTACAGAGCCAATTGATTTTTTCATATTTTCTCTCTTTTGTGCAGGGTCGGTCAACTGGTTGTTTTTTCTCATTTCAATGCTATTCGGCAAACTGGAAGACTTGTGTTGCGGCTTTCGGGGCCCATTCTACTGAGCCATAAGGAAGAATACAAATGAAAGTGATCATGGACCTCTGTGTTGTCCCGATGGGTGTCGGGGTATCGGTCTCAGAGTACGTCGCGGCCTGCCATGACGTTCTGAAGGCGGCTGGTCTGGAGACCCGCCTGCACGCTTACGGTACCAATATCGAGGGAGACTGGGATGTGGTGATGGCCGCAGTGAAGGCCTGCCACGAACGAGTTCATGCGATGGGTGCACCACGCATTTCCACCACAATCAGGTTGGGAACGCGGACCGATCGTTTGCAGACTATGGACGAGAAGGTGGCCAGTGTGGTCTGTCGACTGTAAGATTGCCTTTAGCCGACAGGTCCTCCACTGTCAAGGGTATACTGGCTCATCACCCAGCCGTATTGACCGGGGCCAGTCTTGACGTAGAGCCATTCGGGCGCTGCACCGATCACATCAAGCACCGTACCGGCGTTGACCTGCCCGGTTATCGGTGCCGTCAGTTCTGGACCGGAGCGGATGTTGAGGAGATCGGCCGTGGCGGTTACTCGTCGCAGGACCAGTTCTGCGGGGCACTGTCGTGGGATCGTATTGAACTCTACCGGTTGTTGGTGGACTACCACGGTTTGCGGGTAGACTGGTCTACTGTAAACCGCTACCGGGGCCGGCCTGGCGTAAACAACCCCTCTTTCCAGCGGCGAGAGGATGGTACCAAGCAGCGCTCCTGCCACAATCCCTGCCCCCAGATATCCGAGGTAACGGGACGGTTTCAGGTGGTGGGTTTTGTACCGGTAGTGGTTGTATGTCGTAGGATAGGTTTTATGGGAGCGGTAACCGGAATTGTACTGTCGTGGGCCAGCCAGACAGGCCGAAGTTGAAACAAGCAGAACGACCATGGCCACCGCGAGAATGACTGTTTTTGGTATGTTGCGCATTGTCTCACCTCCCAAGCCGAGTCAATATTTTCCTTAGTATAGCCCTTGCACAGCCTGCGGGCAATACCCTAGCCGGGGCAAATCTCCTTCAACGTACTGGGAAGAGAGTAGGGGGAAGATATTTTTTTAGTTTTTTCAGGGCGGTCTGCTCCCGCTGATAAATACTCCCCCTGGTTACCTGATAGAGCGCACTGATCGCCTTCACTGATTGTGGTTGTGCCTGATAGGGAGGGAGTCCATAGCGCCGTCTGATGATATCACCGTTTATCCCGGGAAGGTGACTTTCTATGGCAGCCAGGAGCATTGTCTGCAATTGCTCCTGCTCCACTCGTTCGGTCCATTCGCAATTGGCAGTTTCCTGGATGTGTTCCATGCCGGCAACGAACCAGTTTCGACTCTCACCATTTCCGTCCAGGCCTTGTCGGACGCTGCCCTCTTCACTGAGCCTCTGGCCATCCCCCGGTGGGCTATGGATGAGACGACCGGCCAACCCCTGGCGGTGGATCTCCTTGAAGACGTATGGGGCAGCGAAGGTAGAAAAGCGAATGCCGGAGGAGTGGTGGTAGCGATAGGCAGCCCGGCCGATGCCGATACTCCCCATTTGGACGGCGTCTTCATGGGTGACCGACTTTCGCAGACGGTCGGTAAGGGTGCCGGCAAGCCGATGTGTCAACCCGAGGGTCAAAATCATGTAGATATTTCGGACGGTGTTCAATTTAACGACGGTGTGGTGGAGTTGGAAGAAATCCTCTTGGTCGGTTGCCTTAAGCTGGCGACAAATTCGTGCCCAGACTCTACTGACAATCAGGTGCTGAAAGGTCCGGTTCAGGGGAAGTGAGTGCCTAGCCGGGTTAGAACTGAAGAGTTGCAGAGCATCCTGTCGTTCCCTGTCCGGAGATCCATGAGTAGGGACGAAAAAGATTCTTCGATTTTGAAAGAGATAAATGTTCTGCAGCACGGTGAGGGTTGCCTGACGGAAACTGCGGCAGCAGAGAAGGGCCTCGGTGAAGCGGTGGCGGAGAAGGAGAACTTCTGTAGCCAACTCTTTTTCGTCAGACTGGCTGAGCGTCTGGCGCGTTTTTGCTGGCCTGTCGCCGGCTGACTGCGTGTCGACCTGGCGGAGGGCCTTTTCTTCCAGAGGTGGAGAGAGAGAAAGTTGGCTGATACGAGTGGAAAAATTCTCGGCCACTGGCATGGTGGGAAGCAGGTCAGAAAACGAGGAAAAAAGTGGCACTGGTTTCTCTCTCCTTGCAAACTATTTTTCCACTCTGCAGGCCCATCGGCGATCCGTTGACCCGGCATCTCTTTTATACGGACCACCGTATCGTCGAATCGTCGGAATCGGTGCAGTCTGGACTCTCCATGATCCGTTCAGTATACACCAGCAGACCGGCTGGTTCCAGTTTGCCGGAGAAAATATTCTCTCTCCAATACGTATCGGCCAGTTACAAAGATATCCTATCGTTTTTTCTGACTGATCGGTGGCCGATGTTGTCCATGAATTGTTCCCCGCCGGCCAGCTTTCCGGGTTTTTCAGATAATATCGTACAGTGCTGTGGTGCATCTTTGAAACCGAGACTCGGGTTGTATGGCCATTTTCGATCGTAACTCCGGTTGCCGACATTTTGCAACGCATGGGGCCGTTTCGCTCTCCTGCAAGGTCATTCATAAGAGAATCAATCGCAAGGCCGAACTGTCCGGTGACAATCATGGGGCATATTGGTCTGACATGATTTTATTTTTTATCGATTTTTTTGCGTTGAGTCCATGAGTGGGTGAGCGTCGGCAACCGAGTTATGCTCTGTAGCAGATCTCTCCAGTCAATATTCCGGGAGCCTTTATCGGCACTGGCTGAGGCACCAATACTACTCTGATCCGGCAACAGGTGTCGAGGGTCTCCTGCTCATTGCAGTTTGTGCCGGTATCGATCAAAATGGCATGTCGTTGACTGAAATTCGGCCAGAATTTGCCGTCAGCCAAAACTGCACACCTCAGGGGGAAAACCATGGATAGACGACAGATGATCAGCATGCTTTGCAGTTTTGTTCTGCCGCCGGTTCTCGCCCTGCTCCTCTTCACTGCGGCGATCACTCTATTTATTCTGCCGTCAATAGAAGTTGCCCTGATGGAGCGGAAAAAAGAAACAGTTCGAGCAGTTGTGGCAACGGCAGCGTCGATACTTGCATGGCACGCTCAGACAGTCGAACGCGGTGAGAGGCCGCTTGTCGAGGCGCAGCAACTGGCTGTGGCCGAGATGCGGGCCGTCCGTTTTGGTGGAAACCAGGAATATCTGTGGATCATTGATCAACAGCCGGTGATGCTGATGCATCCCTATTTCCCCGAACTTGAAGGAACCCATCTGACCGATTTCAGTGATTCCCGGGGGAAGAGGCTCTTTGTCGCTGCCCTGGAGGCCAGCCGCCAACACGGTGGCGGGTTTGTTGACTATATGTGGTCGAAGGGGCCCAGTACTGCGGAGGCTGTTCCGAAACTCTCCTACGTCAAACTGGTCGAACCCTGGGGTTGGGTTGTCGGAAGCGGTATTTATCTGGAAGATGTCCGACAGGAAATCCGTTCCGTTACCTACCAGGTGCTGATCATATCCGTAGTGATCGGTGTCACTGTTCTCCTCCTCCTCCTCTTTGTCGTCCACCGGGGATGGCGGAGTGAGCGGGCCAGGTACCAGGCGGAAGAAGAACTGATTCGTTCACGCGAGCAGTACCGTGCCCTGGCGCATGCCTCCGGAGAAATTACCCTGCTGGTGATTGATGGATTGGTGGTTGGGGCTAATCGTAAGGCCTGTGAAAATCTGGGAATGAGCGAAGGTGAACTGATTGGCAGAAAATTTATCTCCCTTGTTGGCAATGGAGACAGCATCGTCGATCAGTCGATCAGCAATGATGTTGTGGAAGGTGGCACCCTAGATCCTGTTGAGGCAGTTCTTCGGGGAAAGAGTGCAGAACTGCGCATCTTACTTTCGGCGGAGGGAGTCGTTGTCCATAATGGGCCGGCTATCCTGTATACCGGTT
>JAABSV010000107.1 GCA_011390165.1 Desulfobulbaceae bacterium
CCCATCTGGCCGCCAGCCGGACAATCATCCAGCGCTTTGATCTCGACGCCCCGCTCTTTTGCAGCATCAATCCGGCAGCGGGTGGGATCAGCTATCAGGGGGCCAGGGTGCTCTTTGCCGACGCCCCGGGCCTGGGTATCAAGAGCATGCATAGGTAAGTGGAGAAAGACCGATGCACCAGCAACTCGCTGCCCGGGTGGAGGATCTCCACCGCCGGGCCTTTACCGTCGACGCCCATTTCGATCTGACCTACGAGATCCAGAACCGCCGGGAGCGCGGCCAGCGGAAGATAATCGAGAGCAGCTATCTCGAAGGCTTCCGGCAGGGGCGCGTCGACCTGGTGGTCTCGGCGATGTTTATCGCCGACTACTTTCTCCCGGAGATGGGGCTGCGCCGCGCCCTCGACCAGATCAGCCATCTCCTTGAGGAGATCGAGGAAAGCCCGGGCACCTGCCGCCTCTGCCGCAGCACCGGCGAGGCCCTGGCGGCACGCCAGGCCGGGGAAACCGCCCTTTTTCTCAGCCTGGAGGGGGCCGAGCCGCTGCAGGATGACATCCAGCTGCTGCGGATCTTCCATGAACTGGGGGTGCGTGCTCTCGGTCTGGTCTGGAGCCGGCGCAACATGGTCGGCGACGGGGCCTTTTTCAAACCGGCCCGTAGCGGCCAGCGCGGCGGACTGAGCCGCTTTGGGGTACAGCTGGTGGAGAGGGCCGAAGCCCTCGGCATGGTGATCGATGTCAGCCATCTCAACGACGAGGGGCTGGCCGATGTGCTGGAGATTGCCAGCCGGCCACTCATTGCCTCCCACTCCAACTGCCGGGCCCTGGCCGGGACGATGCGCAATCTCACCGATGCCCAGATCGAGGCCATCGCCGCCGGGGGGGGCGTGATCGGCATCAACGCCGTCAACCATTTCCTCCGCGACGACGGGGCAGCCACGATCGCCGACATGGCCGACCACCTTGATCACCTGGTCAAAATCGCCGGCGTCGCCCACGCCGGCCTCGGTCTGGACCTCTGCGACAGCTTCCCGAACCATCTCAACCTCGAAGAGGCCCTGCCCACCCGGGACGTCCTGGCCGGCCACCAGGCCCTGGCCGAGTTGACCGCCCTGCTCCTTGCCCGCGGCTACAGCGACGAGGCAGTTCATGGCATACTTGGCGGCAATTTCCTCAGGGTATTCAAGGAGATTGTCGGCTGATTGCCGGCGCTGCAGCCATGGCAAAGATCCGGCCGGCAGCACTTCGTTCTGGAGCGTTGCCGGACATCCCGGAGCACGACAGCCGACCTTGGCAATCAGCCGAAATGTAGTATACTTTACCGCCGATATCGACATAGTCCCTCCCCGGTCCCCCTCACCCACGGATACCATGAGCAGCAACAACACTGACCACCAGGCCGGCTGGCGCCGGCAACTCCAGCTTCTCCTTGACCGGCCGGCGGTGCAACGGGCAATCATCATTGTTATCCTGTTGAACGCCCTCATCCTCGGCCTGGAAACAGTTCCGGCCCTGACCGCTACCTACGGCACCCTCCTCCTCCAGCTAGACCGGGCCTGCCTCACCATCTTCGTGGTCGAACTGACCCTGGCCATCGTCGCCATGGGGCCGAGGGCCTTTTTCCGCGACCCCTGGCGGCTCTTTGATTTCATCGTGGTGGCCATTGCCCTGGTTCCCTCCACCGGCGCCTTCTCCATCCTGCGGAGTCTGCGGGTATTGCGGATACTCCGCCTGGCCTCGGCGTCGCCGAGGATGCGGGCGGTGGTCTCGGCCCTGCTGAGCGCCATCCCCGGTCTCGGTTCCATCATCTCCCTGCTCCTCCTCCTCTTTTACGTGGCGGCGGTGATGACCACCAAGATCTTCGGCCCCAGCTTTCCGGAATGGTTCGGCACCATCGGGGCCTCGATGTACACCCTCTTTCAGGTGATGACCCTGGAGAGTTGGTCGATGGGGATCGTCAGACCGGTACTGGCCGAGTTTCCCTATGCCTGGCTCTTCTTCATCCCCTTTATCATGATCGCCACCTTCACCATGCTCAACCTCTTCATCGCCGTCATCGTCGAGGCGATGCAAAGCCAGGCCAGTGCCGCCCAAGCCCGGCAGCAGCAGGAACTCGAGGCCCTGGCGGATGAGAAGGAGCGGGCCCTGCATGCCGATATCGTCAGGCTTCACCTGGAGATCGGGGAATTGAAAGTGATGCTTGGCAAACAGTTGCGGCAAAGCGCCGATGGCGTCCGAGACGAACTCTAAAATCGGAACACCAAGGCAAGCTGGTGCATGTTGAGGCCGGCGTTATGGTCGTAGATACCGGCGTTGGACTGGTGGTAGAAGAGATACTCGGCGGCCAGGTGCCTGGTCAGCTGCATACGGATACCAAGTTTTGAGGCGAGAAAAAACCTGCCGCCGAGATTGTTACCGGCAAAGTTGGTGTCCCCGGCCATCAGCCCGGTCCCCAAGCCGGCGAGCAGTTGCCAGCCGGGGCGGGGGGCAAGGAGCAGTTGCGGCATCAGCGACAGGCGAGCGGTGGGTGGCTCATCCCTGCCACT
>JAABSV010000108.1 GCA_011390165.1 Desulfobulbaceae bacterium
CTTGACGGCGACCCGGAGGTGGGGATCGTCTACGGCCGGGCCCGCCTCTTCGGCGGGGTCGATACCGAATGGACCCTGCCCGACTACTCCCTGGCGGCGATGCTCTGCGACAACATCATCTACTGCTCGGCCCTCTTCCGCCGTGCCGACTGGCAGGAGGTGGGCGGCTACGACCCGGGGATGGTGTACGGCTGGGAAGACTACGACTTCTGGCTGAGCCTCTTGGCCCTTGGCCGCAAGGTGGTGAAGGTCCCGGAGATCCTCTTCTATTACCGGGTTGCCTCCGACTCGATGGTGCGCAGCCGGGAGGTGAGCGAGAAGGTGGCGATGTTCACCCGCATCTACCACCGCCACCGCGACTTTTTCGGTCGGCACATCGGGGTGTGGATCGGCGAGATCATCGCCAGCCGCGAGATCTACTACACCAGCCGCCTCTACGTCGATTGCGGCCGTGGCTTCTCCGATGCCGACAGCCTCGCCCGCAAGGTAGACCGCAACGTCCACCAGATCAGCTTCTCCCTGACCACCTTCCCCGACCTCCGGGCCCTCCGCTTCGACCCGGTGGACATCCCGGCGGTGCTCGAACTCGAGTCGGTCGAGCTCACCTTCGCCGACGGCCGCCGCGAGCCGGTGGGGGAGATCGCCAGCAACGCCCTGTTCAGCGAGGAGGGCTGGTGGTTCTTCGACAGCATCGACCCCCAGTGCACCTTCCCGCAACTGGCCGGCGAGCGCCTGCGCGGGGCGACCGGCCTGGTGGTCCGCCTCCATTTTCATGCCCTCGGCAGCCAGGCGATGGCGGCCATCATCACCCTGCAGAACGAGCGGATCGCCCGCTACCGGGCGGCGGACGAGGCCAGGGGCTGGCGGGCCGCCTGGCGCGCCTTTGTTGGTAAGCTGGGGCGGTAGGGTTGGTGGCTGCCGGTTTTCTTTTTTTGCTATTTTGCCGTGAGTGGTATAGTATTGCCCTCTTTTGGCCGCGCCCCGCACCGGCGGGGCCCTGAGGTCGGAACGGTTTACGGGTATCTTTGCCATGTTTGCGCGGGCCTTTCGCTTTATCACCATGATCGTCACCCAGCGCCAGCTGATTCTTGCCCTGGCGAAACGGGAGATTGCCAGCCAGTATATCGGCTCGCTGCTCGGCATCGTCTGGACCTTCATCCAGCCGGCGGTGATGATCTTTGTCTTCTGGTTCGTGTTCAGCATCGGCTTCAAGAGCCGGCCGGTGAACGATGTTCCTTTCGCCGTCTGGCTCACCGCCGGCATGGCGCCGTGGTTCGCCTTCTCCGATATCGTCGTCCGCTCGGCCTCGGCGGTGGTCTCCTACGGCCACCTGATCAAGAAGTCGGTCTTCCCCTCGCAGATCCTGCCGGTGGTCAAGGTGCTCTCCGGCATGTTCACCCATTGCGCCTTTGTCCTGCTCCTCCTGACCCTCCTCCTTTTCCAACAGGTGTGGGCCGGCTTCTATCTCGTACAGTTTTTCTACTATCTCCTCTGCCTGGTCAGTCTGGCCCTGGGGATTGGCTGGGCGGTGGCGGCGCTGAACGTCTTCATCCGCGATGTCGGCCAGATCGTCACCGTGGTGATGCAGGTGGGCTTCTGGGCCACCCCGATCTTCTGGGAGATCACCATCATGCCGGAACGGGTGCAGGCCATTCTCAAGCTGAACCCGGTCTACTACATCATCCAGGGCTACCGCGATTCGTTCATCTATGGTATTGGCTTTTGGGAACGGCCGTTGCACGGCCTCTATTTCTGGATGGTCACCGCCAGCTGTTTTCTGGTCGGGTCGATGATCTTCCGTAAATTGAAGGGACAGTTTGCCGATGTCCTCTGAGCCGCCAAAGCAGGAGAGCGTCATCATCATTGATGCCCTCACCAAGACCTATCAGCTCTACGAGTCGCACGCCGACCGGGTGAAGGAGGCCTTCCACCCCAGGCGGAAGAAGTTCCACCGCCCCTTCGACGCCCTGAAGAAGGTGAGCCTGACGGTGCAGCGCGGCGAGTTTGTCGGCATCATCGGCCGCAATGGCAGCGGCAAGTCGACCCTGCTGCAGGTGATCACCGGCATCGTCGAGCCGACATCGGGCTCGGTCTGGGTGAACGGCAAGATCTCGGCGCTGCTTGAACTGGGGGCCGGCTTCAACCCCGAGTTCACCGGCCGCGAGAACGTCTATCTGAACGCCTCGATCCTCGGGATCAGCCGGGAAGAGATCGAGGCCAGCTTCCCGCAGATCGAGGAGTTCGCCGATATCGGCCACTTCATCGATCAGCCGGTGAAAACCTATTCCAGCGGCATGTTCGTCCGCCTGGCCATCGCCATCGCGGTCAACGTCAAGCCGGAGATTCTCATCGTCGACGAGGCCCTGGCGGTGGGCGACATGTTTTTCCAGCAGAAGTGCATC
>JAABSV010000013.1 GCA_011390165.1 Desulfobulbaceae bacterium
GTCTTACCATGGTCAATATGCCCCACCGTGCCAACGTTGACGTGCGGCTTGGTCCTCTCAAATTTTTGCTTCGACATGACGGTTCCTCGGTAATATGGAGTTATATCCCTCGTATTTTTTTTATAATCAACTCAGCCCGCGACTTGGGTACGACATCAAACTCATAAAACTGCATGGTAAAATTGGCCCGGCCCTGGGTTGCGGAGCGGAGGGCAGTGCTGTAACCAAACATTTCGGCCAGGGGCACATGGGCTTTCAGAATCTGCAGTGTCCCCTCGGCGGCGACCCCGATCACCCTGCCCCGTTTGCTGTTCAGATCGGCGATGACATCACCCAGGTAGTCTTCCGGAGTGATCACCTCCAGGTGCATCACCGGTTCGAGCAGCTTCGGCTCGGCCTCGGCTGTCGCCCGCCGGATCGCCATTGCCCCGGCCACCCCGAAGGCCATCTCCGTGGAGTCCTCTTCGTGGTAGCTGCCGTCGACCAGGGTGATGCGCAGATCGGTCATCGGGTAGCCGACCAGCGGGCCGGAGTCGAGGCTGTCAACCACCCCGCGTTCTATGGCGCCAAGGAATTGAGCCGGGATCAGCTGCGGATCGACGGCACTGACAAAGTTCACCCCGCTTCCTCTCGGCAGCGGTTCGATATCGATCACTACATGCCCGAACTGCCCCTTGGCGCCGGTCTGCTGATCGAAGCGTCCCTCGCCCCGTCCCCGCTGCTCGATGGTCTCCTTGTAGGCTACCTGCGGCTTGCCAACATTGGCCCCCACCTTGAACTCGTTGAGCAGGCGGTCGACAATGATCTCCAGATGGAGTTCGCCCATACCGGAGATGATCATCTGGCCGGTATCGGTGTTGCTGCTCACCCGAAACGAGGGATCTTCGAGGGCGATCTTGGCCAGGGTGTCGGTGAGTTTCTTCTCTTCCGCCTTGCTCTTCGGCTCTATGGCCACCCCGATCACCGGGTCGGGGAAATCCATCTGTTCCAGGACAATATGGTCCCCTTTGGCACAGAGGGTGTCACCGGTGGTGGTGAACTTGAGGCCGACAATGGCACCGATGTCTCCCGCCTCGATGGTGCTGACCTCTTCCCGCTTGTTGGCGTGCATCTTCATCAGTTTGGCGATCTTTTCCTGCTTTTTCTTCAGCGGATTGTAGACCTTGTCGCCCACTGACAGCGTTCCCGAATAGATGCGAATAAAAGCCAGGTTCTCGACAAAGGAGTCACTCATCAGCTTGAAGACAAGCCCGGCCAGTTTCTCTTTGGGATCGCTGCGACGGCACACAATCGCCCCATCAGCGTCCACCCCATCGACATCTTTGACGTCGATGGGCGAAGGCAGATAGCGGACCACGGCGTCAAGCAAAGGCTGTACCCCCTTGTTCTTGAACGCGCTGCCGCAGAGTACCGGAACCACCTCCAGAGAGAGTGTCGCCTTGCGGAGAGCCTGGTATATTTCGGTTGTCGATACCGCGGTATCGCTTAAATATTTTTCCATGATCCCCTCATCGAAGTCGGCCAACTTCTCGAGGAGTATCATCCTTGCGGCCGTGAGTCTGTCTCTCTGTTCGGCAGGAACGTCCTGTTCCGTTATTTCCTGCCCGAGAGTTCGTTCATCAAAGAGGAGCATTTTCTCTTCGATGATATCGATGATGCCGGTGAACTCCGCCTCTTTGCCAACCGGCAGTTGAAGCGGCAGGGGCCGGGCCCCGAGTCGGTCAGTGATCATTGTCAGGCAACGATCGAAATTGGCGCCAACCCGGTCCATCTTGTTGATGAAGGCGATACGCGGGATCGAATACTTGTCCGCCTGCCGCCAGACGGTCTCCGACTGTGGTTCGACACCGCCGACCGCACAGAAAACCGCCACTACACCATCAAGTACCCGTAACGACCTCTCCACTTCGACGGTGAAATCAACGTGGCCGGGGGTATCGATGATATTTATTTTTTTCTCATGCCAGTAGCAGGTAGTAGCTGCCGAGGTGATGGTTATCCCCCGCTCCTGCTCCTGTTCCATCCAGTCCATGACCGCCGTACCGTCATGGACTTCACCAAGCTTGTAGGATCTGCCGGTATAGTAGAGTATCCGCTCGGTGGTGGTGGTCTTGCCGGCGTCAATATGGGCCATTATGCCAATATTGCGCACGTCTGACAATTTTATCGGGGCAGTCATATTCGTATCCGAAACTGTTTTCTTTGCGTGATTGCCGGCCCCGATTCCGGCATTGTACCCCTTGCAGTTCTGTCTCTACCAGCGGTAATGGGCAAAGGCCTTGTTGGCTTCGGCCATCCGGTGGGTATCATCCCGTTTCTTGACTGCTGCACCGCGGTTGTTGAAGGCATCAATCAACTCAGCCGCCAGTTTATCCGACATGGTTTTGCCGGAACGGGACTTGGAGAAACTGATGATCCAGCGGATGGCGAGGGCATTTCGTCTGCTCTGGCGGACCTCCATCGGCACCTGGTAGGTGGCACCGCCAACACGCCTGGATTTCACCTCTACCCGGGGACGAACCTTCTCCATCGCCTCTTCGAAGACGGTCAAGGGATCGGAATCTTTGACTCGCTCCTGAACCAGGTCCATGGCATCATAGAAAATCCGCTGGGCAAGAGTTTTTTTGCCTCTCTCCATCAGACCATTGGTGAATTTGCTCACCAATACGCTGTTGAAGCGGGCATCGGGATCAATAATCCTCTTTTCAATAGTCCTTCTACGCGACATAATATTTCCTCACACCAAGGAGACCCGATCAGGACGGTTTCTTGGCACCATATTTTGAACGACCCTGACGCCGATTGGACACACCCAAGGTATCCAGGGTACCACGAATGATGTGGTAGCGCACACCGGGAAGATCCTTTACCCTGCCGCCGCGTATCATCACCACCGAATGCTCCTGCAGATTATGACCGATACCTGGGATGTAAGAAGTAACCTCTATCCCATTGGTCAAGCGAACCCTGGCAACCTTTCGCAGTGCCGAGTTTGGCTTTTTCGGGGTGGTGGTATAGACCCGAACACAGACGCCTCGTTTTTGCGGCGAACCCTTCAGTGCCGGGGTATTGGTCTTTTTCACGGACTTTTTCCGACCATGTCGGACAAGCTGATTAATCGTTGGCATTACGTTTGCTGCTCCTGTTTGCAGACCTTGAAAATTACTGACAGTCCTGTAGCCGAGCTGGTGACCCGAATGTAAACACGAAAGTGAGGATATTTACCCCAGCGCCCATGCCCTGTCAAGGGAAAAAACAGGTTACTCACCGCCTAAACCGGTGCCCGCCGATATCAGCCGACCCATGATCACGTTTTCCTTCAAGCCGGCCAGTTCGTCCACCCGCCCGGCCACCGCCGCGTTGGTCAGCACCTTGGTGGTCTCCTGGAAGGAGGCGGCGGAGATGAAACTCTCCGTCGACAGAGAGGCCTTGGTCACTCCAAGCAGCAGAGGCTCGGCCACCGCCGGTTTCTTCGGTTCCTTGCCTTCGGCAAGAAGTTGACGGTTTTCTTCGAGGATCATGTCACGATCCTCCTCAAACTTCCACCACTCCACCTGCTCGCCAATCATGAACCGGGAGTCGCCCGAGGAGGTGATCATGACCCGCTTGAGCATCTGCCGGACGATGACCTCGATATGCTTGTCATTGATCTTCACCCCTTGCAGGCGGTACACCTCCTGAATCTCGTTGACCAGGAACTTGGCCAGTTCCTTAACGCCGAGAACGGCCAGGATGTCGTTGGGGACAACGGTCCCCTCCATCAAGGCTTCGCCGGCCTGAACATAATCGCCCTCGTGGACGATAATATGTTTGGCCTTGGGGATCAGGTACTCCTGCGGCTCGCCATATTCCGGGGTAACCACCACCCGCCGCTTGCCCTTCAGCTCTTTGCCGAAGCTGATCTTGCCGTCGATCCGGGTGATGATGGCCGGATCCTTTGGTTTGCGTACCTCGAAGAGTTCGGCCACCCGGGGCAGACCGCCGGTGATATCTTTGGTTTTGGTGGTTTCCCGGGGAATCTTGCCGACAATGGTACCCGGCTGGATGGGGTCGCCCTCGTTGACCGAAATGATCGAGCCAACCGGCAGGGTGTAGCGGGCAAAGGATTCCGAGTCCAGCAGCTTGACCGTCTTTCCACGATCATTCTTCACTGAGATGCGTGGGTTGAGCTGGGCTCCAACGGCGGTATGGATGATCACCATCGAGGAGCGGCCGGTCACCACGTCGACCTTCTCCTGTACCGTTACCCCCTCGATGATATCGCCGTAGCGGATCACGCCGCCCACTTCGGCAACGATCGGTATGGTATAGGCGTCCCAGTCGGCGAGGATGGTATCCCGTTCCACCGTCTGCCCTTCTCGTACCAGCAGCTGGGCCCCATAGTTGACTTTGAATTTCTCCCGCTCGCGGCCCAGTTCATCCTTCACCGTGATCATGGCGTTCCGGTTCATGACGATCTCGGTCCCCTCCGAGTTGGTGACCGAGTGGAGATTGGCAAAAGCGACGGTGCCACCGATATTGGTACGCAGCTCCGCCTGTTCCACCGAGCGGCTGGCGGTACCGCCGACGTGGAAGGTACGCATGGTGAGCTGGGTGCCCGGCTCACCGATGGACTGGGCGGCGATCACCCCGATCGCTTCGCCGATGTTGACCATGTGGCCGCGGCCGAGATCCCGGCCGTAGCAGGCGGCGCAGACCCCCCGCTTGGAGCGGCAGCTGAGCACCGAGCGGATCGCCACCCGGTCGATACCGGCAGCGGAGATCATCTCGACGACATCCTCAGTGATCTCCTCGCCGGCCGAGACGATGGTCTGGTCGGAGAAGGGGTCATCGACATCATCGAGGGCCACTCGACCAAGAATCCGGTCACCCAGGGGGACAATGATCTCGCCACCGTCCATCAGCGGTTCGGCGACGATGCCGTCCAGGGTCAGGCAGTCGGCCTCGACGATGGTCGACTCCTGAGCCACATCCACCAGGCGGCGGGTGAGATAGCCGGAGTTGGCAGTCTTCAGCGCGGTATCAGCCAGACCTTTGCGGGCACCGTGGGTGGAGATGAAGTACTCGAGAACCCCGAGCCCCTCCCGGAAGTTGGCCTTGATCGGGGTTTCGATGATCTCACCGCTCGGCTTGGCCATCAGACCGCGCATCCCGGCCAACTGGCGGATCTGGTCACGTGACCCCCTCGCCCCGGAATCAGCCATGATGAAGATCGGGTTGAAACTGGGCGCCTCAACCACCTTGCCATTGCGGTCACGGAAGTAGTCCACCTTGATCTCATCCATCATGGCGTTGGCGACATCTTCAGTCACCTTCGACCAGATATCGACCACCTTGTTGTACTTTTCGCCGGAGGTGATCAGACCGTCGGTATACTGCTGCTCGACATCGAGCACGTCCTGTTCCGCCTTTTCGACAAACTGCTCCTTGCCGAGAGGGATCTTCATATCGTTGATACTGATACTGATCCCGGCCCGAGTGGCGTACTCGTAGCCGGTATCCTTCAGTCGGTCGGCGAGGATGACCGTCTCCTTGGTGCCGGCATGGCGGTAGGTGTGATCGATCAGTTTGGCCAAGGCCTTCTTGGTGAGCACCTTGTTCACCTCCTCGAAAGCGACCGAGGGGGGGAGCAGTTCGCCGAGAAGAATCCTGCCCATGGTGGTGTCAACCAGTTCTCCGTTCCGGCGAACCTTCACCCGCGCCTGGAGGTGGACCTGGTCATAGTCGTAGGCAATGATCGCCTCCTCCACCGAGCTGAAGATCTTCCCTTCGCCGCGGACATTCAATCGCTCCCGACTCATGTAGTAGAGGCCGAGGACGATATCTTGGGAGGGGATGATGACCGGCTCGCCGTTGGCCGGGGAGAGGATATTGTTGGTGGACATCATCAACACCCGCGCCTCAACCTGCGCCTCCACCGACAGGGGGACGTGCACCGCCATCTGGTCGCCGTCAAAGTCGGCGTTGAAGGCCATACAGACCAGGGGGTGGAGCTGAATCGCCTTCCCCTCAATGAGCATCGCCTCAAAGGCCTGCATGCCCAGACGGTGCAGGGTTGGTGCCCGGTTGAGGATCACCGGGTATTCGGTGACCACCTCGTCGAGAACGTCCCACACCTCCTTCACCTCTTTCTCCACCATTTTGCGGGCACTCTTGATGGTGGTGACATAGCCCTTCTGCTCCAACCGGTTGTAGATGAAGGGCTTGAACAGTTCCAGGGCCATCTTTTTCGGAATCCCGCACTGGTGCAGGCGCAGATGCGGCCCGACCACGATCACCGAACGGCCGGAATAATCCACCCGTTTGCCGAGCAGGTTCTGGCGGAACCGCCCCTGCTTGCCTTTCAGCATGTCAGAGAGCGACTTGAGCGGCCGCTTGTTGCCGCCGGTGATCACCCGGCCACGCCGGCCATTGTCAAAGAGGACATCCACCGCCTCCTGAAGCATTCTCTTTTCGTTGCGGATGATGATATCCGGGGCGTCCAGTTCGAGCAGCCGCTTGAGCCGGTTGTTACGGTTGATCACCCGCCGGTAGAGGTCGTTCAGGTCGGAGGTGGCAAAACGCCCACCCTCCAGGGGCACCAGGGGGCGCAGGTCGGGTGGAAGGACCGGGATAACTTCAAGAATCATCCATTCCGGCCGGTTGCCCGAGTCACGAAAGGCCTCGATGACGAAGAGCCGCTTACCCAGTTTTTGCCGTTTGGTCTGCGAGTTGGTGGTGAGCATTTCCTCGCGCAGTTCCCGGGAAAGGCTGATCAGGTCCTTACCGGCAAGCAGTTCCCGAATCGCTTCGGCACCGATGCCTACCTGGAATTTACCGGGAAATTCTTCCAGTGCCGCCCGGTATTTCTCCTCGGAAAGGAGCGTCCCCACCGGCATACTATCCTCTTCCGAAGAGACCACCGCATACTGCTCGAAGTAGAGAATCTTCTCCAGCTGCTTCAGGGTCATGTCAAGCACCGCGCCGATCTTGCTGGGCAGACTCTTCAGAAACCAGATATGGGCAACCGGCGCCGCCAGCTTGATGTGGCCGAGGCGCTCCCGCCGCACCTTCGACTGGATCACCTCGACACCACATTTCTCACAGACCACGCCGCGGTGCTTCATCCGCTTATACTTGCCGCAGTTGCACTCAAAATCCTTTACCGGCCCGAATATCTTGGCGCAGAAAAGACCGTCACGTTCCGGTTTGAAGGTCCGGTAATTGATCGTCTCCGGTTTTTTTACCTCACCGTGCGACCAGTCCATGATCTTCTCCGGCGAGGCCAGGGAGATTTTGACGCTCTTGAACTTGACTGGAGCCTTCGGTTTTTGAAAAAAATTGAATAATTCTTCCACAAAATCACCTTTCCCTTATTGTAGAGGACTGCTACCTGGGCCAGCGCCCCGCGTCCACTGCGACCTTCCCCACTTCTCCGCTGCCGGCACCCCGCTGCCCGCCCGGCTCGGCTAGGCGAGGTGGGGCAGGACGGCAAGAGGGCAACGGGCTCACTCTTCGATCAACTCCATGTTCAGGCAGAGGGCCTGCAGCTCCTTCACCAGGACGTTGAACGACTCGGGCAGGCCGGTGGTGAGGAAGTTGTTCCCCTTGACGATCCGTTCGTACATCGAGGTCCTCCCCTCGACATCGTCCGACTTGGCGGTGAGAAACTCCTTGAGGGTGTAGGCGGCGCCGTAGGCCTCCATCGCCCAGACCTCCATCTCACCAAGCCGCTGGCCGCCGAACTGCGCCTTGCCCCCCAGCGGTTGCTGGGTGACCAGGGAGTAGGGTCCTGTGGACCGGGCATGGATCTTGTTGTCGACCAGGTGGTGGAGCTTAAGCATGTACATCACCCCCACAGTTACCCGGTTATCAAAGGGGTCTCCGGTCAAGCCATCGTAGAGTTGGGCCTGGCCCACCTCGTCGACCCCCGCCTCAACCAGCAACCGACGGATCTCGCCCTCCGGCGCCCCGTTGAACACTGGGGTGGACATATGGACTCCAGCATGGTGCTGACGGGCCCAATCGATGATTTCGGCATCGCTCTTCCCCTCGGTGAGCAGTGCGTACTCCTCTGCCGAGTAGATCATCCGCAGTTTTTTCCGGATCTCCTCAACAGCCTGCCGCCGAGCCAGGGTCTCGAGCTGCTCGCCCAGTTTTCTGGCGGCGTAACCGAGGTGGACCTCAAGGACCTGGCCGACATTCATCCGTGAGGGGACCCCCAAAGGGTTGAGGACGATGTCCACGGTCGTGCCGTCGGCGAAATAGGGCATATCCTCTTCCGGCAGAAGCCGGGAGACCACACCCTTGTTGCCGTGGCGACCGGCCATCTTGTCACCCACTGAGAGCTTGCGCTTGGTGGCAACGTACACCTTGACCATTTTCACCACCCCAGGAGGAAGATCGTCACCTTTCTTCATTCGGTCAATGATGCCGTCATAGCGCTCACTGATCAACCGCGCCTGTTTCTGGTAGCGGCTGTAGGCGGCCTCGATCAGGTCGACATATTTGGCCCGTTCCGAAAAGTCGATCTCGCGCAGGGCCTCGAAACCGATCGCTTCCGCCTGCTCGGCGACTATCTTCTTGCCCAGTTTGACCACCACTTCCCCGTCGCGGCCAAGGATGTCGGCCTTGGCGGTCCGTCCCTCGAGGAGCTTGCCGATCTCCCGACAGACCCCCCGTTTCAGACTGCGCAGTTCGTCGCTCTTGTCCTGATTCAGTTTTTCGATCTCCAGGTCCTCGATGAGCAGAGACCGTTCATCCTTGTCCACCCCCTTGCGGGAAAAGACCTTGGCGTCGATAATCACCCCGTTCACGCCGGGGGGAACACGCAGGGAGGAGTCCTTGACGTCCTGGGCCTTTTCGCCAAAGATCGCCCGGAGCAGTTTCTCCTCGGGCGAGAGCACCGTCTCCCCTTTCGGGGTAACCTTGCCGACCAGGGTGTCGCCGGCCTTGATCTCGGCGCCGATCCGGACAATTCCAGAGTCATCGAGGTTGCGCAGCGTCTCTTCACTGACATTGGGGATGTCGCGGGTTATCTCCTCCTTGCCCAATTTGGTGTCGCGGGCCATGGTCTCAAAGACCTCGATATGGAGAGAGGTGAAGCAGTCCTCCTTGAGCAAACGTTCGTTGATCAGGATTGAATCCTCAAAGTTGAACCCCCGCCAAGGCATGAAGGCGATGGTGACATTCTTGCCGATGGCCAGTTCCCCTGCCTCACAGGAGGGGCCGTCGGCGAGGACCATCCCCTTTTCCACCCGCCGGCCGGGCAGGACAACCGGGCGCTGGTTGAAGCAGGTATTCTGATTGGATTTCTTATATTTTTCCAGACGATAGACGGCAACTCCGGTATCGTAGCCGTCGGTGCCGGGCTGGTCATAGCGCACGACGATCCGGTTGGCGTCGGACTCCTCCACCACCCCTTCACCGGCAGCGAGCAGACAAGCACCGGAATCACGGGCGACGTACTTCTCCATGCCGGTACCCACCAGAGGGGCGGCGGAGATCATCAACGGTACCGCCTGCCGCTGCATGTTCGACCCCATCAGGGCACGGTTGGCGTCGTCGTTTTCGAGAAAGGGAACCAGGGAGGCGGCGACACTGATCATCTGGTTGGGGGCGATGTCGATATAGGTGACATGATCGGCGGTGGTGGTAATGACCTCGCCATCCTCGCGAACAATGAGGTTGTCGGGGACAATCCGGCCATCGCCATCCACCTCGATGAGGGCCGGGGCGATGAACTGGTTCTGCTCCTGCAGGGCGCTGAGATAGCTCACCTTGTCAAGGAGAATACGGTTTTCCACCTTTCGGTAGGGGGTCTCGATAAAGCCGTAGGGGTTGATCCGGGCATAGGTGGCCAGCGAGACGATCAGGCCGATATTCGGTCCCTCCGGGGTCTCTACCGGACAGATCCGCCCGTAGTGGGTGGGGTGCACGTCGCGCACCTCGAAGCCGGCCCGCTCCCGGGAGAGGCCGCCCGGTCCAAGGGCGCTGAGCCGGCGTTTGTGGGTCACCTCAGAGAGGGGATTGGTCTGGTCCATGAACTGGGAGAGCTGGCTGGTACCGAAAAACTCCTTGATGGCGGCTGAGATCGGCTTTGGATTGACCAGGTCGTGGGGCATGAGAGTCTCCACATCCTGCATGGTCATCCGCTCCTTGATCGCCCGCTCCATACGCACCAGGCCCATCCGATATTGGTTTTCCACCAATTCGCCCACTGTCCGGACCCGGCGGTTACCGAGATGGTCGATATCGTCGACACCACCCTGGGTATCCTTTAAGCGAACCAGGTGGCGGACCGAGTGGAGAATATCTTCCCGGGTCAGGGCACGGTGGCCGATGTCGATTTGCAGACCAAGTTTGGCGTTGATCTTGTACCGGCCCACCTCGGAGAGGTCGTAGAGATCCTGGTTGAAAAAGAGATTGTTGAAAAAGGCCTCGGCTACCTCGTTGGTCGGTGGACTAGAGGGGCGGAGGCGGCGGTAGATCTCAATCAGTGCCTCAATGGTGTTTTTCGCCTTATCCTGAGCCAGGGTCTTGGAGAAGGAACTGGAGTATTTCACCCCATCGATATGGAGAATCCGGAACTCATGGATACCATGACTCTCGATACTCTCCAGCAGTGTCTCGGTCAACTCGGTGTTGCAGAGGGCGAGGATATCACCGCTCTCCGGATCTTGAAGGGTATTGACGAGTACTTCTCCAGCCAGAGACTCTCTTGATACGGGGATATATTTCACCCCTTCCGCATCCATTTTTTTGCACAGTGCCTTGGAGACCTTTTTCCCCTTGGTGGCCAGAACCGAGCCGTCCCTGGGACTGATGATGTCAAACTCAAGACGCTGCCCACGTACCAGATCGGGATCGAAGCTGATCTTGAAGGACTCGCCGTCACGGACCACTGTCGAGGTGGGGTAGAACTCTTCCAGCAACTCTTCGGAACTGTAGCCGATTGCCTTGAGCAGGGTGGTTACCGGGAACTTGCGCCGGCGGTCGATCCGGACATGGAGAATATCCTTGATATCGAACTCGAGATCGATCCACGAACCGCGTACCGGGATGATCCGGGCGGAGTAGAGGAGCTTCCCACTGGCATGGCTCTTGCCGTTGTCGTGGGTATAGAAAAGGCCTGGCGAACGTTGCAACTGGGAAACAATTACCCGTTCAGTACCATTGATCACGAAGACCCCGTCACCGGTCATCAGGGGCAGAGAACCGAGGAAAACCTCCTGTTCTTTGATATCGCGAATCGACTGGACGCCGGTCTCCTCATCAATATCAAAGGTGATCAGGCGAACGACAATCTTCAAGGGAATCTCGTAACTCATCCCCCGTTGCAGGCACTCCTGAATGGTGTATTTCGGCTCACCGAACTTGTACTTGACGAATTCGAGGGAACACAGGCCATTAAAGTCATTAATGGGAAATACATTTTTCAGAATTCCCTGCAGACCGTAGTCCTCCCGCTCTTCGGGTGAACGGTCCATCTGGAGGAATTTCTCGTAGGAGAGACGCTGCATGGAGATCAGGTGATCCGGCTCCTGAACACTTTTTGCCGTGGCAAAGTCTTTTCTCACTCGTTCCATATTTTTCCTCGGAATTGCCTATGTCGAAGGTCAAATTTTCAGGTAACTGCGTGCCAACGCGGTCCTGGTGGTCGTAATCTTTAACCGGTATGCAGCAAAAAAACCGCAGAGCCCGGACTGTACCCCTCTAGCAATGCTCCAGGTTTGTTCAGGCAGGCCGCCGAGCAAGAGTTGGCTCATTGAGGGGGGCCTGACCGGGCAAAAAAGGGCTGCTGGTGAACGGGTACTGGTGGTCAGCACAACCTGGAGGGTGCGTCGGCTGCGCGGCGCAGTCACTGTCGGGTAGAATGGCTGGTGCGGCATCTGTACTCTGCCCGACACCTCGATCAGCTGCATCATCCATAAAGAACAACACGCCACGAAGCAGAGCCCGTAGCGTGTTGGTATCAAGCCGGAGTTGCCCAGTACGCGAACAACTTATTCAACTCTCAACTATTTAATCTCAACGGCAGCTCCGACCGCTTCGATTTTCGCCTTGATGTCGGCTGCTTCTTCTTTGGTGACAGCCTCCTTCAGGGGGGTGGGTGCCGATTCGACCAGGGTCTTCGCCTCTTTCAGGCCAAGGCCGGTTACCGCCCGAACTTCCTTGATCACCTTGATCTTCTCGGCACCAACGCTGGCGAGAATGACATCAAATTCGGTCTGCTCCTCAACCGGTGCGGCGTCGGCCGGACCGGCAGCGGCGGCGGCAGCCACCGGTGCTGCGGCGGATACACCGAATTTCTCCTCGAACTCCTTGATCAGTTCGGAGAGTTCAAGGACTGACATGTTTGAAATGAATTCAATAACGTCTTCTTTGCTTACGGACATGTTCTCACCTCGTGTAATGGATCTTTTAGCTGTGGATGCCGGCTGTTACTGTTCCGCCGCTTCTTTTTTTTCCTTAAGAGCCTGCAATGCGTAGACAAAAGTTCGTGGTACCCCGCTCAGTACCCGTACCAGACCGGTGGGCACGCCCATCCAGGTCGAGAGCAGTTGACTGAGCAGAACCTCCTTGGAGGGGAGCTTGGAGAGGGCCACCAGCGCCTCTACCCCAATCCTTTCCCCATCAAGAGCTGCCGAGCGGATAATGAATTTGCCATGGTCATCGGCAAATTTGGTTACCGCCTTGGCAGGGGCAACCGGGTCGGCATAGGCCATTACCACCGCCGTGGTACCGGTAAAATCGTCGGCCAGAACGGCGTTGCCGGTATCCGAGACAGCCCTTTTCAGGAGAGTATTCTTGGCAACGCGGATCTCGGAATCGATTCCCCGCAGTTCTACGCGGATCTTCTGAAATTCCGAAACCTTTAAACCACAATAATCAGCGACAACGGTCAGTTTCGAGCGATTGAACGAGTCGTTCAATTCGGCAACAACCGCCGCCTTATCATCACGATTCAAGGCACTCCTCCCAGGGTAAAGTTGAACGGTTTTCGAATCAGCAGTGCCAGCTTCCACAAGGCAAAAAGTTCTTCCACCCTTTCCCCGGCCGCCAATGGCGTTCGGTATCCGGCAGATTCTTCTCATCTCGGCAGGTCGTGCGGTGCACGATTAAACGCGGCTGGTACCTGCTGTCTTCGACTCTGTACCACCCGGCCCATTTGGTCAGCCGGTGGTGGTGGACTCCATATCCTGCCCCTCCCGAAGGTCACACCTTTTCGGCAGGGTCAGGTTGTGCTACTTGATCTGCACCCGTACCGCCAGGGGATCAAGTTTGACGCCTGGCCCCATGGTTGAAGAGATCACGATCGAGCGGAGATAGATTCCCTTGCTGGTCGACGGCTTCAGTTGGATAATCCGCTGCACGAAGGCGAGCAGATTCTCGGCTATCTTCTCCCTGCCAAAGGAGACCTTACCGATTCCGGCATGAATAATCCCCCCCTTGTCGACCCGGAAATCCACCTTCCCGCCCTTGATGTCCCGGACTATGCCGGCGACATCCATGGTCACCGTGCCGAGTTTGGCGTTCGGCATGAGATTCCGCGGCCCGAGGATACGGCCGATCTTGCCGACGACGCCCATCATGTCGGGGGTGGCGACGGTCTTATCGAACTCCAGCCACCCTTCCTTGATCTTCTCCACCAGATCGTCTCCACCGACATAGTCGGCTCCCGCTTCCAGGGCCTCTGCTTCTTTGGGCCCTTTGGCAAAAACCAGCACCCGGATAACCTTGCCGGTTCCGTGGGGCAGGGAAACCGAGGAGCGGATCATCTGATCGGCGTGGCGGGGATCTACCCCAAGGCGCATGGCAACATCAAAATTCTCGTCGAATTTGGCAAAGGTCGATTTCAGGACCAAATCGATCCCGGCCTCCAACTCGTGGAGAACGGTGCGATCAATTCCTTTAAGAATATTTTGGTAACTCTTTCCGTGTTTCGGCATGGCTGCCTCCTACTTGAGCAGGATCACATTCCTGTCAGCAGTAATGGATGTTGGGTCGTGCCTGTTCAGTCGATGATGGTTATCCCGGCACTCCGGGCGGTTCCTTCAACGATTCGCATGGCGCTGTTGATGTCGTAGGCGTTCAGGTCGGGCATTTTGATCTCGGCAATCTCGCGGATCTTGTCGCGGCTGAGCTCAGCAACCCTCTCGATTTTCGGGTTACTCGAACCCTTCTGCAGTCCTGCCGCCTTGAGCAGCAGCACCGAGGCAGGCGGGGTCTTGGTGATATAGCTGAAGGAACGGTCCTGATAGACCGTAATCACCACCGGGACGATGGTATCACCCATCGATTGGGTCCGGGCGTTGAAGTTCTTGCAGAACTCCATGATGTTGACGCCATGCTGCCCGAGAGCCGGACCTACGGGAGGAGAGGGGTTCGCCTTCCCGGCTGGAATCTGCAGCTTGATATACGCCGTCTCTTTTTTGGCCATTTTCTGTGCTCCACCTGACTTATTGTAAAGGATGCTGGCGGCGCCTGCCGGATTCTTCTCCGGATTGCTGGGGCTACCGTCTGGTTATCGCCTTGTTGTCACTAGGAGTTTGTCACCTGTACAAACTCCAGTTCAACCGGGGTCTCCCGTCCGAAAATCGATACCATGACCCGGACACGACCCTTTTCAGGAAAGACCTCATCAACCATCCCCTGAAAGTTGGCAAAGGGACCATCGACGATCCGTACCACCTCGCCAATCCCGAATACCACCTTCGGTCGCGGCCTTTCCGAGCCATCCTGGATCCGACCGATAATTTTCGCCGCCTCGACATCGGAAAGCGGCATCGGGTCGCGGTCATCACCGACGAAACCAACCACCCGGGGCATATTGTTGTGGATGGTATGCCAGGTCTCGTCATTTAATTCCATGCTGACCAGCATATAGCCGGGGAAGAAGCGTCGCGAGGATGTTTTCCGCGATCCCTTGATCATCTCCACCACCTGTTCGGTGGGGACGAGAATCTCACCAAAGAGCTCTTCCTGCCCCTGTTTGCGGATTCTCTCTTCAAGGGTTGCCTTCACCTTGTCCTCAAAGCCGGAGTGGACCTGGAGTATGTACCATTGTCTTGCCATAGGATCGTACTGTAAAGGTTATGGTGAAGCCTGGAATCGTCGACCGGGCAGACGGTGGTCTCGTTTTGGAATTACTGGGTGCTGAGCCAGTTTCTCAACGCAGAAAGGAGGAGATCAGCTTACCCAGCAGGAGGTCCACCGAGCCGAGATAGATCGATATGGCAACGGTCAAGGCGAGTACAATTCCGGTAAGCCCCAACGTCATCTTTTTGTCCGGCCAGACAATCTTGAGAAATTCTACTTTGACCTCGGCGAAAAATTTTTTGATCTGCGCCGGCGAATAGGGGGAAGGGGGGTCCGACTTGACAGTGGCGACACTTTTTTTCGGGGTCGTATTTCCAGCCATGATCCTCATCTCCTCGTCAAGTCAACCACACCGCATCCGGCAGGCTGGACAATCAAGTCAGAAGCCTGCACCGAAACGCCTTACAATGGCAGGCCAGGAGGGACTCGAACCCCCAACTTCCGGATTTGGAGTCCGGCGCTCTACCATTAGAGCTACTGGCCTGCAGTGGCTATTTCGTCTCTTTGTGCGGGGTATGCACCTTGCAGAAGGCACAGTACTTGCTAAACTCAAGTTTATTCGGGGTGTTTTTCTTGTTTTTCGTCGTCGTATAGTTCCGACGTTTGCACGTCCCGCATGCAAGGGTCACGATGTCTCTCATGGCACCATCCTATAGCAAAAAATTGCCCTGAATCCTGGAGCAGGCTTCAGGGCAATGTCAATATTGCCTGGAACTAGGCAAAAATTTCACTGATAACGCCTGCTCCGACGGTGCGGCCACCCTCACGGATGGCAAAGCGCAGACCGACATCCATGGCAATGGGGGTGATGAGCTCAACCGCAGCGCTGATATTGTCGCCCGGCATAACCATCTCCACACCCTCATCCAGGGTGACCACCCCGGTCACATCGGTGGTCCGGAAGTAGAACTGCGGCCGGTAACCATTAAAGAAGGGGGTGTGCCGACCACCCTCGTCCTTGCCGAGGATATAGCACTCGGAACGGAACTTGGTGTGCGGGGTGATCGACTTCGGCGCCGCCAGTACCTGCCCCCGCTCGATCTCCTCACGCTTGATGCCGCGCAGCAGGGCGCCGATGTTGTCACCCGCCTGTCCCTCATCGAGGAGCTTGCGAAACATCTCCACCCCGGTGCAGGTGGTCTTCTGGGTCGTCCGTATACCAACTATCTCCACCTCGTCACCAACATGGACCACACCCCGCTCGATACGGCCGGTGGCCACGGTGCCGCGGCCGGAGATGGAGAAGACATCCTCCACCGGCATCAGAAACGGCTTGTCGATCTCTCGCTTCGGCTCCGGAATATAGGTGTCGATCGCCTCCATCAAATCCCAGATGCACTTGGCATCGCCGACATCTTCGGGGTTCTCCAGCGCCTTCAGCGCCGAACCCTTGACGAAGGGGACATCGTCGCCGGGGAACTCGTACTTGTCGAGCAGCTCACGCAGCTCCATCTCCACCAGCTCGATCAGCTCCTCGTCGTCGACCATGTCGCACTTGTTGAGGAAGACCACCATGGCCGGCACCCCGACCTGGCGGGCAAGAAGTATGTGCTCGCGGGTCTGCGGCATCGCCCCGTCGGTGGCGGCTACCACCAGAATCGCGCCATCCATCTGGGCGGCACCGGTGATCATGTTCTTGATGTAGTCGGCATGGCCCGGGCAGTCAACGTGCGCGTAGTGGCGTTTTACGGTCTCGTACTCGACGTGGGCGGTGGCTATGGTGATCCCCCGCTCCTTTTCTTCCGGTGCCTTGTCGATCTCGCTGAAATCGGTGAATTTGGCCTGGCCCTTCAGGGACAGCACGCGGGTGATCGCCGCGGTCAGCGTGGTCTTACCATGGTCAATATGCCCCACCGTGCCAACGTTGACGTGCGGCTTGGTCCTCTCAAATTTTTGCTTCGACATTTTCCTGTCTCCTCAGGCCATAGTGTTTTTTCAGTATACAGCTGGTGTTCCCTGGAGCCCACGACCGGAATCGAACCGGTGACCTCATCCTTACCAAGGATGCGCTCTACCAACTGAGCTACGTGGGCTTCCTGACACCACACAACCAGGATTCCGCTGGAGCGGGAAACGAGACTCGAACTCGCGACCCTCAGCTTGGAAGGCTGATGCTCTACCAATTGAGCTATTCCCGCTCGGGCTATATCATCTACAAAGCGCGAAAAGTATGGTGGAGGGGGGAGGATTCGAACCTCCGAAGGCTGAGCCGACAGATTTACAGTCTGTTCCCTTTGGCCGCTCGGGAACCCCTCCAAGGGATAGTCTGAATAAGACTGACCTCTTTATACTCTTCCACTCTCTTTGTAAAGTACAATCTGGATGGAGCTGGCGATAGGACTTGAACCCACAACAGCCTCATTACAAGTGAGGAGCTCTACCATTGAGCTACGCCAGCTCACAAGACGGGAGAATATACTCACTTTTTTTTTTTACTTCAATACCTATTTTGAATCAGTACCGCTTTTTGCCACCTGCCAGCGGCCCGCCTTCCACCTCTCTCTTCTGGCAGCAACCTGCTGGTGGTTGTACCAGGCCACTTGCTTTCGATAGACCCAAAAAAACAGGCCGGGTCCCTTGCGACCCGGCCTGGACTGCTCACTCTGCAAAGAGGCTCTAGCTGACTCGATCAGCAGTACGCTCACCCCCTGGCATAGACACTTGTCCGGTATTTTTCAAAGGTGTAGGCGGTAGTCCGAAAGATCATATGCGCCAGTTTGGTGTAGGGCAGGTACAAAAAGAGCATCATCACCGCCACCAGGTGGAAGAAGTAGACGATGTAGCCGATAAAGGGCATTCCCGCCCAGCGAAGCAGTTCGGCACCAAGCCCGGTTACCCCGACGGCGGCAATCTCCCAGATCAGGAACCAGTCGTAAAAGGTCGCCTGGGTATTCAGATCCTGCTCTGCCTTCTTGCGGTTGCTCCAGAGGACGCCGATCCCGAAGAGGAGGGCTATGGCCGACACGTTGGCGAGAATCTTAAACGGGTCGGTCAGGGGAAGTGGACCATGCAGCGAGGGCCAGATCAGACCGAGAATGTCGTTTTTTAACAGCGACCAGCAGGTAACGATGAAGAGGCCGATGAAGGCCAGCATCAAGGGAAGATGGCCGCGAACCCGATCGATATGGGTGGTGCACTCACGGAAGCGGGAGTGCTTGACAATCTCCACCAGTGACGGCCAGAGAAAGTCGCTGAAAAACTGACCCACCGAGGGCCGGTATTGGCTGTTCAGTCCCGCCTCTTCACTCATCTTTTGCCACATTTTGCGGATCCCCATGAAGGCCGAGAAAAGGGCCAGACCGAGGGACGGTAACATGATCAGGACGATGAAGAAGATGTTCTTGGCGTACCATTTGAAATCCCAGCTGCCGAAAAACTGCTGGTAGCCATGGCTGGCAAACTGCTCTTTGGTCGGGATGTGCATCGCCCCGGAGAGCAGCCACATCACAAAGATCACCACCACCGGAATGCCGATCAGGATCGGCAGCCCTTTGGCCGACGAGGCCAGTTTGGCCAACGGCTTCGGCCAACCGTAAAAGGTATAGGCATATGACCTGATTGCCCCCAGCACATCACCGGGTTTGGCGCCGCGTGGGCATTTGGTGGTGCAGTCGCCACACTGGTGGCAGAGAAAAACATCCGGATCGGTGAGCAACTTCTCTTTCATCCCCCACTGTGACCAGATCATCTCTTTTCGGGGAAAGGGTTTTCCGTCCTTGGACAGGGGACAGGCGACCGAACAGGTGGCGCATTGATAACATTTTTTCAATGTATCACCCCCGGCCTCCTTCAAGGTTCTGATAAACTCTAAATCGGGTTGTACGTTCATAGCTTCCTCCAGCTCTCTTGATCAGTGACCCGCATCACTCTTCCACATTCCTGTCAGCTTCCCGTACCGCTTCCCAGCGACATTGCCGCCGGGAAGCGGTACGGTTTAGAAGCCTTTGAACGGATTTGGTCCCATTTCAACTATCTGCTCGACAAAATCATTGAGCAGTTGGGGTATCTTGTCATAATCAGTAATCGCCACCTGCTCGGCGGCGCAACGCTCTGATTCGAGTCCCAGGGAGGAGAGGGTTTCACCGATATTTTCCATGCGCTTATTGGCAATTTCCGACCCCTTGACAAAGTGGCACTGGTAGTTGTCACCGTAGGTGCAGCCAAGGAGCATCGCCCCATCCATACCGGCGGAGAGGGCATCACGGATCCAGGCCATGTTCACTGAGCCGAGGCAGCGCACTGGAATGAAGCGGATCATGTGGTTGATCCCCAGCCCCTTCATACCGGCCATGTCGATGGCCGGGTAGGCGTCGTTCTCGCAGACAAAGACCACAACCCGTAGCCGCTCATCGTCATCTTCGGGTACCTCCACCGCCTTGACCATTGAGCCGATCAGATCGATGTTGTAATCCTTGAAGCCGATTATCCTCTCCGGGCAGGCCCCCATACAGGTCCCGCAACGGCGGCAGCGGGTGGGGTTGGGCAGAGGGGTCCCCTTTTCATCATCGTCGAGGGCACCGAACGGGCACTCCTCGGTGCACCGCTTGCACTGGGTGCAGCGCTGCATGAAAAATTCCGGGTAAGTGGCGTCGCCGGAACGGGGGTGGACGGATACTCCGCGATCAACCGACTCGATGCACTGGATGGCCTTCAGGGCGGCACCGGTGGCGTCGTCAACCGCCTCTTCCATGCTCTCTGCCTTGCGTACCCCGCCGCAGGCGTAGACGCCGGTCCTGCGGGTTTCGTAGGGGAAGCAGATGAAGTGGGAATCGGCATAGCCATCAAACAGGCCGAGGTCGCTGAAGGTCGGCCCCTGGCGGTAGGCGAGGTTGATGGAATATTCGTGCAGGGTGGTCGGTTCCATACCGGCCGCCAGAACCACCATCTCTACATCGAGGTCAAGGTTCTCGCCCAGCAGGGTATCCTCGACAGCGACCCGCAGGCCACCGCCATTTTCGCTCACCCCGGTCACCGATCCCTTGGTAAGGAAGATGCCATCCTGGCTCTGGGCATTTTTGTAGAACAGTTCCATATGCCCGGGTGTACGCATGTGCTGGTAGATGATAAAGGCCTTGCCATCGGCATTGTCGGCGCAGACATACTGGGCCTGCTTCAGGGCAACCATGGAGGTGACCGAGTTACAGTAGGGGAAATCCTTGTCGTTCTCCTTGCCACCGGGGCTCTGGATGAAGGCCACGCTGGCCGGGACCCGCCCCTCCTTGGCCAGCTTTTCAAACTCGGCGTTGGTCACCACATTTTTTATCTGCCCATAGCCAAGATGGCTGAAGGCGCTGACATCGGCGGGGGTCCAGCCGGTGGCCAGAACTACCGCCCCGACCTTGGTGGCCTCTGGATTGAGTTCAGTATACTTCTTCAACCCGGTGTTGGGGTTTGCCTTCTCACCTTTCTCAATTTTTTCCTGATCCTCAACCGTCACCTTGGCCGGGGCATCCCATTCACTCTTGCTGCCGGCAGCCTTCAGGCTCACCCCGAAGTCGCCGGGGGAACCCGATATCCGGGCAACCTCGGTGGCGGTCTTGACGGTGATCCGGCTGTTTCCCTCCACCTCGGCGATGAGCGCGTTGATAGGGTTCTCTTCCAGGTCGGTCCAGGGCGCCCGGGTGGGAAAACTTTTCCGCCATCCCAAGGCTTTACCGCCAATTTTCTCCTCTTTTTCCACCAGCAGGACATCATAACCGGCCGCTGCCGCCTCTTTGGCAGCGGTCAACCCGGCCAGGCCACCGCCCATCACCAGAATGGTCCGGGTGAGCACCTCCAGGTGAAAGGGCTCGGGGAGGGCGGTTTTTTTCGCCCGGGTACAGGCCATCCGCAGATAGTCGGAGGCGGTCTCCTGGAGAAATTCGGCAGCCGAGCTGTTTGGTTCCTCCCCCTCGGCCGGCTTCACCTCGGCCCACACCACCTGCTCTCGCAGGTTAGCGCGGACGGTGATTTTGTCCTGGCCAAAATCAAACTCCCGGGTCATCACCCGCGGCGAACAGGCACCGACCACCACCGTGTTCACCCCACCGGCGACATCGGCCTCAATAAAGGCCCGACCATCCTTGCCGCAGAGACAGTCGTGGGTTTTGCACTCCATCGACATCTCGCCACTGACCACCTCACTGAGGGCCTCAAGATCGAGTGCGTCACCAATGCCACAACCGGCGCAAATATAGGCACAGTATTTTTTATCCATTGATCATTACCTCCTGGAAAGCTGAATTGCCTTTAAGGCAGCTGCGGTGGACGATTGGGTGCAGGTGACGACATCGGCGGGTTTTTTGGCACAACCGGCGGCAATCATTCCTCTGGCCGCATCGGAAATGACAAATCCGCTGGGATCCATCTCCAGGGCGACCGGGGCACCTTGCAGAGCAAAGGAGGGCTGCATGCCGGTGGCGAGCACCGCCATATCCACTTTCTGGCTGATCTTTTCCGCGGTCAGGGCATTTTCCGCAATCACCGTAACCCCGCCGTCTGCTTCGATGGTCATATCGGCAACCTTCCCTTTGATGAAGGTGGCCTTGGCGTCTGACATCCAGCTTTCGCGGAATTTCTCGTACTTCCCAGGGGTGCGCAGATCTATGTAGAAGACATAGATCTGCGCCTCGGGGTACTGCTCCCGGATATAGCTCATCTGCTTGAAGGTAGCCATACAGCAAACATGTGAGCAGTATTCGAGATGGTTCTCGTCACGGGAACCGGCGCATTGGACAAAGGCGATCGACTCAATCGCCTTGCCGTCACCAGGTCGATGGATCTTGCCGCCGGTGGGGCCATTGGGGGCAGCCATCCGTTCGAGCATCATATTGGTGATGATCGCCTTGCTCTGGCCAAATTTCAGGCTCTCCATTCTGGTTGCATCGTAGGGAACCCAACCGGTCGCCCAGACGATGGAGGAAACGTGGACGGTAAAGGTTTCCGGCTTCATTTCCAGATCGACCGCGTCGTACTTGCAAGCTGCCTTCACCGCCTCGGCGCCGGCACTGGTCAGAGCACCCTTATCGATCACGTACCGCCTGGGAAAGGCCATTTCATGCGGCAAATAGGCGGCCTTGCAGCTGTTCATACCAAAATTGAACTCGTTGGCAATCTCGTCTGGACAGGCGGCGGCACAGTCGCCACAGGCGGTGCAGTTGCTGTTCACGTAACGGGGGGATGTTTCCAGGGTCACCTCATAGTTCCCCGGTCCACCGCTTACCGCCTTCACCGTGGTCATGGTGTAGGTGCGGATCCGGCGGTTGTCACGAATGCGGCGAAAATTGATTTCCAGGCCGCAACTCGGCGGACAAAGTTTGGGGAAGTACTGGTTCAACTGCGCTACCCGCCCGCCGAAGCTGGGTCCCTTCTCGACCAGAAACACGTCGTTACCGACTTCAGCGGTCTCCAGTGCAGCAGTCAAACCACTGATGCCCCCGCCTACGACCAATACCGCACCAGTGGTGCCTTGCTCATCAGTCATACCTAACCTCCATAGTTGCTCGTAAAAATATTGAATACTGGACAGTGGACCTGTAGTGATCGGATAGCCGGATAGCCAGTGCCGGCCGGGGCGGACCCCGGGGGATAAGTTCTTTTCATAAAGCGTAGTTTTTAGCGTATGTCGACAAGAGTTGCAAGGCACACGAGCCTCTTTTTGCTCTTTTCCTCGCAGCTGTTGTCACCATACGCTACCCGCCACACCTCTTGAGAGACCCCGATACGAAAAAAATCTCCAGGAGTGACAACTCCTGGAGATTTTTTTTACTCAAGCAACGATCTCAAGCGATTTACAGCCAGGGCTCGGTCTCGATGATGTTGTGGCATTCCACCTTCTCGCACTTCCACTCCTGGCTCTCAGGGTTGAAGGTGGAGTTGACGAAGCACTTCCAGTTTTCGTCATCACAGGTCGGAAAGTCTGAGCGGTAGTAGAAGCCCGGGTAACGGGATTCCTTACGGAACTCAATGTGGCGGATGTGGGTCTCGACACACCAGATCCGGTGGTAGTTCTCCCAGCAGCGGAGAAGTTCATGGAGGTCGCCGGCAGCCATCTTCTCGGCATCTTCGCGGAGAAGCTTGAGAAGATCGAGGCAGATGTTGAGCAACTTGCCGGAGGTCATGTAGTAGGTGGCAACCCCACCGCCATACTCATCGGTGGCCTTCATCAGGCGCATCATCAAACCGGCCGGCTTGCAGTAGTTGGGGTTGACATCGGCGGCGGTAGAGGCGCCAACGAACTCGTGGTAGCGGCGTACCGGGGCGTAGATCTCGTCAGCAATCTCCTGCGCGGTCTGCTTCAACTCCGGTTTGAAACCGGCGTTGTCACGACACCACTTCACCATCTGCTTGGCACAGATCCGCCCCTCGGCATGGGAACCGGAGGAGAACTTATGCCCGGAGGCGCCAACGCCGTCACCGGCGGTGAAGAGACCATCGACGGTGGTCATCCGGTTGTAGCCCCACTTGTACTTATGGGAACGCGACTCGTTCTTGACATCGGGTACCCAGGCCTCATCCGGACCGGAGGTCCAGATCCCGCAGCAACCGGAGTGCGAGCCGAGCATGTAGGGTTCGGTGGGCATGATCTCCGAGCCGATCTTCTCGGGCTCGACGTTCATACCGGCCCAGAGACCGGCCTGACCGACAGACATGTCAAGAAAGTCTTCCCAGGCCTCAGACTCGAGGTGTTTCCAGAACTTCTTCAAGGACTTTTCGTCCATTCCGGCCTTCTTCCGGTCATCCAGGAAGGCGTTCAGGGCAACATCGGTGGCCATGTAGATCGGGCCACGACCGGCACGCAGCTCATTGATCATGAGATGGTTGCGCAGACAGGTCGGGGTGACCGGGGAGGCGCCGTAAGGCATGAATTTTTCCAGTTCGTCCTTGACGGAATCGCTGTTCGCGTAGAATTCGCCAAGACCATTGGACACCTTCGCTTTGAAGAGCAGGAACCAGGCACCGACCGGTCCGTAGCCATCCTTGAAACGGGCGGGGGTGAAGCGGTTTTCCATCATGGTCAGGGTGGCGCCGACCTGGGCACACATGGTGTAGGTGGAACCGGCATTCCATACCGGGTACCAGGCACGACCCTTGCCCTCACCAGTGGAGCGCGGACGGAAGATATTTACCGCCCCGCCGCAGGCCACAACAGCGGTTTTGCACTTGATGACGAACACCTTGTTCTCACGGGTGGAGAAACCGGCGGCACCGGCAATCTGGTTCGGCTTGTTCTTGTCGAGGAGCAGCTTGACAATGAACACCCGCTCAAGGATGTTCTCGGCACCAAGGGCAGTAGCGGCCGGCTCGGCGACGATGCACTTGTAGGACTCGCCGTTGATCATGATCTGCCACTTGCCGGTACGAACCGGAACACCACCCTCACGCAGGGTGGGGGCTGGCTTGGCACCGTCAAGGTTCTCGCCGTCCTTGTCTTTCTTCCAGATCGGCAGGCCCCACTCCTCAAAGAGCTTGACCGACTCATCGACATGGCGGCCGAGGTCATAGATCAGGTCTTCGCGCACAACGCCCATCAGGTCGTTGCGGACCATCTTGACATAGCTCTCGATGGGGTTATCGCCGATGTAGGTGTTGATCGCCGAGAGGCCCTGGGCAACGGCACCGGAACGCTCAAGGGAGGCCTTGTCGACCATCAGGATCTTCAATCCTTCCGGGGCCCACTTCTTGATCTCGAAGGCGGCACCGCAGGCAGCCATACCGCCGCCGACGATAAGAACATCAACCTCTTTTTCGACAACCTCAGGATTCACTATGGCCTTCAGTTCACCTTTGGGTTTGTTTGGTAATGCCATATTCAAATCTCCTTAATCATGAAAGATTTTTAAATTATCGAGACCAGCCCGGTTATTTGGGGGTGGGAAGATCCGCTTCGAGAAGCAGACATTCGTCATCAAGACTGGCACCCCGCTGACCGGAATAGGCATTGGCAGCACCTTCAGCCGTTGTGCGAATGGGGAATTTGAACCGCTTCATGTTGCCGTTACGGAACTTGACGGTCCACATGATGGAGTCGGAAGAACGCATCGGGTGAACCTGACCGCCCATCGGTACGAAGTCGTCGTAGCCGCGGACGAAGATGGCGCCCTGCGGGCAGATCTTCACACAGGAGTAGCACTCCCAGCAGGCATCCGGCTCCTGATTGTACGCCTTCATCTCCTCAACGTTCAAAACCATCAGATCGTTGGGGCAGATGTACATGCATGCAGTTTTGTCACCGCCTTTGCAGCCATCACACTTGGAAGGATCTACATAACTTGGCATTCAACTACCTCCTCAGTTTTGCATTAACCGTTGTGACCCCGTTTTTGCCAAGGCCAGCTTAAAACTATTCTGTCCAAAAAAATCTTGACCACCCGGAAGATTTCCACCCCGGGTTTCCAAGCAATAACTTGTGATAAACTGCCGTACAGCCCTCTTTGCCTGCGCCATCCGGGCCAGCGGCAATGAATCGCCGCTCATTTTCTCAACAATTTCTTATATAGGGTCGCCTGATAAATGTCAAGAAAATTCCTCTCCCGAAAGAGGTTGCACAGCTCAATCATTGCGCACAATTACCTCGCGAGGTTTGGCCCCGTCGGCAGGTCCCACCACCCCTTCCCGTTCCATTTTTTCAATCATTCTCGCCGCCCGATTGTAGCCCACCCGCAAGCGTCTCTGCACCATGGAAATGGAGGCGTGGCCAACCTCGTTGACCAGCGCTACCGCCTCATCGTATCGCTCGTCGAGCTCATCGCCATCATCGCTACCGTCAGGGACTTCCTCCTTTTCCATCTCCTCGAGAACTGCCTCGTCGTAGGCCGAACCGCCCTGATTTTTCCAGAAGGCGACGATATCGGAGGTCTCTTTCTCCGAGATATAGGCCCCGTGGATCCGCTGCAGGCTGGAGGAGCCGGGGGCGAGCAGCAGCATGTCGCCGGCTCCCAGCAGATGTTCGGCACCACTGGCGTCGAGGATGGTCCGGGAATCGATCTTCGAGGAGACCTTGAAGGAGATTCTGGTTGGAAAATTGGCCTTGATCAGACCGGTGAGGACATCCACCGAAGGGCGCTGAGTGGCAAGGATGAGGTGGATGCCGGCCGCCCGGGCCATCTGCGCCAGACGGGCGATGGAGGCCTCGACATCCTTGCTGGCCACCATCATCAGATCAGCCAACTCGTCTACAATCACCACGATAAAGGGAAGTTTTTCCGAATTGGTCTCATTGTAGGAGGCAAAGCTCTTCACCCGCGCCTCTTCCAGCCGGCGATAGCGTCGCTCCATCTCCCGCACCGCCCAGTTGAGGGCCCGGGAGGCCAGTTTCGGGTCGACCACCACCGGGTGGAGGAGGTGGGGGATGCCCTCGTAGCCGGACAACTCGATGCGCTTCGGGTCGATGAGCAGAAAGCGCACCTCCTCCGGGGTGGCGTTGTAGAGAATCGAGGCGATGATGGTGTTGATACCGACACTCTTGCCGGCACCGGTGGCCCCGGCGATCAGCAGGTGTGGCATCTTGGCGAGGTTGGCCATCGCCAGGTTGCCGACCACGTCGAGCCCCAGGGCGATGGCCAGTTTGTCCTGATTGGCCCGGTACTTTTCCGTGGCGATCAGTTCCCTGATATGGACAATTTGCCGCACCTCGTTGGGGATTTCGATCCCCAGGGCGGCCTTGCCCGGCACCGACCCCACCACCCGGACCGACTGGGCCTTCAGGCCGAGGGCCAGATCATCGGCAAGGCCGGCGATCTTGTTAATCTTCACCCCCGGTGCCGGGGCATACTCGTAGGTGGTCACCACCGGCCCGGGGGAGATGCCGACCACCTTGCCGGAGACCCCGAAATTGCGCAACTTCTGTTCCAGCTGCTTGGAGACCTTGTAGAAAACCTCCTTGTCGAGGGGCGTCTCAACATGATTCCCCCGATCGAGCAGCGACAGCGGTGGCAGTCGCCACTCGCCACTGGCCAGTGGCCGGGTGGCAAACTCCTCATCTCTCTCCTTGGCCGCCTTGACCACTGTCGGTTCCTTGAGCAGTGGCACGGTCGGACTCTGCGGCAGGAGTTGATCAACTACAGGCCCTTTCTCCAACTGCTCGGTCGACCGCCCGACCCGGGAAGAGACCCGGCCGGAGTTACCCGCCGCCGGCCGTCGCCAGGGAAGGCCGAGCGTCAGCTGGCGCAGCCATCGCCCCAGCTGGCAAAGAAGCAGGTACGGGGAGAAGCGGATGGAGAGCATCATTGAGACAAGAAAGAGGAGAAGAAGCACCAAAACCGTCCCACCGTGGCCAACCACCCCGGCCAGCAGAGAAAAGGCGGTTTTGCCGAGAAAACCGCCGGCATCCAGCAGACCAGGGTCCCTGATGGCCAGGGAGGAGAGGAGGCCGCAGAAGGAGATGATCGCCCCGGTAACCCCGGCGGTGACCTGTGGCAGGCGGTTTCCCCCCATCGCCGGGCCGAAAAAGAAGAGCGAGGAGAGGAGAATCAAGACAGGAAGGAGATAGGCCCCCCAGCCGGTAAAGTCCACCAGCGCCCTGGCGATCAGGGTGCCGACCTGACCAGACCAGTTGGCCTCCGGGGCGATGTGCCGGGAGAGGAGACTGAGAAAAAGAAAGAGGGCGAGAAAGATGCCGAGAATGGCAAGTAGTTCCTGCCCGAAACCGGGCCTGTGGGTATCTGCTTTTTGTGCCATGCTGCCGGAGTCGCTCCTTCTGGAAGCTGTTGTGCTGGTCTACTCTGCCGCCGATTTTCCCGGCCCGGGGTGGTGGGTGGCTGACCTGCCGGTTGCCACCGCAACTGCCCCCCTCCTAAGGAAGGGCTGTGGAAGGGGAGAAGCCGTGGCCGGGCACATGGCGGCACTGTCGGGCAAGATGTACCAGGAAACGGCTGGCAATGCAAGGAACTGGAAGGGAGGGGCGGGGGAAGGCGGGGTCAGGAGGAGGCCAGTTCTCCCCGGATGGCATCGAGAATCCCGTTGACGAAGCGGGGCGACTCCTCGCCGCCGAAACGCTTGGCCAACTCCACCGCCTCGTTGATCGCCACCTGCGCCGGAACCTCGGGGTTGGCCAGCATCTCCCACACCGCAATCCGGAGAAGATTTCGGTCGGTGGCGGCAATCCGCACCAGTCGCCAGTTGGTGGCCGCCTCGCTGATCAGCCGGTCGATCCGTTCAAGGTCGTCCACCACCCCGTGGAGCAGCTGCAGCGCGTAACCGCGGGCCTTTGCCTGCACCTGGAAGAGGGCGCAGAAGAGGGAGAAGCGCTCTGCCAGGTCATAACCGAAGGGCTGTCCCGGCAGGATGGTGAAATCCTCCTGATAGAGGAACTGCAGGGCAGCCTCTCGGGAACTCCGTCGAACCCCGACCGTCATAGGCTACCACCCGGAAGTTGAACCGCAACTTTTTTTCCGATTGTCGCCTGACCCTGCCGCCTTATCTGCTCGCCGAGAACACGGCCGGCAGCGGTTATTCCGTCGGCCAACCTGCCCACCCACTGCCCGGCCCAGCCACCGGCGGTCAAGGAAGCGACTCGATGAGGTTGGCCATCTCGATTGCCGCCATCGCCACCTCAGCCCCCTTGTTGCCGGCCTTGGTACCGCTGCGCTCGATCGCCTGTTCGATGGTCTCGGTGGTCAGAACCCCGAAAAGCACCGGCACACCTGTCTCCAGGCCAGCCTGCGCGCTCCCCTTGGAGACCTCGTTGACCACCACCTCGAAATGGGGGGTGGCACCGCGGATCACCACGCCGAGGACGATGACCGCATGGTATTTGTGGGAGGCGGCCAGTTTCTTTGCCAAGAGGGGTATTTCAAAGGCCCCTGGCACTCGAACCACATCGATATCATCAGCGGCGGCTCCGGAACGGTTAAGGGTGTCGAGAGCCCCTTCCAGCAGCTTTTCACTGAGAAAGGAGTTGAATCGAGCCACCACAATGGCAAAACGTTTGCCGTCGGCCTGCAGTTTCCCTTCAAAATAGCGTGCCATAATCCTGCCTCACAGTGTTTGTACGCTCTCCAGCGGCCGCCGTTAGTCTTCCACAGCTATAAGGTGGCCCATCCGGTCACGCTTGCACATCAGATAGTTTTTGTTCTCTTTACTGGCCGCCATTTCCAGAGGGAAACGCTCCACCACCTCGATACCGTATCCTTCGAGACCGACAATTTTCTTCGGGTTGTTGGTGAGAATGGCCATTTTGCTCACCCCGAGGTCACGGAGGATCTGCGCGCCGATCCCGTAATCACGAAGATCACTCTTAAAGCCAAGCCGGTGGTTGGCCTCGACGGTATCGACCCCCTCCTCATCCTGCAGGCAATAGGCCTTCAACTTGTTGACCAGGCCTATCCCCCGCCCCTCCTGGCGCATGTAGAGGACGATGCCGGCCCCTTCCTGGTCGATCATCTGCATTGCCGCCCGCAGTTGCAGACCACAGTCACAGCGAGAGGAACCGAACACATCACCGGTCAGGCATTCGGAGTGGACCCGCACCAGCACCCTCTCGACCCTGCTGATATCCCCCTTGACCAGGGCCAGGTGTTCGAGGCGGTCCACCGAGTTGGAGTAGACCACCACCCGGAATTCACCGGCATGCTCGGTGGGCATGCGGGCCTCCGCCTCACGCTGGACGAGGGTGTCCTGGCGGAGGCGATAAGCGACCAGGTCGGCAATGGTGGCGATTTTCAGCCCGTGTTCGGCGGCAAATTTCTCCAGATCAGCCATCCGGGCCATGGTCCCGTCGTCGTTCATGATCTCGCAGATCACCCCGGCCGGGATCAGCCCCGCCAGACGGGAGAGATCCACCGAACCCTCGGTTTGGCCGGCCCGAACCAGCACCCCGCCATCCCGGGCCCGGAGAGGAAAGACATGCCCGGGGCTGACCAGGTCGGCCGCCCGGCTGGCCGGATCGACCGCCACCTGAATGGTTCTCGCCCGGTCGGCGGCGGAGATACCGGTGGAAACGCCGGTACGGGCCTCGATGCTCACCGTAAAACCGGTGCCATAGGGCGAGGTGTTGTTGCTGACCATCATCGGCAGGCCGAGCCGGTCGGTCTGCTCGCCGGAGAGGGTCAGGCAGATCAGCCCCCGGCCATACCTGGCCATGAAATTGATGGCGGCCGCATCCACCTTTTCCGCGGCGATGTAGAGATCGCCCTCGTTCTCCCGGTCCTCGTCGTCGACCAGAATCACCATTCGGCCGGCCCTGATATCGTCAATAACCTCTTCTATCGAACTCACTGCCATGATCTTCCCTTCCTCCCGCCCCAGCAGTTCTCTGCCCCGCTCCCCGCCCGCCGTCTCACAGGTAGCCGTGGCTGGCCAAAAAGCCGAAATCGACCCCTTCCCTTTTCACCCTTTCGTCACCTGCAAGCCTTGGCGAAAGGAGTTTTTCAATGTACTTGCCAACGATGTCCACCTCGATATTCACCACATCGCCACTCTGTCGGGTAGAGAGGGTAGTGGCTGCCAGGCTGTGGGGAATAATCGACACGGTGAACCGATCCCCGGCAACACTGTTGACAGTAAGGCTGACCCCGTCCACGGCCACCGACCCCTTTTCGATCAGGTACCGGCCATACCGTTCCGGCAGGGTGAAGGTGAAGAGGGTATAGCCCCCCTGCTCCTGACGGGTCACCACGGTCGCCAGGCAGTCAATGTGGCCGGTGACAATGTGGCCTCCCAGCCGGTCGGTGGGGAGGAGAGCCCGTTCCAGGTTAACCACCGCGCCGCTCCCCAGCCGACCCAGTTTGGTCCGCCCGAGGGTCTCCGGGGAGAGATCGGCCTGGAAGGTGCGGCCATGAATCCGGTAGGCGGTGAGACAGACGCCGTCCACGGCGATGGACTCCCCCTCCCGAGGGTCGTCGAGGGCGAAACCGGCCTCGATCTCCAGAACCGCCCCGCCACCGGCAGAGCGCCTTGCCACCACCCTCCCCCGGCCGGCAACTATTCCCGTGAACATCGCTGCCGCTCCCGATTCAAACTTTTGCCAGCACTTCCTCGGCCCGCTCCGCAAATCTGGTCGCGGAGACAGTATGGCCGAAGTTCCGGTGCAGGGAGGCGATGGTCTGCAGGGCATCGGCGGCCTTTTCCCTGTCGCCGGCGGCAAGATAGATGTCGGCCATCTTCTCAAGAACGGCCACCGAGCCCTGAGGGTCACGGTTGTCCTGGTAGATATCGAGCATCTCGAGACAGTGGGCAAGGGCCCCCCGGCTGTCGGCCAGCCCCAGACAGACCTCAACCAGTCGGTCGGAAACGGCCAGCACACTCATCCGGTCATTGGCCCGGTCACAGATCTCAAGGGCCCGGCGATAGTGGTTGCCGGCCTTTTCATACTCGTCGCGAGCCAGACAGAGGTGGCCAAGCTGGTTGTGGGCGTTGGCAATCCCGGCCTGATCACCACGCTCGTCAAAGGCGAGCAGGGCGTTGTGCAGGGCCACCGCCGCCGCTCCGTGTTCCCCTTTTTCCAGGGCCTGCTTCCCCTCCTCGTACTCTTTCTGGGCCGGGGAAGGCGGTGCGGCAACCGGGGTGCTCTCGTCGATGGGTTTGATCCCGGTCAGCGGCTGTATGGATGAACTCATGCTCTCTCTCCTTGGGCTATGGCCTGCAGGGCGGCGGCTGCCGCCACCGCCACGGTCGTGCTCTCCATCCGGCCGGCTGAGCACCAGGTAAATCGGCTCGAATCGGCGCGTAGCTCCTCCAGCCGGGTCTGCACCTCACCGGCTTTGATCCGTCCCATCAGCCGGACCGCCTGACCGCGAACCTGTGCCTCCGGGTGGTCCAGAAAATGGAAGAGCTGATAAAAGGGGGTATCTCGCACCAGGTCGGGGCGTAAATCGGCGATTTCGGCCAGGGCCCAGAGGGTCTGGTTTCGGGTCGAAGGTTCACCAAGGTAACGGATGAGGTGGCGGGTGAACGCCCCGAAGATGTCACTTCGCATGGCCACGACAAAGCCGATGGTCTCCACCATCCCCCAGGGGGTAGCCGCCGAATCGGCACAGGCCTCAAAGAGACGGTGGATCAGCTCCGAAACAGGTCCCGGTTCCCGGGTCGAGGTTCGCGAGGTAACCCTGCCGATCAGCCAGGCCAGTCGCCAGCGCTCGGCCTCGTCCGGCGTATAGAGCAGCCGTTGGAGCAAGCGGAGGGTCTTCCGGTCATCAAAGCAGAGGGCAACCAAGGTATCGACATCCTCTTTGGCCACCAGTTCCGCCACCAGTCTTTTGTTGGCCTTCTGTCGCTGTCGTCCGACCTCCGGCAGCGGCTCGAGGTGAACCGGCATGGTGGCAGGGGCCTCGGGGCCTTGCCGCCGGGAATCTCGTTTTTCCCGGATACGCCGGGCCAGCTCCCGGGCATCGGTGTGTAGCCTGACGAAATAAAGCACGCCGCGAACCGCCCGCCCATCGAGGTTCCTGGTCGCCACCACCTGGTGGCTGGTTTCGTCGTAATTTTCCACCCGGCCGGTGAGATAGTCATCTTCCGGCATCAGCTCCCAGGCAAAATCGGCGTTGTCGTCACAGGCATAGACCAAGGTTTCGACGATTGCCGAGCCAATGTTGTGGCCAGTGGCATCGCAGGTGTAGACGGCGCCACAGCCGCACCGGCCCACCGGAAACTCGTTCATCCGGCGGAGGGGGGCATGGCTGGTACGGCCAACCTTCTGGCCACAGAACGGGCACCATGGCCACACTTTGATCAGTTCTTTCGGCATCTGTTCCGTCTCGTTACCGAGCCGCCATTTACCCCTGCGGCGCCAGTTTTTCGCGGAGCCGGAGAGCAAACCGGGGGTCAACGGAATAGCCCAGTTCACGGGCTTTTTCTTGATGTCTGGCGGCCTCCTGGTACCTGCCGCTGAAATAGAGGGCCACGGCCATGTTATTATGGCCAAGGGGTGAGTCAGGGTCGAGTTCCAAACCCTTGCCGGCGGCCAGCAGGGCGCGGTCGTCTTCCCCCTTCATGGTAAGGACGGCGGTGAGGTTCATCCAGGCACTGGCCAGCTGCGGGTTATGGCGCAGGGCTTTTTCGTAGGCGGCAATGGCCTGGTCAAATTCGTTGCGCTGCTGCCAGATAAGGCCAAGGTTGGCATGGGCCTGAGCGCTTTCCGGGTGGACGGCAATGGCACGTTCGTTCAGCTTCTGCGCCTTATCCAGGTCTCCCTGGCCAAAATGGATGGCGCCAAGGTTGATCATGCTCTCGCTGCTCAGATCATCGATCTCTATCGCCCTCTCCAGGGCTGCCACCGCCTCGGCCATCCGTCCGGCCTTCATATAGACCAGACCCAGGTGATGGAAGGCCATCACTGAGTTGGGGTGTTCCTGGCACTTCTTTTCCAGTTCTGCCAGTACCTGCACCAAATCTTCCTGCAACTGTTCTTCCTGCAACTGTTCCGCCATGAGTCCCCTCTTGATCGATATTCTGCGCGAAGCCGGACTTCAGCAGACACCTGTGCCTCTCCGGCCCTCTCCGTAAAAGCCGGCATAACCGCACTGTCCTTCTGACCCGGAAAAAAGCGCCTCTACTATAGACACCCTGTGGGTACTTGCAAGAAGAAAATGGCCTGCCGGCCGCTGTCGCCACTAGTCAACCAGCTGCTCGGAACAGGAGAGGGCCAGTTCTTGGCGCTGCTCGGCAAGAATGCGTCTGGCGAGCACCACATCCCGGCCGATCTGGGCAGCCAACTCTTCAGGACCGCTGAATTTCTCCTCTCCACGGAGAAACTTGAGCAGGTTGACGGTGATTGGTTTGCCGTAGATGTTTTCGTTAAAATCAAATATATGGGTCTCAGCAACCAGTTCCACTTCACCAAAGGTGGGATTGTAGCCGATATTCAGGACGCCACCGTAACAGCGCCCCTCACAGATCACCTGGGTAACGTACACCCCGTGTCGGGGCACCAGGTCCTCACGGTTGAAACGAAGATTGGCGGTGGGGTAGCCGACCACCGGCCCACCACGCTGCTTGCCCACCTGAACTGTGCCGCGCAACTGGTAGCTGCGGCCAAGCAACCGGCCGGCCTCGGCCATCCGCCCCCCGCGGACCAGTTCTCTGATCCGGGTGGAACTGGCCAGTTGGCCGTCGATATAGCAGGCCTCGACCACGGTAACCGGGAAACCGAACTGCCTCCCCTGCCGTCGCAGGAACTCGATATTGCCGACCCGGCCCCGGCCAAAGGCGTAGTCGTAGCCCACCACCAGCTCGCTGACCGCCAGTTTGCCCACCAGTATATCGGCGACAAAGCTGTCGGCGGTGGTGGCGGCAAACTCCAGGGTAAAGGGGATGATCACCAGCACATCGATCCCGGCAGCGGCAATCAGCTCCACCTTTCGGTCACAGGTGGAAATAAGCTTTATCCCCTCCGGCAGCAGGACCTGGAGGGGGTGAGGATCAAAGGTGATGGCAATGGCGGTCCCCCCCCGGGAGCGGGCCTTGGTCACCACGGTCTTAAAGAGTTGCTGGTGGCCGCAGTGCACTCCGTCAAAGTTGCCGATGGTGACACAAGGGTTGCGGTGGAACTGGTCGATCTCGGCGATGTCGGTGTATATTTTCATCGATAGCACTACCTGGAGGATAAATTATTTGTTATTTTAAGCTCATATCAATTTTTTTCCGCCACTGTTGAAAGCGACACGTCCCTGGAGTTGTTCACCGGTGTGCAGCAAAAGGGTACAGAACCCGGATCGGTAACCGTTCCCAACCGTTCCTTCTTGCCAAAACTCTTTTTGGCTGCGGCCAAGCAGGAGCACTCCCTCTCTGGCCGCGGCCCAACAGTACCACTATAGATATAATCTGGCTAGTTTTGATCTGGTGGTCAGATTTCCTGAAAAAGTCTTGACAAAGATCGACCCAGGGAGCATATTCAGCGCGTTGCCGAAGTGGCGGAATTGGTAGACGCGCTAGGTTCAGGGTCTAGTGAGGGTATCCTTGTGCGAGTTCGAGTCTCGCCTTCGGCACCACCCCAGCAGTACACATAGCAGAGTACTCAAGATTATAGAAGAAATAGCCGTAAACAATCCCTACTCAACCTGAACACCAATTCAGGTGCTCAACCCTAAGTAGCCAACCCGCAGACCTCTCAAGGTCGGCGGGTTTTTTGTTGCCCAGCGTACTGCATATCTGCATGCCTCGCTGTCACGTTCAGTCCAGTGGCGGGAAGCCCCACACCTCCTTGTCCGCAACATCCATAAAGTCTCACATAAAACCACCTTGAAAAAAGGTATTTACAGCCAATGTCTGCGTTGAAGGAAAACAATTTGCCCTCGGGATATGAACTTTATGCCTGCGGCAATTTTTTCCCTTCGCCTTGATTTGGAACGAAAATTCGAATTTTTCATGGCAACAGTAACGTACTTGTTCACCGATATGCAGCAAAAGGCTGCATCAAAAAAGACTGTACCCGTTGATCAAGTGCTCCCAGTGCAGCCAAAGCTGTGGCCCAGGAGCGGATTTCTTGACCGTCATCTTCAACTCTCGGCAAAACTTGACGTGACGAAGAAAAGTTCCTATCATAAATAAGTTTTACGAAACACTTCAAACTCCTGCAATGTTGGAGCTCTCAGAAAACCTGGCAGCCACAGGAGCGGCACAATCATTTTCTCTGACAGGCCAGCCGCCAGAACCGGTCGGGCTGTCACTATCCAAGGAGCCTGGAATGCTTGAACTGAGAAAAGGTGAAGAAATCCTCTTAACTGTCGGTGGCATACAAACCCTTGACGAGGCCAGGAAGGTCTTCTCGAACCACCTACCGGCCAGCGAGCAGAAAAAGCTCGCCACCATCACCACCAGTGATGCTCTGGTCAAGATTGCCAACTCAATTGTCATGTGCCGGCCGGAGGCGGTCTATGTCAACACCGGCTCGGAAGAGGATATCCAGTGGATTCGCAACTATTCCCTACAGCGGGGTGAGGAGCGCAGGCTGGCCAAGGATGGACACACCATCCATTTCGACCTTCCCCAGGACCAGGCCAGACTGGTCAACCAGACCTTTTACATCATCAACGAGGGGGAGAAGATGAGTTCCCTGGCGAAATCGGTCCTCCGCCGGGATGCCCTCGACTACGTCCGGCAGTTCATGCCGGGGATCATGGCCGGGATGACCATGATCATCGGTTTCTACAGCCGTGGTCCGGTGGGCGCCGAGGCGTCGGTCCCGGCCATTGAAATCTCTTCCTCCGGCTACGTTCTCCACTCGGCGGAACTCCTCTACCGCAACTGCTATGCTGACTTTGATGCCGAAGTGGTACGGGCCGGGCTCTTCTTCACCAACCTCCATGCCCAGGGCGACAACACCCCGGAAGATGTACCCAACGCGCGGATCTTCATGGACCGGAGCTGGATGACCACCTTCGCCACCTTCTGCACCTATGCCGGCAACACCCTGCTGCTGAAGAAGGGGAACCACCGCTTCAGCGTCGACTACGCCACCTACTGGAAACCTGAAGAGCAGCTCTCTGAACATATGTTCATCACCGGCCTGACCGGCCCCGGCGGTCGCAAGACCTTCTTTGCCGGGGCAGCTCCTTCCGGCTGCGGCAAGACCACCACCGCCATGGTCGGCACCGACTTCATCGGCGACGATCTCGCCCAATTCTGGATCGACGGCGCTGGGGTGTTGCGGGCCATCAACCCGGAAAAAGGGATCTTCGGGATTGTTGAGGATGTCAACCGAGAGGGCGACCCTTACCTGATGGACTGTCTGCGCGGTGATGGCACCGAAGTAATCTGGTCGAACGTGCTGATCAAGGATGGGGTGCCCTACTGGGTCGGCAACGGCGAGAAAGCCCCAAGCGACGGGGTGAATTTTCAGGGCCCCTGGCACCAGGGAAAACTCGACGCTAACGGCAAGCCGGTACCGATGTCGCACAAGAATTCCCGCTGCACCCTGCTGGCCTCGGCGATCGCCAACCACGCCACAGAACTGGCTGAGGATCCGGCCGGGGTACCCATCAAGGTGATCACCTATTCCGGCCGCGACGCCGACACCATGCCACCGGTGTGGGTGGCGAGAAACGCCGACGAGGGTGTGGCCATCGGGGCCTCCATTGTTTCCAAGGCCACGGCCACCGAGGTGGGGGCCACCGGCGTCAACCGCCAGCCCTGGGCCAATGCCCCCTTCATCCCCGGGGCACTGGCCGACTACATGCATGCCCAGTTCACCTTCTTCAATTCAAACAAGTTCTCGGCCGCCACCCGACCGATCATGGCCGGACTCAACTATTTTCTCACTCATGGCAACCGCGGCGGCCAGGGCAACGGCCTGCTCGGCGAGAAAAAGGATGTCAAGGTCTGGCTGGGCTGGCTGGAACTATTCGCCAATGGCGATGTCGAAGGGATCAGCACCCCCATCGGCTATCTGCCCAAGTACGAGGATCTCGTCGGCCTCTTTGCCGGAATTGCCAAAAACTACTCCAGGGAACTGTACGATATGCAGTTTGCCCTCTACATCGACCTGATCGTCGCCCGTCTCGATCTGCAGCGGGCGGCCTACGGCAAGGAGGTGGATGTACCGCCCACCCTCTACACGGTATACGAACGGCAAAAAAGCGAACTGCTGGCCCTGAAGGCATCCTGGGGCGCGGTGGTCAGCATGGACAAACTGCGCTGATGCGGCTCCGCCCTTCCGCCGTTTGACTCGACTTCCCTGATTCGGCTCTTGTTTTAGCACCTTCCGGCGCAGCTCTCCCCTGCGCCGGAAGATTTCCTCCCGGCATATAGCCATTCCCCCCTACCCCACTCCTTCCACCTGACCGGCAGTATCGGCCAGCCACCAACGATGGATTTCGTGCCCCACAGGGGACCGGCACAGACCTTCTTATCCTGCACTGCCGGTTTTTCGCGCCGGCCACTTCCTGACCACCCACAACCTCCACCGGCAGGGGGCGACAGCGACAACGGTGGTCAGCGCCACCGACAAATCGGATGAGCGCGGGACGATTCAGATTGCAATCGGTTCGACGAATTATTACCCTTATGCGCTACTTGGCTGAACAAACTTTTCGCCAACCCTTGTAACCGTCTGCCCAGCAGCCGGAAAGGCCACGCAGGGGGGATTGACCGACCCTTACCATTTCAGGAGACCCTTCATGACCAATCAGGACCAGCAACCACCCTGGGGGAAGAAACACAAGCCCCAGACCCCGGAAGAAATTATCGCCCAACTGATCAACAAGCTCCAGGATTTTTTCTCCGACAGAAAGAAACCACCGCCGGGCGGAGATTCGGGCACTCCTGCCCCCCCCTCTTCACCGTTTGCCGGGATTGCCAAGCTTTTGGCGGTCATTCTCCTGGTCGTAGTCCTCCAGGGGGTTTACTCCTCCTTCTTTAAAATCGCTCCCGGTGAAGTGGGGGTAATCCTCCGCCTGGGCCAGTTTTCCCGAACCACACCCTCCGGACTGCACTTCAAAATCCCCTACATCGACAAGCTCTACAAGGTGGATGTGGAAAATATCCGCAAGGAGGAGTTCGGCTTCCGCAGTCGCACACCTGGTCAACAGGCGGTCGTAGAGCGTCGGGGTTACGACATGGAATCGCTGATGCTCACCGCCGACAAGAATGTCATCAACGTCGCCTGGATTGTCCAGTACAAGGTTGGTGATCCCTACTCCTTTTTGTTCAAGGTCGCCGATGTACGCCAGGCAATCCGCGACATCTCCGAGAGTGTCACCAGGCGGGTGGTCGGCAACATGGACTTTGATTACGTCCTGAGCAACCGCGACCTGCTCGCCGCCTCGGTCAAAGATGAGATGCAGACGCAACTCGACCTCTTTTTCCCGGCCGGAGCCAGTGGTGTCTTTATCGGCACCGTCCAGTTTCAGGACATCAACCCACCCGACCAGGTCAAACCGGCCTTCAACGAAGTCAACGAGGCCGACCAGGATATGAAACGGCTGGTCAACGAAGCGCAGGAGATCTACAACCGGGTAATCCCCAAGGCTGACGGTGACGCCAAGAAAATCGTCGAAGAGGCCTACGGCTACCAGGCGGAACGAATCAACGACGCCGAGGGTGAGAGCCAGCGTTTCCGGGATATTCTCAGTGAATACCAGAATGCCCCGGATGTCACCCGCACCCGGATGTATCTGGAGACCATGAAAAATATCCTCCCCGGGGTCCAGCAGGTGTATGTCATCGATCAGGACCAGCAGTCACCCCTGCCGCTCCTTAACCTGACCACGGCCAAAATGTTGCCGACACCCGGCCAGCAAAATTAGACTGCCAGCCAAAGGAAAAAGATAATGAAACAGATTGCCCAATTTTTGCTCGTCGGTCTTGTCCTCCTGGTCGGCGTAATCATTTACGACGGCTTTTTCATCCTCGAAGAGGGGAAACAGGTGGTCATCACCCAGTTCGGTGCCCCGGTCGGTGACCCGGTCGTCAAGGCCGGCATCCACTTCAAGATGCCCTTTATCCAGCACACTCAGGTCTTCGAAAAAAAGGTGCTGATCTGGGACGGTGATCCGAACCAGATCCCCACCAACGACAAGACCTACGTCTACCTCGATGCCACAGCCCGCTGGCGGATCGTCGACGCCCTGCGATTTCTCCAGGCGGTGAACAACGAAACGAGGGCGCAGTCCCTGCTCAGCGACATCATCAACGGTACCATCCGTGACATGGTCAACAAGAACGACCTCACTGAAATCATCCGCAGTTCCGACTGGTCCATCGCCACCATGTCGGAAACCACTCCCCGCGCCAGTATCGGCACCAAGCCGGTAAACGGGCGCGACGAGATCACTCGCCAGGTCACGCAGATCGCCGCCAAGGTCACCCCCCAGTACGGAATTGAACTGATCGACGTCATGTTCAAGCGGGTCAACTACATTGATTCGGTGCGTCTGCGGGTCTACGACCGGATGATCTCCGAGCGGAAACGGATCGCCGCCGAAAAGCGGTCAATGGGTGAAGGGGAGAAGGCGGAGATACTCGGGACTGTGGAACGTCGTTTGAAGGAGATCATCTCCGAAGCCAACCGCGAGGCGGTGACCATCAAGGGGAAGGCCGATGCCGAGGCAACCCGGATATACGGCGAGGCCTACTCCCTCGACCCCGATTTTTTTGCCTTCCTCAAGACCCTGGAAAGCTATCAGGACATCGTCGGCGGCAACACCTCACTGGTGCTCTCCTCCAACTCTGATGTCTACCGCTATCTGAAATCGGTGGAGGGACGGAACTAGGGCCGCCGCACCTGCCTCCGGTCCAGCCCCTGGCTGGTGCCGGGGTAGGTGGGGAGTTGGTCGGCGGTAAAGACAATCCGCCCTTTGGCCTGGAGGAGCTCGGCAAAACGGGCCAGCGACTCTTCGTCGATCTCCTCGCTGCCAAGTTGACTGAATCGGCAGTTGCATTTGCTCAACTGTCCGTCGCACCAGGGACAGATCTCCAGGCTGCAGCCAAGGAGATGCTCTTCCCCCGCCACCACCCCGCAGACCGGGCAGCGGCCCGGCAAGGCTTCCGCCCCGGCCGGCACAGGCGGCAGCAGTGCCGCCATCAAAGGACAGGCCGCCAGGTAGGCGGCCTGATCGGCAAAGCCAAAATAGGTGAGCAGTTCCTCGTCCAGTTCCGTCCGGTAGGGGGCGAGGAAGACCACCGCATCCACCGAAACAGCGTACAAAAAGGCTCTGGAGTTGGTTACCACCACCAGCAGATGCACCCCCTGCTGCCGGGCCAGTTCAGCCACCCCGGTCACCGCCTCTTCACAGGCATCGGGCAAAGTGCTATAGTGCTCGTGGAGCAGCCCGAGAAGCAGAGGGTTGTCCCGGTAGATGTGGGCCAGCTGACGAGCCACAGGCTGGTCTTCCTCGGGTACTCCATAACGGATAAACAACTCAATTTCGGCCAGCATCCCTTCCTTGGCAGTTCCCATCCTCTTTCGCTCCCGAACGTAAAACTTTTTTTCCCTCCCCTGCTTTTTTCCAGAGAGGCTTCCACCCTGCCGACGTCCCCCGGCACATGCCGGCCGGTTCATTGAAGGCTGCCTTGAAAAAAAGGTATTTTTCAAGGCAGCCTGAAATCGTTCACCGGTATGCAGCAAACAGCTGCAGAACCCGGATCTGCAGCCGTTCAGCCAGTGCTCCGGTTAGTTCAGGCAGGCCACCAAACTACAGGGGGCAACACGGAGTGGTGGCCTGGCCGGGCGCAAATGGGGGTGCTGGTGAACGGCTGTACGGCTGTACGGCTCATTTGGCCAGATTTCTCCCCACCGTGCAATTGACCCGTAGCGGGACCACCAGATCGATCACCCCTTCCATTGCCGGCCGGAGCAGGGCAATGGTCCGTTCGACCTCCATTTCCGGCAGTTCGAACACCAGTTCGTCATGAATCTGCAGGAGCATCCTGGCCGCCAGTCGCTCCTCACGCAAGACCTGTCGACAGGAGATCATCGCCAACTTGATGATATCGGCGGCAGTCCCCTGGATCGGCGTGTTGATCGCCATCCGCTCAGCCAGTTCCCGCTGGGTTCGATTCTTGGCATCGATATCGGGGACGCTGCGGCGGCGGTGAAGGAGAGTGGTGACGTAGCCATCCCGCCGGGCCTGTTCGACAATATCAGCCATAAACTGCTGCACCCCGGTATAGAGACGGAAGTAGCGGTCTATGAAGCGCTGCGCTTCGGAGCGACTGATATCCAGCTGGCCGGCCAGGCCGTAGGCACTCATCCCGTAGACAATGCCGAAGTTGATCGATTTTGCCACCCGCCGCATTTCCGGGGTAACCAGCATCGGGTCTACCCCGAAAATCTCGGCGGCGGTCCGGGCATGCACATCTTCCTCGGCCCGAAAAGCGGCAATCAGGGCCTGATCGGCAGAGTAGTGGGCCATCACCCGCAGGTCAATCTGCGAATAGTCGGCCGAGAGAAAGACCAGCCCTTCGGCAGGGACAAAGGCGGCCCTGATTCGTCCTCCCTCCTCGGTCCTGATCGGTATGTTCTGCAGATTGGGATCGCTGGACGAGAGGCGGCCGGTGGCGGTGACTGCCTGGTTGTAGGAGGTATGGACTCGGCCAGTGGCGGGGTCCTGCATCTGGCCGAGCTTCTCCACGTAGGTGGAGAGGAGTTTGGCAAAGCTGCGATAGCGCAGGACCAGAGCCGGCAACGGGTGTTTTGCCGCCAGTTTTTCCAGGACCCGCACATCCGTCGAGTAGCCGGTTTTGGTCTTCCGGCCATGGGGCAGAGAGAGTTCAGCAAAGAGAATATGGCCGAGCTGCCGGGTGGACTGGATATTGAAAGGGTGGCCGACCAGGGCATAAATCTCTTTTTCCAACTCGCCCAGGCTGGCGGTGAACTCACTGGCAAGCTGGCCCAGCACCTCGGTATCGATACAGATTCCGGCCAATTCCATCTCGGCGAGAATGGTGACAATGGGCATTTCCACCTGATAAAACAGCTCCGCCACTCCCATTTCTGCCAACTTCGGGGCAAACTCCTGCCAGAGCAGCAGGGCCCCGTAGACATCCTCGCAGCTGTACGGTCCGGCCCTGTCGAGGGGTACGGAGGCAAAACACCCCTCCCGCTGGTCCTCCCCGACCACTTCGGCAAAGCTGGTCAGGCGCAGACCACGCTCCAGACAGAGGGCGTCCAGGCTCAGCGAGCGGCCGCCGCTTCCGATCAAATAGGCGGCAAGCATGGTGTCGGCCAGTTGTCCGGCCGGTTCCACCCCCCACTGCTGGCGGAGGACGGTGAGATCGTATTTCAAATTATGGCCGACCATGGTCAGGGTGGGGGAGAGGAGCACGGGGCAAAGAGCAGCAGCAACCAGCTCCTCGGCCAGCTGTCCGGCCAGCAGTTTGCCCTCACTGTCGACATGGGCGAAAGGGATGTACCAGGCCCGCTCCAGGCCGGCACAGAGGGATATCCCCACCAGACGGGCGTGCCGGGCGTTGAGCGAGGTGGTTTCGGTATCAATGGCGACCGTTTCGACATCCTTCAGGGCGGCCACCACCTCGGCCAGTCCTGCTTCATCGACCACGGTAACAAAACCCGCGTCCGGTACGGCCCTGGCGCTCTCCGGGGCCACTGACAGGCTGTTGAGCAGACTGTTGAACTCAAGTTCCCGGTAAAGCCGCCCCAGTTCTTCGACATCCCCGTCGGGAAGGGCATAGCTTGCCAGTTGGCCGGGGATGGTAACGTCCTTTTTCAAGCTGATCAGCTGCCGGGAAAGAAAGGCCATATCCCGGTTTTCCACCAGCCGTTGGACCATCTTCGACGGTTTCATCTGCTCAATGGCGGCGTAGAGGCTCTCCAGATCGGGGTACTCGGCAATCAGCTTGCCAGCCGTTTTCAGCCCAATCCCGGGGACCCCGGGAACGTTGTCGGAACTGTCACCGATGAGGGCCATGAGATCGAGAAGACGCTCCGGGCCGACCCCGTATTTGGCCAGCACGGCCGGCGGATCCATCATCTTGTTCTGCATCGGATCCCACATCGTTACCTGAGCGTCGACCAGTTGCAGCAGGTCCTTGTCTCCGGAGATGAGAACCAGCGGGTGCCCCAGAGAAGAGAAGTGGTGGACGGCTGAGGCCAGGATATCGTCGGCCTCGACCCCCTCCTGTTCGAGAAGCAGAATCCCCGCTGCCCGGACAAATCGTTTGATGTAGGGGATCTGGACGCTGAGATCAGCCGGCATGGGTGGCCGGTTGGCCTTGTACTGGTCATAGAGATCGTGGCGGAAGACCGGGCCCCGGCTGTCAAAGGCGATGGCCAGAAATTGGGGGCTCTTTTCCCGGAGAAGCCGGTTGGTCATGTTGACAAAACCCAGCACGGCGTGGGTGGGCAGCCCCTGGCTGTTGCTCAGGGGGGTGATGGCATGGTAGGCCCGGTAGATATAGGCACTCCCGTCAACGAGATAGATAGTCTCCGGCATTTTCGGTACACTCCGGCAAATGGTCCTCCCTTTGGCAGGCCCGCACCGGCCTGCCTTGGGGGAAGTTCCAGGGAAGCGCCAGTATAGCCGCTTTCTCAATCTTTGTACCCAGGAATCGGCGGCGGAAAAATCGGATACGACCGATGGAACAGGCGAAAGACAAGAGGATTAAAGGGACAAGGCAAGCGGCAGAAAAGAAGGCGGGAGAGAAGGGGAGCAGGAGATGGGGGGAACCCCGGCTGAAGGCCGGGATTCCTCTGGGGCGGGTGGACAAAGGTGTGATCAGCCTGCGGCCCGTACCCAGGAGGCCTGTGGCCCGTTCTCACCGATTGTTTCACCGAAAACCACACTGTCACCCTCGGTGAGATCATCGATGTTGAGATTTTTCAGGGCATTTTCATGGAAATAGATATCCCGCTGGTCGGCGGAGGTAATAAAGCCATACGATTCGTGCGGTGAGAGCTTGCGAATCACCCCGCTCCCGTCCGGTTGATCGCCGACCATGGGGCTCTTTTTCGACTTCCTCTTTTTGCGCTGAATCTCTTTCAACTGCAGGGCCAGAACGTCGAACGACTCCGTCAGGGCGGCCCGCACCGTTTCGGCACTGCGGCTGACCACCACTGTATCGTTAGGTACTGTCGCAACCAGCTTGATCTCGAACCCGCCCTCCTTGTATTGGGCAGTTGCTTCAATGCTGACGCGTAAATGGAGGACAAAATTGGCGTAGTGACGAATCAATTTTTCCTGCTCTTCAACTATCTTCGTCTGCCAGCTTTTACGCATCTCAACATTTCGGGCTTCGATCTTCAGTTCCATATGGTTCCTCCGTATCTGTTTCCAACAGCGGACACCCCGCCATTCACCGTATGCACAACCTGGTGTGCATCCCACGCAGAAAGATCCGTCAACCTGATCGGCTACAGGCTACACCGGCATCGACGGTCACCTGCCTGCTTTCATTATATGCCCCTCACTCGGGGAATCAAGACTGCGGAGGATTTTCCGAGGGCATTCCAGGGAGATCAGACATTTTCCTCTCCCCCCTCGCCGAGAACTCTGGTCAATGCCGGAGTTTTCCGGTAAACTGTATGGCCTTTACTGCGTACAGCGTTGCCGACACCGACCGGCCGCCGCACCCCCCGCGGCAAATCATGGTTCAATTCGTCGTAACCGTTTACCAGCACCCCTTTTCGCCCGGTCAGGCCACCTGACCGGGCGAACTCCAGTTCGGCAGCCTGCCTGAACGAACCTGGAGTACTGGCTGAACGGCTACAGTCCGGGTATTTCGTTTTTGTTGCATACCGGTACACGGTTACAATTCGTCAACCATCCCTTTTTTATGAAAATGGTTGCCTTGCGGCTGACGCTGGGAGCAGAACAGGACAAAGCAGGACAACGTTGAACGATGGGGGACAGCGACCGATGAACAAACAGCGTACAACAGAAAAGGCGGAGAAGGGGGTGATCCTCTGCAACATGGGGGGGCCCGACACCCTGACTGATGTCCGGCCGTTTCTGTTCAATCTCTTTTCCGATCGGGAGATCATCCAGCTCGGCCCCCCCTTCATGCAGAAATTCCTCGCCTGGCTGATTGCCCGGCGGCGAGCCCCGAAGAGCAGGGCGATTTATGCCCAAATCGGCGGCGGTTCTCCGTTGAAGGGGCTCACCCTGGCCCAGGCAACCGCTTTGGAAAAGTCCCTTGGCAACGATGGCCGCTACCGGGTGACCATGGCGATGCGCTACTGGCCCCCGTATGCCGAGGAGGCGGTGGCCGAACTTCTCGCTGCCGGGGTGGAAGAGGTGACTCTGCTCAGCCTCTACCCCCACTACTCGAAAGCAACCACTGGTTCCTCCTTCAAGGCGGTGGAGGAGTGGCTGCGGCGGCTGGCACCGACCCTCCCCTGCCGCAGGATTGCCGCCTGGCCGACACAGCCGAGCTATGTCCGGGCCGTAGCCGCCAACATCATTGAAGGGATCGAGCGCTTTGCCGCCGCCAAGGTGGCCGTTGTCTACAGTGCCCACAGTCTGCCGGTCTCCTTTGTCCAGGCAGGTGACCCCTATGTCGAGCACCTTCGGCAGACCATTGCCGCCATTGAGGTTCACACCGGCCACCCCGGCCGGCTCTGTTACCAGAGTCGCAGCGGTCCGGTGGAATGGCTCTCTCCGTCAACCCAGGACATGCTTGCCGTACTGGCCAAAGAGGGGTGCCGGAACATCCTGATGGTACCGATCAGCTTTGTCTCGGACCATATCGAGACCCTCTACGAGATAGCGATCCAGTATCGGCAAGAGGCGGCCGATCTGGGCATCCGTCTGGAACCATGCCGTTCGCTGAACAGCCAACCACTCTTTATCCAGGCCCTGCGGGAACTGGTGCTGACCGGCGCGGCGTCCTGAGGCAGAAGAGGCCAGCCGCCGTTACTCACCGGCGAGGGTGTTCTGGAATCGGCGCATCCGCACGTTCATCAGAATCCCCAGAGCAAAGATGGTGGTGAGCAGCGAGGAGCCGCCATAGGAAAAGAGCGGCAAAGGGATACCCACCACCGGCAGCAGCCCCATCACCATAAAAAGATTGATCACCGCCTGCCAGAAGATCAGTGCCACCACCCCAAAGGCAAGGAGCACACCGAAACGGTCGCGGGCAAACATCGCCACATACAGCCCCCAGAGGAGGAGAAGGAAGTAGGCACCAAGAAAGAAGAGACTGCCGACAAACCCCCACTCTTCCGCCCACACCGAGAAGGCGAAGTCAGTGTGGCGCTCGGGCAGAAAATGGAGGTGGCCCTGGGTGCCCTCCATGTATCCCTTGCCAACCTTTCCGCCACTCCCCACCGCAATCTTCGACTGGAGAACCTGGTAGCCATGTCCCATGGGGTCCTTCTCTGGGTTGAGAAAGGTCTGGATCCGCTGTTTCTGGTAGGGTTTGAGCAGTTTTTCCCAGGCAAAGGCGGCCAGCCCTACCCCAAGGCTTCCCAAGATCAGATAGGTGGAAGGGCGCAGGCGGACAAAGATCGTCATCGAGACAAAGATAATACCCAGCATCAGGGCAGTGCCGAGGTCAGGCTGAATGAGAATGAGGAGAAAGGGGATGGCGGTGAGCAGTATCGGCACGAACAGATCCTTGATCCCATAGCCGTCGACAAGCTCCTTGCGGGAGTAATAACTGGCCAGGGCAATCACCAGGGCCAGTTTCGCCGGTTCGGAGGGTTGGAGTTTAAACAGGCCGAGATTGATCCACCGCTGGGCCCCACCGGCCCGGTCACCGGCCAGCAGGGCGAAAAGAAGCATGGCAACGACTACCCCGTAGATAAAATAGTTCCAGGAAAGGAGTTTCTGGTAGTCCAGACAGAGAACAAAGACAAAGAGGGTAAAACCCATCAGAAAAAAATACCCTTGGCGGAGATAGGGGGCAGCCTCCCCACCCTTCAGGGGGAAGGAGGCACTGTAGAGGTTGAAAAAGGCCATGGCACAGACAAGAAAAATCAGCAGCAGCAAAATCATGTCGAAGTGCTCAAAAAATCTGCGGTCTATTCTGATCATCAGCTTTTTCCCCACCGGTTCATAGCCCTTTTTCCTCTTTCTGGTCAGCCGGGTCCAGCCGGCCGGAAAAATATTGGTTGAGTACCGCTCTGGCAACGGGGCCAGCCCCGGAGCCGCCGTGCAGGCCGTGCTCGACGAGAACGGTAACCGCTATCTCGGGGTTGTCGGCGGGCGCAAAACAGGTGAACCAGGCGTGGTCGCGGAACTGGTAGGGAATATCATCCTCCTTGAGGTGACGGTACTGGGCCAGTTTCACCACCTGGGCGGTCCCGGTTTTGCCGGCGATCCGCAGCCCCTCGATGGCTACCCGGCGGGCAGTGCCGCGTCGGCCTTGGACGACATCCTCCATCCCCTGTCGAATGGCCTTGAAGTAGCGGTCCAGTCCGGTTATCTCGCTGACCACTTCAGGTTGAAAGTTCTCCACCAGTTTTCCTTCCGGATCAACCACCTGTTCGACAATCTGGGGGCGGAAGACCTTGCCGCCATTGGCCAGGGTGGCGGTCATCACACAGACCTGGAGAGGGCTGGTGAGGTTGAAGCCCTGTCCGATGGCCACCGACAGGGTCTCGCCATCCTGCCATTTGCTGTTCCGATTCTGCTGTTTCCATTTTTTGGTCGGGGCAAGCCCCGATTTTTCGTACTCGATCTCGACCCCAGTATGTTTGCCGAGGCCAAGTTTACCGGCATATTCAGCCAGGGCATCGACCCCGACCCGCTGGCCCACCTGGTAAAAGTAGACATCGCAGGACTCGGAGATGGCCTTGTTCAGGTTGACCGGGCCGTGCCCTCCCCGCTTCCAGCAGCGGTAGGTCCGGTTCCCGAAACGATAGTACCCCGGGCAGTAGAAAACCGTTTCCTCGTCAATCGCCCCCTTATCAAGACCGGTGAGGGCGGTGACCATCTTGTACACCGAACCGGGCGGATACGAGGCCTGGGCCACTTTGTTGATCAGGGGGTGGCGCGGATTGTCGAGCATTGCCTTCCAGTTGTCGGTGGAGATCCCGCCGATGAAATCCTGGATATGGATCGCCGGGGCGGAGGCCGCCACCAGCAGCCTGCCGGTGTTCACCTCCATGGCCACCACCGCACCGGCCTTCTCTGCGGCCGCCATATGGCTTTCGGCAATCTGCTGGAGGTCGACATCCAGGGTCAGCCGAAGTTCCCGGCCTGGGAGCGGTTCCACCGATTTAAGCAGTTTCTGCTCAAAGCCCTTGACATCGACCTCCGAGTAGCGGCGCCCCTTTTCCCCGCGAAGATCAGCCTCCCGCAGCTTCTCCAGCCCCATTTTGCCGATGATATCGCCGCCCCGGTAGACCTCTTCATCCACTCGTTCCAACTCATCGCGGGAGATCGAGCCGAGATAGCCGATGACGTTGGCCGCCAGATCCTCGTAGTGGTACACCCGGACCGGCTGCACCTCGGTGCGGATTCCGGAAAACTCCTGGTTGTGGTTTTCGAGGTAGGCGAGCGTACGCCAGTCGATATCTTCTTTCAACCGGATCGGCAGATACTTCGGTGCCCCGGCGGCCTCGCGGACCTTCTCCCAGAGAAGGGCCTCTTCCATGCCGAGAACGGGGGCCAACCGCTTGAGTACACCTCCGAGATCGTAGGAATCCTCTTGAACCAGCACCACATTGAAGGAGGGCCGGTTGGTGACAATTTCCCGCCCTTGCCGGTCGAGAATGTGCCCTCTGGGCGGGGCCACTTGCATGATTCTCACCCGATTGCCGTAGGCCCGCCGTTCGTACTCATCACCGTGGGTGATCTGCAGCGACCAGAGACGGAAAAGGATCAGGGCAAAAAAGAAAAGAACCAGGGCAACGGCAGCAACGAGACGTCTTTTCAGAATATCAAGAACACTGTCATCGCGTTCCTCGATCTCTTCGATGGTTTTAAAGGCAGGTTTCATACTTTTGCAGGGTCTTTCCCAGGTTCAGTTCACCTTGACACTCCGCCGGCGGTGGCTCTTTGCCTTCGCTCGGCGCTGGCGGAGATTCTCGAGCAGACGATTGAAGAGGACAAAAAGAGGAATCGCCACCACCACCATCAGCACCGTCCGCTGCAATGTCTGGCCCCAGGACCACTCTGGCAAGGCATCCGGCATGGCCAGGGAGTACACGAAATAAAAACAGATCTGCACCAGAAAATAGCTCACCCCCACTAGAGGGATCTGGTAGGTCGACTCGCGGATGCGGCTTTTGCCAGCCAGTGCCTTCAGGGTGGCAAAGGTTAGCAGACTGAGCAGAGGATAGAAGCCGAGATGGATGGCCGCCACCACATCCATCACCCAGCCAAGAGAGAAAACCAGCATGATTCCCGGAATCCAGGGAAAGCGATAGGCGATGAAGGCAACCAGGATAAAGAGAAAATCAGGGCGACCCAGCCACTGCGGCAGGACGGGAAGAAGGGTGGTCTGAACAACGATGAACCCGATGCCAATACTCCAGAAAACGAAGGCCGGCAACATCTGCCTATCTCTCCCGCTCCATGTTCATCGAGTCAATGATTTTCCGGCGGTCAGTGGGATCGATCAGCACCACTTCCAGTTTCTGGAAATCGACGTGGGGCTCCACTTCAATCTCTTGAAACATTCCCCGCTGTTTTCGCTGGACCCTGATCACCCTGCCCAGGGGGATGCCAGCCGGAAAAACCCCGCCAAGCCCAGCAGTGACGATATGGTCACCAACCGCCACGTCGGCGTTCTTCAGGACATACTGGAGAACATACCCCTTTTCCCCGGCACCTTTCAAGATGCCACGGATACGGTTTTTCTGGATCATGGCGTCAATGGCACTGCTCGGGGCGTTGGCCAGCAGCACCTTGGCGTAATTTTCGCTGGTGTGGATGATCTGCCCCACCGCGCCTCCCGGGGCCAGCACCACCATGCCGGCCAGCACGTCATCTTTTCGGCCGCGGTCGACGACAATGGTCTGGTACCAGTAGGCCGGTTCCTTGCCGACCACCCTGGCCGCGAGGGGTTCGAAGGGGAGATTTTCCTTGAAGGCGAGGAGTTCCTCGAGATGGAGGTAGGTGCTGTACCCTTCCCGGTACTTGCCCAGTTCACCGAGGTACTTGGCCACCTGGGCCTGGAGACGTTTGTTCTCGGCGCGGACGCTGAGCAGCGCCAGATAGTCGTTCTTGACGGTGGTCACCGTCCCCATCACCTGAGTCACCACGCTCTGGAACGGTCCGATGAAATCAAGGGTGAGTTGGTGCGGGGTGCCGAAACGCCCCCCCAGCATCGGCGCGAAGATCAACAGCCCAACGACGAGCAGCACTCCAACGAGGAGGAGCACCCTGATCGTGGCAAAAACCGATCGTCCCTGTATCGCTTGGCTTTTCTTTCTCACAAGTCACTCCAGCAGAGGACTGAACAGCGACCACCACCGGCAAAGCTGGCCGCGGGCAGTGGCAGTCAGGCAACCGACCGGCGGACTATTCGATTGTCACCTCACGGAGGATATCTATATTGTCAAGGGCCTTGCCGGAACCGATGACCACCGAGGAGAGCGGGTCCTCAGCAACGATGATCGGCATCCCGGTCGCCTCTTTCAGACACTTGTCGAGATTTTTCAGCAGGGCACCACCGCCGGTGAGAACGATCCCGTTGTCGACAATGTCGGCAGCAAGTTCCGGCGGTGTCACCTCCAGGGCCACCCGCACCGCCTCGACTATCACATCGACCTGCTCGGCAATGGCCGACTGGATTTCATCGGCGGTGATCTGCAGGGTCTTCGGCACCCCGGAAACGAGATCCCGCCCCTTGATGTCCATGGTCTCGTAGGGTTCCTCGGGCATCACATTACCGATGGTGGTCTTGATCAGTTCAGCCGTCCGCTCACCGATGGCCAGATTGTGTTTGCGCTTGATATACTGGAGAATCGCTTCGTCCATCTTGTCGCCGGCAACCCGTACCGATTTGGCGTAGACTATCCCGGAGAGGGAGATCACCGCCACTTCGGTGGTTCCGCCACCGATATCGATGATCATATTGGCGGTGGGTTCGGTGATCGGCAGGCCGGCACCGATGGCCGCCGCCATCGGTTCTTCGATCAGGTAAACCTCGCGGGCCCCGGCAGAAACCGCCGACTCTTTCACCGCCCGTTTCTCCACCTGGGTTATCCCGGAGGGAACGGAGATGATGATTCTGGGATGCACAAGGGTTCGCCGGTTATGCACCTTATTGATGAAGTATCTGAGCATCGCCTCGGTTACCTCGAAATCGGCGATGACACCGTCCTTGATCGGCCTGATGGCCGTGATGTTTCCCGGGGTCTTGCCGAGCATCATCTTCGCCTCCTGACCAACAGCCAGGACCTTGTTCATCCTGCCGTCTTGACGGACGGCGACGACGGAGGGTTCCCGCAGGACAATCCCCTTGCCTTTGACGTAGAGGACAGTGTTGGCGGTGCCGAGATCGATGGCCAGGTCATTGGAGAGCCAGCCAAAAAGAAAGGTAAATGGAGAGTACATGCATCTATTCCTTAGGAAGAGGACACCCTGAGGGAAACAGCGGCACCGGCAGGAGCCACCGTCTGGGCGAGGAGATCGGAGACAGACAACAACCAGGATTGTGCAGAGGCCACAACCTGGCTCTTCGTAAACAAGCAAGCATACCAAACCTCATTTTCGAAGGCAACAACTATGCTTGCCGATCATAAAAGAATCGCCCGTTTTCTGTTGACAGAGAAAAAAATGCCTGGTAAAGATACCCCCAGTTTTCCGGCCGGTACGCGCGTTGTCGATGTGCCGATGAGCCAGAACATACCGAAGTTGCCGAAGTTATCGTTTACAGGACGGTAGAGGGGCTATAGCTCAGCTGGGAGAGCGCTTGACTGGCAGTCAAGAGGTCGTCGGTTCGATCCCGACTAGCTCCACCAATAAAATTAAGGGGTTACGGTCAACTGGCTGTAGCCCTTTTTTGTTTGGCGGCGATTTTGTCCCGCTCCTGTCCCGCTCCTGTCCCGCTCCTGTCCCGCTCCTGTCCCGTTGTTGTTATCTCAAGGAACTCTTGTCCCGCTTCTGTCCTGCTACTAACCTGGAAGTGATTCAGCTCAACACGTCAATGACGGGTAAGATACCTGGTCCCGGTCTATTGCACCGCCACTTGGGTGTGCATGTTTGTGGCGCTTACCGTGGTGAGATTGACAGTGTGTGTTGGTAACCGACCTAATGCCTAATGGGGACATTGCCGCTACTCGGTGCCGGAGAGCATAAGATGTGCTTGTTTGCTTCGATGGCGAGGTAGATTTCGATACGGTTGTGTCCCCCTCTCACTGTTTGGTCGTCTTTTTTGGCGAGCAAAATACTGCCTTCATTTTCCTCCAATCTTGACCGCTCAACCTGGTATTTGATCAAGTGTGGGAAACTCTGTTTTACCTCCTGAAATGCGGGGAGGTAGCGGGCGCATCAGCGATCCCCCCCCATTGGCCGATTGCCGGTATGCCATGGCACCTGGGTTTCATCAAGGTTATAATTCGAAATTTTATTTTTTTGAGTGTCAGGTATGGGCGACAGTGCAACCTGTACCTTCTTGGTCTGCTGCTGACAGTCACCAGAAGCTTGTTACGTGCCGCGCTTGCAATCAAATATCGAGGCCAATAGCTCAACAACCTTCGAGCGGGATCAATCATAGGTGTTAGCACCAATGATTAGTACTTTCTCTCGCTTGTACTGGTGAATCGAGAGAAAAAGTTGACAGCTAGAACAACAAGGGTCAATAAAAACTTTCGCCAGTTATTTCGAGAGTTCTTCAGCAAATCATTCGTGGCACTCATTCTGAAGGTCAAATTTTCATTCGTAACAATCTCCCGGTAATAATTGTTGCCCTTAAAAGTCAGGGTAAAAATGGCGGAGAAACGTATCAGAGGGGAGAACCCTCTCGGCTTACGTATGCCGTTCTTGTTCAAAACGGTACCGATTTGGAATCCATTAACAAACGAAATGATTCTGCCCTGCAGCCGTTTTTGTTTCTTGCCGTTCCCAGTATTGTTTGGTAATATCATTCCAACCCTTCATTCTTGATATTGTTGATCTTTTTTTCAAAGTCAATATGCTAGGGAGCGAAGATTTTTCACTTTTTATTTTATTATTTCAATTAGTTATTCTTATTTTTTGCAACTCCATTTACAACCCGGAATGTTGAGTTAAAAAAATCCTGGCGACGACTGAGACATGTGTCTGAGTATCCTCTATGTGATGCTTGATATAGGTTGGAAAGGGGTTGCTGTGAGAGAAGAGGTCCGTCGGCTGTTACCTTGACAATGTTAGGTGAAGAGGTCGGATACACTAGGAGCAAAACTAAATAAACATTATCGTTCAAGTAGCAGCGTTTTATGCCTAATTTTTATTATTATACCGATAAAGTATATTAGCATATCTTACATGGGGCTCAAATGAAAAAAATTATTTTCCAACTCATTTATTACAGCGGATTATGGCTTATATTCCGATACATTAATCGGCACAAGGCACTAATACTTATGTATCACGGTGTTACGCATAATGATCTCGGAATCTGGACCCGAGTGCCTCTCGAGCAATTCGAGCTTCAGATGTCGTATTTAGAGAAGAACTATCAAGCCCAATCATTAGATGAATTGGTCAATCAGCTTAAAGAAAACAAGTTGCCCTCCGGCTCTGTAGCTGTGACATTTGACGACGGGTATGAAAATAATGCCAGCCTAGCTTTTCCGGTACTCCAAAGACACCATATTCCAGCGACGATATTTATAACAACCGGTTTTGTCGAGCGAGACGAATTGTATAACGGATTTATTTGGACAGATTTTATTTATATTTTATTAAATGGTTGCAACTTGTCATCGCTGGACCTCTCGGACCAAGGTTTGGGCAAGTTTAATCTGGGCACCCATGAACAAGTGATTGCGGCTAATGTTCAAATTTGTGCGCATCTCAAGTGCTGCCCTGACTCGGAAAAACAAAACATAATTAAGGCAATAAAGGAGCGAACTGGTGGCACTATTCGCGCCGAAGATAGAGAGTCTTTTGCGCCTATGTCTTGGGAACAGGTATGCAACATACAAAAGAATAAGCTTGGGTCAATAGGCGCTCATACGGTTCAACATCCAATTCTCAGCAGGCTCGACCTCCATGAAGCCGAACAAGAAATAGTCCAGTCCAAATTGATGCTCCAGCAAAAACTGAATTCACCTATTAATGCGTTTGCTTACCCAAACGGCTGCCCGCAAGATATCAGTAATGAAATAGTTCGAATAGTATCAGATAACTTTACATATGCGTTATCAACCGACCCAGGATTCAATGATAAAGACATAAATCTCTTTGCGCTACGTCGTTTGGGGATTGGTAACGATATGCCCTTGTGGCATTTTAAGTTGCATTTGTCAGGGATAATTATTTTCCTGAAAAGGATGGCAAGCTATGCAAGTCTTTAAAAACGAATTGTTACGATCATTGCAAACCATTAATAATTTTTCGAGATATTTTACTGAATATTAAATGTAGTTTCTTGGTGTTACGTCGACCCTCGGGACCGGATGAGGGTCTTGTTTTATCGTTTTATGAGTGGAACGGATGGGGCGGGTGCGGCGTCACTCTCGACCGGAGCAGCCGGTGCCGGGGAGATGTCTGCCGGCCCAGAGCAAACGCCGGTTTCCCTGTGGCCAGGACCTGGGGCGCTGGCCGGAGCCGCGGCTGGAGCCAACTCCTACTCCATGGTCTTCAGGAGGGAGAGAAAGGAGGCGTCGTCCTGACGGTTGATCAGGGCCTCCTCCGCCCCCTGGTTGGTCAGGCGAAAATTTTTCTTCGCACTCCGGTAAATATCGCCAATAACTGTCCGTTCAATTCCCTGATCATCCTTGCCGCCCCAGAAACGCTGCAGGCGATGGACAAGGTAGGCGGTCTCCGCCTCGCTGGGCGGTGACAGGGTAATCCGTTCTGCCAGGTCTACGACAAAATCACAGATTGCCAGTCGGTCGAAATTATCCAGGGTGTGGCCATGCACTGACTACCGCCATTCTCGCTTGACCATCGGTGGGGTCACTTTTGGACGCTGCAGGGGGGGCAATATTCAATGCTGATTGATAGGTATGCATTAACCCTCGACGCATCGGGGTATATTTTATGTCTACCGCCCGGTGCGAAAAGTGATCGGTTGTGCTGGTTGGAGCTTTGTAGGTACAGTTGTTCTTTTAGAACCTCCTGAAGAAGGGATAAAGAATAACGATCTGGTTCGGATTTTGGTTGCGATACTTCTGCCGCCGCTCGGTGTTTTTCTACAGGTGGGAATCGGGGAAGCTTTCTGGCTGAATATCCTTTTGACTCTATTGGTGTATATCCCTGGTATCGTGCATGCCGTTTGGATTATCGCCAAGCGGTGAAGCCGATATTTGCCGTAAAAAGAATCTCCGGTTCAAAGATATCAGCTTTGAAAAGACGTTGGCGGTCAGCTTGTTCAAATTTTAATAAGATGAGGGTTTCATGCGATTATTTAACTGCAGTCATTGCGGTCAACGGCTGTACTTTGAAAACGTTCTATGCGAGCGCTGCGACGCAACGCTCGGCTTCCTGGCCGATCGGCTTCAGCTGAGTTCACTTGAGGCGGCCCGTGAGGCGGGTTTCTGGCGTCCTCGCGGCGAAGAGGCGAAATACCGCATGTGCGCCAACTATGAGCAACACGCGGTGTGTAACTGGATGGTGCCCAGCGAAGATGATCACCCTTTCTGTGTTGCCTGCCGACTCAATGCCACCATTCCGGATCTTGGTGTGGAAGGCAATATCGACCTGTGGCGCACCCTTGAGACGGAGAAGCACCGCCTGGTCTATTCTCTCCTGCGGCTCGACCTGCCGGTGGTGCCGCGCAGCCAGAATCCGGCTACGCTTGCTTTCGACTTTCTGGCCGATAGCGAATCTCCCTTCAATGAGCGTGGCAAGGTCTTCACCGGCCATGCCGAGGGTCTGATTACCATCAATGTCAAGGAAGCCGACCCTGTCGAGCGGGAGCGCATGCGGGGTCAACTGGACGAACCGTACCGCACGTTGCTCGGCCACTTCCGCCACGAGTCGGGACACTACTACTGGGATCAGTTGATTCGGGAGACCTCTTGGCTCGAAGAATGCCGCAGCCTCTTCGGCGACGACTCCGTGGACTACGGTGCCGCGCTCGAGCACCATTATCAGCACGGTGCGTCGACTGGCTGGCAGGAAAATTTCATCAGCAGCTACGCAACCATGCATCCGTGGGAAGACTGGGCTGAAACCTGGGCCCATTACCTGCACATGGTCGATACCCTAGAAACCGCCTGGCAGTTCGGCATCGGCATCCACCCCAAGGCCGGCGATGACGGCCGGGAAAAAGTACGGCATTATTTCGACCCTTACCGCGAAGCAAGCATCGACACATTGATCGGGCAATGGTTGCCACTTACCTTTGCGCTCAACAGTCTCAACCGCAGCATGGGCCACGAGCATGCATATCCGTTCGTTGTGTCACCGAAAGTCATCAAAAAGATCGGCTTCGTGCATCGCGTCATACGCAATGCGTCTTGAAGCCGACGGTTAAGGGGTAATTAAGCCAGTGAGCATCGCGGCTCGAGCCAGATTTTTTGAATCGAATACGGTTATTCTTGGCGATCAGCAATTTGAGGCCAGAAATAGCATTAACGGTACTGGCTCCCATCCGGTCGTACCTGACTCATGGCAAACACTGAGTGATCGACTTCTGTCACCGACATGCTTTTAGCGCAGAAAACTCTGCCATCTTGGACGGCAGTGATCGGCCTAAGGGCTGAAGGTATCGAAATGGTTCAGGCATTGTTACGCCTTGAGGTGGATGTGTATTCATTCAGTAATCAGAAAAAAAGCAAGCTGATCGGCCGAACCCAGTCCATCGCCAGAATCGGTGTTGTGCAGTGGCAAATGCGCCGTTTCCTCTCCTTTGACGACTTCTTGCAGCAGGTTGAATTCTTCGTCGACACCGTCAGCGATTACCAGTCGGATATCGTCCTGTTCCCCGAACTGTTCAACGCCCCGCTCATCCACACCTCTGAAGACCGTAATCCGGCAATGGCCATGCGGGAGCTCGCCGAACATACCGAGGCGCTGCGTCAGGCCATGGTCGAGATGGCCCTTGGCTATACAATATCAATATTATTACCGGCAGTGTGCCGGAGCTTCGGGATGATGGGAAACTGTACAACGTCAGCTACCTTTGCCGGCGGGATGGAACCTGGGACTATCAGTCAAAGCTGCATATCACCCCAGACGAGGATCAACACTGGGGCTTTGCCGGCGGCAACGATCTGAAGGTGTTCGATACCGATATCGGCAAAATCGGCATCCTGATCTGTTATGATGTCGAATTTCCTGAACTTGCCCGCCTGCAGGTGGAGAAAGGGATGAAGATTCTTTTTGTCCCTTACTGGACCGACACCAAGACCGGTTATCTCAGAGTGCGCCGCTGCGCCCAGGCACGGGCCATTGAAAATGAATGTTTTGTCGCCATTTCCGGGAGCGTCGGCAATATCCCGAAGGTGGAGACCATGGGGATCCAGGATGATGATTCTTGAGCCTCCCAGGCCCCAAAAAAAAAAGCTGGCTCATGGGCCGCCGAGCAAACAGCGCCGCCATCATGCCACCTTACCGGCGAATTTTGGCAACCGCCCCCTTGACTGATATGGCGTAGGGCTTGTGGCCGTGCAGAAAGGGGGGGAGGCTACCAAGGGCAGTGCGGGCAGCCGCCATGGTCGGGTACTCGCCGTAGAAGACCAGCAGGTTCTTTGGCCGATCTCCCTTGACAAAAATGAACAGATTGTCCAACTCCCGGCGGGACTCCTCTTCGGCCAGGATGGCCTTGAGGTTTGTTTCGGCTTCAGGTGAGGTCAGTACCATCAACTGCACCGTGTACAGGTGGTCCTTTTCGCCACTCTCCCAGACTGTACCGGCCAGCAGGCGCTCCTGAAAAAGCTGTTCGGCAGACAAGGGTTGTACGCCGGTACTTTTCTCCACTTCTCTTCTCGCCTGAAGATGGATGCTGCCTCGGCGGCTGGGCGCCTCCCGCTCCGGCCTTTTTTTCATATTTTTGGCAGGGTACAGAGCAACCGGTTCCACCGGGGAGGGGGGGGACGTGGCAACCCCCTCCGGTGGCGATGGGGTAACGGCCGCCGGCACCTCGCTGGCTGCAGTTTCATCCACTTCCTGCTCACCAATTGGATTGAGTGGAACGGGTGGGGCGGATGCGGTGGCACTCTCGTCCGGAGTGGCCGGTGCCGGGGAGATGTCGGCCGGCGCCGCAACCGGCGGTGGCGGCGCCGGCAGGGAGGTCTCCGCCGGTCCAACCACCTCCGGCCTTTCTCCGGCCATAAAGAGAAAAAGCAGTGCTGCGACGGCGGTAACCGCCAGCCCGCCGGCCCAGAGCAAACGCCGGTTTCCCTGTGGCCAAGACTTGGGGCGCGGGGCGCGAGCCGGAGCAGCGGGTGGGGCCAACTCCTGCTCCATGGTCTTCAACAGGGTGAGAAAGGAGGCGTCGTCCTGACGGTTGATCAGGGCCTCCTCCGCCGCCTGGTTGGTCAGACGAAAATTCCCCTGCGCACTTCGGTAAATATCACCAATAACCGTCCGTTCAATTCCCTGATCATCCTGGCCACCCCAGAAACGCTGCAGGCAATGAACAAGGTAGGCGGCGGTCTCCGCCTCGCTGAGCGGTGACAGGGTAATCCGTTCTGCCTGGTCGACGGCAAAATCACAGATTGCCAGCCGGTCGAAATTGTCCAGAAAGGTGTGGCGGCCGGCAAAGACCAGGTGCATCCGTACCCCTTCGGCAGCGAGTCGGTCAAGCATCCGCCGCACCCGTTCCAGGGTGGCCAGATAGATCACTTCCGCCTGGTCAAAGATCAGCACCAGACCGAGACCCTCCTGACGCATCCGGGAGACAATTTCGGCAATAACCACCTCCAACTGCCCCCCGGGACGGAATCTGCCAGGATCCAGACCAAGACGGACGGCAGCCAGCCGGACCACCTCTTCAAAAGACTCGACCATCCCGCCAAAAAGGACGGAAACAGTCCGGGCCGGCAGATTTTCGTGGAACATCCTGGCCAGAGTGGAGGTGCCGCTCCCCTCGGCCCCGGTCACCACCAGCAGCGGTACCCCTGTCGCCACCGCTTCCCGCAGCCGCTGCAGCACCTCACCCCGGCCGGCCCCGGAATAGAAATTCCCCTGCTCAAACTGCTCCTGGAACGGCCAATTGTGTAGGCTATCGGTCTGCTGTAGCATTTTCGTGATCATCCCGGATGGTTTGTCTGATTCGGTCAGGCTATGATACCCTACTTCGACAGAGAAAAAAAACCAAATTACCTGCCACAACAGTTGCCCTTGCCGAACCAATCGCATAGAGTGGATTTTCGCCACCACCGTCGGTCGGAACCACCACCGGGAGAAGGCGGGGCACGAGCAGAAAGGCTTTTTCGAACCGGCCGCGGGTGAGGATGATGTCGATTTGTATTCTGGATGAGCGGATCATCTTTCCCCACCCCGATTTCGCCGAGGAGAACGGGCTGCTCGCCATCGGCGGCGACCTCCGGCCAGAGAGGCTGCTGGCGGCCTATCGCCAGGGCATCTTTCCCTGGTCCGGGCCCGACGATCCCCTGCTCTGGTGGTTTATCAGCCCGCGACTGGTCCTCTTCCCGGAAGAGTTCACCATCCCCGGGCGGCTGGCCAGATACCGTCGGGGCAGCAGTCTCAACTGCAGTTGTGACCGGGCCTTCGCCGAGGTTATCAACCACTGTGCCAGGGTGCGGCTGGAGCGGGGCGAGAGCACCTGGATCTCGGCGGAACTGGCCGCCTCCTTCACTCGTCTGCACAGGCTCGGCTATGCCCATTCGGTGGAGTGCTGGCAGAACGGGGAACTGGTCGGCGGTCTCTACGGCCTCGCCCTCGGGAAGGTGTTCTTCGGCGAATCGATGTTTTCCCGAACCAGAGGGGCCTCGCAGTTTGCCCTGATCCATCTGGTTGACACTGTGCTGAGAAAGGACTTCCGCCTGATCGATTGCCAGATGACGACCAGCCACCTTCTCCGTTTCGGGGCCCGGGAAATCAGCGGCAAAGCGTTCCGGAGCCTGCTTCACCACAATATCACCAACCTCAACCCACAGGAAAGCTGGCAGCATGAAGAGCCCCGCCACCACTGAACATTGTCCCCTCTGCAGCGACCACAGCCTGACGGATAGCAACTGCGCCGACAGTCTCTGTCCAGCCTGCCGGCACACCATCACCCTTCTCCGCAAGAGGCCGGCAGGGCTGGCCGAAATCTGTCGGTTGGCCGGCATCTCCCTGCCCGGGATAGAAACCGGCCAGCAGCCGGAACAGGAACTGCCCGATGTCCTCGACGCCGTCCGCTACCGGACCAGCGACCGGGAGCGAAACACCTGGTATGTCTCGGTGAGCGAACTGGAAGGGCAACCGGTGGAGATCTTTGCCTCCACCGCCTTTGACCGGGACCAGCATCTGCAATCGAGAATCTCCAACCTGACCACCATCACCCGGCTGATCTCACTGATCCTCAGACACATTTTCATGGGCGAACGGCTGACCCTGGAAAAAACCCTGACCCAGTTGCGCCGCAGTTCTCGGCAGACCAACGATCTCCCCGATATGCTCGGCAACGTCCTGGCCAATTACAGCCGGCAACCGGCAATGGAGCGGGACGGCGGAGAAAGGTAGAGAAAAACAGGTCTCAGCAGTCTAAAGAGAACTCGTAGGGGATCCCGGAACGGTCAAAATGGCGGAGCACCTTCTGCAAGGCGTGCAGATTGGGAACGGCGAAAACCAACTCCCAGGCGGGATGGAGAGTGGAGTAGCTGGAAAGCATTTCCAGATGCTGCATCTCCATTTCGGCCGGGGCATCGGCCAACAGTGCCATGATATCGGCTCTCGCCGCCCGCAAGACATGGAGGATCTGTTTTTTGCGGACATGGGTATCGCGGAGCTGCCAGGAGATGTCCACGGCGTCTTCCCGGTCCAGGGTCAGCTCGCGAAAGCGATCACAGTTCTTGTGGTGCACGGAGAGCCCTTTCTGGGTAAGGACGGCGCAGTTGTCCTTGGCGGTGGGATTCGGCTTGCAGCAGGAAGAGAGCTTCACCGACACCGGGTCGAGGGTGGTCAACTCAATCTTGTTGAAGGCACCGGTGGGGGTAACCAGGGGTGAGACCCCGCCGAAGAGAACCTCGACGATGCTCACCATCACCTCCTTCAGACGGAGTCGCCCTTCCCCCAGACGGATGTAGAGTTCATCGGCGTGGGAAATGTTGTAGCGGGCCAGCAGTTTCGGCGCACCCGCCTCCATCACCTCGAAGGGGATACCATACCGGCGCATCTCCTGGCGGACCAGTGACATTCCCACCTCCCTGGTCACCTTCCGGCGCCGGATCCGGAAGCCCTTCGCCAACTCCCCCCGGGAGCGGGGGGTCCGGCAGAGGGCAAGCATCTCCTGCTCGAAGCGGATCGGCTGGTCGGCCCGGATAATCCGTACCATATCGCCGTCCTTGAGGATGTGGGCGGCCGGGACTCGCCTGTTGCGGATCATTGCGCCAAGACATGTTTGGCCAATCTCGGTATGGACCCGAAAGGCAAAATCGAGGACGTTGGAGTTGACCGGCAGACAGACCAGATCGCCCTGGGGGGTGTAGGTGTAGATCTCCTTGATGCCGCTGGCGGCAATCACATCCCGGTAGGAGACCGATTCGTCCGACCCGAGGACGTCAAACATTTCCTGGATCTCCTTGACAAAATTCCCCTGCTTGCCGGTTTTCGAATTCCAGTTCCGAAAGAGCCCCCGCTGCGCCTGCCGCTCCATCTCGGCGGTACGGATCTTGAAGAGAAATTTCTGTCCATCGATGATCACCCGCGAGTGGAGCCCCTGGTAACCGGTGGGTTTCGGGTTGGCGATGAAATCACGAATGGTCCGGGGGATGGGGCGGAAGGTCTGGTTGACCAGGCCGAGGATGGCATAGCAGGACTGGACATCACTGGCAATGACCAGGATTTCCATGGGGGTGTCGATCCGCTGCACCAGAATCCGGCTGGCGAAATCGTAATAGGCCCAGAGATGCTTGGTCCGGACGGTAAACAGACAGTCGAGATTGTGGCGACGAGTGATAGCCTCGACCTCGGCGACAATTTTTTGGCCGATGGGAGATTTTTGCAGCTGTCTGATATGGTTATTTATTTTCGCCCCCTGCTTCGGGTATTTGTAGAGCAGGGCCAGATTGTACATCTCCCGCTTCATATTGAAGAGGCCGAAAACCGTGGCCAGTGGCGCGTAGATATCGATGGTCTCGTCGGCGATCCGCTGCCGTTTGGCCATGGGCATCGCCCGCAGGGTACGGAGATTGTGGAGACGGTCGGCCAGTTTCACCAGCATCACCTCCGGGCGGAGGGAGGCACCGGTGAAAATCTTCCGATGGGTGTTGCGGCTGTTGGTCTGCTTGTCGCCCGAGACGTGGGTTACCTTGGTACAACCCTCAACGATGGCCTGCACGTAGGTGCCGAATTTTCTCCCCACCAGTTCGGCGGTCACCTCGGCAACATCCTCGACGGTATCGTGGAGGAGAGCAGCGGCAAGGATCTCCGGGTGGGTTATGTCCATCTCCTCGGCAAGAATCTTTGCCACCGAGCAGGGGTGAAGAATATAGGCGTCACCGGAGCGCCGCCACTGGTCGCTATGCGCCTCGACGGCAAAGTCGAGCGCCTCCCAGAACACCTCTTCTCCAGCTATTTCGGCGATCAGGGCCCGCATCTGGTTGCGGTACAGCTCCAGGTCAAAGGGAATCCGACGCATGCTCTCCTATATATTTTTCTATCCGCCCCAACTGGACAGACCCCACAAGAGTCTTACTGTTAGCCCGGCGAACTCAATATCCGCCCCCGCCATCGCCATAGTCCGCAAGCAGACGCCATTATGTCAGGCCGCACCGCAAAAACCGCAGAACGCCCAGCATACCAACATTCCACAGCCGGAGAAAAGAAAAAATACCGCATGTATAAAAAAAGAACTCCTCCCAACCGCTCCACCCGCCATCTCGTCCGTAAGCACCTGACCAGCCAGCAATTCGCCCCCGAAGGAGCAGAAAAAACAGTGCTCCTCCACCTCTATCGGGCAAAGAGTCCGCAAATCCTGGCCGAGTTGTACGCCGCGCTGGCCAGCGAAGAACTGCGCAAAAAAAGCGTCCAGAATGCTCTTGAGCTCCTGGTCCAGGAAAATCTGGTCAGCAGGGACGGGCGCAGACGCTTCAGCCTCCATCCCGAGGCCCATCTTGGCGAAGGGGTGCTGAGCCAGAACCCGAGAGGATTTGGTTTCGTCAAGCTGGCGAGCCAGGCTGCCGGCCGGAGCCTGCCGGGCAAAGATGTGTTCATTCCGAAGGCCCTGATCGGCGAAGCGAGACACGGTGACCGGGTCCTCATCCGGATCATCCGCACCGGCAGTGACGGACGCAGCGAGGGGGTAGTGGTCGCCCTCCTCTCCCGGGGGGCAGATACCATCGCCGGTATCTACAGTGAGCGACAGGGGGAAGGGCTGGTTTATCCCGATGACCCCCGCTTCCCTTTCGTTATGCGGGTCAGTGGCGGCCTGCGGGCCGAGGAGGGTGACGCCGTCCTGGTCCGCTACCGGGGGACGAGCCGCTCGGCCACCACCCTGCCCGGGGAAATCGTCGAGGTCATCGGCCCCGCCGACCATATCGACAGCCACCTCCGCCTGGTGGTGGAGAAATTTTCCCTACCGCACCAATTTTCCGCCGAGGCGCTGGCCGAGGCGGCAGCGCTGCCCGAACCAGGACCGCCCGACAATGACCGGGTCGACCTGCGGGATGTCGAACATTTTACCATCGATGGCGAAAGCGCCGAAGATTTTGACGACGCCATCGCCATCTGCAGAACTGACCGGGGCTACCGGCTGCTCGTTTCCATCGCCGATGTCAGCTTCTACGTTTCCCCCGGTTCGGCCATTGATCAGGAGGCCTATTTGCGCGGAACCTCCGTCTACTTTCCCAGCCGGGTTCTGCCGATGCTGCCGGAGCGGCTGGCCAACCATCTCTGCAGCCTGGTGCCGGACGAGGACCGACTGGCAGTCACTGCAGTGCTTGACTTCGACAACCACGGCAAGCTTCTCGAAAGCGCCTTCCACCGCTCGCTGATCCGCAGCCGACACCGTTTCACCTACACCACCATCGGCAAAATCCTGGTCGACCGGGAGCCGGCAATCCGCACAGAGCACGCCCCCTTCCTGGCCCACCTGGAAACCGCCAGGGAACTGGCCTTGGCCCTGCAGAGCCGTCGCCGCCAGCGCGGGGCGGTGGATTTCAATCTCCCCGAGGCGGAGTTTCGCCTCGACAGCCACGGCCGGGTGGCGGCAATGGAACAGAGCAAACGGACTCTCGCCCACCAATTGGTGGAAGAGTTCATGCTGGCCGCCAATGAGGCTGTGGCCGGGCTCTTCTCCGCCCGTGAGGTACCGGCCCTCTACCGCGTGCACCAGCCGCCCGATCCGGCCAAGGCCGAGGAGTTTGTCCGCTTTGTCCGGACCCTGGGACTCAACCCGCCACCTTTTGTCAACAGCTCGGCCTGGTTTGCCGAGGTGGTCAAGGCCAGCCAGGAAAACAGCCACCAGTACCTGATCAGCAACCTGGTCCTGCGCAGCATGCAGCAGGCCCACTACACCAGCAAGAATGTCGGCCACTTCGGCCTCGCCGCCGAGTGCTACACCCACTTCACCTCGCCAATCCGCCGCTACCCCGATCTCCTTGTCCACCGCACCCTCCTTGATCTCATTGCCGGCAAACAGCCATCGCCCCTGTACAACGGAGAACCCCTGGAACAGGCGGCAGAATTTCTCTCCGCCCGGGAGCGGGAGGCGGTGACGGCGGAGCGGGATATGCACGATCGGTTGAAGATCTGTTACATGGCTGCTCGGGTGGGGGAAACCTTCCCGGCAGTCATCTCCGGCGTCACCGATTCAGCGCTCTTCATCGAACTCCAGGAACTCTGCCTGAGCGGCTCCATTGCCGTCGACGAACTGCGCGACGACTGCTACCTGCTCGACCAGAAGAACTACCGACTGTTCGGGGAAATCCACGCCCGGACCTATCGGATTGGCGATACCCTGGCAGTTACCTTGCTGGCCGCCGATACCGTCCGCAAGCGCCTGCACTTCACCCCGGCCGATACGGCTAATGAGGCCAATGCGACCAATGCGACCATTGCGGCCAAGAGCACCAAAACAGCGAAGAAGAGGGCAAGGTGAACCGTGCTGCCTGGCTTGACCAGGTGGCAATCGTGCTGGTGCGACCCATCCGCGGCGAGAACATCGGGGCTGCTGCCCGGGTCGCCTGGAACATGGGGATACACCGGCTGGTGGTGGTCCGCGACAACCTGCCGGCGCGGGAAGAGATGGCAAAGATGGCCACCCACAACGCCGTCCACCTGATCGACAACATGGTACTCCACCCGACTCTTGCCGAGGCGCTGGCCCCCTATACCGTAGTGGTGGGCACTACCGCCAGGCGAGGCCGACACCGGCTGGTGCAACGCGGTCCACGGGAAATGGCTGCCGAAATCCTGCCATTCTTAGAGCAGAACAAGGTAGCGATTCTCTTTGGTCCTGAAGATACCGGCCTGACTAATGACGATCTCAAGTTCTGCCGCTTTGCCTCAGCAATTCCCACCGCTGAATTTTCTTCACTGAATCTCGCCCAGGCTGTTGCAATTCATTGCTACGAATTATATTATGCGGTGGTCCATGCGCCAAAGGAGCTCAGGGTTGTACCGAAACTGGCAAGCACCTTTGAACTGGAAAGCATGTATGCCTCTTTTGAAACAGCTCTAGCCACGCTTTTCAGCATTGAAGAGACCACCCGGGCTGACTGGCTGTACCATGTTCGCCGGTTGTTCAACAGAATGGTGCTCACCTCCAGGGAGGCCAGCACCATCAGAGGAATCTGCAAAAAGCTGGTGCTGGAGCAAAAGTCCCCCTCTTCCTGAAGGTGACCCATGCCCGCTGACCTGCACCCCCACCTCTCCCCGCTGCCGGCCAACAAGTTTTACCCGCCCCACATCAGCCAGTCCCAGTCCCTGTTCCGCACTGCTCTGCTCGACCAGAAACTGCCGGCCAAGGAGGCCGGCACCAAGGTGTTGATTATCGAGGCCCAGGCCGGCCAGGGAAAGACCACCCTGGTCTCCCAGTATCTCGACTACCACAACCACACCTTTATCTGGTACCAGATCGGCCCGGAGGACTCCGATCCGGTCTATCTGCTCTCCTCTCTGCTCACCAATCTCTGCAGCAACCTCGCCGGTTTCTCCTCGCCACAACTGGCCAACATCCTGCTGGCCGGCAGTGTCGGCCCGCTTGATCTCACCCGTTGTGCCAATCTGCTCCTGCACGACCTCGACGGCTACCTGACAAAGCCGGTCTATCTGGTCCTTGATGATCTCCACCTCCTTGAATACCAAGCCCTGACCAACCGGCTCCTCGAACATCTGATCGATACTTCCCCGCCCCACCTCCGCTTTGTCCTGGTCAGCAGACAGCCTTTGGAAATCAAGGGAAGGACGATCAGAGACGGTAATCGGATCGCCTACCTGAGCACCGCCGATCTGGCCTTGAACGAAGGTGAAGTGGAGACCCTCTACAATACCGTCCTGAAGAAAACAATCAGCCGGCAGGAGGCGATGAAGATCCAGCGGGTAACCAATGGCTGGATCATGGGGATCATCCTCGCCAGCCATCCGATCTCCGGCCGCAACAGTTCCCGGCACGACGCCGACGACAGGGTAATGACCATGGCCGCCGGCTCCGGCCACATGCTCGACTACTTCCAGGATGAGATCTTCGCCCAGCTCCCCCGGGAACACCACATTCCCTTTTTGAAGCTCTCCTTTCTGCAAGAGATCCCAGCCGATCTGGCCGCTGTGGTGGCCGGTAGCGCCGATTTCGGCCAGGTCCTGGCCGACCTGGCCAGGGAAAACTACTTTATCTACCATCTTGATGACCGCCAGCAGCTGTTCCGCTTCCACCACTTCTTCCAGGAGTTCCTCCAGCAGCGGGGACGGGCCCGTTTCTCACCTGCCGAGATCGCCGCCATCCATGCCCGAGAGGCGGAATACTATCTCGCCCGGGAGATGGTGGAAAAGGCACTCACCTGCTATCGATACGCCGGCGACCTGGCCACCATGGAATCGCTCCTCCGGACGAGGGGAATGGAACTGATCACCAAAAACCGGACCATCTCCATCCTCACCCTGCTGCAGAGCATCCCCGAGGAGACCCTCTTCCAGCACAGCTGGCTTACCCTCTATGCCGGTCTGCTGCGGGTGGACTTCGCCCCCCAGACCACCCTTCCCTTTTTCGACAACGCCCGGGCGCAATTTACCGCCAGTGGCGAAGAAACCGGCGAACTGATCGCCCTCTCCCAGACCATCTACTTCCACTTCGTCATTTCCGGCGACTACACCACCGGTGCCACCCTCCTCCCCCGGACCAGGACGCTGCTGGAGAAGAATTTCGACAGTCTGCCGATGCCGATCCTGATCATGGCCGCCCGCAACCTTGCCTCCGGCTACTGCTTCTTCAAAGGGGAAATGGAGAAGGCAAGGCATTTTATCCGGCGGGCCAGCAGCCTGGCCAGCAAGCACGATATCCGCAACTTCATCGCCTCAACCCGATTTATCCAGGGCTATATCGAACTGCTCAGCGGCAACCGGGCCAAGTACCTGCGGGAAGCGGAACTCTGCTACTCCCTCTTCCACGACCCCCTGGTCGGCGAGTCAAACCGGCTGACCATGCGGGTGATGAACCTCTGCTACCTCTCCATGGTCGGCGACCACTTCAACTTCAAACAGCAGCAACAGGCCCTGCAGAACTCCATCAACCACAACGTGGTCGAGCAAACTGTGGCCGCCCCCTATCTCTACATCTGGGGCAGCAGCAGCCTCTACTCGCTGGGACAGCCGGACAAGGCCCTGGAACTCCTCGACCGGGGGCAGGGAGTCACCGCCACCGCCGCCACCCCCCATATGCACAGCCAAATCCTGCAGTGGCAGGCCTTCGGACTGGCCCTCACCGGCCGGACGGAGGAAGCGGCTAGGGCAATCGGCGAATCGACCTCTCTCCGCCGCCAGGCGGGGGGGCCCTTTTACACCGCCTTCAATCACATCATTGCCGGTGCAGTCTACTGCCGACTGCAGCAACCGGCCGAAGCAGACCGGCATCTGCGGCGCGGTCTGGCCATCAGCGCCGAAATCGGCTCCACCTACCTCAACCTCTGTGGACTGTTCAACCAGGTCTACCACACCTTTCTCTTCGACGGCCCTGACGCCGCTCTGGAAGGGCTGGAACGGGCCCTGGCCCTGATGAAGATCTCCGGGTACAACCACTTCTGGAGTTGGGAGCCGGTGATGATGGGCGCCCTCCTCTCCCTGGCAGTGGCCCGGGATATCGAGCCGGTTTTTGCCCAATCTCTGGCCAGACTGCGGCTACAGAGCAGTTTTCGCCCGGACGGCTCCGCCCTCCCCCTGCTCCAGTGCACCCTGATGGATAGTTTTGCCCTGAAAATGGGGGGCAAGGTACTTTTTCGCGCCAACGATCTCACCCCGTTCCAACGGGAGCTGCTCGGGCTCCTGCTCACCGCCAGAGGTCAACGCCTCGCCCAGGAAAAAATCCAGGTGGAGCTGTGGCCGGAAAGCCCTCCGGATAACGCCCGGAAAAGTTTTGACACCCTGGTCACCCGCCTGAGAAAGTTGCTTGCCCCGAAACTGCCCGTTTCGGTAAGGGAGTATCTCCCCACCCAGAAGGGGATTCTCTGCCTGAACAACGTCATCATCGACAGCCTGGAATTTGTCGAGGCAGCCCGCACCGGCCTCACCCACAGCCGCAACAGCGACTGGTGGCAGGCCCACAACTGTTTCCAGCGGGCCCTGGCCATGTGGCAGGGGGCAAAACCGGAAGATGTCCTGCACGGGGAACAGGCCCTGGCCTGGAACGACATGCTCGCCAGTCTGCTGGTGGAGATGGTGGCGACCTGGGCCGACAGCCTGGTGGAGAGCAACCGGCTCGAGGAGGCGATCAGCCTTCTCGAACAGGCCCTTCGCCACAACTATCTGGAAGAGGAACTGACCATCCGGCTGTACCGCCTGCATCTGCTCAATAACAGCCCGCTGAAGGCCCGCGAGGCGCTGGAGCGGTACCGCAAGGCCTTGCTGCAGGCGGAATATGAAGAGGAGGAAGCGGCCTCCTACATCGAGGCAATCCTCGGGTTAGGGCCTGGAGGGGGGATGGGGCGGTAAGGGGGCGGCAAGACGCAGCTTCAGTGGTTGAACCCCTGCAGCGGACAGAGCGAACAACGGGGATTGGTTTTCTTACAGTAGCTTGTGGCAACCTTGACGATCAGGGCATGGTATTCGTTATACAACTGGGCATCGACCGGCAGATGGTTGACAAAGGTCTCCTGGATTGTCTGGTAATCAGTTTCTTCGGCCAGCAACTGGTGCCGGCTGAATACCCGGTGGGTGTACATGTCAACCACAAATACCGGCCGGCCACAGGCATAGAGAAGGATCGAATCGGCAGTCTCCGGCCCGACCCCCCGCACGGCAAGCAGATTTTCCCGAGCTGAGGTCGGCCGGTCGGTAAGGAATGCCTCCAGTTCACCGTGGTAGCTTTCGGCAACCATCTGGAGAAGGTTGACCAGACGCTGTGCCTTGAGATTGTAGTATCCGGCCGGCCGGATTAGAGCGGCAATATCGGTGGGCAAACAGGCAGCCAGGGAGTGGTAGTCGAGGAGGCCGGCCTGACGCAGATTGTCGATGGCCTTGACCACATTGCCCCAGTTGGTGTTCTGGGTGAGCACCGCCCCCACCATTACCTCGAAAGGGGTCTCCGCCGGCCACCAGCACTGGGGACCGAAATGGTCCAGGAGGAGGTTGAAGGCGCTCAGGAATGGGTTATCCGGTACAGCGATCTCCACCATTCAGTAGCCTTCCCGGTCGGGGTCCTTGTCACCGAGGCAGATACCGATATCCCGGGCGGTCATGATCTTGTCGCTGGTCAGATCAACCTTCTTGCGGGTCTTGATCGCATCAGCAATCGGTACCGGCACCATGATCGAATTCTTCAGGGCGACCATATGGTCGAACACCCGCTCCTCGACCAGCCGCACCGCTGCCGCCCCGAAGCGCAGGGCAAGCAGGCGGTCGAAGGTGGTCGGCGATCCGCCCCGCTGGAGGTGGCCGAGTACCAGGGAACGGGTATCCTTATCGGTGCGTCGGCGCACTTCACCGGCTACATACTCGCCGACCCCGCCCAGAATCAATTCCGTCCGGCCCAGTTCCCCCCTGCCCTTGTTGAAGGTCTGCCCTTCAACGGTCCCAGCCCCCTCGGCGACCACGACGATCGAGTAGTGCTTGTCCTGCAGCTCGTTGTCGGCAATCTTTTCGCACACCTCCTCCATGTCGAAGGGGATCTCCGGGATAAGGATGACATCGGCCCCTCCCGATATGCCGGAATAGAGGGCAATCCAGCCGGAATCACGCCCCATCACCTCCACCACCATCACCCGGCGGTGCGATTTGGCCGTGGAGTGGAGTTTGTCCAGGGCGTCGGTGGCGGTGGAGACGGCGGTGTCGAAACCAAAGGTCCGATCGGTCTGTTCCAGGTCATTGTCGATGGTCTTTGGCACCCCGATCACCGGCATCCCCTTCAACGCGAAGCGATGGGCGATATCGAGGCTGCCGTCGCCGCCGATGGCGATATGGCAGTCAAAGCCCATCCGGTTAAAATTGCGCATAATCTTGTCGGACACATCAATGATCTGAATCTCCCCGGCCAGATTCTGGACCGGCCTGGCGAAGGGGTCACCCTTGTTGGTGGATCCGAGGATGGTCCCACCAGTGGAATAGATTCCGGCAACGTCCCGAGGCAAGAGGCGGACCATTTCGTCGATGTCCATGAAGCCGGCATAGCCGTTTCTGCTCCCGTACACCTCCCAGCCCTTACGGTAACAGGCATGGACGACAGCGTAGATCACCGCATTGAGCCCGGGGGCATCGCCACCACCGGTGGATATCACAATTTTTTTCATAGCCAAATCCCTTCATGAAACCGTAAGAAAATCGATCGTAACTGCAGTGTCGAGCGCTCAGCTCCCGGCAGGCCCTGCGCCTCTCCAACCGGAGAAATTCTCGACGCCCTCGAAGCAAAAGTAGGCCAACTATAGCACAACTTGCGGCAAAAAAAACATTCTCCACCGACGGAAGCGAACCGGCATCTAAATTTTTTCAGCAACAGCCTGGATTGTATTCATTTATTTTCCGTAATCGGCCTGTCGCCCGATCCTTTTTCGTCAGCCGGCAACCGAAAAAGTGTGCCTTCAAATTTTAGAAAACCCTTGCATGGATTGCAACAACAACTATTATGGTGGTGCGGTGATTGACTATCCGCGCCAACACCCCTACCTTGTTGTCTTGGCAGTTGGTCGTAAGGTTGATCGTGCTTCTCTACCCAGCAGACTGTGTTTTTTGCTGGGCGCCTACCGGCAGAGAAGATATTTGCAGAATTTTTTGAGGAGGTAATTCATGTCTGAGTTAAACGTGACAGACTTAGCTGTTACAAAATTAAAAGAATATATGCAGGCCAATAATATTGTTTCCGCCCTGCGTGTTGCCCTGATGCAGGGTGGCTGAGCTGGTCCCTCCCTGGGTCTGGCTCTGGATGAGCCAAAAGAAAGCGATAAGGTTTTTGAGAACGACTCCCTGAAATTTTTGGTGGAGAAGAGTCTTATTCAGACCTGTGGCGGCATCACAGTTGACTATATTGATGCTGGCCCTCGTTCCGGTTTTGGGATTACCTCGCTGAAACCAATCAGTTCCGGTGGTGGGTGCAGTACTGGCTCCTGCGGGTCGGGTGGGTGCGGCTGAGCCCTGGCAAACTGTTGTCAACCGCACGTGCGGAACAGGAAAGCGGGTCTGATAACGACCCGCTTTTTTTTGTCCGCCGGTTAGTGTCAATTTCTTGACACTAACCGGCGGCAGCCTTACTCTCTCAGCCAGTACAGAGATATCAGCCCAAAACCGGCTGCCAGCAGTAACGCTAACCAGGGGAGAAAGGTATGCAGTTCGATAAGTTCACACTTAAATCACAGGAAGCGATCCAGGCGGCCCAGCAACTGGCCCAGGAGCGCCAGCAGCAGGAAATCCAGCCAGCCCATCTCGCCCGGGCCATTGTCACCCAGGTCGACGGCATCGTTGTGCCGGTACTCCAGAAGATGGGTGCCGACCCTTCCCTGGTCCTGATGGATATCAACCAGTTGCTGGAAAAGATCCCCCGGGTCTCCGGTGGTGGTGCCGGCCAGGTCTACGCTTCCCGCGAGTTGAAGCAGATTTTGGACGCCGCCCTGAGTGTAGCGCAGCAGATGCAGGACGACTATGTCAGCCAGGAGCATCTCTTTCTCGCTATCCTTAAGGACTCGAACTCCCCGCTCAGCCGGGCTCTGGCCGCTCGTGGCGTCCAGGAACAAAGCTTTCTGCAGGCCCTCTCTCTGCTTCGCGGCAGCCATCGGGTAACCGATCAGTATCCGGAGGAGAAGTATCAGGCCCTGGAAAAGTATGGCCGCAACCTTACCCAACTGGCCAGGCAGGGCAAGATCGACCCGGTTATCGGCCGTGACGAAGAGGTTCGCCGGGTCATCCAGGTGCTGTCGCGGCGCACCAAGAACAACCCGATCCTGATTGGTGAGCCGGGTGTCGGCAAGACCGCCATCGTAGAAGGTCTTGCCCAGCGGATAGTCAACGGTGACATTCCGGCCAGCCTGGAAAACAGACAGGTGGTGACCCTCGACCTCGGGGCCCTGGTTGCCGGGGCAAAATACCGCGGCGAATTTGAAGACCGCCTCAAGGCGGTGCTGAAGGAGGTAGAGAAGAAGGCCGGCGAGATCATTCTCTTCATCGATGAGATCCACACTCTGGTTGGGGCCGGCGCGGCGGAAGGCTCGATGGATGCCTCGAACATGCTTAAACCGGCTCTGGCCAGGGGTGAGTTGCACTGTGTCGGCGCCACCACCCTTGACGAGTACCGCAAATATATCGAAAAGGACAGCGCCCTGGAGCGGCGCTTTCAGCCGGTGCTGGTACAGGAGCCATCGGAAGAGGACACCATCGCCATTCTCCGTGGGATCAAGGAGAAGTACGAGGTTCACCACGGCGTACGGATTCAGGATAACGCCACAGTCGCCGCAGTCACCCTGGCCAGTCGCTACATTACCGACCGCTTCCTGCCGGACAAGGCGATCGACCTCATCGACGAGGCCGCCTCCCAGCTGCGGATCGAGATTGACTCGATGCCCACCGAGATTGACGAACTGCAGCGACAGAAGATCAAACTGGAGATCGAACAGGAGGCCTTGAAAAAGGAGACCGATCCGGTTTCCAAATCCCGCCTGGAGGAGTTACGCAAACGGCTCGCCGATCTCGACGACACACTTGCCGCCATGAAGGCCCAGTGGAGTCTTGAGCGGGAGACCATTCAGACGATCCGCCAGGTGAAGGAACGGCTTGACGAGGCCCACATCGAGGAGCAACGGGCCGAACGGGCCGGCAATCTCAGCCAGGTTGCCGAGATCCGCTACGGCCGCAAGGTTCAGCTGGAAAAGGAACTGGCCGAGGCCAACAGCCGCTTGCAGGAGATCCAGGCCAGCCACAAGATGCTGAAGGAAGAGGTGGATGCCGAGGATGTCGCCGCGGTGGTCGCCAAGTGGACCGGCATCCCGGTCTCCAGGCTTCTTGAGGGGGAGAAGGAAAAACTGGTCCGGGCCGAGGAGATGCTTGCCAGGCGGGTAGTCGGCCAACGTCCGGCGGTCAGGGCCGTGGCCGGTGCCGTCCGCCGGGCCAGGGCCGGTTTGCAGGATCCCGATCGTCCCTTAGGCTCCTTTATCTTTCTTGGCCCCACCGGCGTCGGCAAGACCGAACTGGCCCGCTCCCTGGCCGACTTTCTCTTCGACGACGAACAGGCGATGATCCGTATCGACATGTCTGAGTTTATGGAAAAACACGCCGTAGCCAGGTTGATCGGCGCCCCTCCCGGCTACGTCGGATACGAGGAGGGCGGCTACCTCACCGAGGCAGTACGCCGTCGCCCCTACGCAGTAATCCTCCTTGACGAGATCGAAAAGGCCCACCCGGATGTCTTCAACGTCCTCCTTCAGGTTCTGGACGACGGCCGGATGACCGATGGCAAGGGCCGGACGGTTGATTTCAAGAATACCATTCTGATCATGACCTCCAACCTCGGCAGCCAGTTGATCATGCAAATGGCCGCTGACCCGGCCACCAGAAAGGAGGCTCTGGTAGAGTTGGATAATCTCCTCCACCGCCAGTTCAAACCGGAGTTTCTCAACCGGGTGGACGAGACCATTGTCTTCGAAAGCCTGAATCGGGAAGATCTGCTCGCCATCGTCGATATCCAGCTGCGGCGCCTGGATCGGCGGCTGGCGGCACAAAACCTCACCCTGCACGTCCGGGAAGGGGCAAGGCAAGTACTGATCGACAGCGGCTACAATCCCGCCTACGGCGCTCGCCCACTGAAGCGGGCAATCCAGCATCTTCTCGAAAACCCACTGGCCAGCCGGCTTCTTGCCGGTGAGTTCAACCCCGGTGACCATATTGTGGTGGAGGCCAGCGGTTCCACCCTGCAATTCCAGAGGCAGGTCAAATCCT
>JAABSV010000014.1 GCA_011390165.1 Desulfobulbaceae bacterium
GTTCGGCGACCCTGGCCGGGTCGACCAGGAGGCCCTGCTCCTGACTGCGGATAAAGCGCTCCTGGTTCGGGAAGTCGGCCGGGTGGGCGGCGCGGATCGCCGCCTGCATCGCGGTATCCATCACCCCGGGATTGATGTTGATCGGCAGGAAGGGGTGTTCCTCTTCCTGCTGCTCGATGGCCAGGGTCTCGATAAAATGCTCCATGCCCGCCTTGGCGGCACAGTACAGTGACCAGCCGGCATACCCTTTTCTCGCCGCGCCGGAGGAGATGTTGACAAGCACCTTCCGGCAGGGTGATTTCTGGAATTTGGCGATGATCTCAGTGAGGACAAGGATGGCCGAAGTGTAGTTGGTGTTGAGGTTGGCTACTACTGCCGCCCGGGGTTTTTTCGCCGCCGGGCCGATCGGCGCCAGGATTCCGGCATTGCTGACCACCAGCAGTTCGGTCAGCGCCTCAGGGGCTAGAGCGGCAATGGCCCGGCGGACCGTCTGGCGGCTTTTTACCGGCTGTGTCAGGTCGACTGGGACCGAAAAGGGGTGGGGGGCACGCCGGGAGAATTCGACAACCTGGTAACCATGCTCGGCGCACAGCCTGCAGAGCGCCAGTCCCAGTCCCGCTGATCCTCCGGTGATGATTGCCAGTCGCATTGTCGTCCTCCCTGCAGAGTTGTCTTGACCACTTCTCTCAAGAAGTGTCGGCTAAAGCGTATGTTCCTCTCCGGGGTTCTCCCGCCATGCCTGCTTGGCTGTAGGCGATGGACCCTCGGCTTCACCAGGAGAAGCCGGCTGATGCTCAATAATAGTGTTCGAATTGTACGGAATAGCCTTTCACCCCCTTGGTAGTGGCGAGCACTTCGGCGATACGTTCTTCTATTACTGACTGCTGCTCCATTGGGACTTTCATGGTAATCATCAGCTGCCCCCGGTGTGCAGTGGTTGCAGCATGGGGAAAGTCAAACAGTCTGTAGCTGACCCGGGCCGCCAGGGCCTCATCTTCGAGAAGTGCCTGCGATTCGGCAGTCTCCTGGAAGGCGGGAAGTTGAACGGCGTTGGCCAGTATATCGACCGCATCGTCCTCCTTCATATGGCCGATCCTGATAACCATGTTGTAATTGTCGGCATTGAGGATGTCGATACCGTACAGGAACATCGCCCACTTCCGCCGCTCTTCGTCATCTTTTTTGAGGATGAACCTTGCCTCTTCTGCCGAGACGTTTTCCCTGGCCATCTCGTCAGCTATCCGCCGTTCGGTATCGGCAATTATACGAATTTTCAATACATGTGAAATGTTTCTGAGAAAATATTGGCCGACAAGGCCGTGATAGACAACTCTGCCCCGGACAAACTGGTCGAGGAGGGTGGCGCGGATGGCGGTGACGAACCGTTTTTTGCCGTGGGGAAAGCGCTCGAGCACCGAAAAAGCATCGTCAAGACAGCGGACCAGTTTGATCTCGGGAAGATGAAACTCATCGAGATGGGCAATAACATCGTCTCGGGACAGACAGGTGTAACCCAGTTCAGCCGCCAGTTTCTCAGCAATTGATTTCCCGTGGTAGTAACTTCCTCGCGATATGGTAATTATCGGCATCCGTGACCTCCACTAAAAAGAGAGCAGATGAGGGAAACAGTGCATCAGGCATCGGCAGCCTGTTTCAGGTTGCTTGGAAATTCTTCGGAGAATTATTACTTGATATTGGCATCTATTGCAAAAGCTACTTGAAATTGCACCATTTTCAGTGAATTTCAGAAAGAGTGCTGCCGGAGAAAGCGCCCCCCTTTGGTCAAGCAAAATTGACTCAACCATTCAGAGATACTTATGTAATTCTGCTGTTAGTTGTCGCTGGCAGGCAGCCGGCAGGGATATTTCGACACATTAATGGAGGAGGGCTTGGGGCATAACGGACCGGCCATGGGCAACCGATTCCGAGTCCGGGAGGCGAGTACCCCCGGCCGGGGCAACGGTTCAGCCTGGCGGCTGGTGAGATCAGCGTTGCCGGCGGTGTGGCGGATAATACCACCAGCTTGCCGCCACGGCCAGCCCGAACAGGGTGTAGGCCAGGATGAAGGCCCAGGCGGGCGCATTCCAATAGAGGAGGGTTTGCAGCCAGTGGCCAATGAAGCTGCCGCTGTAGGTGGTGGCCCCGGCTTGCTCGCGCAGCCACATCTCCAGTGTGGTCAGCGGACAGAGTCTGCCCAGCCAGGCTTGGCCGGCGATGAAGGCAATCGCCGCCAGATGGGTGAGCCGGAACCGCAGGCCGTTGACCCGGGACCAGCCGAGCCGGTTGCCGATCAGCACTGCCGCCAGACCAACGACCACAAAGAGGGCAACGCCACAATGGAGGGCCAGGACCAGGTCGGCCAGGAGAAGATACGGCAGGGAAGCGTTCACGGTGGTGGTTCCAGTTTGGGAATGGGTTGCATCAGTGGGTTGTCCCTACGGCTCATCTTCGCAAGGTACACCACTTTCCCGGTATGTTCGATATACCCCCGATCACTGGAAGTGGCAACGAAACATGACCAGCCTGCATTTCATTTCATTCTTCTCTCATTCAGGTTAGGATAGGGTGCACCGATGTTGCCGGCGATGATGATCATCGCGGCACCCCGCAATCGCTCACGGGGTGCCGCATAGCGTTTTTTGGACACCAGGAACATGAACCCCATCTGTATTGTTGACGACCAACCGCTTATCTGTTCGACCGTAGCGAACATCCTCGAGGACGAGGGCTATGAGGCCATCGCCTTTGCCGATGCGGAGAGCTTCTGGCAGCGGCTCGATTCCATGGAACCCGCTCTGGTCATGCTTGATATCTGGCTGCCGGGTACGGACGGCCTGCAGTTGCTGCAACGCCTGCACGAACGTTTCCCGGAGTTGCCGGTCATCATGATGAGCGGCCACGCCGGCATCGAAGCGGCCGTTGCCGCCATCAAGTTCGGCGCTGCCGATTTCATGGAAAAACCGCTGCATCTCGAGGTGTTGCTGGACAAGGTCAAGTCGGCCCTGAACCTGCACCCGGCCCGGCTCGATGCAGGCCTGCCGCCGGACACCAGGCTTGCCAGAAAGCCGTCCGAAATGGCGATGATTTCCGGTGCCGTCGAACTTGTCGCGTCAGCGGAACCGCAACGGACCCTGAAAGAATACCTCGTTCTCAATGGGGTTGGGCTGCTGAGCGGCCGGAAGACCGGTATCAGCCTGAGCCCGCTCGGGGTGAACGAGGGGATCATTTTTCAAACACTCGATGGCCAGACCATCCGCGGACATATCACCTCGCTGCGCAACTTTATGAAACCTGCCGAGACAAAGTCCTTCTCGGCCAACTCGACGACGCTCGACAACGGCCGGCATCAGGTGCGCACCGTCGAACACCTGATGGCGGTTTTTTCCATGTTCGGTATCACCAACGTACTGGTCAGGGTCGGCAACGAGGTGCCGAACATCGACGGCTCCGCAAAAGACTTCTGCGAACTCATCTCCCAGGCGGGAATCATCGAACAGCCGGCCGGCACCCAGGTTGCCGTCATTCGCCAGAAGATCGGCATGGGGGCCGAAGAAAAACAAGAAAAACATCTCTATGTGGAACCATTCGACGGGTTTGAAATAGTAATGCGGGTCGATTACCCGCCCCCTATCGGAGAACAGGTGCTCACCTTTAACCCGGCGCAGGGATCGTTCGCCGCGGAGATCGCCCCGGCTCGATCATTCAACACCTTCGAGAATATCGACATGGCCCAGAAACTGGGCAAAGTCGGCAGCGGCTATCTCAATTCCCATATCATCATGCACGATGGCAAGGTCATCAATACCGTGCTCCGCTTTGCCGACGAGTTCGTGCGCCACAAGATCCTCGATATGATCGGCGACCTCTCTCTCCTCGGCTATCCTCTCAGAGGACGCATCATTGCCAACATGACCTCGCACGGCCACAATCATGTCCTGGTGGAACGCCTGTACCAGGCGCTCCAGCATCGCCAGTTTGAAGGGGATAATTACCTGGAGACCTTTGCCGACCGAAGAGAGTTCGTCGAGAGCATCCGCCCCCTTGCACCGCCTCGAAGGAGCAAAACCTGAGTTGTACCGGGGTCGAGAATGCGGTAGCCTGACACCACCCTTGAGCAGATCCGCTCGCTGATCAGAGAGGGAACAGAGCCAATGCGACTGGCAGTACTTTCCGATATCCACGGTAACCTGGAAGCCCTGCAGGCGGTCCTGGCCGATCTGGATGGCCAGGCTCCCGGGGCGGTGGTCTGTCTGGGCGATGCTGTCGGCTATGGCCCGGACCCCGAAGCGGTCGTCCGCCTGCTCACCGACAGGGAGATACCCTGCATCCAGGGGAACCACGAGCAGGCGGTGCTCTCTGCCGAACGGCGCCGCTGGTTCAACCCCACCAGCCGTCGATCGCTCGACATCACCCTGACCCTGCTCACCCCGCCAATCCTGAAGATCATCGACTGTTGGCCGAGCCATATTGCCTGTGCAGAGTATTACGCCGTGCACGGTTGTCCGCCCGACGATGCCTACAGCTACCTCTTTGCCCTGGAGGAGGAGGAACTTGCCGCCCTTTTTGGCCGCTTTTCGCAAACGGTCTGCTTTGTCGGCCATACCCACACCCTTTTTTTGGCCACCTGGCAGGGCAACCAGGCCAAACTCGACGAGATACGACCTGGGCTCTTGCCGCTGCACCGGGCCGACCGCTATGTCATCAACGTCGGCAGTGTCGGCCAGCCTCGTGACGGGAGCCGAGCCGCCAAGTACGCCCTGTGGGATAGCGACCGGTTTACCCTGGAGATCCGTTCGGTTCGCTACGATACCGGGCCGACCATCGCCAAAATCAAGGCGCTTGGTTTTCCGGAGATCAATCTCCGCGCCCTGGGGGGCTGAACGTGCGCTTCATTGACGGATATCAGGTTCTCGGCATGCTCGGCCAGGGTGGAATGGCGAGGGTGCTGAAGGTCCGCGCCGCCGCAGATGGCCCTATCCTGGCCCTCAAGCTGCTGGCCCCGCACCCCCATCTGCAGGAGGTGCTCGGCATGGAGGAGATCCGCCGCCGCTTTCTCTTTGAAGCCGAGATCATCGGCCGGGTCGATCACCCCCACCTGGTCCGACTGGTTGGCCAGAGGCTGGAAGGGGAGAACTGCTATATCCTTCTCGAGTACCATTGCCGCACGGTCAGCGAATGGATCGGTGAGGGGGCAATGGTGGAGGAGATGAGCCGGCCGATCCGTCCTGATCTTGCCCTGACGGTGGTCCGTCAGACCGCCCTTGCCCTGCGGGCCCTGCACGCCCATGGCCTGGTGCACCGCGATGTGAAGCCGGCCAACCTGCTGCTGACTGCCGAACGGCAGGTGAAGCTTGCCGATTTCGGTCTCTCCAAGCTGCGTGGCGAGGGGGAATTCCGCCCCCCACAGCTGCTGATTGGCAGCCCCTTCTATGCCTCGCCGGAGCAGGAACGGGAGCCGGAGCATGTCGACCAGCGAGCCGACTGGTACTCCCTTGGGGTGATCCTCTATCGGCTGGTTACCGGCAGGCTGCCGGGAAACAGGCCCGACTGGGAGCCGGTGGAAAGGGAGTTTGGGGCGGGTGGGGCAGGGCTTCTTGGGCGGATAGTTGCCAAAAAACCGGCCGATCGCCCCGAGCACCCGGCGGAGATTCTTGCCGGGCTCGATCAGATGGAAGGGTACTGGCGGGAACGGCGGGCGGCGGTCTGTCGGATCCGTTGGCACGACCATTTTCAGGCCGGGCGGCCGGCCGACGCAGCGACCACCCTGCGCAGCCAACCGGTGAAGGTGGGCGGCCGGGAGGCCGGCAAATTCTTTCCGGTCACCCCTCTCTGGCAAAGCGCCCAGCATGTCACCACTGCGCTGGTGGCCGGCGGCAAAACCATCCGTGACGAGGCCACCGGTCTGGTGTGGCAACAGGGCGGGTCGACCAGCCCGATGGTCTGGACGACGGCCCCGGCCTATCTGGACCAGCTCAACCGCAGCCATTGGGGCGGCAGGTGTACCTGGCGGCTGCCCACTGTCGATGAACTCCTCTCTCTCCTCGAGCCCGGTGCGCCGCTGGATGATTTCTGCCTCCAGCCCCTCTTCGACGCCCGTCAACACCGCCTGTGGAGCGCTGATCGCCGCTCGTTCATTGCCGCCTGGCTGGTCGATGTCGAGTCCGGCTATCTCGGCTGGCAGGATTTTACCTGTCCCGCCTATGTCCGGGCGGTGAGCAGCGTCGGGGAACCGATGCCGCTCCCTGCAGGCAGTTGACCTGCCGCCGGCATCAGTTCTGCCGTTTTTCGCCCCGCAGTCCCAGCTTGAACTGATCAAGCCGCCTGAGCATGGTATCGAGGCCGGAGAGCTTGAATCCGGCCATGTTCTTGCGGAAACTTTTGCCGTCAGAGAGTCTGGCCAGGATCCTTTCCCGCAGCAGGCTGGAGGTGACCTCATTCCAGGGAATGTAATCGAGGAGCCCCTCGCGGTGGAGCTGCCTGGCCCGAATAAGTTGCTCCAGGCGGGGTACTTCCCGGGGGATGATGAGTGCGGGGGTCTGCTGGGTGAGGATCTCGCAGATGGTGTTGTAGCCGCCCATGGAGATCACCAGGTCGGCGGCGACCATCAGCTCTTCCAGGTGCGGGTGGAAGGGGAGGATCTCGATGGCGTGCTTCTTCGCCCGCCGCTTGAGCAGGTCCCGTACCGGTTTGGCCATGAAGGGGCCGGTGACGATCAGTGCCCGGAATTCCAGGGTATCGGGGTAGGTATCAAACATGGTGAGAAAATGGTCGATCACCTCCGAACCATCGCCACCGCCGCCGGTAGTGACCAGGACGAATTTTTCCTCGGGGTGAACCCGGTGCCGTTTCCTGACCCGTTTGCTGATTTTTTTCCGTGTTTCGTCGCTGAAGCGTTGCCGGGGGATGTAGCCGGTGAAATGGATTCTGCTCTGGATAAGCTCTGGAATCCGGTACATGGCGATCGGGTCGTAGATTGCCTGGTTGCCGTAGACCCAGATTTCGTCATACAACTGCTCGAGGTGGGTGTAGATATTTTTCTCCTGCCAGTCCTGGCAAACCACTGCCGCCTCGTCGAGAATATCGCGCAGGCCGAGTACCATTCTGGTCTCCGGTCGTTCCTTCTTCAGCCACTGCAGGGTGGGCAGCATCTCCTTTTTCAGGCCGAGGGGCTCCTTATCGACAATCACCAGATGCGGCTCGAAGGCCCTGGCGGTGGCGAGAATGATATTGGTACGGATGGTCAGGGCCTTTTCCGGATCGATCCGGATGGAGAGGGCATGGTACTCGTCGTTGGTTTTCTTGATCACCCCGGGGATGCGGACAAAGTCCACCTGGTCGGGGAAATGGAAACGGCCGGCAATCGGTGAGCCGGTGAGGATGAGGATATTGGTGGAGGCGTCGCGCAGATGGTCGGCAATGGCCATGGTCCGGCGGATATGTCCCAGCCCGTAGGTGTCATGGGAGTACATCAGGACGTTGTAGGCCTCGGGACTGTGGTCGGTGTGCATGCCGGAACCCGTTTCGGGAAGTAATGGGTGGAGCAGCCCCCTCTGATTTTCCTTTACGATACCTTCTCTTATGCCAAGTGGCAAAGCTTGTCAAGTTGTTCATTGGCGAGATCTGTGCTGAGAGGCCGGGCAAGCTGGCGGCTGGTTTCACCTTTGCCTCGACTCGGCGGCGTGGAGTGATCCTACGGGTGGCGGCGGCTACGCAGGCTGCCGAGCAGGGCGGTCAACTCGTCAGCGGAAAGGGGGAGGGGGTTGTTCTTGTTGGCAGCCCGGGCGACCACCCCGTTGATCAGTGCCGGGGTGAGGGCGGGGCTATCGCCCAGGTGGCCGGGTAGCCTTTCTTGCAGTGCTTCCAGCCAGGCGATGAAGGCCTCCTGATACCACTCCGCCGTGGCCCCCGGTCGCTGGCTGCACAGTTTGCCGAGGGTGGTGTACTTGTCCAGGGCGGGGTTGCCGTTCGCCTGGCGGCGGAGGCCGGTGAGGGTGAGCCGGTTGACGGCGGCCATCAGGCTGCCGCAGATCACCCCGTGGGGCAGGGCAAGGCGGCCGCCGAGCTCGGCGGCGAGGCCGTGCACGGTGCCAAGACCGGCATTGCTGAGGACAATTCCGGAGAGCAGAGCGGCGTAGGCGAGATCACAGCGGGCGTCGTGGTCGTTGCCATCCCGGCAGACCCTTTCCAGGGAGCGGCAGATTGTCCGCAGGCCGTCAAGGGCCAGGGCATCGGTCACTGCCGAGGCCCTGGTCGAGAGGTACCCTTCAACCAGTTGGCTGAGGCAGTCCATGGCGCAGGCCAGGGTAAGGCCGGGTGGGCAGGAGAGGGCCAGGAGCGGATCGACCAGGGCGAGGTCGGGGAGATAGCGATGGTGGCGCAGGGATTTTTTGAAGCCAGCCTCACCCACCTCGCTGAGGACCGCGTTGGCGGTGGCCTCACTGCCGGTGCCGGCGGTGGTGGGGACGGCAATCAGCGGCAACCGTCGACCGCTGGGGCTGGCATCGCCGACCCCTTCCAGGAAGCGGCGAACCGGGCCTCCCTCCACCAGCATGGCACTGACCGCCTTGCCGGCATCAAGTACGGCACCACCGCCGATGGCGACCACAACCGGTTGCTCACTACTGGTACCGGCAGTCGTGGTGGCGCCGGCGATGGAGTTGACGATGGTATCGACAGTTGTCGGGGTAGGTTCGCCGACCACCCTGGCCAGGGAAAAGGCAATCCCCCGTCGCTGCAGTTGCTCACACAGTTCACGAAAATGGCTGGCAGCGGTGAAGGAACCGCCACCGACGACGAGGAGTGCCTGGCGTCCCAGGCCGCCGATCTCCGCTGCCAGTTCCCTGAACCGTCCCGCCCCGAAGAGGATGCGGGGCGGGGTCTGCAGGCTGAAGGGGGCGATGGCGCGCATCGCTGCACCGGGCGGCAGGGGGGCGGGGACGGCCGGCGGCGCCATGGTTCAACCGGGGTAGCGGTCGGCGATATAGTCCTTCAAATAGCGGTTTTCAACATCCTTTTCCTTCAGCAGGGCCTTGACCACATCACCGATGGAGATCAGCCCTTTCAGTTCCCGGCCGTCGAGGATCGGGACGTGGCGGATGCGGTTCTCGGTCATGATCGCCTGGATGTAGTCGATATCATCGTTTTCCGTGCCGACGATGAGGTTGCTGGTCATGATCTTCTCGACGGTGATCTCCTTGATTGTCTCGTAATGGCTCAGTACCGCCATCAGCACGTCGCGGGCGGCAATGATCCCGAGGATGTCACCTTCAGGGCTGAGTACCAGCAGGGAACCGACCCGGTTTTTCGAGAAGACCCACATCGCGTCGAAGACCGCCATATCCTTGTCGACGGTGAGAACACGACTCCCCTTATTGGCGAGAATATCTTTTACTTTCATATCTCCTGCTCCCTCTTGGCAAAGGTGGGAAGGGCACTCGGCCCATTCAGACGATGATCGGGTAGAGGCCGATGGCGAAGACGCTCACCGCCAGGGCGATGGTACCCACCCCGGCCCAGGGTGAGCCGGTGGTGGCAAAAGTTTCTTCTGCCGGTTGGAAGTACATCGCCACGATCAGCCGCAGGTAGTACCACATGGACAGGATACTGCTCACCACCGCCAGCACCGCCAGGGCGATCTGGCCGGCCTCGATGGCACTGGTGATGATGTAGAACTTGCCCATGAAACCGGCAGTTGGCGGGATCCCGGCCATGGACAGAAGGAAGATGGTGATGGCCGCCGCCGAGTAGGGACGGACCCTGGCCAGGCCGCGGAAGTCGGCAAAGGTGGCCCGCTTCTCCCCCTCGCCGCCAAGGTAGGAGAGGGCGGCGAAGATTCCCAGGGTGCCGGCGGCGTAGGCGGCCAGATAGTAGCCGATCACCGCGCCGGTGAAGGTGTCGGCGCTGATCGCCACCAGGCCGACCAGCAGATAGCCGGTGTGGACGATGCCGGAGGCGGCGAGCATCCGTTTCAGACTGTTCTGGCCGATGGCGATCAGGTTGCCGGCGAACATGGTGAACACCGCCAGGTAGAAGAGAATCTCCACCCAGCCCTGGTGCAGGGCGCCATGGATCGCCAGGATATTGGCAAAGAGGGTGAATACCGCCGCCTTCAGGGCAGTGGCCATGAAGCCGGTGACCGGGGCCGCCGCCCCGTCGTAGACATCGATCACCCAGGCATGGAAGGGGAAGGCGGCGACCTTGAAGAGCAGGGCGACAAAGAGCAGAAAGGCGCCACCCAGAAGAAGCGGGCTGCCCGCTTCACTGGCGGCAACGGTGGCGATGGCGGTAAAATGGGTGCTGCCGGCCGCCCCATAGAGAAGGGCGGTACCCATGGCGAAGAAGGCCCCGGCGAAGGCGCCGAGCATCAGGTATTTGAGCAGGGCCTCGGTGGCCGTCACCCGGTTGCGGTCATAGCCGACCAGGACGTAGATGGCCAGAGACATAACCTCCAGGGCAATGAAGGCGGTGATCAATTCGGCGGCCATGGTCAGCAGCACCATGCCGGCGGCGGCAAAGAGGAGCAGCGAGTAGAATTCGAGGCCGTCGAAGCGGTTGACCTGGAAGTAGGTGTGCGAGCTCGTCGTCGAAAAAAAGCCGCAGGCAAAGATCACCAGCGCTGCCACCATGGTGAAGTTGCCGGCCACCAGCATGCCGTTGAAGATTTCTTCGAACACCAGGCGTTGCGGGCCACAGCCGGCCAGTAACTGGGCGGCGAAAGCGGCGGCGAAAAAACCCATGCTGATACCGGCGGCGGTGGTCAGCGATACCTTTTCGAAGGCGGCGAGCAACATCAGCACCACGGCACCAAAGACGATGATGAGCAGCGGCAGTATGGTCAGAAAATCGTGCATGGTCGGTACCCTGGCTTAGTTCTTATGGTTGTGGGGCGATGGGGCCAAGTCAATGCTCGCAGCGATCCCGCCGCTCTCGCCGCCCTTCTGCAACTGGGCTACCTGAAGCTGAGCGGCCGGTTCGATCTTGCCGATAAAGGCCTGGGGAAAGATCCCCATGGCGACGATCAACAGGATCACCGGCAGGAAGGTGAGTATCTCGGCCAGGCGCAAATCCTTAAACTGGGCGGTCCGTTCGTTGCTCTTCTCGAAAAAGACCCGCTGGTACATCCACAGCATGTAGCAGACCCCGACGATCAGGGTGGTGCCGGCGAGGACGGCGATGAAGATGCTGAACTTGATCGCCCCGAGGATGATGAGAAACTCGCCGATGAAGCCACTGGTCCCCGGCAGCCCCACCGAGGCGAGCATGGCGATGGCAAAAAAGGTGGCGAAGATCGGTGCTTGGTAGGCAATCCCGCCGAACTCGTCGATCTGCCGGCTCTCCATTCTCTCCTCCATCAGGCCGACGAAGAGGAACAGCACCCCGGTGCTGGTGGCGTGGGCGGCGATCTGGAAGAGGCTGCCGGTGAGGGCCTGGACGTTCATGCAGAAGACGCCGAGGGCGATGATCCCCATATGCGAGGCGGAGGAGAAGGCGAGCATCCGCTTGAGATCCTTCTGGGCGATGGCGGCAAGGCCGCAGTAGAGCATCCCCGCCACCCCGGCGAGGGCGAGGAGGAGTGCCCAGCGGGCAAATTCGATCTCGAAAACCGGGATGACAAAGCGGATAACCCCGTACACCCCGATCTTGGCCATGATCGCCGAGAGGACGAAGGTGGTGGAGGTGGGTGCCTCGGTATAGGCGTCCGGAAGCCAGGTGTGAAATGGGAAGAGGGGAATTTTGATGGCGAAGGCCACCATGAACATGAAGAAGGCCCAGACTGTGAAACCGCCACTGAGATTGAGGGCCGCCAGGTCGGCGATGGCAAAGCTCCAGAAGCCGAACTGGGCCTGGTGGGCGACACCGACGTAGATGAGGGCGGCCAGCATCAGCAGGGAGCCGGCGATGGTGTAGATGGTGATTTTCAGCGTCGCCGGCAGACGCCCGGCACCGCCGTGGATACCGATCATGAAGAAGACCGGCAGCAGCATGATCTCCCAGAAGAGGTAGAAGAGCACCAGGTCGGTGGCGCAGATCGCCCCGATCATCGCCCCCTGAACGAGCAGCAGGTTGGCGTAAAAGCCCTTGGTTCGAGTGGTGAACACCGCATAGACCAGGGGAAAGAGGACCGCCCCGGCCATCAGCACCAGCAGGCTGATCCCATCAACCCCGAGGCTGTAGCTGATCCCCAAAGAGAGATTCCACGGCCGGTGTTCGACATGCTGCATCCCCCCCACGGGCGAAAAACCGAGAAAGATTTCGATGCCCATGGCCAGCACCGCCAGGGCGATCGCCATGCCGATGGCGCGCGCCGCCCCGCGGCCGACCGGGGCCGCGAACAGGGCCAGGCCGCCGAGGATGGGAAGAAAGATCATCACGGAAAGGGCGTAGGAAAACATTCTGGCACCTAGGCTAGTTGATCGATTGGGAGAGGATCAGGCTCATCAGACTCAGCCCGATCACCATGTAGAGAGCGTAGACCCGGACATAGCCCACCTGCAGCACCTTGAAGGCGTTGCCGGCCCAGCGGTAGAGCCAGGTGGAGAGCCGCACCGGCAGGTCGGTCACCTTCGGTTCGAGGATCCGGCTGATCACTCCGCCAAAGGCCTTGTAGGGCTGCACGAAAAGGGCGTTGTAGAGCTCGTCGACATAGAACTTGTGGTAGGCGAAGCGGGCAAAACCACGGTATTCCGGTTCCGTCGCCCCTTTGCCGAATTTTCGGTAGGCGAGGGTGATGCCCACCACGAAGGCGGCCACCCCGGCAAAGACGGCCAGCAGTTCCACCCCGAGGCCGACGTGCGGGTGGCTCTCCACCAGGCTCGGCGCCAGCCAGTGGGAGACCCGCAGACCGCCGCCGAAGAGCCCGGGCAGGTTGAGGAAGCCGACAAAAAAGGCACCGAAGGCGAGGATCAGCAGCGGCCAGGTCATCACCGCCGGGGCATCCTTGGCCTGCTCCCAGGCGTGCTGGTCGCGGGGCTGGCCATGGAAGACCACGAAGATCATCCGGAAGGTGTAGTAGGCGGTCAGCGCCGCCACCACCACCCCGACCAGCCAGATGCCGATGTGGCCGTGGGCCAGGGCGGAAAAGAGAATCTCATCCTTGCTGAAAAAGCCGGAAAGGGGTGGGCAGCCGGCCAGGGCCAGGGCGCCGATCAGCATGGTCCAGTAGGTTTTCGGCATCTTCTCCTTAAGCCCGCCCATCTTCCAGATATCCTGCTGATGGTGGAGGGCGTAGATCACCGCGCCGGCACCGAGAAAGAGCAGGGCCTTGAAAAAGGCATGGGTGAAGACGTGGAAGATACCGGCCGAATAGGCGGCAACCCCCACCCCGGCAAACATGTACCCCAGTTGGCTGACCGTCGAGTAGGCGAGGATTTTCTTGATATCGCGCTGGAAGAGGCCGAAGATCGCCGCCAGCAGGGCGGTGAGGATACCGACCCAGGCGACCACCGATCCGGCCACCGGAAACTGGACATAGAGGAAACTGAAGCGGGCGACCATGTACACCCCGGCGGTGACCATGGTGGCGGCGTGGATCAGTGCCGAAACCGGGGTGGGACCAGCCATGGCATCGGGCAGCCAGACGTAGAGGGGGATCTGCGCCGATTTGCCGCAGGCGCCGAGGAAGAGCAGCAGGCAGACGGCGATGCCGACTCCGGGGGTAAGCGAGCCGGCATTGGCCTGCAGCGCCAGGTAATCAAAGCCGCCGGCGCCGATTGCCCAGAAGAGCAGGGAGACTCCGAGGACAAAGCCGAAGTCGCCGATGCGGTTGACGATAAAGGCCTTGTTGCCGGCCAGGACATTCTCCCGCTCCTTGCTGTAGAAGCTGATCAGCAGATAGGAGCAGAGCCCGACCCCCTCCCAGCCGACAAACATCACCACCGGGCCATTGCCGAGGACCAGAATCAGCATCGAGCCGAGAAAAAGGTTGAGGTAGGAGAAGAACTTGCCGAAATTCTCGTCACCGGCCATGTAGCCGATGGAGTAGATATGGATCAGCGAGCCGATGAAGGTGACGAAGAGGAGCATCAGCGAGCTTAAGGGGTCGGCCAAAAAGCCCATGTCGACCCGGAGATCACCCACCGCAAACCAGGTGTAGGGGATGTGGCTGAGGAAGCGCTCCTCGGCCGGCATACCTTTCAGGTGGAAGAAGAGCACCAGGGCGAAGAAGAAGGCGAGCAGCGGGCCGATACAGCCCACCACCCCGTAGAAGAGCTCCGGCAGGGGCTTGCGTCGGCAGGTGAGCATATGGAGCAGACCGGTGACGAGAGCGCCGGCCAAAGGAAGAAGGGGGATCAGGCCGAGATATGTGGCGGTATTTTCCATGCTATCATCCTCGCAGCAGGCTGAAGACGTTGGTGTCCAATTTGCCCTTGTGCTTGTGGAGCAGAATCACCACCGCCAGGGCCAGGGCCGCCTCGGCGGCGGCCACTGCCATCACCATCATCGCCAGGACGTGGCCATCCATGCTCTCGTGCAGCCTGGAAAGGGCGATAAAGGCGAGGTTGGCGGCGTTGAGCATCAGTTCGATGGACATGAACACGGTGAAGACATTCCGCCGGGATATGACCCCCAGAATCCCCAAGGAGAAGAGAATGATGCTGAGAATGAGATAATCCTGAATCACTTGACGAACCTCCTCTTCCCCGCCAGGACCACCGCCCCGATCAGGGCGACCAGCAGGAGTAGTGAGACGATTTCAAAGGGGAGCAGCCAGTCCTGGAAGAGCACCAGGCCCACCTCCTTCACCCCGCCGAAGCCGCTGCCGACGATGGTCGCCTCGGTGGCCGGCAGGCTCTTCACCACCTTGATCAGAAAGGAGGCGACCGGTACGAGCAGGACAATGCCGCCGAGCAGGTAGAGAATCCGCCCCTTCTCTTCCGGCAGGTCTCTCGTCTGGATGTTGAGGAACATGATGATGAAGAGAATCAGCGACATGATCGCACCGGCATAGACGATCAACTGGAGGACAAAGATCAGTCGGGCCGACAGCAGGGCGTAAAGTCCGGCCAGGGAGACCATGGTCACCACCAGGCTCATGGCGCCGTGCATCGGGTGGCGGAAGAGGATCAGGCCGATCGCGCCGAGGATCGATAGCAGCGCAAATGCGGTAAACAACCATTCGGCAAACATTTCATGCGCCCCCTTTCTGGTAGTCGTCTTCGGGAAAAGCCCCCTGGCCGGCCTGCAATGCCGTCAGGTCGAGGAGAAAGGCGTCCCGCCTGGTGCCGTTTACCGAATAGATGCCGGTATCCATGCGGATGGCGTCCAGCGGACAGGCCTCGACGCAGTAGCCGCAATAGATGCACTCGAGCAGGTCGATCTGAAAACGGCGCGGCATTTTTTCGGCCCGGCCGTCCAGACGCTCGCCGGCCTCAATGGTGATGCAGTGGGCCGGGCAGTTGGTCTGGCACATGAAACAGGCGACACACTTCATCGTCCCGTCGGGATGGTTGGTGAGGCGGTGTCGGCCACGCCAGCGCACCGGAATCTCCGGCGGCACTTCCGGGTAGTGGCGCACCGCCAGCCGGGAGTTGTCGAGGAGATTGCGGAAGAAGTGGCCGAAACTGGTGGCCATCCCCTTGCATATCTCGATCAGGTAGAGCCGTTCCTGCAGGCTTGCCCCCCGGCGGGCGATGGTTTTTACGCGTGCACTCATGTTGTTCTCCCGCTGCCGCGTACGGCAGTTTTCCGGTGTCCTATTGATGTTCAGCTCAAGATGACTACCACCGCACTGGTGACGAAGATGTTCAGCAGCGCCAGGGGCAGGAGGATCTGCCAGCCGAGTTTTTGCAACTGGTCATAACGAAAGCGGGGCAGGGTCCAGCGTACCCAGACGTAGACAAAGAGCATCAGGGTCACCTTGACCAGGAAGGTGCAGACCTGCAGCAGGGCGGCAAAGATATGGGCCGCCGGGCCGCCGGGGCTGGCAAAGAAAAGGATTGCCAGGAGCGCCAGTTCGATCACCACCACCAGCCCCCAGAGGCCACGGATGTAGACCTTTGCCTCGAAGGCCCGCGGGTCGTTTTCCCGCGGGTAGTGGCTGACGTTGTTGCGGCGGATCCAGCCGGCGAAGAAGTACATGGCCACCGGCAGGAGGAGCAGGAGGAGGAAGGCCACCGGTCGGGCATTGTCGATCAGCGTGGCGGTGGCGAGAAAGGGCACCTGGTAGCCGCCGAAAAAGAGGGTGACGATGATGGCGCTGGAGACGAACAGGGCAACGTACTCACCCATGAAGAAGACGGCAAACTTCATCGCGCTGTACTCAACGTGGAAGCCGGCGACGATCTCGCTCTCCCCCTCGGCCAGGTCGAAGGGGGTGCGGTTGGTCTCGGCAAAGGCGGCAACGATAAAGATCACCATCCCCAGAGGCTGCAGGACCGCCCCCCACATGGGGATGAAGCCAAAGAGGAGCTGCCCCTGGAACTGGGCCATTTCGTTGAGGTTGACCGTGCCGTAGACGATGAGGACGCCGATGACGGCCAGGGCCATGGGGATCTCGTAGCTGATCACCTGCGCCGCCGAACGCAGCCCACCGAGGATGCCGTATTTGTTGGTGGAGGACCAGCCGGCGAGAATGATGCCGTAGACGGCAAAACCGGCCAGGGCGAGGAACCAGAGGATGCCGAGGTCGACGGGGACCCCCTGCATGATGTAGCTCCTGCCACCGAGGACCAGGGTGTCGGCGAAGGGGACCACGGCAAAGGAGACCAGGGCGGCAAAAAAGACGATGACCGGCGCCAGGACGAAGATGAACTTGTGCTTGATATGGCCGGAGATCACATCTTCCTTGAAGATCAGCTTGGCGGCATCGGCCAGATTCTGCACCAGGCCGGCGGCCCGGAAGCCGAAGATCGCTGCCCGGTTGGGGCCGGAGCGGTCCTGAAAAAAGCCGGCACCGCGTCGCTCCATCCAGACGCAGACGGCGATGAAGCAGAGCGGCACGAAGGCGGCAAAGGCGACCCTGAGGGCGATGAGCAGATAATCAAGGCTGGTCATGGGCGGCCTCGTTGTCGTTGAGTTGCAATCCCTCAGTCGGGATCGTGGCGGGGTCAGCGGGCAGGCCGGGGAGTCGGGCCAGTTCTTGCCAGCAGTCGGCCTCGCTCTGCAGAGGGCTGCCGAGGCGGGCGATCAACTCGACCAGTTCCATCGGCGGCTGGTTTCTAACCACTGCTCGCGGAAAGTGCTGCAGGATTCCCTGGCAGTTGATGACACTGCCGGCGTATTCGCTCCACGAGGCGACCGGGATGACGATTTCGGCCTGGTTGTCGATTTCCCGACGGTGGCTGGCAAAGCTGATCAGCCGGCGGCTCTGGAAGAGCTGGCCGAGTTCCTCGGCGCTCAGTGAGCGGCCAAGGTCGTTGTTGCAGTTGACCACCAGGTCTGCTGCCTCCACCGCGGCAGTGAAGCCTGTCCGGCTGCAGTCGATGCCGAGCAGTTCCAGGCCGGCCCGGTTGGCCGCCTTATCGTCGCGGATGAGGAAGTCATCGCCATCACCCGGGATAATCCAGCCGTCACTGAAGCCGGAGAGGGTGGCGCCGAGTTTTTCCGCCAGGGCGCGGATGGTGACCATCTGCTCCAGGGAGGAGTCGGGTGAGAGGATGAAGGTGATCTTGCCCCCTTGGGCCAGATCCTCGGCCACGGCGAGCAGCGCCTGGTCAACGCTCCTGGCCAGGCGACCGTGTCGGGCCTCGTTGAGGCGCCCCTCCTCCTCTGCCTTGTAGCTCATCCGGCCGCTGTCGCAGATGAAATAGCCGTTCACCAGCGGGTTGTGGCGGGGACGGAGGCGGTAGATCCGCGCCTCCTGCTCTTTTTCGCGGTTGTGGTCGACGGTGATGCTGCAGCCCCGGGCGCAGCCATGGCAGACCCCGGGGGATTTCTTCAGGAACCAGACCCGCTGCTGGAAACGGAAATCGGCGCTGGTCATCGCCCCCACCGGGCAGAGATCGACAACGTTCAGGGCGTAACGGTTGTGCAAGGGACGGCCGGGAAAGATGTTCACCCGGGCATCGTCGCTGCGGTTGATGATCCCCAGTTCGCCGGTCTTGGTGATCTGCCGGCAGAACCGGACACAGCGGCCGCAGAGGACGCAGCGCTCCTGGTCGTGGACCACCCCGCAGCCGAAAGCCATCTTCTTGCCCTTGACCACCTGGGGCACGGTCATCCGGCTCTGCCGCCGGTCATAGGACATGTAGTAGTCCTGGAGGCGGCATTCGCCGGCCTGGTCGCAGACCGGACAATCGGTGGGGTGGTTGATCAACTCCAGCTCCATCACATCGCGCTGGATCTTTCTGATGTGTTCGGCATCGAGGAGCACCTTCATTCCGGCCATCGCCGGGGTCTTGCAGGCCGGCACCAGGGGCGGGCGGCCATCCTCAATGCCGACCAGGCACATCCGGCAGTTGCCGTCGGCGCCAAGTGCCGGGTGATAACAAAGGTGGGGGATCTCGATGCCGACGGCACCGATGGCGTCGATCAGGTTCTTGCCCGCCTCGACTTCGACCTCCACTCCGTTGACGAAAAGTTTCACCATATCAGCCATGGGATGCCCTATTCCTGTTGCAATCCTGCCGGGGAAGCATTGGTTTTGGTGACGTACGCCTCAAACTCGGGTCGAAACTTGTCGAGATAGCTGCGCACCGGCATGGTGCAGGCAGCCGACAGGACGCACACCGTCTTCATTTCGATATTGTCGCAGAGCTCGCGCAAGAGGTCGATATCGGCCGGGCTCCCCTCGCCACGCAGAATCTTCTTGATCAGTTTCAGCATCCAGCCGAGCCCTTCCCGGCAGGGGGTGCACTGGCCGCAGGATTCGTGGTGGTAGAAGTCGATCAGGTTCTTCACCAGGGCGACGATGTCCACCGTCTCGTCGAGGACGACGATGCCGCCGGAGCCGAACATGGTCTTGTGGGCGGCCATGGACTCATAGTCGAGAGTGACGGTTTTCGCTTCTTCGGGGAGGAGTACCGGGGTGGAACTGCCGCCGGGGATCACCCCCTTCAGTTTCCGTCCCTTCCACACCCCGCCGGCGATAGTGTCGATCACCTCGAGCAGGGGCAGGCCGAGGGGCAGTTCGTACATTCCCGGCCGTTCCACATGGCCGGAGATGCCGAACAGGTGGGTGCCGCTGCTCTTCTCGGTACCGTAGGCCCGGTAGGCATCGGCACCCTTGTCGAGGATGTAGGGGAGGGAGGCGATGCTCTGCACGTTGTTGATGATCGTCGGGCAGCCGTAGAGCCCAGCCACCGCCGGAAAGGGCGGCTTGGCCCGGGGCTGCCCCTTCTTGCCCTCGATGGACTCGAGCAGGGCGGTCTCCTCGCCGCAGACATAGGCGCCGGCGCCGCGGTGGACGGTGACATCGATCCGGTAATCTTGGCCGGCCACCTTGTCACCGAGATAGCCCGCCTTGTAGGCCTCGTCGATGGCCGCCTGCAGGGCTTTCACCTGGGTGGTGTACTCGCCGCGGATGTAGATGTAGGTGTCGTGGGAGCCGATGGCGTAGCTGCAGATGATGATCCCCTCGATGAGCAGGTGCGGGTCCTTCACCAGGATGTAGCGGTCCTTGAAGGTGGCCGGTTCCGACTCGTCCGAATTCACCGCCAGGTAGACCGGCTTGCCGGTATCCTTGGGCAGAAAGCCCCACTTCACCCCGGCCGGGAAACCGGCACCGCCGCGGCCGCGCAGACCGCTGCGCTTGACCTCGTCGATGACATCCACCGGTGCCATGGCAAAGAGCTTGTCCAGGGTGGCGTAGGCACCGTGCTTTTTCGCCACCTTCAGCTTGTGGGCATCCTTGATGGCGAACTTGGCACTGAGAATTTTCACCTCTTCCATTCCGGTACGCCTCCTTTATTGCAGACTGGCCAGCAGCGCCTTGAGCTTTTCCACGTCCATGTCCTCATGGAATTCGCCGTTCAGCTGGACCACCGGGGCGCTGCCGCAGTGTCCGAGGCACTCCACCTCCTCGAGGCTGTAGCGGCCGTCTTCGCTGACCATCCCCGGTGTGAGAGACAACTCGTTGCGCAGATAGTCAACGATCTCCTGTTTGCCGCGCAGCCAGCAGGAGAGGGTGCGACAGACACAGATATGGTACCGGCCGGTGGGCCGCAGGTGGTACATGGTGTAGAAGGTCGCCGCCTCGTACACCTTGCTGGCGAAGGTACCGATCCGGTCGGCGATATAGGCGATCGCCTCCTGGCAGACCCAGCCCTCCTGCTCCTGGGTGAGCCAGAGGGCGGGAAGGATCAGCGATTCTCGGGTTGGATAGCGTTTGCTCAGCTGTTCGAAGGCGGCATCCCTTTTCTTGTCGAAGCTGAAGGGCTTGCCGGTGGAAATCAGTTCGGAACGATCGCTCATCTGTCCAACTCCCCGCCGATGATATTGATGCAGCTCAGGTTGATGATCGCGTCGGCGATCATGCTCCCCTCGACCATTTTGTGGAAGCCGCCCATGGTGTAGAAACAGGGCGGGCGGACCTTCAGCTTGTAGGGGCGGCCGCTGCCGTCGGAGACGAAGTGGAAGCCCAGTTCACCGTTGGCGGCCTCGTAGGAGTCGTACCACTGTCCGGGGGGCGTCTTGACCCCCTCGAAGACCAGCTTGAAGTGGTTGGCCAGCCCCTCGATGGAGTTGTAGACCGCCTCTTTCGGCGGCAGGCTGACCTGCGGGTCGGCAACGTTCACCGGGCCCTCGGGGATATGGCGGATCGCCTGGCGGATGATGCTGATCGACTGGGCCATCTCCTCGAAACGGACCATCATTCGGTCGTAGACGTCGCCGGTACTGCCCACCGGTACGGTGAAGTCGAACGCTTCATAGCCGTAGTAGGGGGCGTCTTTGCGCAGGTCGAAGGGAACCCCGCTGGCCCGCAGGTTGGGGCCGGTGAAGCCATAGCTGAGGGCGGCCGCCGCCGGCATGATGCACACCCCTTGAGTCCGGTCATGGAAGATCCGGTTGGTCGCCACCAGCTTCAGGGCGTCGCTGATCCCCTTTTCGATGGCCCGCAGGTGGCTTTCCAGGTCACTTTGCCAGCCGTCATAAAAATCACGGTACATCCCGCCGATGCGGGTGAAGCTGCTGGTCAGCCGGGCACCGGTGAGGCGGGAGATGAAGTCGTAAGCGTCCTCTTTTTCGTTGTAGAGGTACCAGTAGTTGGTCAGCCCGCCGATATCGACCATGAAGGCGGCACAGCAGACCAGGTGGTCAAGGACCCGGTAGAATTCGCTCAGCACCACCCGCATGAAGCGGGCCCGCTCGGTTATCTCCACCCCCAGCCAGCTCTCCACTGCCTTGACATAGGCGATGTTGTTGAGCATCGACGAACAGTAGTTGAGGCGGTCGGTGAGCGGCACGATCTGGTTGTAGGTGCGCTGCTCGGCAGTCTTCTCAAAGCCGCGGTGGAGGTAGCCGATCTCGTTGACGTTGGCGAGGATGGTCTCGCCGTCGAGGGCGGCCAGGATGCGGATCGCCCCGTGGGTGGCGGGGTGGGAGGGGCCGAGATTGAGAAACATCACCTCAGTGTTGATATCCTTGAGGGTGGCATCATCAACCCCTTTTTCGGCCAGCCTGGCCCGGATTTCCTTTTCCAGACTGTCGGTTTCGGTACAGATTTGGCGGCGGTCGATGGGGTAGTCCTTGCGCAACGGGTGCCCCTCGAACTGCCAATGGTTGAGAATTCGCCGCAGGTCGGGGTGCCCCTGGAAACGGATACCATACTGGTCGAAGACCTCCCGTTCCCCCCAGTTGGCCGAATCCCACAGACCGGTGGCCGTGGTCAGGCCGACATCCGGGTCGGCCACCGGGGTGCGCACCTGGACCAGCAGGTTGTCCTGCCAGTTACGCAGGGTGTGGACCACCTGGAAGCGGGCCGCCTGGGGCGGCGGGTGGGGATAGTCGAGGTAGTCGATGGCGGTGACGTCGAGGAGCATGCCGCAGTTGCAGGCCGGGTCCTCTTTCAGCCTGGTGAGGGTGCCGGCCAGTTCTTCCGGGCGAACCTCGACCACCACCGCCTCCAGTGCCATTTGGCAGGCCGCACCGGGCAGGGCCGCCTGGATCTTTTCTAGCGCCGTCGCTTTCATATCAGTCTAGAATCCCTCTGTACTCTTTGTGGCGTTCCTGCAGGACACTCTCGCCTTTGATCTGCTCCTGAATCTTTATCAGGGCATCAAGGATCGCCTCCGGCCGCGGCGGACAGCCGGAGATGTAAATGTCCACCGGGATGATGGTGTCGATACCCTGCACCGTACAGTAATTGTCGTAAATTCCGCCGGAGCTGGCACAGGCGCCCATGGCGACCACCCACTTCGGGTAGGCGATCTGTTCGTAGATCCTTTTAAGGATCGGCGCCTGCTTGTAGCTGATGGTGCCGCAGACCAGCATCAGGTCGGCCTGCCGGGGAGAGAAACGGACCACCTCGGCACCGAAGCGGGAGACATCGTGCTGGCTTGCCGCCGCGCTCATGAACTCGATGGCGCAGCAGGCGGTGCCGAAGACGTACGGCCAGAGCGAGTACTGCCGGCCCCAGTTGATGATCGCGTCAAGTTTGGTGGTAATGACGGTGTCGCCGAGCGTTGCTTCCAGTCCTAGCGCCAATTGAGCACCCCCTTCTGCAGAATATAGATCAGCCCGGTGACCAGCAGCAGCATGAAGGTGACCATCTCGGCAAAGCCGAACCACCCCAGTTCCCGTACCGCCACCGCCCATGGGTACATGAAGACCGCTTCGATATCGAAAATGAGAAAGAGGATGGCGAGCAGGTAGAACTTGACACTGAATTTCTGGTCGGCCGCGCCGATGGTGGGGCCGATGCCGCTCTCGTAGGCCTCGTTCTTGACCGTGCCGCCGGAGCGGGGGCCAAACACCGCAGTCAGCACCATCAGACAGGGAACAAGGGCGGCGATTCCCAGCAGGGTTGCTGCCGATAGAACCAGCTCTGTTGACATACTTTCTCCTCCCGCGGCATATTGCGGACAATTTCAGACGCAGTCAAACCCTGTCCGGGGAGAGGGGGAATCCTGCTCTGCGCCTGGCACTCCTTCCTGTTGGCTGTTTCGGCCTGCTCCTCCGCTCTGCTGCCCCGCTCCCGCCATGGCTGTGGCCCGGAGCGAAGCGAACCGGCCCCGTTCCATTCGGGCCACCCAGAGCCTGACCGGCTGGTATGGACGGTTTACGGCTGGCTGGGGACCAGGTGAAGGGGGCGGCAGATTGCCGGAACTGAACAATAATCCATTAACAGGCCCATTCCTCCCCTGTCAAGAGAATCTCCCTCCGGGCAAAGAGGTACCCGTGTGAGGGTGAAAACGGGCGAAAGACGGGTTTTGCTGTGCGAGTTAGATCGGCTTTTTTGGGCATGTTGTGCCATCCTGATCTAGTCACCCGGGTCTTCGCCTCTTTGGCGGTATGGCCGCCTTGTTAACCATTTTCTTATTCTGTAACGGTTTCCAGTAGCTGGTGATGGCTTGGGGCATCCCATGCGGACAGAAGATCTTTGATTCAACACTGACAGCGCATACTCTGCACAGGGTATTATACTGCAATGGCAACGGCGTGTTGCCTGCCCAGAGAAGAACTTTCACCTTTTAAAGAAAATATTTAATTTATTTAATTTCGTGATTGTAAGGAGATAGGCTGGAGTGTTCCCCCATTCATTCCTGTGATTGAGAACTCAAGGATCGTTTATGGTGATTAAGGTGGGGCTCGCCGGTGGCAGCCGCCGGTCAGCTGGTGCGCTGACCGGCGGCCGAAAGAGGGGGGTACTGCCAAGGGCTCTACCAACCCAGGGTCAGGAAATCGTGGATGGAGTTGGCGGCATCCCGGCCGGCTCCCATGGCCAGAATGACGGTGGCCGCACCGGTGACGATGTCGCCGCCGGCCCAGACCCCCTTCTTGGTGGTCTTGCCGGTCTTTTCGTCGGTTATGACATTGCCCCACCGGTTGAGCCGCATATCCGGGGTCTCGCTGGTCAGCAGTGGGTTGGCGCCGGAACCGACGGCAACGATGCAGAGGTCGCAGGCAATCTCGAATTCGGAGCCGGCCACCGCCACCGGTCGGCGGCGGCCGGAGGCATCCGGTTCGCCGAGTTCCATGCGCAGGCACTCCATGCCGGTCAACCGTCCCTTGTCGTTGCCCAGGTAGCGGGTTGGGTTGGTGAGCAGGAACAGTTCGATCCCCTCCTCCTCAGCGTGATGGATCTCCGCCTTTCTGGCCGGCATCTCCTCGCGGGAGCGGCGGTAGACGATCTTGACGCTTTCGGCACCCAGGCGCATGGCGGTTCGGGCGCTGTCCATGGCCACGTTGCCGGCGCCGAGCACCACGACATTTTTGCCGAGGGGAATGGGGGTGTCCACTTCCGGGTACTTGTAGGCCTTCATCAGGTTGGCCCGGGTGAGATATTCGTTTGCGGAGAGGATGCCCACCAGATTTTCGCCGGCAATATTCATGAAGCGCGGCAGGCCGGCCCCGACTCCGACGTAGATTGCGTCGAAGCCTTCCTCGAACAGTTCGTCCAAAGAGACGGTGCGGCCAACCACGGCGTTACACTGGATATTCACCCCCAGGCGGGCAAGAAAATCGACCTCCTGGGCGACGATGGCCTTCGGCAGGCGGAATTCCGGGATGCCGTAGACCAACACCCCGCCGGGCTTATGGAAGGCCTCGTAGATGGTGACATCGTGTCCTTTGGTGATCAGGTCGCCGGCAACGGTCAACCCTGAAGGTCCGGAACCGACCACTGCCACCTTCTTGCCGGTGGCTGGCGCCTTGGGGGGGAGTTCACCGTGGCCGTTCTCCCGCTCGTAGTCGGCGCAGAAGCGTTCCAGATTGCCGATGGCCACCGGCTCGCCCTTCTTGCCGACGATGCATTTCCCCTCGCACTGTACCTCCTGGGGACAGACTCGGCCGCAAACAGCCGGCAGGGCATTCTTACTCCAGAGGTTACGGATGGCCCCGGTCATGTCGCCCTGGGCGATCAACTCGATGAAGCCGGGGATGTCCACCCCAACCGGACAGCCGCTGACACAGCCTGGTTTCTTGCACTGCAGGCAGCGGGCCGCTTCCTCCTGGGCCATCTTGACGGTGTAGCCGGTGGGCACTTCAAGAAAATTTCTTGCCCGCACTTTTGGCTCCTGCTCCGGCATCGGCACCCGGCCGCCGCCGCTTTTTCTTTCTGCTGTACTGGCCATGACATCCTCCCGTGGCCTGCCGCCACGATCCGTGAAAAAGGTAAAGGGCTTCAGACCGCTTCTCAGGCGGCGTCCCGGACGTTGCAGTAGTGCTGGTGGCTCTTCTGTTCCTCTTCCTGGTAGGCGCGGAGGCGGAGGATCAGCTCGTCGTAGTCCACCTGGTGGCCGTCGAACTCCGGCCCGTCAACACAGGCAAATTTGGTCTCCCCGCCGACGGTGACCCGGCAGCCGCCGCACATGCCGGTGCCGTCAACCATGATCGGGTTGAGGCTGACCATGGTGGCCACGCCGAACTCGCGGGTGATGGCGCTCACCGCCTTCATCATCGGCACCGGGCCGATTGCCACCACCAGCTTCACTTCGCCGGCCTGGAGGACCTCTTTCAGCACTTCGGTGACAAAACCGTGGTGGCCGTAGGAGCCGTCATCGGTACAGACCCGCAGGTCGTGGGAGGCTGCCTTCATCTGCTCTTCGAGAATGAGCAGGCCATGGTTGCGGGCCCCGATGATGCAGGTAACCTCGTTGCCGACCTCCTTCAGCCCCCGGGTGATCGGGTGGAGTACGGCCACACCGGTGCCGCCGCCGACACAGACCACCTTGCCAACCCTCTCCAGATGGGTCGGTTTGCCTAAGGGGCCGATAACGTCCTGGTAGGCGTCACCCACCTTGAGGTCCCGAAAGAGGGCGGTGGATTTACCCACTACCATGTAGACTATGGTAATCGTTCCCCGGGCAGGGTCGGTATCTGCCATGGTGAGCGGGATCCGCTCGCCTTCCTCGTTGGCCTTCAGGATGACAAATTGGCCGGGACGGGCTTTTTTGGCGATCAGCGGTGCCTCAATCTCGTTAAGGATGATGGTCCCTGCCGCCATTTCTTCGCGTTTGACTATCGTGAACATTGCTTCCTCCGGGGATGTAATACCGTTGCTTGCAGCCTTTTGCTGCATACCGGTGAACGAGTTTATTTCCGTGTGCCAGGAAAGCACAGTAAGGCGGCAAAAGCAAGTTCTATGTGCGGCAAGAAAGGAAAAGGCAGGCCCTTTTCAGCCCTTTGCCAACCGCTTGGCGAGGCGGTTTCCAACGCGGCCCCGGTCGTGGCCAGCGGTAGCCAGCCAGGTGGCGGTGGGGGCCTGCCGGCGGCGGGTTGGCAACGGTTGCTGGTGGCGGTGGTGGTGACGGCAAGGGTGGTTGAGGGGGAGAAGAAAATAGTGGTTGTTTTTTATGGCGGCGACGGTATAAAAAAACAAGGTGACTTTTTGTGGCTCACAAAAAGTCGTATAAGCATACCGCGCGAGAAAGGAGTCACGAAATGGCAGAAGGGACAGTGAAATGGTTTAACAATTCCAAAGGGTTTGGTTTCATTGAACAGGATGGTGGCAAGGATGTTTTTGTGCACCATTCGGCCATCAAGATGGACGGCTTTCGTTCATTGACTGAAGGTGATCGGGTGGCCTTTGATATTGTCGATGGCGAAAAGGGGCCGGCGGCGGAAAATGTCGTAAAGATCTGATTCCTTTTTATCCGGTAAACACGGACCGGCGAACCAGCGCCATGGAAACGGTGAGTTTTCATGGCGCTTTTTTTGTAAACGTTCCCCGGTATGGAGCAAAAGATCGCACAACCCGGAGTGTACCCGTTGAGGCGGTGCTGCAGGTTCGTTCAGGCGGGCAGCCGAGCTGGAGTTGGCTCTCTCAGTTGACCTGAGCGGACCCAAATATGAGGTGCTGGTGAGCGGGGACTCTTTTTTTGCCGACAAAGACGGAGGGGGGGAGGGCGCCGATGGCTGGAAATCTGAAAGAGGCGCTGTGCCAATTCCTCGACGCCGACGAACTGGCTCAGCTGAACCGGGCCTTTGAGCTGATCGGTGATATCGCCGTGATTGCCATTCCGCCGGTCCTCAAGAAACATCAGCAGCGAATCGCCGCCGCCCTTCTTGCCGCCAACCGGCGGATCAGGGTGGTGGCAACACCCACCGGCGTCCATGCCGGCGAGTACCGCACCCGCCCGCTACGGGTGGTAGCCGGTGAACAGCGGTTGGAAACGGAAACGAGAGAGCACGGGGTTCGCCTGTGGGTCGATCTCGCCCGGGTTTACTACTCGGCCCGCAGTGGTCAGGAGAGAAGGCGGATCGCCAACCTGGTCGGTCCGGGCGAGTCGGTTCTGGTGCTCTTCTCCGGGGTCGCACCCTACCCTTTGGTGATTGCCGCCCATGCCCGGCCACGGCTGGTGGTCGGCATCGAAAAAAATCCCGATGCCCATCACTGTGCCCTGGAGAGTCTGCGCCGTAACCGACGACTGCAAAACGTTCATCTCCGCCAAGGCGACGCGGCTGGGCCGGCCAGTTCGTTCGCCGCTGGTTTCGACCGGGTTCTCCTTCCCCTGCCGGGGGGGGCGGAACCATTTCTGCCGGTGGCGCTTGCCGCTCTCCGGCAGACGGGTTGGCTCCATTTCTACGATATGCAAAGTTCGGGGCAGGAAGGGGAATCGGTGGCCAGGCTCACCGCCGCCTGTGCCGCAGCCGGCAGAAAAATTACCGCAACGACGGTTACCCGTTGCGGCCACTGCGCACCGCAGCTCTACCGGCTTTGTGTCGATGCCCGGATCGAGGGTTGAGCCGGCCCCGGCCGCCACCGGAAAAAGCCTGTCCAGCGGGCCGGTTGCGGTTGAGTTTTTGCCTTACCCCTGTTATGAAGCAGCCAGGCTGGCAGCTCGCCGATCAGGCCACCCCATTCCACCCTCTACCCAGGAGCAGCCATGCATCTCAGTTTTTACGGGGCAACCCAGGAGGTGACCGGGTCTTTTCACACCCTGACCACCGACCACGACACCATTCTCCTGGACTGCGGACTTTTCCAGGGGCGGCGCAAGGAGGCCGAAGCCAAGAACCGGGTGCTGCCGGTCGATCCGGCCCTCTTCACCAATGTAATCCTCTCGCACGCCCACATCGACCACTCCGGCCGCCTGCCGATGCTGCCGAAAAACGGCTTCCGTGGCCAGGTCTTCTGCTCCCGGGCCACCGCCCATGCCTGTCGCTACCTCCTGGAGGATTCGGCCAAGATCCAGGAAGGGGACGCTGCCTATATCAACTACAAGACGGCCAGGAATTTCCTCGCCGAGGTTGCCGCCGGCGGCGGCAAAAGCAAGTTGAGCAAGGATCGGCTGAAAGAAATTCGCACTCTGCTCAAATCGGGCGACCACGACCTGCGCAAGGAGGTGATAGAAAAGCTCCTCCACGAGCACCGCCTGGAACTGATCCGCCCCCTCTACTCCCTCACCGATGTCGAGGTGGCCCTCGACCACTTTCACGGCATCCCCTTTCAGGAGACGGTGGCAATCGGCCGGGATCTTGACTGCACCTTCTACGTCGCCGGCCATATCCTTGGCTCGGCAATGTCTCTGCTCCAGTACCGGCAGGGAGAGAGGACCAGAACCGTGCTCTATTCCGGCGATGTTGGCCGCTTTGACAAGCCGATCATCAAGGATCCCTGCCTCGACTTTGCGCCGGAACACCGCGAAATCGATCTGCTGATCATGGAGAGCACCTACGGCAACCGCTTCCATGAGCCGGTGGTCGATATGAAACCGCTGTTGAAGAAGGTACTTCTGGAAACCTTTGCCCGCGGCGGTTCAGTGATCGTACCGGCTTTCGCCTATGGCCGCACCCAGGAGTTGATCTACTTTCTCCACGAACTCTATATGGCCGGGGAGGTGCCGCCGATGCCGGTATGGGTGGACAGCCCGCTGGCAACCAAACTGACCCAGGTCTTCGGGGAACACCCGGAAACCTATGACACCGATACCCAGGCCACTTTTCTCAGCCAGGGGCTGAACCCCTTCGATTTTCAACAGCTTGGTTTCGTCCAGAGCGTTCAGGAGTCGATGGCCCTCAACCGGGAGAGCAGATCGCATGTGGTGCTGGCCGGCGCCGGAATGTGCGAGGGGGGGCGGATCCTCCACCACCTTCGCCACAAGATCCACGACGCCCGCAATACCCTCCTTATCGTCGGCTTCATGGCCCAGCATACCTTTGGTCGGCTGCTCCAGGTGAAGGGGGAGGCCTATGCCGCCGCCGGTCGTCAGGGGCCGGCCCCACTGGTGCGTTTTTACAACAAGGAGTATCCGCTTCGCGCCGAGGTGGTCACCCTTGGCGGTTTCAGTGCCCACGGCGACCAGCGGGAGCTGACTCGGGTGATCGAGGAGTCTGGCCTGAAGATCAAAAAAATTGCCCTGGTCCATGGTGAAGAGGAGCAAAGCCGTTCCTTTGCCGAACACCTCCGGGGACGTGGGCATGAGGTGGTGGTCCCCCGTCACGGGCAGAGTCTGCTTCTGTAGAAGAAGGGTGTCGGCCCGGGGTATCGACCCGGGGGCTCGGTTGGGGCGGAAGGGGGAGCGCTTTGCCCCCCAATGCGGTCTTTTTTTGTTGAACAGGATGCAAATAGGGCTATAACCAGAAAAACAGCCCAGCCGGCTACGGCAGATTTCCCCTTGGTGAACCGGTAAGCAGGGCAGTTCCCGAAGCAGGTTGTCAACCAACTCTTAAAACCATTTTTTTGGAGGTTACCGATGGCACAGAAGGTCACCCTGGACGAAGCGGAGTGCATAGGCTGCCAGAGCTGTATCGAGCTTTGTCCCGATGTCTTCGGTTTTGACGACGAGACGGAAAAGGCCTATGTCTACGAGCAGTATACCGGTGAGGAGGAGTGTATCGAAGACGCCGCCGCCGCCTGTCCGGTCGACTGTATCGAGGTCGAGGAGGAGTAGCTTGTGCCCGGTCGGTGGCAGGTCGGAAAACTGCTTGCCGCCCCCCTCCCCCTGGCCGCTGGAACTGCTGGCTCCGGCGGCCGACCTCAACTGCGGCCTGGCCGCCCTCGACCACGGGGCCGATGCGGTCTACATCGGTGGGCCCCGTTTCGGTGCCAGAGCTGCCGCCGGTAACAGCCTTGCCGACATTGAACGGCTGGTGGAACGGGCCCACGCCTTCGGGGCAAGGGTCTACGTTGCCCTCAATACCCTGCTGAGCGATGCCGAACTGGCGGAGGCCGTCGAACTGGCGCACCAGTGCCACCGGATAGGGGTGGATGCCCTGATCATCCAGGACATGGGGCTGCTGGAGGCGGATCTCCCCCCCATCGCCCTGCACGCCTCCACCCAGATGGACAACCGGCTGCCGGCAAAAATTCGTTTCCTTGAGGAGGTCGGCCTGAGCCAGGTGGTGCTGGCGCGGGAACTGAGCCTCGCCGAGATTGGTCGGATCCGGGCCGCCACGACCCTGCCGCTGGAGTTTTTCGTCCACGGTTCTCTCTGTGTTTCCTACAGCGGCCGGTGCTATATCAGCGAACTGCAGGCCGGGCGCTCCGCCAACCGCGGCGAATGCGCCCAGTACTGTCGCCACCGCTACACTCTCCATGACCGGCAGGGTCGGGTGCTGGCCCGGGATCGCTATCTCCTCAGCCTGAAAGACCTTGACCTCTCTGCCCATCTCCGTGCCCTGATCGATGCGGGGATCAGCTCATTCAAGATCGAGGGCCGCCTGAAGGAGAGCAACTACGTCAAAAATGTCACCGCCCACTACCGGCTAGCCCTCGACCGGTTGCTTGCCGCCGACCCCGCTCTTCGCCGCGCCTCGTCCGGGCAGTGTCGCTTCAGCTTCACTCCTAACCCGGAAAAGAGCTTTCACCGGGGCGGAACCGACTACTTTCTCCGGGGCGGACGACGGACCCCCGGAGCGATCGACAGCCCCAAGGCCACCGGTGAACTGCTTGGCCGGGTGGTCGGGGCGGGTAAGGGTTTTTGTACCCTCGACAGTGCCGTCGCGGTGAACAACGGTGACGGGCTCTGCTACTTTGACTGGCAACAGGAACTGGTCGGGATGCGGGTCAACCGGGTTGAAGGCAGGCGGATCTATCTCTATCAGACGGCTCCGCCGCCAGCCGGTACCCTGCTGTACCGCAATCTCGATACCGCCTTTAACCGCCTTCTGGCGGCAAGTTCCGGTTGCCGCCGCCTCTCTCTCAAGCTGAGCCTGCAACAGGTCGGGGATGCGCTGCAGCTGTCTCTGGTTGACGAAGAGGGGATCGCCTCAGAGACCGAGCTGGCCGCGCCGCCGGCAGTTGCCCGGCAGCCCGGCAGTGCCGCCGCCCTGGCCGAACTGGCCGAAAGGCAGCTGCGCAAATGCGGCGGGACAATCTTTACCGTCGGCGATGTGCAGCTGCAGCTGGATGCCCGCTGCCACTACCCGGTCGCCCTTTTTAACGAGTTGCGCCGGCAGGCCTTTGCCAACCACCTGGCAGTGCGGCTGCACCGGCACCGACCCGGCCCGGTAGAGCGTCCGGCCAACGCCTTCCCCTGGCCTGTGCCAACGCTCAGCTATCGGGACAATATCACCAACAGCTCTGCCCTGGCCTTTTTCCGCCGTCATGGAGTGGTCGCCATCGATCCAGCCGGTCTTGAGGCGACATCGGCCGCCGATTGTGCCCTGATGACCTGCAGATACTGTCTCAGGGCGCAGTTGCAACTCTGCCCGGGCGTACGGTCTCTCCCCGGAACCGACCCCGGAACCGACGCGCCGCCCTTACTCCTCGCCGACAGGCACGAACAGTATGAGCTGCGCTTCGATTGCCGTGCCTGCCGGATGACCCTCCATTGCCTTCCACCGGAAGGTGTCTCCAAAGGTTGAAGCACCTCCCCGGGCGGACTTTTTCACCATCCTCCCTCCCTTCTCCCCCTCTTTCCTCCGTCTGGCTTGTCCTTTTCTCCCAGCTGTTGAAGAGCTGGGTTGGTTGCTTCGAAAAATGCTTTTCTGTTCGTGCTCCGGAGAACTCCATGGGCCGGAGGCAGTTCCGTTAAAGAACTTGACAGATAGTATGTGTTGATGTAATTTTGTATAAAATTAGTTTATTTAATTTAGTTTGTTGAAAAATACTATGGCGTAATTGAAAGCCAACCTCTCCCAGCCCCTAAATATCCCCTTCTTTGCAAGGGGAGCGGAGGTTTCGTTTTTTTGCGTCTGCCTCCCGAGTGCCCGGCGTCTATATATTGGCCCTACGACGTACTGGGCCTACAAAGTAAGATTGCCGAAAATTACCGGAAGTCGCAGCCAGGAAGCCACAGCCGATTAGAAAGAAGGAAGAGTGACGGGATACCGGTCCTCAACCGTGGTGGTATGCGTCTCGATCGGTCTGCACTGTGACGGCATCGTCCCAGGCAGGACTGGTCGGAGCAACCGCCAAAGGGAAGGCCGGTCAGCCGGGAGATCATGATTTGTCTATAACGAGACGGTGCAAATAATGGAAAAAATTGAAATACGCAACCTCTATAAGATTTTTGGAGACGACCCGAAAATCGGCATCAAAATGCTGCGGGAGGGGAAGAGCAAAGAGGAGATATACGAAAAGACCGGCATGACCGTCGGGGTTCATGATGCCAGCTTTACCATCAACAGCGGCGAAATCTTCGTGGTGATGGGGCTCTCCGGCTCGGGAAAATCAACCCTCGTACGCCTATTAAACCGTTTGATCGAGCCGACCTCTGGTGAGGTCCTGGTGGACGGCGTGGATGTGTTGAAGATGGGCCGGGCGGAGCTGGTGGCCTTCCGGCGCCAGAAGACCTGCATGGTCTTCCAGTCCTTTGCCCTGCTGCCGCAGATGACCGTGGCCGAAAATGTCGCATTTGGTCTGGAACTCTCCGGTATGGCCAAAGAGCAGCGGCTGGAACGGGCCGGTGATGCCCTGCGCCAGGTAGGGCTGGAAGGTTGGGAAAATGCCTATCCCAGTGAGTTGAGCGGCGGAATGCAGCAGCGGGTGGGGATTGCCCGGGGCCTGGCGGTAGACCCGGAAATAATGTTGATGGATGAGGCCTTCTCGGCCCTCGACCCGCTGATCCGCACCGAGATGCAGGACCAACTGCTCAATCTTCAGGACCAGCACGAGCGGACGGTGGTCTTCATCTCCCACGATCTCGACGAGGCCCTCCGGATCGGCGACCGGATCGCCATCATGGAGGGAGGGCGGATTGTCCAGGTCGGCACACCGGAAGAGATTCTGCAAAACCCAGCCGACGACTATGTCCGCGCCTTCTTCCGAGGGGTTGACCCGACCGGGGTGATCACTGCCGGCGACATTGCCCGGGACAACCAGCCGACGGTAATCTGGCACAGCCCCTCTGGCCGGATTCGTTCCACTCTGGAAATGCTCAACAATCTGGACCGCGAGTTTGCCTATGTCCTCGACTCCGCCCACCGCTTCCATGGCGTGGTTTCCACCGATTCCCTGCGGGAGCTGATGGAGCGGAAGAATGGCCAAGCCAATATCAAGGATGCCTTTATCCGGGAGGCCCTGGCGGTTGGGACCCAGGAGTGCCTCCATGATATTCTCCCGGAGGTCGCCTCACATCCCTGGCCGGTACCGGTGGTGGATGAAGGCAATACGTACCGGGGGGTGGTGTCGAAAAACCGCTTTCTCCGGACCCTCTACCGGGCGGAGAACAGCTCCTCTTCTGAACCCTCTCTGATTGAGCAACCCGGGGATGCCCAACTGGAGCCGGCTGATGCCGGAGCGGGGGCTGGATGATCTTCATCACTCTCGCCGGGCAGATTGACCGGCAGTCGGTTCCGCCGCGCCGGGCTGGATTCGCTCCGGCCGAAAAGAGAGAATCGTACCGCCTCCCCTTGGTATGCCGGGAGACAAAGCGGAGTATTGTTAAGGAGCGCACCAATGTTTGAATTTGAAGAGAAAATTATCCCACTTGATGATTGGATCAGCTACTTTATCGACTGGCTGGTGGAAGGCTACCGCTGGTTTTTCCAGGGCCTGAAATGGCCGGTGGAGATGACCCTGAGCGGCATCGAGAACGGCCTGCTGGCCCTGCCACCGCTCCTCGTCATTGCCGTCTTCACCCTGATCGCCTGGCGCTCTTCCGGGTATAAACTGGCCGGGTTCAGCGCCGTCACCCTGGTGCTCATCGGAATGCTCGGTCTCTGGGCCGAGACCATGACCACCCTGGCGATGGTTTTTTCTTCAGTGGTTTTCTGTACCTTGGCGGGTATCCCCCTCGGCATCTGGGCCGGTCGCAGCGACCGTTTCGACAGCCTGCTCCGCCCGTTGCTGGACGCGATGCAGACCACCCCGGCATTCGTTTACCTGGTGCCGATCGTCATGCTCTTTTCCATCGGCAACGTCGCCGGGGTCCTGGCCACGATCATTTTTTCCCTGCCACCGATCATCCGTCTGACCAGTCTTGGTATTCGTCAGGTCCATCCCGAACTGATCGAGGCGGCTCAAGCCTTTGGCGCAACCAGCCATCAGGTTCTGCTCAAGGTACAGATCCCCATGGCCATGCCGACCATAATGGCCGGGCTGAACCAGACGATGATGATGGCCCTGTCAATGGTCGTGATCGCCGCCCTGATCGGGGCGGGCGGCCTTGGTGCCCCGGTGGTGCTCGGTTTGAACACCCTGGATATTGGCCTGGCTACCATTGGCGGGCTGGCAATCGTTCTGATGGCGATTATCCTGGACCGGATAACCCAATCGTTGGGACAAAAAAATAACAATGGAAGGAGGAGTTAAGATGCTGAAGAATGTCCTTGTCGGAGCACTGTTCGCGACAATCACCCTCACCGCTGTCGGTTCGCCGCAGGCGGCCGACCAGCCTGGGAAGGGGGTCACCCTGCAACCGGCCCGGGCGACCTGGAATACCGGCTTTTTTCAGGAGGCCCTGGTTCGCCGTGGTCTGGAAAGCCTTGGTTACCAGGTCAAGTCACCAAAGGACCTGAGCAACCCAATCTTCTACAAATCGGTTGCTCTGGGCGATGTCGACTACTGGACCAACGGCTGGTTTCCAAGCCATAACGGACAGTTACCAAAAAACTTTTATGACGATGCCGAAGCCTACGGCTATGTTGTCAAGGCCGGTGGCCTCCAGGGGTACCTGGTCTCCAAGCGCGACGCAGACAAGTACGGGATCAGCTCCCTTGCTGATTTCAAGCGTCCGGAAGTGAAGAAGGCCTTCGATAAAACCGGCGATGGCAAGGCCGATCTTACCGCCTGCCCGCCCGGTTGGGGCTGTGAAAAGATCATCGACCACCATATGAAGGTGTATGGTCTGGGTGAACATATCAACCCCAACAAGGCCACCTACGAGGCCGGCATGGCATCGGCCATTGCCGCCTACAGGGACAACGAGCCGATATTCTTCTATACCTGGGCCCCCAACTGGACAATTTTCAAGCTCAAGCCGGGTGAGGATGTCCTGTGGATCAACGTCCCGGAGATCAATCCGACCGAGGCGCAGTCGACGGCTGTTGAGCGGATGACCGTCTCCGGGGTCGTCGGGTCAGTCTCTGATCCGTTGAAGGCAGGTTTTGTCGTCTCCGATATCCGGGTGGTCGCCAACAAGAAGTTCATTGAGAAAAACCCTGCCGCCCAGGCCTTTTTCGAGGTGTTCACCTTGCCTCTGCTCGATATCAACGAACAGAACACCAGAATGAACGAGGGGGAGAAGGGCGCCAAAGATATAGAGCGCCACGTCAATGAGTGGATCGCCGCCAACCAGGAGACCTGGAACGGCTGGTTGGACCATGCCCGCCAGGCGGCCAAGTAGATTAGTTATCTCCAGCGCCAGGCGTTGTCTCACTGCCACAGCCGGGGCCTGTTTCAGGCCCCGGCTGTGTTGTTCTTGGCGGTTGCTGGAAGCCCTTTTACCCCTTCCGGAAGCCGTGCATTAAAACAGCAATCGGGTGGGAGAATCCTGCAAAAATTCCTGGTGCCGGGCGCTGAAAAAGGGTACTAAGCGACGATTGGCAGCAGGTGATTTCAGGAGAAAAAATGCAGAGCACAAACGAACAGATTCAAGCGGTCACCAAACGGCTGCGGATCATCTTCCGGGCCATGCAGGCCCATTCCAAACTGGTCGAGAAGGCCTGTGGCCTGAGCAGCGCCAAGTTGTCGATGCTGTACGAAATCGCCGCCAGCCCGGGGCTGAAGGTCTCTACTCTGGCCGCATCGCTTTTTATCCACCCCTCCACCTGCAGCAACATGCTCGGGCGACTTGAGGAGAAAAATCTGGTGGTGCGTGACCGCCAGAAGGTCGACCAGCGGTCGGTACACCTCTACATCACCGAGGAGGGGGCGCAGCTACTGGCCAAGGCCCCCAACCCCTTTCACGGAAAAGTGAGCAGCGCCCTGCAGCAACTCTCGGAAGAGGATTTGCGTCTGCTGGATGGCGGTTTGACCAGGATCACTGATTCCCTGGCCGAGGTTCGCTACGAGGAGGTGGAGGCCTGGTCCTCTGCCGCCGGCAAGTAGAGGTCGCGCCACACCTTTCCACCACCAGGGCAGCCGGCCGGCACATCTGCCTTCTCAACCACTGCGGTCGTTACGGGCACACCTGCCCGGGACACTACTTTTCCAGCCCTCTATTTCAGTCAGCTTCAGCGGCGGTTGTTGAGCAGCTTCTTCTCCACCCGGCGGGTGAAAAAGATCGACAGCAGCTTGAAGGAGAGGAAGGTGACCGCCAGGCCACTGACCACCCCGACCAGCAGCGAGCCGATCAGCAGGGGGATGAAGATGTCCCAGCCGATGTGCAGAATGGCGAAAAACTGCTCCTTGATATTCCAGAACTCCAGGTGGGCCATGGTCTTGCCGATGTCGACAAAGAGCCCGGAGACCTCTCCCAGGGGCGGCCCGCTGACCACCTTTTTGCCTAGCCAGTAGTTGAAGGTGTAGATCGGTGCCACCGTCACCGGGTTGGTGATCCATACCGGCACCAGGGCTGCCGGTCGGTTCATGTTGAACAGAGTAGCAATGACCACCGCCAGGATCAGTTGGATGCCGATGGTCGGGGTGAAGGCGATGAAGGTTCCCAGTCCCAGCCCCCCGGCAATTGCCCGGGGGGAGCTGCGCAGCTTGATCACCCAGCGCAGCAGGGGACGAATGCGGAGCAGCAGGTTGCGCCGGCTGTCGCTCATGGTCGAATGGTGATGGTTGGATACATGCCTTGCATTGGGCCAAACTGGAAGGGCTGGATGGTGTTGAGGGAGAGTTTCTGGTTCCGCTGGGCGTGGCCGTCGTTCTCGCCGTTGGCAAAGAAGGCGCCGTTCACCTCGAGGATGTGGTCGATACGATCGCTCAAGGCCTTGACGAAGAGCCCTCCCTTCCCTTCAAAATGCATTCTGCCCTGAGTCAGCGACGAATCGACGGCACTCAAGGTTGTCTTGGGAAGGGAGTTGAGGGCCAGATCGGCCTCGTTTCTGATCAGCCCCCAGACCAGGTGGTCGGCGGGGATTTCCAGCGGTTTTTTGATATCGATGATGGTGTGGGGCATGATCACGCAGCCTTCGCCGATCGTGAGCATCTGTTCGGTATTGCCGTTCAGGAAACTGTTGAAGCCGACAAAGACCTTCCGCCCCAACCGGGCCTCGATGATTTTTGCTCCATGGGCGGTGACGTTAAACCCCTCGAGGGTCGAATTGATGATAAAACAGTTTTCCTGGGCGTTGGCTCCCCTGCCGAGGCTTGAGTTTTTCAGATAGGCGCGCTGGCTGACCAGAACATTTTCGCCGATTTTGATATTGGGCAGAACCACGGCGTAGCGGTCAACCTTGGCCGATTCCGGCACCGAGCCGATCTCTTTCAGGTTGACGACGTCAAAGACCCGTTGGAACTCCACCTTGCGCTCCTCGATGAAATCGATGAGCAATCCCCAGGGCACCTTGTCGGGGGAGAGGGAGATATAGTGCTCCAGCTGCTCGGGCGGGTGCCGGTAGTAGAAGTTGAAATTTCCCGGGCTGTTGACCCAGATCGTTCCCGGTTCGATATGGAGGTGGCTGATCTCGCCGGCCTGGATGTAGGAGTAGGCACCGATAACACTGTCGCGGACAGTGGTGAGATCAACGGTGGCAAAAGGGCCGAGAAACGAGCCGTCGGTCGGCGAGCCGTGGATATTGGCATAGTCCATGGCCAGGGTGTCAGTGATAAAAAAGACCTCCGGGGTCTCCGGGTCGTGGGAGTAGTTGTGCACCAGGGTCTTCACCAGGGCACTGTTGCGGATGTCAATCATCTCGTCGTTGGTCAGGGTGATGCTGAACCTTTTGAAGGTGACCGTATCACCCTTTCGTTTCAACTCGTCGCCGCGGATATCGCTTTTGTAGAGGAGGGAGTTGCGCACCTGGCATTTACCGAGAAAATAGCTGCCGGCCAGGGCGGAGTGCTGGAAATGGAGGTCGAGGGGGTGGTCCGGGGTGATCCCGTAGAAGGCGTAAAACTTGCTCATCTGATCGGGGGGAATCAATTCAACGGCAAAAGGGTTGACGTCAAAGTCAATTTCTCTCAGGTTGATATTGACTCTCTGTACGATCCGGGCAAAGATCTTATCCAGTTCTTTCATGGCAAAACTCCCTGCTGGTGAGGAAAAGGAGGCGGTTGAATCAGCTCTCTATGCTTGCCATCTCATTGAAAACAGCGGCAAAGACATCGGCGATCCGGAGGATGCCGACGATCTTGCTGTCTCTCGTGACCAGGAGGCTGAGATGGGTGCCGGCGACCAGTTTGTGGATGGCGGTGTCCAGCCCCGACTCTTCGGCGACAAACTCTCCAGGGGTCGGTTGCTGCATGAACTCCTCCACCTTCTGGTTGGCCGCCTGACGCAGGGTCTGTACCGTCATCACCTCGCCACGGGAGCGGTAGTGTTCGCGAAGTTCAGCGACGTAGGTATCGCTGAACTGGAACTTTCGCACCTCCTCAATCTCCTCGTTGCAGTCAAACTGGCGATCGATCGCCTTCAAGGCCCGCAGCTGGCCGACCTTGCCGACCACATTGTCGTTGTCGTCAAGGACCAAGATGGCCCGGTGCTGGTATTTGCTGGTGGTGTAGGCCTCCTGCGCCTTCTCCAAGGCTCGCACCGCATCAATCAGTCTGGTTCCGACTTTGACCGTGGCGTATTCGGAAATCGGGACCATCAGGTTTTTAACCAGAAAATTTTCCATACTCTCTCCTGGGGTTGTGGGGAAAAGGATACATCCAGCCCTGTAATTCCTCCCCGCCGGTTCTCTTCCGGTCAGGGTTGGGCTACGCCGAACAGTGACTGAGCCAGAGGACAGGAGACCTGTCGGCAGCGCAATGGCACGCCAAGATAAGGCAATGGCAAGTGGCGATTTTTAGGATAAAAGGAGAGATTTGTCAATCTCCGCGGCGTCCAGTCGGGGAAAATTGCCGGAGGGAAGGTGGCGTCTGGAACCGGTTCGGAGTGAAAAGAAGCCGGGAGGGGCAGGGAAGAAGAGTGCCGGTGGGGGGGATTTGGCGCTGCTATGCCTCGGGAAGGCGGAAGTGGACCACCGCCAGCTGGACGGTTTCTTTGCTGGCATGGGTGTAGAGGTGCTGGAAACGGAGGACCGGCAGGGTTGTTGGGTCAACCTGCCAGGTGGCGGCGATGTAGGCGGCAAGGGCCGGTGGCAGTTCGGCGCTGCGTTGCCCATCCCAGACCACCACCCCCTCCATCCCCTCTCTTTGATCTTGCCGCCACCCTTGGCTCAGGTGCTCCTCAAAGCGGTAGCCGGGTATCAGGGCGGTGCTGCCGGGGAAGCGCCAACCCAGATTGCCGGCGAGAAAGCGGTCGTTGCTGACAATCAGGTCGGGTGCCATACCGCTCTCCCGCAGGTCGGTGGCCATTGCCGTGAACGGGTAATTGAGTCGGGAGAAATGGCCGCTGTAGGGGGCCGCCACCACCCGCAAGGTGAAGGCGCTGTAGATACCCACCGCCGCTGCCACGGCAAGGGCGAAAAAGAGCTGCTGGCGCCGCCCGCCGAGTTGGTCCGGGGTCAGCCGGGAAAAGAGATAGAGGGGGGCGACGAAGAGCAGGGGCTGGAGCCAGCGGTCCTTGACGTAGGTGACCTTGAAGAGGAGGACCATGGCCAGCAGGAGGAGCATGAGGAGGAGGAGATAGCGGCCGATGACCATACGGGGAAAGCCTGTTGCCGGCCGGTTGCCGGGGCGGAAGGCGGCTGGAAAGAGCAGCAGGAGCAGCAACCAGAGCGGGGTGAGAAAGAGGATGCTTTTCCCGGCCAGGCTGAGGATGCCGGCCAGGTAGTCCGGTTCCAGGGTGCGTTTGAACTTATGGCTGGCGGAAAAGACGATATCCTGGTTGCCGGCCATCCAGACGAGATAGCTGCCGGCGGCGGCCAGGGCGACGGCCACGGCGAGCAACATGGCCGGCCGGCAGAGCCCCTGCCGTCCTTCCCGGGTGGTGAGCAGGCTGGCCAGGAGGACGGCGAGAAAGAGCAGGTAGTTGGCCTTGGCCAGGATACCGGCACCGATGCACAGGCCAAGGAGGGCATAGCCACTGCCGGTGGGGTGGCGGAGCAGCCGCAAGGCCTGCCAGAGAGTGGCGGCAGCGGCGGCCACCGCCAGGGTGGTATGGGTCATGTCGCGCTGCGATTCCCAGGCGATTTGCGGGATGAAGAGCAGGGCGGTGCTGGCCAGGACTGCTGCCCGGCTGTTAGCGAGGAGTTCCCGGCCGGCAAGCAGGAAAAAGAGGTAGGTGACAAAGAGCAGGCAGTTTTTCAGCAGGCTGATGGCAAGGACGTTTTCGCCCATCAGGGAGAAGAAGAGAATCTGCAGCCAGGTGTAGAGAGGTGGTTGTTCGGTGTAGCCGGGGAGCAACCACTGGCCGAGGAGGGCCTGTTCCGCCTCGTCATAGTCGAGGCTGTCGCTGAGTACCACCCGAAGCAGGACATGCAGGGCGAAGTAGAGGGCCATGACGGCCAGAAAGCGCCGTTCCAGCCGGCTGTCCAGATGGCCGGGGGCGGTCACTGCAGCTCCCGGCGGTGCGCTTGCCGCTGTCTCAGCCAGAGCAGGACATTGCGGCTGTAGACAAAGAGGCCGAAGGACTGGCCGACAAAGAGAACCGGGTCACGGCGGACGATGGCGTAGCTGAGCACCATTGCCGAGCCGGTGATGCTGATCGCCCAGAAGCCGATGGGCAGCAGCGATTCGTGGCGTTTCTCGCTGTACCACCACTGGTAGACAAAGCGGAAGGTGAAGACGAACTGGCCGGCAATCCCCCAGAGGAGCAACGGGGTAGAGATCGCCTCGTTGGCGAGTAGCTGCTGGAGGTCGTAACTGCTGCCGGTGAGCAGCCAGATGGTCGCCGCTCCGGGAAAAAGAAGGCAGAACAGCCGCAGGGGCAGGGGGATCTTTGCCCAGAAACCATGGTAGTAGAGGTTGCGGATGTAGATGCCATAGGTCACCAGCTGGCCGAGGATGATGGCCAGGTCGTGGCGAAGGAAGCCGTAGAGCATGAGCAGAAAGGAGGCCAGGATGCTCAGCTGCCAGAAGAGCAGTGGCGAGAGGATCCGCCCGGCCCTTTCCGAGGAGATCCACTGGCTGAGCTGCCTTGCCGAAAAGAGGAGCTGGGCGAGAAAGCCGACGGCGTAGATGAGGTTCTGGCTCATCTTAGTCGCTGTCGACCAGGGTATAGCGGATCGTCCGGCTGCGCATCCAGCGGAAGGCGAGGGTGTCGAAGAATGGGCCGATCAGGCGGTTACGGATATGGTACTTGCTGGTCCCGGCGGTGCGGGGGAAGTGGGCGATGGGGAGCTGCCGGACCCGGCCGCCCTGCAGTTGGACCAAGGCCGGCAGGAATCGGTGCATACCGGTGAAAAAGGGGATCTGCCTGGCAAAGCTGGTTTTGATGATTTTCAGCGGGCAGCAGGTGTCTTCGATGCCGTCATCGATCATCATCCGCCGGTAGGCGTTGGCCAGCCTGGAGGCCAGCCGCTTGCTGAAGCCGTCCCGGCGCTGGCGGCGGATGCCGTTGACCATGTCGTATTCGGGAAAGAAATCGAGGTAGGGGAGAAAGTCCATTGGTCTGGTCTGCAGGTCGGCATCGATATAGCCGATCAGGGAAGTCCGGCAATGGTCGAAACCGGCCTTGATTGCACTGCTCAGGCCGCAGTTGGCGGTAAAGGTGAGCAACTCCCGGCGGCTGTCGGCGCGACAGTGGTCTCGGAGCAGTTCACCGCTGCCGTCACTGGAACCATCGTTGACGTACAGCAGCCGACAGGGCAGGGGGCAGTCGGCGGTAAACTGCTCGATGGCGGCAAAGAAGGCGGGAAGGCACTCCTCTTCGTTGTAGACCGGCACGACGACCGTAAGTTCATCACACATACAAAAAGTATCGCTGCGGGGAGGGGTGGCGTGGGCCCGGGCCGGTTCCCGGAAGGTGGCAACCCGACACTGCCACCAGCCGCCAACGGATACCAGAGTTTGTCCGGAAACTCAAGCCCTTTCAACGTCCACCGGGGCGGCGGCTCTTGTCGCCGGCGGCTGCGGCCGGCAACTTTTTGCCGGTGCCTCCAGGGCTCTTCTCTAAGTTCAGCGGGAAATCGTGGCCAGTTCCTGTTCAGCGGTGATGCGCCAGCCGGCGGCCTCTTTCTCCAGGGTCAGTTCCTTGCGCACCACATCCCGGTAGGTATCGGATTCGTAGCGCTGGGTAAAGAGAACCCGGGCGTGGGTGGAATCTTCCATCTCCACCTTGGCATCGTCAATGGTAATGCCGATCCGCTTAGGTCGGTCGAGGCTCTTTTGCCGCTGTTCCCGCCAGCCGGCCAGGCTCTCACCACCGGCCGGAGTGAAGCTGCCGCTGTAGGCCGCCAGGTAGGCGGTCAGATCCTGGGTCTGCCAACTTTTTTTCCACTGTTCAACGGCCGCCAGGACCTCCTGCCGGTCGGCCGCATCGGCCTCTTGTCCTGGCTGGGCCGGGCTTCTCTCCGGTTCGACACCTCCGGTCCTGACGGTCGTCGTGGTCGGTGGCGCCTGCGCCACAGTGCCGGGCGGGGTGCTTTTCAGCCAGCTCTCCGGATCGAAGGGGAGTATTTTCTGCATTATCCGGTAATCCGGGCCGGTGCGAATAATCTGCGGGGTACCGTAGGGGCGGCTGTGGCGGAGGGTTTCGGCCAGGGAGCTGTTCAGTTCGTCAAGCAGCATCATGCCGAAAACGGGTCCATCGCCGCTGGTACCGGCCAGTTCCAGTTCCAGGTTTTCCAAAAGCGCTCCCTGTTCGATCCGCTGGAGGATCTCTTTTGCCTGATCAAGGGAACGCACCTTGATGAACCGGAAGAGTTGCCGGGCCTCGTCGGCTGGGGTGCGCTCTTCGTCGGGACGGCTGCTCAGTGGGGTCAGTCGGCCCTGCAGGTGGAGACCACGGTGGCCGAGCCTGTGGGCCCGTTGCAGACTGAGCCAGGCCAAATCGTATTTTCCCTGGCGATAATAGAGTTCACCCAGATAGTAGTAACCGAGGGTGAAGCCGGGGTCGAGACGGAGCAGCTGGATAAATTCTCGCTCGGCCTTCTCCTCCTGCCGGTTGACGAAATAAAATTTCCCCAGATCGTATTTGTACCACTTCGAGGCCGGGGCCAGTTGTACGGCCCGTTCCCCTTCGGCGATCGCCTCCGGGAGCAGGCCAAGGCCGTAGTAGAGGATAGCGAGCCGCATGTGCAGGGAAGGATGCTGTGTCCCGGCCAGTCTGGTTGCCTCCCGCAGCGCGTCGACGGCCTGGAAGTGGCGGTGGCCCTGGATATGGCTGTTGGCCCGGTCGAGATGCTCTTTCAGGTCGGCAGCGGTGCCACCGGCGGGTAGGATGGCGGCCAGGCTCCAGAGCAGAATGGCCGACAGAGTGGTTTTTTTTCCGGGCATGAAAGGGGCCTCGGCTGCCTCGCCGTTGACAAAAATTGCCCACCGTGGCAGGAAAGGGGCCGACCGGCGGAGCCGACGCTGCTCGCAGTAGGGGGCTGACGGAAAAACTGCCGGTATTGTAGCTTGAGCCGGCGGGCATGAAAAGGTAAAACAGAGTCAGAGTCGGGAAAAGGGCGTTCCATTCTCTTCTTGCCGGCAAAGAGCTGGCAGGGGATCTCCCGGCGGTGCAGGTTTGGTGGCAGTGCCACCGCCGGCCGGTTGTCACCGAAGCGCGGAGTTGGGAGAGAGGGGAAGAGGGTAGCCATGTACAGAGAATACTACCAGCTGAACCGAAAACCATTTGCCGGAGCGTTTGCCGGAAAAGTTGTCGGACCAGGTGGCGGACCATTTGCCGGACCAGTTTCCGGACCATTTGCCGGACCATTTGTCGGGCCACTTTCCGGTGCAGTCGCCGACCGCCACGAGAATGATTTCTTCTGGCCCGGAGGCTCCTTTGCCGGGGCTCTCGCCCGCCTTCGTCAGGGGCTCGGGAACGGCGGGATCCTCCTGTTGAGCGGAGGGGCTGGTAGCGGCAAAAGCTGCCTCCTGCACCATCTTGCCGCCAACTTTCCCCGGCATCTGCTCTGGGCGATGGTGGCCGATGCCGGCCTGCCGCGGTTGGAGTTCTACCAGTCTATCGCGGCAGGGTTCGGCCTGGCCGGTGAGTGCTCGTCAAAGGTTGCCTTCTTGATCCAGTTCAGCCACTTCCTCCATCAGGCAGCGGCGGAGGGGCGGCAGGTGGTTCTCTTGGTCGACAATGGTCACCGCCTTTCCCAGGAGATGCTGGAGGAACTTCGCCTGCTGGCCGGCTTGAAAAAGGGTGACAGCCGCCTGCTCACCATTATTCTGGCCGGCCGGGAGCCGCTCGGCGCTCTCCTGGAACGGCCGAAGAATCGACAGCTCCGCCGTTCCCTGGCGGCCAACGTTTTGCTCGCCCCACTCGGGGTGGAGCAGACCGGCGACTATATCCGTCACCGGCTGGAAGTGGCCGGGGCAGTGAGCTCTCCCTTCACCACCGAGGCAGTCGCGGGCATTCACGCCTGCAGCGAGGGCAACCCCCGACGGATCAATACCCTCGGCGAGCACCTTCTCCTGGCCGGTGCCGCCGCCGGCTCACCCTGTATCGACCACGAACTGGTTGCCGATGTAGTGGGCAAGCTTGGTCTGCCCAGCAAAGCCATGCCAGAGCCCCCCCCTGTTGCCGGAGCTGACAACCGGAAAGGATTGGCCGGCAGGAGACTGCTCATATCGGCAGCCGCTTTTGCCGCCGCAAGCCTCCTCCTGGCCGGGCTGCTGCATCTCTACCTGGAACCAGGTGGTCGGATGGAGAGTCTTTCGGTCATTCCCGCTCCCACTCCCCTCCCCACCTCTCTTCCCCCTGCCCTCCTGCTCCCGCCCTCCCTTTCCCCCGGCCCCTTGCCTATTAAACGGCAAGAGGAACTGCCGTCGTCAGCACCGCCGCCCCTCGCCGAGGGGGGTGGTGGTGGAGAGAGAGGAGAGGAGTTGGCGCAGTCTCCCCCATCGGTGGCGACGGCACTGCTCCCTACCGCCCTTTCCCCCGGCCCCTTGCCTATTAAACGGCAAGAGGAGCTGCCGTCGTCAGCACCGCCGCCCCTCGCCGAGGGGGAAGGTGCTGACGAGAAAGAAGATGAGCCGTCGCCAATACCGCTCCCCATCGTCGAGGTGGAGGGTGGTGGAGAGAGTGTGCAGATGGCGGTGGAAGAGGCTCAGGTTGAACAGGCTCCCCAGCCGCCCCTGGAGCCACGGCGATTGCGTCTTCCTCTACAGGCCAACCTTGCCCGCCTGACCCCCGGGGCGGCAGTGGAACTGGAGCGTTTTGTCGGCAAGCTGGGCGAGTATCCCCGGGCAACCCTGTTGGTTAAAGGCTATGTCTCTTCTGACAACCACTCGCCGGAAAATGTTGCCCTCTCCCGTCAGCGGGCGGTGGCGGTACAGCAGTTGCTGCTGGCCGCCGGGGTCGAGGAGGAAAGGGTCACCATCCAGGGGATGGGTGCCCTGGAGCCCCTGGCCAGCAATGCGACTCCGGCCGGGCGGGAGAAAAACCGCCGGGTGGAGATCGAAGTGGTGGACGACGGGACCAGGCCGCTTCAGGAGCGCTGAGGGGTGAGGGCGGCCCGGTCGGCAAGCTGTTGCAGGGCCAGTTCCAGTGTCGCGTAATTGCGGCGCAGGTCGTGTTGTCGGCGCACATGTCGGGCTGCCTCTTCGCCCAGACGCCGCCGCAAATCCGGCTCGCGGATCAGCCGGCCGATGTTGGCGGTGAACTGCTCCGGCCTGGCGGCGGGGGAGAGGAGGCCGGTCTGACCGGCGACCACCGCCTCGCCGCCGCCCCAGTCGGCGCAGGCTACCACCGGCAGGCGGCAGGACTGTGCTTCCAGGTAGACCATGCCGAGCGACTCCTCGAATCCCGGGAAGGCGAAGATGTCGGCGGCGCTGTAGCAGCGGTGCAGTTCCTGCCGGGGAATCCTGCCGAGGAAGTGGAGACGGTGGCCGGGCAGCTGTGCACCCAGCCGTTCCAACTCAATCCGGCCGCTGCCGTCGCCGGCTACCACCAGGTGCAGCGGCAGCCCGGTCCGGTGGAGCTCGGCGCAGGCCTTGATCACCGTGGCGATACCGGCGGTTTTCACCCCGGGGCGCATCATCGCCGCGGCCAGCACCACCGTCTCGTCGCCAACCCCCCAGGAGTGGCGGAGAGCAGCGCGCCACTCCGGCTGAAAGGGAAACTGCTCCGGCAGGAGACCGGGGGCGATGTAGCGCAACCGCTCGGCCGGCAGCAGCCGGGCAAGATTCTTCAGGTCGCGGTTCTTGTTGCTGAAGACCATGTCGGCGGCGAGCAGGGTGGCCCGATTGAGGAGAAAACCTGGCAGGGTGAGCAGCTGTCGACGGCGGCTGGTGGAATAGATGCCTTGGAAAAGGGCATAGGGAATCCCCAGTCGGCGGCTGCAGGCTGGTCCGAGCAGATCCGGGGCCTTGTAGTAGGAGTGGTAGCTGAGCCAGAGGTCGGGGGGGGCCAGGCGACAGGCGGCAACCACCCGTCGCCTCTCCAGCAGCAGCCGAAGGAAGGTTATCGGGCGGTAGTAGAGCCAGCGGCAGCGCAGCCGGCTGACCAGCCGGAGGTGGTGGCCGCGTTCCTGCAGGTGGGAGAATATTTCGCTGCCAATGATCAGGTCGCCGGAAGGGTTACGGTGGCCCATCGGTTTGAACGGCATATAATAGGCAATTCGCATGGCTGACAGGGGCTCCGGGAACCTTATCTCCCCGGCCGGGCGGCGGGGAAGCAGAGGAGAAAGTAATGGTGATTGATCAGAGTGTTGCCCGGCTGGATGTGCTGCTCTATGCCCACGACGGGCGGGGGTTGGGCCATGTCAGCCGGAGTATCGGCATCGGCATGGCCCTGCGTCGGCTCCATCCGGAACTGCGGGTGCTCTTTGTCACCGGCAGCCGTCATGCCGCCGAACTGATCGGTGCGGCCCCTCTCGACTGGTTGAAGCTGCCCGCCTACGCCACCCGGGTGGTCGCCGGCCGCTCCAGCGGCGTTGCCGGCAGCAGCATGTTCTCCGACCCACAGCTCGCCCACCTGCGGGCGGCAGAACTGGCCCATTTGGTCCGTCTCTATCGGCCGCGCCTGGTTCTGGTCGACCACACCCCACAGGGGAAGCACCGCGAACTGGTCCCCGCTCTGGCTGCCGCCACCGACAGCCGCTGGATCCTTGGCGTACGCGGTGTTCTCGGCGAGGTCAGCCAGGCGAAATCCCCCCTTGCCGGGCAGCTCTTCGCCGACCACTACAGCGGCCTGCTCTGGTACGGGGACAGCAGTGTCCTCGGGCCGGACCACTGCCGCCAGCTTGCCGGGCAGTACCGCTGTCGGCCGGTGGAGTGCGGCTATGTCCTCCGCCTTGGCGAACTGGCCCACTGGTCCGGCCGCCGGCCGGTTGCCGCCGAACCGCTGGCCGGGCTGGTCTCGGTGCCCTGGGTCGGTGAGAAGAGCCGGGCCTTTCTGGGCGTACTGGCCCAGGCCCTGGGCAAAATCCCCACCACATTCGGTCTCTGGCGGGTGTTCGTCGATGATGACGAGGCGGCCAGGCCCTTTCAGGGTGTCGCCAACTGTCGCCTGGAGAGGGTTGGTGCCGGCTATGGCGAGGCCCTCCTCCAGGCGAGAGCCCTGGTCATCTACGGCGGGTACAACAGTCTGATGGATGTGCTCCACGCCCGTCTGCCCGCCCTGGTGGTCTTGCGGGAGATGGATGACGCCGAGCAGGAGCGTCACCTGGCCAGCCTTGGCCGGGCGGCCGGAGAACTTTTCGTCACCATCCCGGAGACGCTGACCGATGCCGACCAGCTGGCCAATCTCCTCGGTGAGCGGTTGACCACCGGCGGCGGCGGACCGCTGGCGCCGCCGGCCATCAATACCGACGGGGCTGCTGCCGCCGCCGGCTATCTGTACGGCCTGCTCAACCCCTCTTCCTGTTAACGGCAAGCGGCAGCCTGGGCACCGATCGGCTGGAAACGGCCGCCGGCTAGCGGAAGGCGCTGTCGGCGACCTTGCCCAGAAAGACCCGGGTGCAGATCAGCACGTTGCGCGGGCTGTCGCCGGCCTGGATACGCAGCAGCCCCTCGCGGATAATGATTTTTTTCAGCAGTTCCCGACCGTTGGAGTGGTTGTAGTAGATGTCTGAGTCGAGAATGTACTGGACATTCTCCGGTTCGACCTTGTCGATGATCAACTGCACCCCGAGGTTGAAAAAGGGGTCGCTGATCTGCGCCAGTTCACCCTCCAGGGCAAGCAGCCCCTGTTTGCCGGCCAGTTCGGCCAGTTTTTTCAAGTGCAGGACAAGGGGGGCGAGGGACGCTTGGTCCTCGCTACTGCAAGATGCCTTTGCGGCAAGGGCTAAATCGCGTATCATGGGTTGGTTTTTCCGCTGGTGTGGTGGTTGGCCGGCAGGATAGTCACGGATGACTGGAGGTTGCTGATGCGTCTGCTTGTCGGGGTACTGCTCTTTCTTGTTGTTCTTTCTGGGCCGCTGCCCCTGGTAGCCGGCTCGGCGGAGGACACCTTCCTCCTGCGGCCACACCAGCGGCGCCTGGCCCTGACCGGTTTTACCCGGCCGGTGGCGGAGATGGAGGTCTCCAGCGAGGTCGGTGGCCGCTACCTGGCCATAACTGTCCAGTTGGGCGATGTGGTCAGCGGGCCGGTGGCCCGCCTCGACAGCACCTTCGTCGAGCTTGATCTCGAAGCCAACAAGATAGCGCAACGGCAGGCGGCCCGTCAACTCGAACTGGAGAAAAAAACCGCCGCCCGCTTCGCCAGCCTGATCGGCAGCCGTTCCACCGATCAGGCCTCCTACGAGGAGGCGGTGCTCCGCGCCGATATCCTTGAACTGACTCTGGCCAGTCTGGCCAATGACGAGGCCCGCCTCCGCCAGCACCTGCTCCGCCATCGTCTCACCGGGCCGGTCGGCTGGGAGGTGATGGCCCGCTACGCCGAGGAGGGAGAGTACCTCCCGGTCGGGGCGCCGTTGCTCCGCCTGGGTGATTTTCGCCGCCTCCTTCTCCCCCTGCTACTCAGCTACGAAGAACTCGAAATCCTCCGCCGGTTGCCGGAGGTGCCGCTTTTCTTCCCGGAGATCGGGGTGGAGGTGGCCGCCCGGCTCCACCGGTTTGCCCCGGGCGCGGCGGCGGAGAGCCGGAAGTTTTTGCTGGAGTTGCTGATCGACAGCAGCGATGCCGCCCGCCTGGGCAAGGTTCGTGGTGGGTTGCGGGCGCAGCTCGAACTGGTCGGTAAAGAGGAGGCCGGAGTCTTTGTCGCCCCGTCAGAGGCCCTCGACAGCTACCATCAGGCCCACTGGTTGACCACCGCCGACGGCGAGCGGCAGCAGGTGGTGCTCCTCGCCACCACTGCCGACGGGGAGGTGGTGGTGAGCGGGGAAGGGCTTCGGGCCGGGGGGCAATACCGCCTTCGGGCCAGACCGGCCACGGTCGGGCAGGGGCGGTGATGCGACAGTTCGTCTCCTTCACCCTTGGCCAGAAGGTGGTGATGAACCTCTTCTTCGTCCTGCTGATGGTGATCGGTGCCTTCACCGTGCTGCGCATGCCGGTGGAGCGCTACCCGAACATCCAGTTCGGCAAGATGACCATCACCACCTTTCTCCCCGGGGCGGCACCGGCAGAGGTGGAGACCCTGGTCACCAAGGTGGTCGAGGAGGCCCTCGAGGATATCCCGGACATTGATTTCGTCCGCTCCGCCTCGTACGGCGAGCGTTCCGCGGTGGTGGTCAAATTCCTTGACGACAGCGACTACCGACGGCGCTTTGACGACGTGCGGCTGAAGGTGCTGGCCATCCTCGGCGACTTCCCGGCCGGCGCCGAGCCCCCCATCTTCAACTTTCTCGAGGTGGACGACTGGTTTCCGGCCATCAGTGTCAACGTTGCCGGTGGCCATGGCAATGCCACCCTCACCCTGGTCGCCGAAGAGTTGAAGATCTCCCTCACCCAGTTGCCGGGGGTGCGGGAGGTGAAACTGAGCGGCGATTTCAGCCGCGAGTTCCACCTGCTCTTTTCCATGGAAAAGGGGCGATTGGCGGGTGTCACCTACAGCGAGGTGGCGGCCGCCCTCCGTGCCGCTGGAGTCTCCTATCCTGCCGGCCATATCGAGTCGCTGGAAGGGGATCTGGTGCTGCGGGTCGATGAGCAGTTCACTTCCCGGGAGGAGGTTCTGGCCACCGTCATTCGCCGGGATGGCGACTCGGCCCTGCTCCGCCTGGGCGATCTGGTCGACGATGCCCGCTTCGGCTACCGTGACCCCCACCTGATCACCTCGGTGAACGGCGAGGAGTGCGTTACCCTGCAGATCCTGAAAAAACCGGAAGGGAACGCCCTGAGCATCGCCCGGGAGGTGCGCCGGCTGGTGGATAAGCTACGACCGGTGTATGCCGAAAAGGGGATCAACCTGCTGGTCACCCAGGATTCCAGTACCCGGATCGCCGATTCGGTGCGGGTGCTCGGGGCCAACCTCTTTCTCGGGATTTTCCTGGTCTGCCTGATCATCTGGCTCTTCATGGGCTTTCGCAACGCGGCGATCACCACCATCGGCATCCCCTTCGCCTTCCTGGTTACCATCATACTGATGTACCTCACCGGCAATTCCCTCAATGAGGTATCGCTCTTTGCCTTTGTGCTGGTATCCGGGATCATCGTTGACGATGCGATTGTGGTGGTTGAAAACTGCTACCGCCACCTTCAGGCCGGCAAGCAACGCTTGCAGGCGGTGCTTGATGGGACCGCCGAGGTATTTCTGCCGGTGGTCAGCGCCACCCTGACCACAGTGGTTGCCTTTCTGCCGATGCTGATCATGACCGGGATGGTCGGCGATTTCTTTGCCATTGTCCCGAAGACGGTGGCCTTTGCCCTGGCCGCCTCCCTGCTCGAGTGCCTGCTCATCCTTCCCTGCCACTATCTCGAGTTTGGCCCGGCGGAACGGGGAGCCGAACCCTCCTTTCAGCGGACAATCAACCCGGTCGTGGCAAACCCGACGGCAAAGGGGGCGATTTCTCCCTCTGCCCAGAGAGAGACCCCCCTCACCGCCGGCCTGCGCCGGCTGATCCACCGGTTGATTCTCCTCACGCTTCGTTTTCGCACGCTCTCCCTGCTCATGCTCCTCTTTCTTTTCGTCGGATCGCTGGCGGTCTTTGTCGGTTCGCTGCAGGGGTGGAGCAACCTGGTCAGAATCCGCTTTTTCCCCGACAGCTATTCCCTCTACTATGCCGAACTGACCGGCCCCCCTGCCGCCCCTCTGGCCACCACCCACCAGTTGCTCAAGGAGATGGCCGTGGCGGTGGTTGCCGGCGGCCCCGGTGAGGCGGAATCGGCCCTCGGCTATGCCGGCTATTATATCAGTGAGGATTTCAGCCCACTCTACGGCAACAACCTCGGCTATGTGGCGGTGGCCCTGCCGTCGTCGGCCGAGCGGGGGTTCGCCGATTACCCGACAAACGATGTCGTCGCCCATCTCGACACCATCCGTAAGCGCCTGGAACGGTTACTGCCGGCAGGCTTCACCGTTTCCGTCCGCCCCGACAAGGATGGGCCACCGGCGGGCCGGGATCTCAACATCCGGGTGCTGGGGGGCGATTCGGCCATGGTCCATGCCCTGGCGGCACGGATTTCCACCTTTCTCAGCGACAGCCCGGAACTTGCCCCCTGGCTGCTCGACCTCCAGGATGATCTCGGTCGGGAAGTGCCGGTCTACCGGCTGCGGGTGGATGGTGACCGGGCGGCGGAGTGGGGGTTGCGGGTGGAGGAGGTGGCCCGCCTGGCCGCCTCGGTCATGGAGGGACAATTGGTGGGGCAGATACGACTGCCGGGAGAGATGGTCGACATCCGCCTGAAGGCAGTCCCCCCCGGGGGGGACCCACTGGCAGTTGGGGACCTGCCGTTGCTCGATTTCCCCGGCGGTACCCTGCGGCTCGCCGAGGTGACCCGTGGCGAGTACCTTTTCGAACCGGGGTCGCTGAACCGTTTTCAGCGGCAGCGGGCGATCACCCTCACCGCCGACCTGAAAAGCGGTGCCCCCTTGGCCACCGGTGCGGTGGTCAGGGCGGTGGAGGAGTTCTATGCCGGCATCCGGGCGGAGTACCCCGGTGCCGGCCTCAGTTTCGCCGGCGAATACGAGTCGACCCGCGCCTCTTTCACCTCACTGGCCTACGCCTTCGCCATCGCCATCGTGATCATCTATTTGATTCTCGCTGCCCAGTTCCAATCCGCTCTGCAGCCGCTGGTGGTCATCGCGGCCGTGGCCTTTGCCCTGATCGGCGTGGTCTGCGGCACAGTGCTGACGAGAAGCCTCTTTACGGTGAACAGTTTTGTCGCAGTGATCGGGGTTACCGGAGTGGTGGTGAACGACTCCCTGGTGCTGGTGGAGTTCATCAACCGCTGCCTGCGGCAGGGCCTCGAACGGCGCGAGGCGCTGCTCCGGGCGACCCATATCCGCCTGCGGCCGATTCTGCTCACCACCCTCACGACCACCCTCGGCCTGCTGCCCATGGCCCTCGGTATCCCCGAGTATTCGGTGATCTGGGGGAGCATGGCGATGACCTTCGTCACCGGCCTCTGTACCGCAACCTTTCTCACCATCACCATCGTCCCGGTACTCTGGGACCTGACTACTCCCCCGGCAGCAGTCGAGTTACCAGATCCTTCCACTCCCCGTTTCCCCCCGCCTCCCCCGCAGCAGTCGTTGGACTGACCGGCGCAAGGGCTGGTCGACTTCCAGCCATCCGAACGACCAACTCTGCTCGGTCGATTCCGCATGACCCGAATGGCATCTCCGGCCCCACCCCAGGCGGTGGACGGGCAGAACAGCCGCCGGTATGACGGTCTTGGTCTGATGACTCTGCTGCTGTCATGAAACGTCTGTCGTGACCAACCCTGCATGACCCGAATGTCATCGCCGGTCTACCCCAGGCGGTTGACGGTTGATTGACGTTTCCGGCCCCACCCCAGGCGGTGGACGGGCTGATCGGTCCTCCTGTCGGCTGCATCGCGAAAGGCCCGGCAGGGCGGAGAAAAGGGGCCCGAAGGGTTGCGGACAGGATGTCCGCAACCGGCGGTCAGGCCAGGGATGGCCTGTTCCGCCGGCCTCTCCGCCCTGACGAGCAGGCCGAAGCGCCGCAGCCGACTGGAGGGCCGGTCAGCCCTTTACAGGGGGGCGGGGCAGCAGAGCGGAAAATGGCGGAAAATACCCCAGCCGCGACGCTCAATCATCAAATAAAAAACACAAAAAAGTAACCATAATATAAAAAATATTTCAATTATGTAACATAAAAGGAAAACGCAAGCCCATCGCGGCGCGTCCTGATACATACGATAACATATTGATAAATAATATGTTTTTCACAATCCAGCACTCCTGGCACAAGAGTTGTAATAGCAACGCAAGATGTATCAAGCTGCCGGCAGGAGAATGTATCAAGCTGCCGGCAGGAGAATGTATCAAGCTGCCGGCAGGAGAATGTATCAAGCTGCCGGCAGGAGAATGTATCAAGCTGCCGGCAGGAGAATGTATCAAGCTGCCGGCAGGAGAATGTATCAAGCTGCCGGCAGGAGAATGTATCAAGCTGCCGGCAAGAGAATGTATCAAGCTGCCGGCAGCAGAACGGCTGTGCCGTCAAAAGTGACGAACCTAGTACCGGAACGTGACAACATGACCACCATAAACAGATCAAGGAGGAGTATCGTGAACAACACAGGAAAATTCCGCAGGTATTGGGGCGTCGCCACCTTTCTTGCCGCGACGGCTGTTGCTGTCCCGGCACTGGCCGCCGAGGGGGGGCTGGGGGACACGGTGATTCAGTTGGCCTACTCACTGGACACCTTTTACTTTCTCATGTCGGGAGCGCTGGTGATGTGGATGGCCGCCGGATTCGCCATGCTGGAAGCCGGGCTGGTGCGCGGCAAGAACACCGTCGAGATCCTTACCAAGAATGTCGCCCTCTACGCCATCGCCTGTATCATGTACATGTTGTTCGGCTACAACATCATGTACGGGGACGGGGTCAGCAGCCTCATTCCCGGCTTCAGCCTCTTCCTCGGTGCCGACCACGAGGTCGATGCGGTGCTGAAGAGCGGTGGTGAGACCTACTACTCGTCCATGGCCGACTTCTTCTTCCAGGTGGTGTTCGTCGCCACGGCGATGTCCATCGTCTCCGGGGCGGTGGCTGAACGGATGAAACTCTGGGCCTTCCTCGCCTTTGCGGTGGTGATGACCGGTTTCATCTACCCGGTACAGGGTTTCTGGAAATGGGGCGGCGGCTTCCTGGATGGCCTTGGTTTTCTCGATTTCGCCGGTTCCGGGGTGGTCCACCTCTGTGGCGCCTCGGCCGCTCTCGCCGGGGTAATTCTCCTCGGCGCCAGGAAGGGAAAGTACGTCAATGGTCGAGTGAAGGCGATCCCCGGGGCCAATCTGCCCCTGGCCACCCTCGGGACCTTTATTCTCTGGCTCGGCTGGTTCGGCTTCAACGGCGGTTCTGAGCTGCGGATCAGCAATATCGAAGAGGCCAACGCGGTGGCCAAGATCTTTGTCAACACCAACACCGCCGCCGCCGGTGGGCTGGTTACCGCCCTGCTCCTCTCCCGGGCCTGGTTCGGCAAGGCCGATCTCACCATGGCCCTGAACGGCGCCCTTGCCGGGCTGGTGGCGATAACCGCCGAACCCCTCACCCCCGGACCGTTGGCGGCGACTCTGATCGGGGCGGTGGGCGGCCTGATCGTTGTGGCTTCGATCATCACTATCGACAAGGCCAAGGTCGATGACCCGGTGGGAGCGATCTCGGTACACGGTGTCTGCGGCATCTGGGGTCTGCTGGCGGTGGTGTTCACCAACCCGGAGGCCTCCCTTGTTGCCCAGTTGACCGGTATTGCGGTGATCTTTGCCTGGGTCTTCCTCACCAGTTTTGCGGTGTGGTTCGTGATCAAGGCGGTTGCCGGCATCCGGGTGAGCGAGGAGGAGGAGATGGAGGGTGTCGATGTCGCCGAGTGCGGCCTGGCCGCCTATCCGGAGTTCACCAAAGATTGATAGGCCTTTAGAATGACTTCGAGGTCGTGGCGGATTGGAACCTACCCGTGATAATGGCGGGAGCAACCGTCATGACCGGTAAATAGCAACCGTCATGACGGATAATTCAAGAAGTAAGGGAGGAAGAGACGTGAGAAAGATCGAGGCGATAATCAAGCCGTTCAAACTGGAGGCGGTCAAGGAGGCGTTGACCGTTATCGGTATCACCGGGATGACTGTTTCCGAAGTCAAGGGCTATGGTCGGCAGAAGGGCCATAAGGAGATGTACCGCGGTGCGGAGTACAATGTCGATTTCAACCCAAAGCTGAAAATCGAACTGGTGGTCGCTGCCGAACTGGTGGAAAGGGTGGTGGAGAGTATCCGGAAAGCGGCCAACAGCGAAAAAATCGGTGACGGCAAAATTTTCATCCTGCCGGTGGAGGATGTCCTCCGGGTCCGTACAGGTGAGCGCGGCAGGGCGGCGATTTAAGGCCACCTTGAAAAATAGTATTTCCGCCCAATCTCTGCGTTGAATCAAGGACAATTTGTCCTTGGAATATCAAATATATGCCAGCGAAAAATTGTTTACTTTTACCTTGATTTTGAACGGGAATTCTAATTTTTCAAGGCAGACTTAAGAGAAATTCCGGCTTTTGAGGTGGCTCGGCGACGGCCCTTTTCCCTCCGGCAACGGTGGGGGAGGGCCGTTTCTCTATCCGGCGGCAAATAGGAATTATTCTTAAGTCTTGACGGACAGCCACCTTTCCAGGTATATCACCATGAATTCCGCCCGTCGGCTGGGAAGGCTCCAGCCAACGGCAGCGGTGTATTCCCGATACGGCGGTTGGCCTTTGCAAGGGCCGGCCGGCAGCCACTATGGCGGCCAATACTTTAACTGGGAGGATGGTGGAATGGTAGAAATTGATCTGGCAACGGTGAACTGGGCGCGGGCCCAGTTCACCCTGACGGCGATGTACCACTGGCTGTTTGTTCCGATCACCCTGGGGCTCTCCTTTCTCTGTGCCTTTTACGAAACGATCTATGTCCGCACCGGCAACGAGGAGTGGAAAAGGCTGACCAAGTTCTGGATGACCCTCTTCGGAATCAACTTCGTGATCGGTATCGCCACCGGCATCATTCTTGAGTTCGAGTTCGGTACCAACTGGTCCAACTACTCCTGGATGGTTGGCGATATCTTCGGCGCACCGCTGGCCATCGAGGGAATATTCGCCTTTTTCCTCGAGGCAACCTTCTTTGTGGTGATGTTCTTCGGCTGGGACCGGGTATCAAAGAACTTCCATCTCTTTTCCACTTGGATGGTGGCCATTGGTTCGAACTTGTCGGCTCTGTGGATTCTGGTTGCCAACGGCTGGATGCAGTACCCGGTGGGGATGACCTTCAATCCCGACAACGCCCGTTTCGAGATGGAGAATTTCTGGGAGGTTCTCTTCTCGCCGGTGGCGATCTCCAAATTCACCCATGCCACAACTTCGAGTTTTGTCGTCGGCGCCCTCTTCGTCATCGCCATCTCCTCCTACTATCTGCTGAAGGGACGCCATGTGCGGATGGCCCAGCGCTCCATCGCGGTGGCCTCGGTCTTCGGTCTGCTCGCCGGTATCGCCACCGCCATCACCGGTGACGAGTCGGCTTACGAAAATGCCTCCCACCAGCCAATGAAACTGGCCGCCTACGAGGGGCTCTACGATGGCGGCCGCGGGGTGGACATTGTCGCTTTTGGGCTGCTCACCCCCGGCAAGAGACCGGGAGACGGCCAGGACCCCTTCCTCTTTGAGATTTCGATCCCGAAGGGTCTGTCGTTGCTCGCCACCCGCGAATTGAACGGCTTTGTCCCCGGCATCAACGACCTGGTGTACGGCAATGCCGCCGAGGGGATTGCACCGGTCCAGGAGAAAATCGACCGCGGCAAGGTGGCCATCGCTGATTTCGCCGCCTACAAGGAGGCGAGCAAGGCCGGTGACGAGACGGCCCGGGCGGCGGCCCTGGCCCGCTTCACCCCGAATCAGCCCTACCTCGGCTTCGGCTATTTGAATAGCCCAGAGGAGGTGGTGCCGTCAGTTGCCTCCATCTACTACTCCTTCCATATCATGGTCTATGTGGGCAGCTTTATCATCTTCCTGCTGCTGCTCTTCCTCTGGGCGGTGAAAAGCGGCCGACTGGGCGAACAGCGTTGGCTCCTCCGCCTGGGTATCGTATCCTTCTTCCTCACCTATTTCGCCTCGGAGATGGGCTGGGTGGTGGCGGAGGTGGGGCGGCAACCTTGGGCGATCCAGGATATGTTGACCGTAAAGATGGCCAGCACCCAGATCGCCGCCGGCCACGTGCAGACAACGGTGGTTATGTTCTTTGTGGTGTTTACCGTGCTGCTGCTGGCGGAAGCAAAGATTATGCTCAGGCAGATCAAAATAGGACCGGAGGAGGTGTGAGATGATCGGTAAACTGGATATTGTCACCCTGCAGCAGATCTGGTGGATACTCTGCTCGGTGGTCGGCTCGTTGTTTCTCTTCCTCAACTTTGTCCAGGGCGGGCAGACCCTGCTCTGGCAGGTGGCCCGTGACGAGCGGGAAAAGGCGCTGGTGATCAACTCCCTGGGGCGCAAATGGGAACTCACCTTCACCACCCTGGTGCTTTTCGGCGGCGCCCTTTTTGCCGCCTTCCCCAAGTTTTATGCCACCAGTTTCGGCGGTGCCTACTGGGTATGGATGCTCATTTTGTTCACCTTCATCCTCCAGGCGGTCAGCTACGAGTACCGGAAAAAACCGGAAAACCTGCTCGGCGCCAGGACCTACGAGGCCTTTCTGCTTGTCAACGGTTCGGTGGGGATCCTCCTCGTCGGTGCGGCGGTGGGGACCTTCTTCACCGGCTCCAACTTTATCCTGAACGATTACAACCAGGTCACCTGGACCAGCAGACTGCGCGGGGTGGAGGCGGCCTTCTCGCTGTTCAACCTCTCCTTTGGCCTCTTCCTGGTGTTCAACGCCCGGGTTCTCGGGGCGATGTACCTGGTCAACAACATCGATTTTACCGGGGCCCGGGAACTGGAGGCGCGGATCAGAAAGAGCTGCCTGACCAGTTTTCTTCTCGCCCTCCCCTTCCTTCTTTACGTGGTGGTGGCCCTGCTGCTCATCGATGGATTCGGCACCGACACCAATGGGGTGGTGAGCATGGTCGCCAACAAGTACCTGCACAACCTGCTGGCCATGCCGGCGGTGCTGGTGCTCCTCCTCGCCGGCCTCTTCCTGGTGATTCTCGGGGTGACCCGGACCGGTCTCGGCACCACCACCAACGGTATCTGGTTCGGCGGTCTTGGCACGGTGCTGGTTGGTCTGGCGATCTTTTTCACCGCCGGCTTCAACAACACCCCCTTCTACCCATCGAAGGTCGACCTGCAGTCCAGCCTCACCATCTACAACGCCTCCTCAAGCCACTACACCCTCACCGCGATGAGCTATGTCGCCCTGTTCATCCCGCTGGTGCTCGGCTACATCGCCTATGTCTGGCGACTGATGGATGGGCGAAAGATCGGCGCCGCCGATATCGGCGACAAAAAGGCGTACTGATACCTTATAGTTGAACACTCTGCCCAATACAGGCAGGAAGGAAAAGGAAAAGATGATGATCACAGCGATGCTGATAGGCTGGGTTGCCCTGATAGCCCTCTCGTACCGAGGGGCGGTGGCCCTGTTGGACAAGACCGGTCTCCTCTGATTGTGGCAGGCGGCTTCCCCTGGGGGTATATCAGGAGAGGAGGCCGCCGATCCCCCACCAGAGCAACTGCAGGCAGAGCAGGGCGTAGAGTCCGGCAAAAAGGTCGTCGAGCATGATGCCGAGACCGCCGTGGATGTGGCGGTCGAACCAGGAGACCGGGAAGGGCTTGACGATGTCGAAGAGTCGGAAGAGGAGAAAGCCGAGCAGCCAGGCGGCGGGGTGGGCCGGGGCGGCGGTGAGGGTGACGAACATGCCGAGGAATTCGTCGATGACGATGCAGCCGGCATCGGGTCGGTCAAGAATCTTTTCGGCGGCGCCGGCGACAAAAAATCCGACCACGAACAGGGCCACCACGACCAGCAGGTAGGTGGCCAAGGGGAGGTCCCGGCAGAGCAGCCAGGGAAGGATCGCCGCCAGGGAGCCCCAGGTCCCCGGGGCCTTGGGGATCAGGCCGACGTAGCAGCCGGTGGCCAGGGCGATGATTACTTTCGGCACAGCTGTCTCCCCTGCTCCCGCACCTCGCGGTACACCTCGTGCAGGGGTACCCCGGCACGGATCGCCAGCAGCCGGCACTCCTCGTACTCCGGGTGGACCACCGGGCCGGTGGGCGTGTCGACCCTCTTGGCGTTGATCTCCCCCCAGCGGGTGGCCACCAGCACCGGCTGGCGGGGCAGGGTCCGCCTTTCCTCGCGGCGAAAGCGAAGGCCGATGGCGGTGGTTTCGCTGAGCAGCAGTTCCTTCAGAGGGTGGGCGACGGCCAGCGGGCTGATCACCTGAAGGGTGAAACCCGGCCGTCCCTTTTTCATCTGGATCGGACTGAGGCTGACATCGACCGCCCCGGCGGCAAAGAGCCGCTCGCAGAGAAAGGGGAAGCCCTCCGGACTCCAGTCATCGAGGTTGGTCTCGATCACCTCGACCAGCTGGCTTTCAGCCACCAGGGTGCTGGTGCCGAGCAACAGGCGGAGCATGTTGGGCTGGCCGTTACCCAGCTGGCGGCTGCCGGCACCGTAACCGGTGGCCTTGATCTGCATCGGCGGTATCGGCCCGAAACCGTCGGCCAGGGTGGCGATCAGGGCGGCGGCGGTGGGGGTGACCAGCTCCTCGGTCAGTTCCACCCCATAGCTTGGCACCCCCCGGAGCAACTCGCAGACCGCCGGCGCCGGCAACGGCAGCAGGCCGTGGGCGCAGCGGACAAACCCCCGTCCCAGGGGGAGGGGGGAGCAGAGCAGCCGGTGGATACCGAGACTTTCCAGGGCAAAGACGGTGCCGACCACATCGACGATGGTGTCGAGGGCACCGACCTCGTGAAAGTGGACCTTCTCCTCGGCAATGCCGTGGACCCGCGCCTCGGCCCGGGCCAGAGCGGCAAAGACCGCCAGGGAACGTTCGCGTACCCTGGCGGAGAGCGGGCTGCGGTCGAGCAGGTCGGCAATGACCGGCAGGGTGCGTAGCATCTGGCCATCCGGCGAATGGACGGTGAGATGCCGGCCACGGATGCCCTGATCGGTCTTTTCCCCGAACTCGAGACGCAGGCCGGGGAGGGCCAACTTGTCGATCTCGGCGGTGAGCAGGGTCGGGTCGAGGCCGGCATCAACCAGGGCGGCCAGCAGCATATCACCGCCGGCTCCGGAGAAACAGTCGAGATAGGCGGTCAGGCCACTGCTGCTCATACACTTTCTCCCTGCCGGCCCAGCCTGCTGCCGACGGCAATTGACCGACCGCGGAGAAAGGCGCCGGCCGCCATTCGTTTTTTCCCCTCCGGCTGGATCTCCCGGATCAGCAGGGCGTTGCGGCCGCAGGCCACCAGCAGGCCATCGCCATCGGCCGCCAGCACCGTTCCCGGCGGGATATCCTCTACCTGGCGGAACACCACCTCCGGGCGGAAGAGCTGGAGGCGCCGGCCGGCAGCAAAGGTGAAGGCGGTCGGCCAGGGGTCGAGGCCGCGGATGCGGCAATCGATCTCGCCGGCATCCCGGCGCCAGTCGATCAGCCCATCGTCCTTGTGCAGCATCGGTGCCATGGTGGCCTGGTTGTGGTCCTGGGGGACAGGGTTCACAGTCCCCTCCTTCAGTCCCCGGATCGTCTTCATAAGGGTCTCGCTGCCAAGTTGCGCCAGTTTGCCGGTGAGGCTGCCCGCCGTTTCCCCGGCGGCCACCTTGATTCTGGCCCGCAGCAGCATATCGCCGGTATCCATGCCGGCATCCATCTGGATGATGGTGACCCCCGCCTCCTCCTCCCCGGAGAGCACTGTCCACTGGATCGGGGCGGCGCCCCGGTAGCGGGGAAGGAGAGAACCGTGGACGTTGATGCAGCCGAAGGGGGGGAGATTCAGCAGTGACGGGGGGAGGATCCGGCCATAGGCGGCGACCACGATCAGATCGGGCTGGTAGCTGCGCAGGCCGTTGGCAAACTCGACGGTTCGAATCCTGGTCGGCTGGAGAACCGGCATGGCCGCCGCTTCTGCAGCCACCTTCACCGGAGTCGGGGTGACCTTTCTGCCCCGTCCCCGGGCCTTGTCCGGCTGGGTGACCACTGCCACCACCTGATCCGGGCCGGCCAAGAGGGCCTGGAGACCGGCGGCGGCAAAATCGGCGGTCCCCATGAAGACAATGCGTAACGGCGGAGGTGCCATGGTTACTCCTCTTCCTGCCATTTCCTGACTTTTTTCTTGTACAGGCTGCGTTTCAGGGGGCTGAGATGGTCGAGAAAGAGTACCCCGTCGAGATGGTCCAGCTCGTGCTGCAGGACCACGGCAAAACGGTCCTGGGCACAGAGCTCTCTGGGCGCGCCGGCAAGGTCCTGGAAGGTGACGGTGACCCGCCGGTGCCGCTTGACCTGGGCGATCAGCTCCGGTACGCTCAGGCAGCCCTCTTCGTCGAACTGGCTCCCCTCGTGGGCGATGATCTCCGGGTTGATCATGGCGAAGTACTTTCTGTCGGCGTCCCGGCTGGTATCGAGCACCACCACCTTCAGCGAACGGCCCACCTGGGGTGCGGCCAGGCCGATACCGGGGGCGGCGTACATGGTATCGGCCATATCCTCGACAAGTTTGCCCAACTCGTCGTCAAAGCTCTCCACCTTCCGCGTCTCCTCGCGGAGAACAGCCTCCGGGTACTGGTAAATTTTCAGGATGCTCATCGGGCGTTGTCCTCTTGCTGGTCAGAAATTACAGCCGGGTAGGGAAATCAGCCCGGCAATCTACCATACTCCGGTCGTATCGACCATACTTCCGCAAGGTAAACAGTAATCGTTCAGTGCAGCAGCAAAAAGCCGCTGAACCCGGATCTGTACCCGTTCAGCAAGTGCGCCATTTTCGTTCAGGCAGGCCGCCGAGCGAGAGTTGGTTTACGTGAGGTGGCATGAACGGGCGAAAATGGCCTGCTGGTAAAGGGGTACAGTAAACACGAACGGCCCACAAGTCACACCCACCTTCCCTGACCGTCGCAGGATGCCGTATATCACCATAAATGGCTTGACATATCAGGAAGAGTGTTGTGTCATGGGGCGATATCCCCGGGCCAAAAATGAGAGTACCGTCAGTTGGCCTGCGCAATGCGGTGGTGTACCGGTGAACGATAACCGGGAGGAGGGAGCAAAAAGCGATGACCAAGGCCAGCGAACAGCCCGAAGCCCACGAAGTGCAGGATTTGGTCGCCGAGGTCGATACCGGCGGTCGCAAACCAAAGGGGGCAATTTCCCGGAATGTGCTCTTTTTCGTCCCCCTCGCCTGGACCCTGTTCCAACTCTGGTATGCCTCGCCGCTCCCTTTCATGGTCAATTTTCTGGTCCTCAACGATACCGAGGCCAGGGCCATCCACCTCGCCTTCGCCATCTTCCTCTCCTATACCGCCTTTCCCACCTTCAAGAGTTCGCCGAAGCGCTACATCCCGATTCAGGACTGGCTGGTGGCCTTTGTCGCCGCCTTCTGCGCCGCCTACATCTACATCATGTACAGCGAGTTGTCGGCTCGACCGGGCAAACCGGAGCCGGTTGACCTCTGGGTGGCGGTGACCGGCCTGGTCCTCCTTCTCGAGGCTACCCGCCGCGCCCTTGGTCCGCCGCTGATGGTGGTGGCCTCGGTCTTTCTCCTTTACACCTTCGCCGGTCCCTTCATGCCCGATGTCATCGCCCACCGAGGGGCGAGTCTGACCAAGGGAATGTCCCATTTCTGGCTGAGTACCGAGGGGGTTTTCGGGGTGGCCCTGGGGGTCTCCACCGGCATGGTCTTCATGTTCGTCCTCTTCGGCTCCCTGCTTGAGGCGGCCGGGGCCGGAAACTACTTCATCCGCACCGCCTTCGCCGGTCTCGGCCATATGCGCGGCGGACCGGCCAAGGCGGCGGTCCTCTCCTCGGCGATGACCGGCCTCGTCTCGGGCTCCTCCATCGCCAACGTGGTGACCACCGGCACCTTCACCATCCCCCTGATGAAAAAGGTCGGTTTCAGCGCCGAGAAGGCCGGTGCGGTTGAGGTGGCCTCCTCCACCAACGGCCAGCTTACCCCGCCGGTGATGGGGGCTGCCGCCTTCCTGATGGTCGAGTACGTGGGGATCTCCTACATCGAGGTGATCAAGCACGCCTTTCTGCCGGCGGTCATCTCCTACATCGCCCTGATCTACATCGTCCATCTCGAGGCCTGCAAGATGGGGCTGGAGGGGCTGCCGAGACTGAAGAAGAGCAGCTTTGGCCGGAGCCTTCTCACCTTTCTCCTTGTCGCTCTCGGCCTGGTGATCATCGGAGGCTGCACCTACTACGGCCTGGGCTGGATCAAGACGGTGGCCGGTGAGGGGGCAATCTGGATCATCTGTGTCCTGATCGTCGTGGCCTACCTGCTGCTGATCATGTTCGCCTGCCGGGTACCGGACCTCGAGGTGAGCACCGAGATGCTCGAACTGCCGCCACTGGCGGCCACCGCCCAGGCCGGCTACTACTATCTCCTGCCCATCGTGGTGCTGATGTGGTGCCTGGTTGTGGAGCGTTTTTCCCCATCTCTTTCCGCCTTTTACGCCACTGTGCTGCTGATCCTCATCGTCCTCAGCCAACACCCGCTGAAAAGCTTTTTCCGCCGCCTGCAGGGGGCCCAGGATGGCTTTGGCCGCAGCTTTTCACGCGGCTTTACCGAGATGGTCTCCGGGATGGTGGCCGGTGGCCGGAACATGATCGGCATCGGCGTCGCCACCGCCGCCGCCGGGATCGTGGTCGGCACGGTAACCCTCACCGGCATCGGTCTGGTGATGACCGAGTTCGTCGAGTTCATCTCCGGCGGCAGTCTGCCCCTGATCCTGCTCTTTACTGCCGTGATCAGCCTGCTGCTCGGCATGGGCCTGCCGACCACCGCCAACTACATCGTCGTCTCCACCCTCATGGCGCCGGTGATTGTCAGCCTCGGTGCCCAGAACGGCCTGATTGTGCCGCTGATCGCCGTCCATCTCTTTGTTTTCTATTTCGGAATTCTTGCCGACGATACCCCGCCGGTGGGGCTGGCCGCCTTCGCCGCCGCCGGCATCTCCGGCGGCGACCCGATCCGCACCGGTATTCAGGGCTTCGCCTACGATATCCGCACCGCCATCCTCCCCTTTATCTTCATCTACAACACCGAGCTGCTGATGATCGGTATCGGCAGTTGGGTCCACCTGGTGGTGGTGGTCTTCGGGGCGGTGGTGGCGATGCTGGTCTTTGCCGCCGCCACCCAGGGTTGGTTTTTGGTCAAAAACCGCTGGTGGGAGACCCTGGCCCTGCTGCTCATCGCCTTCACTCTCTTTCGGCCCGGCTTTTACTGGGATGAGTTGTATCCGCCGCTCGATGACCGGCCGGCCGGCGAACTGGTGCAGATTCTCGACCGCATCTCCCCCGGCGAGCAGCTGCGCCTCACCCTGGCCGGCGAGCGGATGAACGGCACCCCCTTTGAGATGGCGATCATGCTGACCGTCGGCAACGAAGAGGGTGGTGAGGAAAAACTGCGCGGCCTGGGTATCGAGACCAGAGAGGAGGAAGGGCGGGTGTATGTCGACATGGTCGGCTTCGGCAGCCCGGCGGAAAAGGCAAAGATCGATTTCGACCAGGAGATCGTCACCATCCACCTGCCGACCGAACGGCCGGTGAAGGAGTGGATGTTTCTTCCGGCCCTTGCCCTGCTTGCCCTGCTGATCTTTTTGCAGCGGCAGCGGGCTGGTCGGCAGGTATCTTTGGCAGGAGCAAGCCATGGTTAAAAAAATTCTCGTACCGATCGCCTTCAGCGAGCACTCCCGGGCGATCCTCCACTACGCCGCCGATCTGGCCGCCGCCACCGGGGCGGAACTACTGGTGGTCAATGTGATCAACGAAAGGGACCTTCAGGCGGTCGACAAGATCACCTCTTTCGGCTACAAGGTGGATATCGAACACTACCTGGAAACGGTGAAGAAGGAGCGCCGGGAACTTCTCGACCGCTTGATCGGCGAGCTGACCCTTGGCGACGAACGGGTCACCTTCTCCTTCTGTGTCGGGGCGCCGGCTGATGAGCTGCTCAAGCTGGTGGTGACCCAGGGGGTGGATATGGTGGTGATGGGGGTGAAGTCCAACAACTTCAGCCAGCTTTTCACCGGTTCGGTGGCCGAGCGGCTTTTTCAGCGTTCGCCGGTGACCATCGTCTCCTTCCGCGACGAGGAGATTGCCCGGCATCTCCGCCGCCGAATCGAAAAACAGCTGGCGGCCAAGGAGTGACCGGGCCATGTCCTCGGCTGTACTCCTCTTTGCCTTCCCCCTCTTTGCCTATCTCCTCGGGTCGATCCCCTTTGGCCTGGTGATCGGCAGGCTCGCCGGTGTCGATGTCCGCAGCCAGGGGAGCCGCAATATCGGCGCCACTAACGTCAGCCGCCTTCTCGGCAAAAAACTCGGCCTGCTCACCCTTGCCTGCGATTGCCTGAAGGGTTTTCTGCCCATGGCCCTGGCGGCGACGCTGCCCGCCGAGCAGCCAGGGCAGCGGGAAATGGTGGTGGCGGCCACCGGCGTGGCCGCCGTGCTTGGCCATATGTTCCCGGTCTACCTTGGTTTTCGGGGAGGAAAGGGGGTTGCCACCGGTCTCGGGGTCTTTCTCTACCTCTCCCCGCCGGCGATTCTGATCAGCCTGTTCCTCTTTGTCGCCTCTGTTGCCCTCAGCGGCTTTGTCTCGGTCGGTTCCCTGCTCGCCTCGGCCCTCATCCCCCTCTGGCTCCATCTCCTCGGCGCCACGTCACTCCAGGTGGGCACCGCGGCGGTGGTGGCCGCACTGATCTGGTACAAGCACCGGGAAAATATCTCCAGGCTGCGCCAGGGTACCGAGAAGAGTTGGAAAAAGGAGAAACCGGGGGGCTGAGTGGGGAGGGATGCAGGGCTTTTCAGGGCGCTTCCGTCTCGTCCTCTTTTGGTTTCTTCGTCGCCGGCCCCTCCGCAGTCGATTGCTCTGCAGTCGTCTCCCCCGGAGTTGGTTGCTCCGCAGTCGAGCCATTTTCGGCCAGGAGTTCCCGGGCCGCCGCCATCGATTCGACATAGACCGGCTTGTAGTTCGAGTCGGGGGTGGCCACCTGCAGCATCTGCAGATAGATGATCCGTGCCTTCCCCACCACCCGGACTACCCGGCCTACCTTTTTTTCCTTCAGAAACTGGGTGATCCGGCGGAAGGTGCCTATGGCGCTGAGGTGGCCAATCTTCGACTGGCTGAGGTCGGTGATCACCGAGAAGCCCGGCTTGAGATCGGCCACCGCGAAGCGGATGTCAGTGTATATCCTCTCCGCCTCCTTCTGGGAGATGGGGCCGGCAAGAGTGATGATCAGCCGGTTCTCCTTGATGCTGGCAGAGACACTGGATCTCGTTGGGCTGCTTTTTGCCATGGTGGCTGCCGTGTACAGGGTTTGGATTCGGCGCGGAGCCTCCCCGGACGAAGAAGAGGGCCGATTGTTGCCAGCGGGGTCGATCTGTCGATATCATACTGTAAAGCTTCCGGGGATTACCAGCGCCATCTCCTATTATGCCGGCAATTTTTCCTGCAGCACTTTTTACCTGACCAGTTCAGCCACGCTGAAACAGAGGCGACGCCGGATCTCTGACAAAACCGAGGTCCCCCACAATCGGTCGCCGAGGTCTTTATGGACGAGATACATTCGGTCGTCGAAGTCCCAGAACATAACCGTCTTGCCGGCTGGTTTGAATTTGAGCAGGTCCTCAATGTTGCGGAGGTTGGCCACATGCAGCAACAGATAATCGGCACCCGTGGCCTTGAACCTCTCATACAGCCCTTCGGTCAGGGCTTCAAAGTGCAGATAGGTTGACCAGGTCAGCCAAAAAATCTGGCCGGTCTGAATATCTGGATAGTGTGCCGTGATGTACTGGATCACCTCGCTGGAGATGGAACTGACCATGACGTCCCTCTCTCGACCGCGCTGTTGTATATCGGCAATAACCGCATCTGCCATCCGCCGGTCATCCTGCTCATTCCCCTGCGATTTGATCTCCAGATTGATTTTCTTGCCGATGACCGCCATAGCCTCCTGATAGAGGACAATTTCACCGCCTGTAAGCTGAAGAAGATCGGCATATTTGGTACTGCCGAGTGCATCACTCTTGCCAAAGAGGCGGAAGAGCCGACGGTCATGATACAGGACAATCTGCTTATCTTTGGTATACTGCACATCAAATTCAACAAATGCATAGCTGCTGTCGGCATCTGCCGCCCGCAGTGCCGGCAGGGTATTTTCCGTGTGCCGGACTGATGATCCGCGATGGGCGCCAACCGTTAACCGGTAGGTGGGAAGTTTTTCTCTCACCGCGTCGATCTCGTGCTGCAGCACCTCCCGTAAACTGGTTACATGGGGGGGCTGATCGCAGTTCAGCAGAACGACGACAAGGAAGAGAAAAGCAAAGAGGAGGAGGAAGCGCAACATGTGAGGCGACAGTGGCAACGCAAAGGGGCCCCGCCGTTGCCGGCGGGGCCCCTGTCCTGGAGCTATGATAGATCCGGGAAGCTTACAGCTTGACGACGTTCGCCGCAGCCGGGCCTTTGGCGCCATCGACGACGTCAAAGCTTACCCGCTCGCCTTCGCTTAGGGATTTGAAGCCCTGGGCTTGGATCGCGGTGTGGTGAACGAAGACATCCTTGCCGCCGTCCTGCTCGATAAAACCGAATCCTTTAGAATCATTAAACCACTTTACAGTTCCTTCAGCCATTGTACCAACTCCTTTCAAGTGTTGTGCGATTCCTGTCGCACACTTTTGTGGCCGGCCCCTATCGAGACCGTTGCTAATGCACAGAATGCATCACGTCGATACCTCTGTGCGGTCTGTCATGCATTGTGCATTTCAGTTCCTGCTACGCGTCCGCAGGCCGAAGACTCCGGCGGACGATGAACCGCCCCGGCCACGCTGGCGCGGAGATGGGGCGGGAGCTCTCATTTCCGCCGGCGGGGCCGGCGGCGAAACGGTCTGCCTGTTGCTGCCGGCAGTTTGGGCGGCGGCAGGCAGTTTCACGGCCTGGCGCTGCATCGGGCCGTCCAGGGTCCGCTCGATATCCCGGAGGATTCTCGAGTCGTCCCGGGTGGCGAAGGTAAACGCCTCGCCGCTCATCGAGGCCCTGCCGGTACGGCCGGTGCGGTGGATATAGGCCTCGGCGGTATCGGGGATATCAAAATTGACCACATGGCTGATGCCGCTGACATCAATGCCGCGGGCGGCGATATCGGTGGCCACCAGGACGTTGTAGGTGCCGCTTTTAAAGCCATCCAGGGCCTGCTGCCGGCGGTTTTGCGAGAGGTTGCCCTGCAGCGACGTTGCCCGGAAGCCCTCTTTTTCCAAACGGTTGGCCAGGCTTTTCGCCTTGTGCTTGGTGCGGGTGAAGACCAGGGTGCTGGTCATCACTTCCGGCTGACGCAAGAGCTGGATGAGCAGTTCCGGCTTGTCTCCCTGTTCGATTCCGTAAACCGAGTGGGCGATACTCTCGACGGTACGGGTATGGTTGATCTCGACCTTCACCGGGTTGCGGAGGATATTTTCCACCAGGTGGCTGATTGCCTCCGGCATGGTGGCGGAAAAAACCAGCGACTGCCGTTTCTCCGGCACCTTTTTCAGTATCCGGCGGATATCGGGGAGGAAGCCCTTGTCAAACATATGGTCGGCTTCATCCAGGATCAGGGTCTCGATTCGGCTGAGGTCCACTGCCCGGTCATTGAGGATATCGAGGAGACGGCCGGGACAGGCAACGATGATTTCGATGCCGGCGCGCAGTTTCTGTATCTGCACGTTCTTCGAGACCCCGCCATAGAGGGCGATGCTGCGCAGTCTGGTGCCGGCCAGCACGCTGCTGGTGAACTCGTGGATCTGTTCGGCCAACTCCCGGGTCGGGGCCAGCACCAGAACCTTGACATGGCGGCCGGGGGCGTCGAGCAGATGCTGGATGGTCGGGAGCATGAAGGCGGCCGTCTTGCCGGTGCCGGTCTGGGCCAGGCCAAGCAGGTCGCGTCCGGCCAGGATAGGGGCGATAGCCTGCAGTTGGATCGGGGTAGGGGTGGTGAAGCCGCACCGCTCAATGGCCTCGGTAATCTGTGGGTGAAAGGAAAAATGGTGAAAACTCATACTGCTCCTTCAGGACAACTCAGCCTCGACCTGCATGTTCCGATACACTGCTGCCGTACAGGGGGGATCGACAGGAAAACTGGCTTGAACTGGAAATAGATCTGGTAAATTTCTGTCAGCAAATGGCTGGACGGACTGGACAGGCCGGACAAACATGGCGGACAGGGCGAAGGCATCGTCGCAGGCAGCGGCAGTTGCCGGCCGGGCGACGGGGTTCATGGAACCAGCCTCAAGATTGATCGGCATACTGCTCCCGATCCAGCACATGGTATGCATGGATTGCCTGGACTGTTTGGGTTGCACGGACTGCATAGAGAGGCCAGAGAGACATTCTTCAAGCAGCTTGGCAATAGCGACACTGTCGAACAGGGAGGAAGTAAGAGATTGCTTGCATTCGGTAGAGAAACATTCGGTAGACAAACGGCAGAGTACCAAAAAAGAATCTTGCTGGTTCCGTAAATTCCACTTCTCGCCAACTTCTTTTAAAGTATCGAATCTTGCAGTACTGCCCGGAAGGATATCTCGAAAAGACTGATTTGGGATACATGGAAGACTGGACTATACGTCCTGGCATTCGCTTTGACAAGATAAATATTTCGGTCCAGGCAACAATTATCGAAAAAAAGTGCAAAAAGGGTGGGTGAGGGAGGGTTTGGTCGGGTAGCCCCTTGGCAAGGGGGAGAAAATCGGGCTGGTAAAATGCGCCGGCCGGCGTATAATCGGTAAAATTTTGCACTTATGCACTTATGCACTTATGAACTGTTGAACTGGCGAAACGCGACAATCAAGCGCACCCGGAGGAAGAACAGCATTTATGGAAAAGATCAACCATGCCGGCAGGATAGCCCGGCTGCAGGAAAAAATGGCCGCCACCGGGCTGGCGGCAGTCGCCCTGAACGCCGGGCCAAGCCTCTACCACCTCAGCGGCCTCCACTTTCATCTGATGGAACGGCCGGTGGTGCTGCTGATCGGCCCGGCAAAGGGGCCGCTGCTCATCCTGCCGGAACTGGAGATGGCCAAACTGGCCGACACTACCCTGCTCACCCCCTTTCCCTATGGGGAGAACCCGGCCGACTGGCCGGCTGTCTTTGCCGGGGCCCTCGACTGGCTCGCCTTGAGCGGAGGCAGGGTGGCGGTGGAGCCGCGACAAATGCGGCTGCTCGAGTACAACCTGCTCCGCTCTGCCGGCAGCGGCCTGGAGTTCGTTGACGGCAGCGAGCTGATCGCCGCCCTGCGGGCAAGCAAGGATGGCGCCGAGGTAGCCGCCATCCGCCGGGCGGTGCAGATTGCCGAGGAGGCCCTCACCGCCACTCTGCCCCTGGTGAAGATCGGGGTCAGCGAGCAGGATATCGCCGCCGAATTGCACCTGCAACTGCTCCGCAACGGCTCGGAAAGCAACCTGCCCTTTGCGCCGATCGTCAGCGCCGGCCCAAACGCCGCCAACCCCCATGCCAGGCCCTCTGCCCGGCGGCTGGTGGCGGGGGACCTCCTGGTGATCGACTGGGGCGCCAGCCACAACGGCTACGCCTCCGACCTCACCCGAACCTTTGCCGTCGGCCGGGTCGATGCCGAGGCGGTGGCCATCCACCAGGCGGTATTGGCGGCCAACCGGGCCGGGCGGGCTGCCGGTGGGCCGGGGGTGGCCTGTGCGGCGGTCGATGGGGCCGCCCGCCAGGCAATCGAGGCGGCCGGATACGGCTCCTTCTTTACCCACCGGACCGGGCATGGCCTTGGCCTCGAGTGCCATGAGGACCCATATATCCGGGCCGACAACCAGCAGCGGCTGGCCCCCGGGATGGTCTACACCGTCGAGCCGGGGATCTATCTCGCCGGCCGCAACGGGGTGCGGATTGAAGACGACGTCCTGGTCACCGCCGACGGCACCGAGACCTTGAGCAAACTGGCGCGGGGCCTGGTGATGGTGGGTTGAGGCACCGCCCCCATAAGGCCCCGTCCGTGTTCCCGCCGCTCTAGCTCTCTGTCGCCCCGGCGGCGGGCAGCACCACCTCATCGATTCCGTGCCGCTGCCGGTACTCCCGGACCATGGCCAGCAGCGGCCCGCCGTAGCGTTCGGCCAGGCGGTTACCGATGCCGCGGATCTTCTTCAACTCGCTGTCGCTCTCCGGCAGGTGGATGGCGATCTGCACCAGGGTCTTCTGGTGCAGCACCTGGAAGGGGGCGATATTCTCCTCCCGGGCGGTCTGGCTCCGCCACTCCTTCAGGCTTTGAAAGAGCTCGGGGTGGCCGACATCGGCCTCGCTGTAGAGCGCTGTCCGGGCGGCTGCCGCCGTCCTGGCGGTGGTGGTTGCCTGCACTGCGGCGGCGGCCAGGGCTCGGTGGTATTCCCGGGCGGAGAAACCGTCGGCGCAGCTGCGCACCCCGGCCAGTCTGACCGCCGACTCCTGGCGGAGCAGCTTGAGCAGGGCGTTGGCCTTTTTGCGGATATCCTGGTTGTCACTTTCCACCACCATTTCGGCCAGCGCCGGCTCGATGCCGGCGGTAAACTTGTCGGTGAAATAGGCAGAGGCCTTGGCCAGCCTGGCCAGCACCGCCGGCTCGGTGGCCGGCAGGGCATCAGGCGGGAAGAGGGCGGCCAGTTGCCTGCGGAAGTTTTCCCCCACCCGGCAGATCTCCGTCTCGGTCTGCAGCTGCAGTTCGGCCGGCGGCAGGCCGCCGCCCAACTGGAGCAGGCCGGGGTTGCTCCGGGCCAGAAAGACCAGCCGGCCAAGGAGGGTGGCCAGCTGGCGGAAGTCGAAGCAGTCGAGGATCAGCCCCTGCTGGTAGAGGCGCTTGGCCTCGGCCAGCTTTGCCGGGCTGGGTGCTTCCCGCTCGGCGGTAAAGCGGTCGATGGCCTGGTCGCTGCGGATTGCCTTGGTGGTGAGCGGCGCACTGAGGACTATCCCCTCCAGGCTGCGGCAGCGGCTGAGGGCAACGTAGACCTGGCCGTGGGCAAAGGCTGCCTGAGCATCGATGATCGCCCGGTCGAAGGTGAGCCCCTGGCTCTTGTGGATGGTGATCGCCCAGGCCAGCTTCAAAGGGAACTGGCGGAAGGTGCCGAGAATGTTTTCCTTCAGCTCCATGCTTTGCTGGTCGAGCTGGTACTGGATGTTCGTCCAGCTTGTCGGCTCGACGGCGATCTCATCCTCGCCGCCATTTTGGCCCGGGCAGCGTACCCGCAGGGTCTCGCCGTCGACGGCGGCCAGCCGGCCGATGCGGCCGTTGAAATAGCGTTTTTCCGGGCTTTGGTCGTTGCGGACAAACATCACCTGGGCGCCGATCTTCACCTCCAGAGTGGCGGCGGTGGGGTAGGCATGTTCCGGAAAGTCTCCCTCCACGGTGGCCTGGAAGCGGGAGCTGCGGCCGGCAAGGGCTTCCAGCCGGGCCGTGTTCAGCCGTTCGGCACCGTGGTTGTGGCTGCAGAGGGTGATCGCCCCGGCTATCTCCTGCCCGTCCGCATCGGGGCGGTAGCGTTCGTTCAGGGCTTGCAGGGTGGCCTGGTCGAGGCGGTTGGTGCGGACCCGGTTGAGCAGGTGGATGAAATGGTCGTCGGCCTGGCGGTAGATCCTCGCCAGCTCGATGGTCACCAGTTCGCTGCGGCGGAGGGCGGTGCTGCTGAAAAAATAGGGGGAGTCGTACAGCGGCTGGAGCAGCTGCCACTCCTGTTCTTTTACCACCGGGGCCAGTTGGTGGAGGTCGCCGATCAGCAGGAGCTGGACGCCGCCGAAGGGTTGTTCGTTGCGCCGGTAGCGGCGGAGGACACTGTCCACCCCGTCGAGCAGGTCGGCCCGGACCATGCTGATCTCGTCGATCACCAGCAGGTCGAGGCTCTTGATGATGTTGATCTTGCTGCTGGTGAAGCGGTGCCGGCGGGCATCCTCGTTGCCGGGGAGAAAGGGGCCGAAGGGGAGCTGAAAGAAGGAGTGGAGGGTTACCCCGCCGGCATTGATTGCCGCCACCCCGGTGGGGGCGGTGATGATCAGCCGTTTGCCGGCCCGCTCTTTCACCCCGTGCAGGAAGGTGGTTTTGCCGGTACCGGCCTTGCCGGTGAGAAAGATGTTGCAGCCGGTGTCGCGGAGGTACTCCTCGGCCAGATGCAGTTCCGGGTTCTGTTCGTCCATTGTCCTCCTCTGGCGGCGGTGCACCTGGTTCTCGTCGCCGCCGGTTGCCGGCGGGGTACCCGGTGCTGCCATCGTTTGCGCCAATTACCGCCGTCCGTTGCCGCCCGCCGCGGCTGGGGTGCCTGGCATTCCCGATTGCCGCCGTCATCCGTCGCCGGCTGGCGCCGGGAGTGGTTCCGGCCGTAGAAATACCGGAAACGGACGCTGATGGGAAGGGGAATATGTGTTGTGTGCCGTGGGGGGCTTTGCATGCATAATGGTTGCCATGGCATGAAATACCCGGTATTCTCTGCACTCCACCCATCACGACAAGGAGGTAGCAATATGGCAACACTGCAAGTCAAATCGATTGATGACCAATTATACAAGGCTCTCGGCCGGTTGGCTGCCCAGGAGCATCGCTCCATCAGCCAGCAGGTTATCGCCATTTTAAAGGAACATCTTTCCCGGTCGGCTCGACAAAGAAACGCCACTGAAGAATTTCTGTCACTCTGTTCGACCTGGAAAGACGACAGGACAGCGGCAGAGATCGTCGGAGATATCCGCAGTAAGCGAAAAGCCACCCACCGGTTCAAGGAGATTTTGTAATGTATCTCCTCGATACCGATACCCTGATATATTCCCTCAAGGGCGAGTCGGCGGTGCTGGCAAATTTTCAAAAATATTCTGCCGATCCAAAGGCAATATCCGTTGTTTCCTACGGGGAACTGGTGTTTGGCGCCCAGCGTTCGCAAAAGGTTACCGAAAATCTGGCCAAGGTTTACCGGTTGAAGGAAATCTTTCCCCTGATTGATGTCACGCCGGCCATAATGGATACCTTTGGCGCCATCAAGGCCGACCTCCTGAAAAAAGGTGCGCCGGTCGATGAT
>JAABSV010000015.1 GCA_011390165.1 Desulfobulbaceae bacterium
CATCGCCGACCAGGTGCTGGTGGGGATGGGGGCGATCGTCATGGACGGCTGCCGGGTGGAGAGCAACAGTATCATTGCCGCCGGGGCGGTGCTCACTCAAGGGACCAGGGTGGAGTCGGGGGCGATCTATGCCGGGGCACCGGCCCGCAAGATCAGAGAGGTCAGTGCCGAGATGCTGGCCGGTGGGGAGATCGGCAAGATAGCCGAACGCTATCTTACCTTCGCCGGCTGGCACCGCTAGAGGGCGGTGCCCCCACTCTTTTTTGGGGACCTCTATCAGCCGTCGCGACCGTGCAGGGTGGCGAGGAGGGTGGCTGCTGCCGCCGTGGGGGTGGTTTTGCCGGCCGCCACCTCTTCCTGCAGGCGGGGGAGGTGGGCCACTACCTCAGCGGTGGTCTGGAACCAGCGGCGCAGGCCGTCATCGAGCAGAAAGCTGAGCCAGTCAAGGGCCTGGGTTGCCCGTTTTTCGGCCATTTCGCCACATTCGCTCATTATTCGGTGGTGCTCGCCGATGCGCTGCCAGATCTCCTCGATACCACTCTCCTCCAGGGCGCTGCAGGTGAGGACCGGCGGGGTCCAGTTGGCACTCGCCGGCATCAGCATGTGCAGGGCGTTGCTGTACTCCTTGCGGGCCAGTTCGGCGCGAAGCCGGTTATCGCCGTCGGCCTTGTTGATGACGATGGCATCGGCCATCTCCAGCACCCCCTTCTTTATCCCCTGCAACTCGTCACCCCCTCCGGCAATCATCAGTACCAGGAAGAAATCGACCATGGAGGCGACGGTGGTCTCCGACTGGCCGACGCCCACCGTCTCGATGATGATCACGTCAAAGCCGGCCGCCTCGCAGACCAGCATGCTCTCCCTGGTCCGCCTGGCCACCCCGCCAAGGCTCCCCCCGGAAGGGGAGGGGCGAATAAAGGCCTGCCGGTCGACGGCCAGGCGTGCCATCCTGGTTTTGTCACCGAGGATTGAGCCGCCGCTGCGGCTGCTGGAGGGATCCACTGCCAGCACCGCTACCCGATGGCCCTGCTCAGTGAGCATGCTGCCAAAGCTCTCGATGAAGGTCGATTTGCCGGCACCGGGGACGCCGGTTATGCCGATCCTGTTCGCTTTGCCGGTATGGGGCAGCAGCATCTCGACAATGTTCCGGGCCAATTCCTGATGGGCGGGGAGGGCACTCTCGATGAGGGTGATGGTTCTGGCCAGCAGCAGGCGGTCGCCGGCCAGAACCCCGTCGACGTATTCCTGTGGAGTTTTCAGCATTGCAGTTGGTGGCCGAAAGGTTGAGGGGAAAAAAGTGGCGGGTGGTTCCGGCCACCCCTGCAGAGAGGGGCCGGAACCGCAAGGGACCGCAGTCGACTCGGGTGCACCCTCAGCTGAGGTATTTCGCCTCCAGCAGGCTGAGGGTCCGCGCCGCCGAATCGGGGATCGGTGTCCCCGGACCGAATACTGCCTGCACCCCGGCCTGGAAGAGGGCCTCGTAGTCGCCGGGGGGGATGATGCCGCCGGCGACGACGATGATCTCGCCACCGCCCGCCCGCTTTAGTTCCTCGATCAGGGCCGGGATCAGCGTCTTGTGGCCGGCAACCAGGCTGGAGACTCCGACTACGTGCACATCGTTTTCGATGGCCATCTTAGCCACTTCTTCCGGGGTCTGGAACATCGGGCTGATGTCGACGTCGAAACCGAGGTCGGCGAAGGCACTGGCCACCACCTTGAAGCCGCGGTCGTGGCCGTCCTGGCCCATCTTGGTGACAAGCAGCCGTGGCCGCCGCCCCTGCAGTTCAAGAAAGCGGTTGGCCCGTTCACGGATGGCGGCAATCACGGTATTCTCCTCCCGGTATTCTGAGGAATAGGCACCAGCCACACAACGGCTGGAGGCGACGTAGCGACCGAACACCTGCTCCATGGCCGTAGAGACCTCGCCGATGGTGGCCCGAGCCCGGATCGCGGTGAGGGCGGCGGCAAGGAGATTACCGTTGCCGGTGGCGGCAACGGTCAATTCGGTGAGGGCCTTTTCCACCGCGGCGTTGTCACGGCTCGCCTTGATCGTGGCGATCCTGGCGATCTGTTCGTCACGGACCGAGGCCGGCACCTCGCGGATCTCGAAGTCGATCTTCTCATCGGCCAGCCGGTACTTGTTCACCCCGACGATGACGTCGAGCCCCTGGTCGACCCTGGCCTGTTTGCGGGTGGCCGACTCCTCGATCCGCAGCTTCGGCATCCCCGATTCGATCGCTTTGGCCATGCCGCCCATTTCCTCCACCTCGTCGATGATCTTCTGTGCCTCGTTGACGATGCTGGCGGTGAGTGATTCGAGATAGTAGGAACCGCCCAGGGGGTCGATGACGTGGCACACTTCCGACTCTTCTTGGATAATGATCTGGGTGTTGCGGGCGATCCGGGCGGAGAAATCGGTGGGCAGGCCGATCGCCTCATCAAAGGAGTTGGTGTGCAGCGACTGGGTGCCGCCGAGGACCGCGGTCATCGCCTCCAGGGTGGTGCGGATGATGTTGTTGTAGGGATCTTGCTCGGTGAGGCTCCAGCCGGAGGTCTGGCAATGGGTGCGCAGCATCGACGAGCGCGGGTCTTTCGGTGAGAACTGCTGCATCAGCCGGTGCCAGAGGAACCTGGCCGCCCGCAGCATGGCGATATCCATGAAGAAGTTCATGCCGATCCCGAAGAAAAAGGACAGTCGGGGGGCGAAGGCGTCGATATCGAGGCCGCTCTTCAACGCCGCCCGGACATATTCCACCCCGTCGGCCATGGTGAAGGCGGTCTGCAGCACCGAATTGGCGCCGGCTTCCATCATGTGGTAGCCGCTGATGCTGATGGTGTTGTATTTGGGCATGTGCTGGGAGCAGTAGGCCATGATGTCGGAAACGATCCGCATCGAGGGCCCCGGGGGGTAGATATAGGTGTTACGGGTGAGGTACTCCTTGAGGATATCGTTCTGGATGGTACCAGAGAGTTGGGCCAGATCCACCCCCTGCTCCTCGGCGGCTACGATGTAGCCGGCCAGGATCGGGATCACCGCCCCGTTCATGGTCATCGATACCGACATCTCGTTCAGCGGGATGCCCTCGAAGAGTATCTTCATATCCTCCACCGAGTCGATGGCCACGCCGGCCTTGCCGATGTCGCCGTAGACCCGGGGATGGTCGGAGTCATAGCCCCGGTGGGTGGCCAGATCGAAGGCCACCGACAGGCCTTTCTGGCCGGCGGCAAGGGCCTTTTTGTAGAAATCGTTGGACTCCCGGGCGGTGGAGAAGCCGGCATATTGACGGATGGTCCATGGGCGGCCGGTGTACATGGTGGCCATGGGTCCGCGCAGGTAGGGGGCGAGACCGGGCAGGGTATTGACGGATTCCAGCCCTTCGAGGTCCTCGGCGGTATAGAGCGGCTTGATCCGGATGCCCTCAGGGGTGAGCCATTCCAACTCGGAGGTCGGCCTGCCCTTCATCTGCTTTTCTGTCAGTTTGAGCCATTGCTGATGCTGTGGATGCTGTGCCATACGCTGCTCCTTGAGTGAGAATCGGGCCTTAAAATGCTCCGGGTGCTCCGGCTGTTCGGCCGCAAGCCGCATTGTCGAAGAAAAACCGCTCTGTTCTGCTGTCGGTGGTGTGATCGCCACCGCTCCGTATGTCTGGTTGCCCGGTTGCCCGGTTGCGGCTGGCTGCCTGGCTGACCGCCTGAAGAGGAGCGGTTGGGGAACTCACTGCTGCGCCATCTTGTTGCCAAAGGGTGGTTCAGTCCCGCTGGCAGAGTTCCACCAGGATGCCACCGGTGGCCTTGGGGTGGAGGAAGGCGATCCGCGCCCCACCGGCACCGATGCGTGGTTCCTGGTCGATCAACTGCACGCCCTTCTCTTTCAGTTCCCGCAGGGCGGCGTCGATATCCTCGACCCGAAAGGCGATATGCTGGAAGCCGGTCCCCTTCTTTTCGATGAATTTGGCCACCGGGCCATCGGCTGAGATCGATTCGAGCAACTCAACCTCACTCTCCCCCACCGGAAAGAAGGCGGTGGTGACCTTCTGTTCGGAAACCGTTTCCGCCCCTTGGAAGGGGAGCCCCAGGACCCCCGACCAGAAGTTCTTCCCTTCGTCAATACTGTTGACGGCGATGCCGAGGTGGTCGATCTGCAGGATTTTCATAGACGTTCTCCAGATGAAAAATTGTTGGTGGATGTAGTAAAAAAGAGATATCAGTGGCTTGCGTCACCAGTCCGGGAAGTTGGCTGTTCCCGTCCCTCCGCCATTGGCCTGGGGTGAGCCTCCGATGGCTGGGCCATTCCCTGCCAGACCATCTCGAACATGACGTTGGCCTGGGCACTCAACGACTCTTTCTGGCCACGCAGGATCCACATGAAAAAACTACGCTGGACAAAACCCATCAGAAAGTCGAGCAGGACACCGGCACGGACCTGATGGTTGAGGATGCCCTGTTGCTGGCCTTGGCGGAGAACATCAATCATCAGCGACATCATCCGAGGCTGGGCAAAGCTGGTGTCACTCATCCAGGTCTTCATCGGCAGGGTCATAAAGACGATCCGGCCAAGTCCTTCGTGCCGTTCATAGTAATCCAGCTGCAGCCAGAATACCTTGCGCAATTTTTCCTTCAGATTCTCGATCCCCTGGAGGTGGTCGACAATCCGGTCGGTGAGTTTGCCCATCCAGATGTCGACAAAGGCGAAGACCAGCTGCTCTTTGCTGCCGTAATGCTTGTAGATGGTGGTGAAACTGACGCCGGCCCGGGTGGCGATGTCGCGGATCGAGGCACGGTGGAAGTCGGAGTCGGAAAAGACCTCAAGGACCGCCTTTTCCAGGCGCCGTCGGATATCTTCGTTGAGTTCTTCTGCCATGGTGGACCGGAGGTTTTGAGGGTGGCGCCGCAGTGTCGGGGCCGTTGGTATTGAAAGAGCGTTGTTATTACGAATATATAAAATCTAACAAATTGGTTTTAAATGATAAAAAAAATAAGTAAATATCTTGGAGCCAATTTATCCAGCTTAAGGGTAACAGCATTACCGCCAGTTCTCTCTCTACTGTATCGGCCGGATCTTTTCAAGGAAAAAGCCCCGCTGGTCAGGCGATGAGTGGCGCCGGCCAGTGATCGCTCACCGGTATGCAGCAAAAGGGCGCAGAAACCGGCCATTCATTGACCGAACAGCGACAGCAGTACCCCCGCCGACACCGCCGAGCCGATCACTCCGGCGACATTGGGGCCCATGGCGTGCATGAGCAGAAAATTGCCCGGATCCTCCTGCTGGCCGATGGTCTGGGAGACCCGGGCGGCCATGGGTACCGCCGAAACCCCGGCCGAGCCGATGAGCGGGTTGATGTTCATCCTGAACAGAAGATTCATCAGCTTGGCGAGCAGCACCCCTGAGGCGGTACCGATGGCAAAGGCGACCACCCCCAGGGAGAGGATGGCCAGGGTCTCCACCTTCAGGAACTGTTCGGCGGTGGCGGTGGCACCGACGGTGATGCCGAGAAAGATGGTGATGATGTTGATCAGGGCATTTTTGGCGGTGTCCTCGAGACGGCCGACCACGCCGCACTCGCGAAACAGGTTGCCGAGCATCAGCATGCCCACCAGGGTGGCGGCGGCCGGCACGATCAGCGAGACGATGATGGTGACGGCGATGGGGAAGATGATCTTTTCCCGCCTGGTCACCTCCCGGAGCTGGGTCATTCTGATTGCCCGCTCCCTGCTGGTGGTGAGCAGGCGCATGATCGGTGGCTGGATGATCGGCACCAGGGCCATGTAGGAGTAGGCGGCGATGGCGATGGGGCCAAGGAGGTGGGGGGCGAGTTTAGAGGAGAGGAAGATTGCCGTCGGCCCGTCGGCACCACCGATGATGCCGATGGAGGCGGCCTCCTGGGCGGTGAACAGCCCGGAGAAGACCGCTCCCAGGAAGGTGATGAAGATGCCGAACTGGGCTGCGGCGCCAAGGAGGAGGGAGCGGGGGTTGGCGATCAGCGGGCCGAAGTCGGTCATCGCCCCGACGCCGAGAAAGATCAGGGGGGGGAAGATTCCCAGGTGGTCACCCTGAAAGAGATAGTAGAGGAGGCCGCCCGGCTGGAGGGTGTGGATGGCGTCTGCCCCCACTTCCAGGACCGGTTCGGCCATCAGCCCGGCGAAGGGGAGATTGGTAAGAAGCACCCCAAAGGCGATGGGAACCAGGAGGAGCGGTTCGAAGCGCTTGACGATGGCCAGGTAGAGGAGGAGGCAGGCAATGGCCAGCATCGTTACGGCCCCCACGTTCAAGCCGAAGAAACCCGAACCCTTGAGAAAATGGAGCAGTGCGTCGAGCATGGCGGGGTCTCCTCCCTCAACTGGTCAAGAGAACCAGAAGATCACCGGCGTTGACCGAATCTCCCTGGCTCACCGGTACCTCGGCAACCAGGCCTTCGGCGGGTGCCTTGATCTCATTTTCCATCTTCATTGCCTCGAGCACCAGCAGGGTTTGGCCCAGGCTGACCGTATCCCCCGGGCGGACTGCCACCTGCAGAATCGTCCCTGGCAGGGGGGCGCGGACCGCTCCAGCCACTTCCCGGGTGACACCGCCAGTAGCCGTTCGCGCCCCGCCACGGCCAGCCGGGGCCGAGGCGGTGGCGGGGCTGGCCGGTCCGCTGCCGCCGGCTGGGGAGAGACGGGCTGTTGCCGCCGGAAGTTTACTCTCCTCATCGGCAAGCTCTTCGATGCCCACCCGGTATTCACTGCCGTTGACCACTACACGAAACATTTTCATGACAAAACCTCCGGCTTGGCTAGAGTCTGCTGTTCATCTGTTCGATAATCCCGGCCCGGCCCCAGGCCGGTTGCTGGTTGTGGACGCTTTCGATGTTTCTGATCACGATCCGCTCCGGCCGCGTTCCCAGCTGGTTGGCGAGAACGGCGGTAATCACAGCAATCAGTTCCCGGTTGTCGGTGGCCGAGCCCGCGGCAACTGCCGCCGCTGGGCGGGGTGGGGCTGGCACCGGCAGTGGTTTGCCGGAGCGGTTGAGCAGCCTCTCCATGACCGCGATCACTACCTGCAGGACGATCAGAGCGAGGAAGGTGATTCCCATCCCGAGGAGTGTGGTGGCAAGGCCGGCCAGCAGCTTGTCGCTGGCGGAGAGGGTGTGGATCACCTCCGGGTCGGCGAGCTGACTGAGAAGTTCCATCATTGCCGTCGTCTCCTCTTACAGGGGAATGTTGCCATGCTTTTTGGCCGGCCGTCGCTCCCGTTTGCCGGCCAGCATGTTGAAGGCGTCAATGATTCGCTGCCGGGAGGTATGCGGTTCGATAACATCGTCGACAAAACCCCGTTCCGCCGCCTTGTAGGGGGTGGCAAACTCGGCGGCGTACTCGGCGAGAATCCGCTCTTTGGCGGCCTGGGGTTCCTCGGCCTTGGCAATCTCGTTTTTGAAGATGATGTTCACCGCCCCCTCCGAACCCATGACCGCCACCTCGGCTGTCGGCCAGGCGAAGACCACATCGGCCCCCAGCGACTTGGAACACATCGCCACATAGGCGCCGCCATAGGCCTTGCGGGTGATCAGGGTCACCTTCGGCACGGTGGCCTCGCTGTAGGCATAGAGGATCTTGGCGCCATGGCGGATGATGCCGCCGTACTCCTGGGCGGTGCCGGGGAGAAATCCGGGGACGTCGACCAGGGTGAGCAGAGGGATGTTGAAGGCATCGCAGCTGCGGATGAAGCGGGCCGCCTTGTCACCGGCGTTCATATCCAGACAGCCGGCCATCACCTGCGGCTGGTTGGCGACAATCCCCACCGATTGCCCGTTTATCCGGGCAAAACCGGTAATCAGATTGGTGGCAAAATGAGGCTGGTACTGGAGAAAATCGCCCTGGTCGACGATGGGCAGGATCACCTCGAGGATATCGTAGGCGTGGTTGGGGCTTTCGGGAATGATGCTGTTCAACTCGGGCAGAGGACGGTTGAGGTCGTCGCCGGTTGCCGCCGCCGGGGCCCGTTCCATACTGTTGGCGGGGAGGAAGCCGAGCAGGCGGCGGATAGCGGCGAGGCAGGTGACGTCGTTTTCGGCAATGAAGTGGACATTGCCGGAGACCCGGTTGTGGGTCATGGCGCCGCCCAGTTCTTCGGCACTGACGATTTCGCCGGTCACCGTCTTGATCACCTGCGGGCCGGTGATGAACATCTGCGAGGTCTTGTCGACCATGAAGATGTAGTCGGTGAGGGCCGGCGAGTAGACCGCACCGCCGGCGCAGGGCCCCATGATCGCCGAGATCTGCGGGATGACGCCGGAGTAGATGGCGTTGCGGAAAAAAATATCGCCATAGCCCGAGAGGGCGTCCACCGCCTCCTGAATTCGGGCGCCGCCGGAGTCGTTCAGGCCAACGATGGGGGCACCCACCTTCACCGCCGCATCCATTGCCTTGACGATCTTGCGGGCGTGCATCTCTCCCAGGGCGCCACCGGTGATGGTGAAGTCCTGGGAAAAAGCATAAACCAGCCTGCCCTCCACCTGGCCGTAGCCGGTTACCACCGACTCCCCTTCAAAGTCGAGTTTGTCCATGCCGAAGCGGCTGCAACGGTTCTTGACAAAGGCATCGCTCTCGATGAAGGTGCCGGGGTCGAACAGGGTGACCAGCCGCTCCCGGGCGGTCATCTTGCCGCCGGCATGCTGTTTGTCGATCTTCTGCTGGCCGCCGCCAAGGGCCAGTCTGCTTTTCTTCTCCTGAAGAGTGGCGATTTTGTCGGCAGACATGCGAGACTCCTGCAAGGGTTGTCGGGCTGGTTACGGGGACAGTCTCTTGAACATTGTTATCGTAGGCTGCATTAACCGGCCTTTTCCAGATATCTTTGGCGGAACAGATGAAATAAAATATGTAATGTAATCAATTTGTAGACTGAATATTTGTCATCGCCTCTTTAAAAGTGGCAAAAGGTGCTGTTCGTGTCTTGATAGCAAATATATGCTTTTAAATATTTAAATATAATAGTTTTTTATCAAGTGATGGCTGCTTTAAGGGTTCAATTAGTAACACTGTTACTCATTACATCTACCGTAGAGCCTGATTCGTTGTCAAGAAAAAACGGTGTGTCGATTCGGCGCCTCCGTGCTCGCCACCCGAGGATGGGGGTGGAAGAGGGGAAAAATTGCATGGAAATTCTACCCTAAAGATGCTAGGTTCAACCCTGTATACGGGCGCTGAAAACCGGGCGGGAAACGGGGTGAAGAGGTGTGCCGGGGACTCTGCCGGGAAAACTGCCAAAAACAGTGGAAAAAGTTGAACAGCAAACAGGATGGCAATTGCCGACGGCGCAACCGGAGGGTGACATGGGAAAAAGGTACCGGGCATGGCAGGTGTCGGAAGATGGCGAGGGGACGTTTACCCGCAGTCTGATCGACAAGGAATTCGATGGGTTGCCGGCGGGGGAGGTGCTGGTCCGGGTGGCCTGGTCTTCGCTCAACTACAAGGATGCCCTCTCCGCCAGCGGCAACCGCTCGGTGACCCGAAAATTTCCGCACACGCCGGGGATTGATGCCGCCGGAGTGGTTGCCGAGAGCAGTGACCCGGCCTTTGCGGTTGGCGAGGCAGTGGTTGTCACCAGTTACGATCTCGGCATGAACACCCCCGGTGGCTTTGCCGAGTACATCAGGGTACCGGCAGCCTGGGTCCTCCCCCTGCCGGCTGGACTCAGCCTGCGCGAGGCGATGCTCTTCGGCACCGCCGGTTTTACCGCCGGCATGGCGGTGGCCGCCCTGAGCCGGACAGTGCCGCCGGAGCGGGGAGAAATCCTTGTTACCGGTGCGAGCGGCGGGGTGGGTTGCCTAACGGTGGCCATCCTGGCCACTCTTGGCTACCGGGTGGCGGCCGTTTCCGGCAAAGCGGCGGCGGCCGATTTTCTCACTTCCCTGGGGGCGGGGCGGCTTCTTTCCCGGGCCGAGGCGGTGGCCGGCAATGAGCGGCCCTTACTGAAGGGGGTGTGGGCCGGAGTGGTAGACTGCGTCGGTGGAGAGATCCTCGCCGCAGCCATCAAGGCCACCGATTCTCTCGGGGTGGTTGCCTGCTGCGGCAATGTCGCCTCGCCGGAACTGGCGATCAACGTCTTTCCCTTCATCCTCCGCGGGGTGAGCCTGGTAGGGATCGATTCGCAGAACTGTCCGATGGCCCATCGTCGAGAAGTGTGGCAGAAGTTGGCAGGGGAGTGGAAACCGAAGCAACTGGCCACCCTGGCCCGGGAGGTCGATCTGGTCGATCTGGATCCGGAGATTTCTCGGATTCTTCGTGGGGAACAGCAGGGAAGGGTTCTGGTCCGGGTCGCACCGTAGCCTCTCCCGGGACGAGCGCACCGGCTGAGAAGTTGTCTGCGGTGCTGGTGGCAAGGGCGGTACTGGCGTTGCCGGCTGTCATCGAGGGGATGGCCGACGAGAAGGGGAAGAAGCCAACAACGGGATCGAAGTTATGAAAAGAACTGGATTTGTTTACGATGATTGCTACCTGCGCCATGATACCGGCGGATACCATCCGGAATGCCCGGAACGGCTGTCGGCCACCATCAAATGGCTGGAAAGTTCCGGCCTGCTGCCGCAACTCGCCCGACTGCCGGCTGTTCGCGCCGACCAGCGCTGGATCGAAGCGGTGCACAACATCCACTACATTATCCGTTTCGAGGAGGCCTGCAATTTCGGTCTGAGTGAGTTCGAGCACCCCGACAACGCCATCTGCCGGGAGACCTATGAGGTGGCCTATTACGCCGTCGGCGGGGTTCTCCAGGCCCTCACTGCAGTTATGGCCGGCGAGGTGGACAACGCCTTCTGCGCCGTCCGTCCCCCCGGCCACCATGCCGAGGTGGACAAACCGATGGGCTTCTGCTACTTCAACAATGTCGCCATCGGTGCCCGCTACCTCCAGCAGAAACACGGGGTGGGCAGGGTGGCGATCATCGATTTCGACGTCCACCACGGCAACGGCACCCAGCATATCTTTGACCAGGATCCCACTGTCTTCTACTATTCGATCCACGAGCACCCCTCTTTTGCCTACCCCGGCACCGGCCGGGAGTTCGAGAAGGGGAGCGGGCCAGGGCAGGGGTATACGGTCAACTCTCCGGTGCTCCCCGGCCGCGGGGATGAGGATTACCGGCGGTTGATGACCCAGGATATGGTCCCGGCGGTGAAGCGTTTCGATCCGGAATTCATCATCGTTTCAGCCGGTTTCGATGCCCATGTCAGCGACATGATGTCCGGGGTCAACCTCTCCACCGACGGCTACGATTTTATCACGGAAATGCTGGTCAATCTAGCCGAGCGTTGCTGCGGCGGGCGGATGGTCTCGGTGCTGGAGGGGGGGTACAACCTCGACGTCCTGCCGTTACTGATCGAGAATCATCTTAAAATCATGGCTGGATTGCGCTGAACGGCAGTCCCGCTCCCCCCATATAGAGTATGCCCGGCAAGTGATTCCGGGCGAGAACGTGCGTACCAGGAGGCACCATGTTTATCAGCGACAGAATGTGCAGAGAGTTGATTACCGCCGGCCCCGACCTTACCATCGGCGAGGCCAGGGCACTGATGACCGAGAAGGGCATCCGCCACCTGCCGGTGGTCGACGGCGACGGCAAGCTGCTGGGGATCGTCAGCGATCGTGATCTCCGCGATGCGATGCCCTCGACCCTGCTGAAAAAGGCCGACTACGAACAGACCCTGGCCCGGATCAGCGGCCATCCGATCAGCGAGATCATGACCGGCAATCCGCAGACCATCTACCCCTACTACACCATCCAGGACTGTCTGCTCATTATCCAGAAAAAGAAGGTGGGGGCCTTGCCGGTGGTGGACGACAACGGCCGTCTGCAGGGGATTCTCTCCACCCGTGATCTGCTTAAGGCCTTTGTCAACGTGATGAACATCGACGAACCGGGGACGCTGCTCTGCATCGTGGTGGAAGAGCAGCGCGGGCAGCTGAAGAAGATCGTTGATATCATCACCGAAGAGCGGATATCCCTGGGCAGCGTCCTGGTTTCACGGCACTGGGATACCGAAAAGAGGGCAATCTTTCCCTACCTGCTCACCAACAACGTCATCAATGTGAAGAAGAGGTTGCTGGAGGTGGGTTTCAAGCTGATCGACCCGATGCAGTGGCACCTCGAGCAGCTGCCGAAGAGGTGATGGCGGGCACGGTGTAGCCCAAGGGCGAAAGCGGCCGCATCCGCTGATTCAGGGGTGCGCTGTGTCGTGCCCGCCTTGGGGGGTGGCGCCATTACCGGCGATTACCGGCGGTTACGCCGGAAATAGTCCTCCAAAAAGGCCTTCCGCCACCCCTCGGTCTGGCGGAGCGGGGTGAGGGGGGCAGGGTCGCTGCCGTGCAGGGTTCTGATCAGCTGTTCCAGTTCGGCGGTGTTGCCAAGAAGGGTCGGGGCGATACCGAGCATCTCCCCCTTCAGTTCTATCAGTTTGCGCAGGTTGACAAGGGCTCCCTTTTCGCTCTTGCTCAGACGGGTCGGCCCCGGGGGGGTGGGCTGGCGGTCGGCCGGCTGCTCGAGGCTGGTGGCGACGATGGCCAGCACCGTTTTGCCGTAGCGGTCCACCGCCCGGGCGGAGAGGTGGCACTTTTCGGTCAGGGCGGCCGGGTCGGCCGGCCGTAGTCGAGCAATATCGAGGAGTGCGCCGTCCTTGATGATGTGGCCGCGGGGGCGGTCCAGCTTGCGGGCCATCTTCTCCCGCCAGGAGGCGAGGTTGCGCAGGATCGCCAGACCTGGGCGGTCAAGGGAGACGAAACCGCGGATGCGCAGATAGCGGCGGTCGTCGGCCGGTCCGGCGTAGCTGGCCGGATTGTTGAGCAGATTGAGCTCCTCCTGCAGCCAGGCCCGGATCTTCGGGCCGATGATCCGGGAGAGGAGCAGCACCCGTACCGCCCCGAGATAGCGGACATCATCGGCGGCGTAGCGGAGCTGGTCGGCACTCAGCGGCCGGCGCAGCCAGTCGGTGCGGGTCTCCTCCTTGCTCAGATCGATATCGAGCAGCTCCTTGACCAGGGTACTTAAAGAGAGGGTGGCTGAGAGGCTGGCAAAGCCCGCCGCCAGGCGGGTATCGAAGATGTTCTGCGGCGCCGTCCCGGTGGCCTGGTAGAGGATGGCCAGATCCTGGGGGGCATCGTGGAAGATTTTGACCACCCGCCGATCGGCGAGCAGCCCGCCAAGGGGGCTGAGATCCTCCAGGGCCAGGGGGTCGATGAGGGCGATCTGTTCGTCGGAGAGGGCGATCTGGATCAGGCCGAGACGGGGGGTGTAGGTTCTCTCCCAGAAAAATTCGGTGTCGACGGCGATAGCCTCGCACTCCCGGGCCTGTGCCACCAGTTCCGCCAGATCTTCCGGCTGTTGAATAAGTTCCTTGCTCACGTCCATACCTGTGGTATCCTTTGGCGGGAAACGACCCGTTTCGTGATCAGTATTCGGTTTCAGGCCGCCTTGAAAAATTCGTATTTCCGTTCAAAATCAAGGCGAAGTAAAACAATTTGCCGCAGGCATAGAGTTAATATTCCGAGGACAAATTGTTTTCGCTCAACGCAGAGAGACTGGGCGGAAATGCCATTTTTCAAGGTGGCCTACAGATTCCCTGCCCGGTGCAGAGTTGCTCTTTGCCCTTCCCCGGGGCCGGTGGCAGGGGATGGCGGCACTGATTAGCTAAAAAGACACAACGGTGACAAAAAAGACAAGAAATATTCTTCTATTAAACGCTGTTTTGCGGTATTTTCCGTTCTCTTCTGTCGGTTGAGGGAACACTATGGCCTTTTATATTCTCAAACGCTGCCTGCTGATGATCCCCACCCTCTTCGGGGTGATGGTGATCACCTTCGTCATCACCCAGTTTGTCCCCGGCGGCCCGGTGGAGAAGATGATCGCCGAGATCGAGGGGGTGGCGGCGGGTGGCGAGGTGGGCGGCGGCGCGGCCGGCGGTCTCTATCGTGGTGACTCCGGCCTCGACAGCGACAAGATCGAGCAGTTGAGGCGTCTCTATGGCTTTGACCGCCCTCCTCTCGAGCGTTTTCTGACCATGATGGGCAACTACCTGGTCTTTGATTTCGGCAGTTCCTACTACCACCACCGAAGCGTGGTCGAACTGGTGGTGTCGCGGCTGCCGGTCTCCATGTCGCTCGGTCTGTGGAGTTTCTTCATCGTCTACGGAGTCTGCATCCCCCTGGGGATCAAGAAGGCGGTCCGTGACGGCAGTCGCTTTGACCTGATCAGTTCGGCGGTGATCCTCATCGGCTACGCCATCCCCGGCTTTGTCCTCGGGGTGGTGCTGATCGTCCTCTTCGGAGGGGGGAGTTTCTGGGCGATCTTCCCGCTGCGCGGCCTCGTTTCCGACAACTGGGCGGAACTGAGCCCGGCCATGCAGGTGCTCGATTACCTCTGGCACATGGTCCTCCCCATCACCGCCAGTGCCGTCGGCAGCCTGGCGGTGATGACCATGCTGACCAAAAACTCCTTCCTCGAGGAGATCCGCAAACAGTACGTGCTCACCGCCCGGGCCAAGGGGCTTTCCGAAAACCAGGTCCTCTACAAACACGTTTTCCGCAACGGCATCATCCCGATCATCACCGGTTTTCCAGGCTACTTCATCGCCTCGTTCTTCACCGGCAGCCTGCTCATCGAGACCATCTTCTCCCTGGACGGGATGGGGCTGCTAGCCTACCAGTCGGTGCTCAACCGCGACTATCCGGTAGTCCTTGGTACCCTCTACTTCTTCACCATTATCGGCCTGGTCTCACGACTCCTCTCCGACCTGAGCTACGTGGTGGTCGACCCTCGAATCAGCTTTGCCGCCATCGATGACTGAATCGCACCCGGGCAAGGATAACCGCAAGGCGGTGGCCGGGCGGCGGTCGAACCGCTGGCAGCGATTCAAGCGCAGCCGGCGAGGCTACTGGAGCCTTCTCCTCTTCACTCTGCTCTTTGTCACCAGCCTGCTGGCAGAAGTGGTCAGTAACGACCGGCCGCTTCTTGTCCGCTATGCCGGCGGCATCTATTTTCCGGTCCTCTTCGACTATCCCGAGACCACCTTCGGCGGCGATTTCGCCACCACCACCGACTACCGCGACCCCTTCATTCTCGAGCAGCTCAACCAGCCCGGCAACAGCGTGCTTTTCCCCCTGAACGGCCACAGCTATAACAGCATCAACCTGGAGATCAGTGGCCCGGTCCCCTCGCCGCCTACCCGCGACAATCTGCTCGGCACCGATGACCGTGGCCGGGATGTCTTCGCCCGTCTCCTCTACGGCTTCCGTCTGAGCGTCCTCTTCGGCCTGGCTCTGACCGCCACCGGCACCCTGGTGGGGATCGTCGCCGGCGCCGTGCAGGGTTATTTCGGCGGCCGCACCGATCTCTTTTTTCAGCGTTTCATCGAGGTCTGGGGGGCAATGCCGGAGCTCTATCTGCTGATCATCTTCGCCTCGATCTTTCAGCCCAGTATCCTCCTCCTCCTCTGCCTCCTCTCCCTGTTCAGCTGGATGGGGCTCTCCGACTACGTCCGGGCCGAGTTTCTCCGCGGTCGCAACCTCGAGTACGTCAGCGCCGCCCGGGCCCTCGGAGTGGGCAACCTGCGGATCATGTGGCGCCATCTTCTCCCCAATGGCATGACCCCGGTCATCACCTTTCTGCCTTTTCGCGTTTCCGCCTCGATTCTCGCCCTGACCAGCCTCGACTTTCTCGGCCTCGGGGTTCCCCCCTCCACGCCCAGCCTGGGCGAGTTGCTCGCCCAGGGCAAGGCCAATATCGAGGCCTGGTGGCTCTCCCTCTCCGCCTTCCTGGTCCTGGTAGTGATGCTCGTTCTTCTCATTTTCATCGGTGAGGCGCTGCGCGAAACCTTTGACCCGCGGAAGAGTTGACCCCGGCTGATCGGTGGTTGCTGTTGACTTCCCGCCCTGCTGACTATAGAGTAGTGCCTGTTGTCGGCCCGGGAACGTACCGGGCCTCCTTCTGCTGGCTCGTATGAACCGGGAACTCCCCTGATGAAGAGCAACCACCTCGCCCGTCTCGGCAATAGCGGCCTCTATGTGCTGGCCGATCTTGGCCGGATGGCCATCTTTCTCCTTTTGGCGGTACGCGGACTGTTCCGTCGGCCGTTTCGTTTCCACGAGCTGCTCCGCCAGATCCAGTTCATCGGGGTGGGCTCGCTGGCGGTAATTTTCTTTACCGCTGCCTCCACTGGCATGGTTCTCGGTCTGCAGGGCTATTACTCGCTGAATAAATTCGGCGCGGAGGGGATGCTCGGTTCCGCCGTCGCCCTCACCCTGATCATGGAGCTCGGTCCGGTACTCACCGCCCTGATGGTTGCCGGCCGGGCCGGCTCGGCGATCTGTGCTGAGATCGGCATCATGCGGATATCCGAACAGATCGACGCCCTCGAATGCATGGCTATTGACCCCTTCCGCTACTTCATCTCCCCTAAAATGCTGGCCACCCTGATCTCGGTCCCCCTGCTCACCGCCATCTTTGACCTGGTGGGGATAGCCGGCGGCTATGTTGCCGGGGTGAGTCTGATGGGGGTGAGTCCGGGCAGCTATCTGGAAGGAATGCAGAGTAGCGTCACCAACCATGATATCCGCCTCGGGGTGATCAAGTCTTTCGTCTTCGCCCTGCTGGTGGTGTGGATCTCTGCCGGCCGTGGCTACTTCGTCCGCGAGATACGTGGGGCTGGTTTCGGTGCCGAGAGTGTCAGCCGGGTGACCACCCAGGCGGTGGTGCTCTCCTCCATATCGGTGCTGATCTTTGATTATCTGCTCACCGCGGTGCTCCTCTGATGACCCCGGCAATTGCCTTTGATCAGGTGGTGAAGAGCTTTACCCGTGCCGACGGCACGGTTCAAGCGGTTCTGGACAAGGTCAGTTTTTCCATCCCCACCGGCAAGACCACGGTGATTGCCGGCGGCAGTGGCCAGGGGAAGAGCGTCACCCTGAAGATTATCCTCGGACTGATGCCCCTTGACAGCGGTCGGGTCTTTGTCCAGGGACGGGATGTCACCGGGGTGCGGGGGGGAGAACTGGAGAAGCTGCGCAGCCATTTCGGGGTGCTCTTCCAGGGATCGGCCCTCTTTGACTCGCTCACCGTTTTTGAAAATGTCGCCCTCCCCCTGCGCGAACGGACCAGCATGAGCGAAGAGGAGATCCACAGCGCCGTGGCGGCAACATTGGCCCAGTTGGAACTGACCGGCCACGATGAGAAATATCCGGCCCAGTTGAGCGGCGGCATGCAGAAGCGGGTGGGGTTGGCCCGGGCCCTGCAGTTGCGTCCGGATATTCTCCTCTTCGATGAACCGACCACCGGCCTCGATCCGGTGATGACCCGGGAGATCTACCATCTCTTCGCCCGCATGCAGGCCGACTTCGGCTTCACCTCGGTGATCGTCAGCCACGACATCCCGAAGATTTTCAACCTTGCCGATCAGGTGATCATCCTCAACCGGGGGGTAATGGAGGTCTTTGCCAGCCCGGAGGAGATCCAGTGGTCGGAGAAGCCGCATATCAGGGAGTTCGTCAAGACGACGATGGGTGATATCTATCAAAGCCATCTGGTGGAAAAATGAGCAAAAAAGTAGTGGAAACAACAGTAGGCATCTTCATGCTGATTGGTTTTGGGGCCCTGGTCTACCTGGCCCTGCAACTGGGCGAGGTCCCCTTTCTCACCAGTGGCAAGAGCTATATCCTCAACGCCGAGTTCGACAACGTTGCCGGGGTGAAGAAGGGGGCCTCGGTGCAGATCGCCGGGGTTGTCGTTGGCGAGGTGGCCGGAGTCTCCCTGGGCAAAAACGAGGCGGCGGTACTGGCGCTGCGGTTGAACAGGGATATCAGGGTACCCACCGACTCGATGGCCTCGGTGAAATCGCAGGGAATCATTGGCGACAAGTATATCCTCCTCAGCCTCGGTGGCGACGAGGAGATCTTCGCTCCCGACGATATGCTCCGGGAGACCGAATCGTCGGTGGATATCGAGTCCCTGATCAGCAAGTTCGCCTTCGGCAGTGCCGAGTAGGGGCGGAACGTCCTCCCGGCCGGACCTCCCCTCCCTGTACCCGTCGGCTCACACAACAATTACAAACCACAGGCAGAACAAAATGAAAACCTGTATGCACTGGACAGCGAGTACCCGCAGGGTGCTTTTTTTCACCGTTCTTCTCGGCGCCCTCTGGCAGTTTCCGGCGATGGCTGCCGGAGACAATACCGTTCCCGCCAATACCGCTACCCCCTCCGCCGGCCCCTTGGCCGACCTTCGGCCCGTTCTCGAGGATCTCACCGCCGTCCTTGGTGACGAGAGTCTGAAAGGAGCTGCGCACCGCCAGCAACGTCGGGACAAGGTCATGTCGCTGATCTCCCGGAGTTTCGACTTCCGGGAGATGTCCCGCCGCGTCCTTGGCCGCACCTGGCGGGAGATCAGCCCCCAGGATCAGGACTACTTCACCACCCTGATGACCAAGTTGCTGGAAAACGTCTATATCGGTAAATTGGAGGGCTATTCCGGCCAGACCCTGGAGTACGTCGGAGAGGCGGTGAAAGAGGACCGGGCCCAGGTGTCGGTCCTCCTCGACAATAACGGGGTGAAGATCCCGGTGCATTACATCATGAGCCGGGGGGAGACCTCCTGGCTGGTCTACGACATCAATATCGAAGGGGTCAGCCTAATCCGCAACTACCAGGAACAGTTCCGTTCTATTCTCCGCACCGACGATTTTGCCGGGCTGGTCAAGGTGCTGGAGGAGAAGAACCGCTCCTTTACCCAGGAAGGGACATGATCGACTACAGTCCGGATGTGCAGCAGAGCTGTTTTCCCTTTCTGGATGAGGCGGCAGCCCGGACTCTCTGTGCCGAACTCGAGCCGCTTGCCCTGCCTGCCGGGGAGAAACTCTATGCCGGCGGCCAGGCGGCTGATGCCCTCTACTTTCTCCTCTCCGGCCGCCTGGCAGTCCAGCACCCCACCGGTTTTGCCGAGCGGATGCAGGTGGTGGCCCTGCTCGACACTGGGGCTCCGGTGGGGGAGGGGGGACTCCTCGCCGATGACCGGCATGCCGCCACAGTTACTGCGGCGACGGCATGCCGGCTGGCGGTTTTGCACCGGGCGGCCTTTTTCCGGCTGGTTGCCGGCGAACCGGTCCTGGCCATTGATCTGCTCAGGTGGCTGTTGAGCAGAAATGTTCTTCGCCTCCGCAAAAGTTCCGAACGGCTGGCCCAGGTTCTCTGATCTGTAAGCCTATGGTGGCCGACTGGGAGAGGCTGTCGATCTGTCGCCACTCTGTGCTCGCCCTTTGCAAGCCTGGTGCGTGCCGAGAGAGTGTCCTACGTGCCGATGGCACGTGAGGTAGCAGTGTCGCGGACGTTGAAGTGCTGCGGCGATTTTGCCCGAGGCTGTTTTTTTTCTGGCCAATCGCCGAGAAATTGAGTACTTTTCCGTTCTTTTATTTTAGCTTTGCGCCGATTGCCACGGCCCCAGTAGTCCGTATGAAGTTGCTTTTTGACGAAATCACCAGTGCAGTCAGGCACTTCACCATAGCCGACGGTCCCTGGCTGAAGGGTGAGGAGTGCTCTCTATCTGCCACCTTCACCGTTTGTCGGCGCGACCCGGAAACGGTTCACCTTGCCGGGCGGCTCGACGGCTGCTGCCACTGGCCCTGTGACCGTTGCGGTGAACAGACCTCGGGCCGGCTGCACGGGGAGTTTGTCTACCTGGTGACGACGCGAAAGGAGGCCGCGGCAGCGCCGGAAAACGAGTGCCGTGACGAGGATGCGATCACCCTGTACCTGAGCGAACCGATTATTGATGTCGGCGCAATCCTCCAGGAGCAGGCTCTCCTCGCCATCCCCTGGAAAATTTTGTGCCGTGCGGACTGTAAAGGGATCTGCGCCGGATGTGGAGTGGTTCTGAATGACGATCGCTGTCGCTGTCCGCCGGACAGCAGCCACTCCCCCTTTTCCGTACTGAAAAAACTCACCGGCAATGAGAATAACAGCTAACCTGGTATGAAAGATACCGAAGTTTGAGGAGAGTATAATGGCCTTACCGAAGAGAAGACATTCCCATTCCCGTACCCGGAAAAGACGTTCCCACGACGCCCTTGGCATGCCGGGTCTGTCGCTTTGCGGCTCCTGCGGGGAACCGAAGGAACCGCACCGTCTCTGTGGCAACTGTGGCAAGTATAATGGCAGAACGGTCTACGCACTCGAAACGGATCTGACCTAGGAGCGTTGCGTGCATATAGCCCTGGATGCCATGGGCGGTGACCATGGATCGGAGGAGTTGATTGCCGGGGCACTGCTTGCCGTACAGGAGGCGGGTCTGCGGGTCAGCCTGGTCGGTGAGAGGGAACTGCTGACCAGGCATCTTGCCGCACTGGCGCCGGATCCGACGAGTTCCGACCTGATCGGTATTGTCCACGCCTCGGAAGTAATCGGGATGAATGAACACCCGGTGGATGCGGTGCGCAAGAAGAAGGACGCCTCGGTAGTAGTCGCCTTTGACCAAGTGAGCAAGGGGCTGGCCGATGCCGCGGTCAGTGCCGGTAACTCAGGGGCAACCCTGGCGGCAGGTGTCCGTAAACTTGGCCGGCTGCCTGGCATATCCCGCCCTGGGATCGCCTCGATCTTTCCAACATTGAAGAAACCGGTGGTGCTGATGGATATCGGTGCCAACGTCGATTGTCGGCCGCACCACCTCTACCAGTTCGCGGTGATGGCTGCCGCCTTCTCCCGGGTGAACGACGTCGCCAACCCGCGGGTTGGACTGCTCACCATTGGCGAAGAGACCGGCAAGGGCAACGCCCTGATCAAGGAGACCTACCCCCTGCTGGCCGCCAGCCCGCTCAATTTCATCGGCAATGTCGAGGGGCGGGATGTCTTCCAGGGCGACGTCGATGTGATCGTCTGCGACGGTTTCGTCGGCAATATCTGCCTGAAGGTCAGCGAAGGACTGGCCGAGGCGGCGATGCAGATGCTTCGCGATGAGATCGTCAAGTCCCTGCCGGCAAAAATCGGCTATCTGCTTGCCCGCAACGCCTTCAAAGCATTTCGCCGGCGGGTCGATTATGCCGAATACGGCGGCGCCCCTCTGCTGGGCCTGGCCGGGGTGGGGATCATCTGCCACGGCACCTCCAGCGCCCAGGCGATAAAAAACGCCATTCTCGGCGCGGCGGTGATGGTGAAGCGCAACATCAACCAGGACATCATCTCCAGCCTCACCCCGGTCGGCTATGCCGAACCAGTGGAAAACGGATAGAAAATGGGAACAGTTGTTTTAGGAACCGGGGCCTGTGTGCCGGAGAGAATACTGACCAACGCCGAACTGGAGACAATTGTCGATACCAATGACGAATGGATCCGTAGCCGCACCGGCATCGAGGCCCGGCGCATAGCCGGCCACGGCGAGCAGACCTTCCAACTGGCCGCCCGGGCGGCGGAAAGGGCCCTGGCCGCTGCCGAGGTGGGGGCGGAAGAGATTGGCCTGCTGGTCCTCGGCACGGTCAGCTCCCATATGCTCATGCCCTCCTCGGCCTGTTTTGTCCAGAAGGAAATCGGCGCAGTAAACGCCTTTGCCTACGATATCAACGCCGCCTGTTCCGGATTTCTCTTTGGCCTCGATCTGGCCGACAAGTATATCCGCGCCGACCCGACCATGAAGGTGTTGGTGATCGGTGCCGAAACCCTTTCCGGTCGCCTCAACTGGCAGGACCGCAACACCTGCATCCTCTTCGGCGACGGGGCTGGGGCGGCGGTGTTTGGCCACAGCGCCAGTGATCGCGGGGTGATCGGCTCGAACATGTTCTCCGATGGCGGCCTCTGGCGGCTCCTCTACATGCATGCTCCGGTGAGCACCAATCCGGAACTGGTGGTGCCGGACAACAGCGGCGCCCATGTGCAGATGGAGGGGCGTGAGGTCTTCAAGCACGCCGTCCGGGCCATGGAGGATGCGGTGTGCGGTTTGTTGGCTCGGGAGAAGATCTCCATCGAAGCCATCGATGTGGTCATTCCCCATCAGGCCAATATCAGAATACTCAGTAACTTGATCGAACGTCTCGGGGTCCCGTCAGAGAAGGTATTTCTAAACGTCAGCAAGTATGGTAATACATCGGCTGCGTCCATCCCGATTGCCCTGGCCGAGGCGGATGAGCAGGGCTTGCTGCACCGGGGGGATCTTGTTTTGTTCTGTTCCTTTGGGGGTGGCTTCACCTGGGGGGCAACCCTGATCAAGTGGTAAACAGGAGGCTTCAAGTATGGATTATTTCTTGACCGAACAGCAGCAGATGATTGTCGATATTGCTCGACAACTCACTGACGAAAAGATCATTCCGCACCGGGCAGAACTTGACGAACAGCACCAGTTTCCCAGGGAGATTCTCAAGCAGATGGCCCAGGCCGATCTCTTTGGCGTACCGATCCCCGAGGCCTATGGCGGCTTTGGCGGCGGCTGTCTGGACATCGCTCTCACGGTCGAACAGTTCGGTCGAGGTTGTATCGGGGTCGGCACCGCCTTTGCCGCCAATTTCCTCGGGGTCTACCCGATCATCATCGCCGGCTCCGAGGCGATGAAAGAAAAATACCTTCCAGACGTTGCCACCGGCAAAAAATTCGGCGCCTTCGGTCTCACCGAGGCCAATGCCGGCTCCGATGCCTCCGGAATCCAGACCACTGCCGTCCTCGACGGTGACCATTGGGTTCTGAACGGCACCAAGCAATGGATCACCAACGGCGGTGAGGCCCAGATCTATGCGGTGGTGGCGATCACCGACCGCAGCCGCGGTCCCCGCGGCGCCTCGATCCTGGTGGTCGAAGAGGGGGACCCCGGTTTCTCCTGCGGCCCCAAGGAAAAGAAGATGGGGATCCGCGCCTCCTCCACCACCGAGCTGATCTTCAAGGATTGCCGGATTCCCGCCGACCGCCTGGTCGGCCGACAGGGGACCGGTTTTATCACCGTGATGAAGACCCTTGATCTCTCCCGGCCGGGAATTGGTGCGCTGGGGGTCGGTCTGGCCCAGGGGGCTTTGGACGAGGCGGCCAGGTACGCCAAGCAGCGGCAGCAGTTCGGTAAGCCGATCATCGCCTTCCAGGCCGTCCAGCACATGCTCGCCGATATGGCGATCGGGGTGGAATCGGCCCGGGCCCTGGTCTATGCCGCTGCCCGCCATATCGACGCCCACCCCAAAGAGATGTCCAAGGTGTCGGCGATGTGCAAGGCCTACGCCACTGACGTGGCCATGAAGGTGGCCACCGATGCGGTGCAGGTGATGGGTGGCTACGGCTACATGTGTGAGTACCCGGTGGAAAAGATGATGCGGGACGCCAAGATCCTGCAGATTTACGAAGGGACCAACCAGATTCAGCGCAACGTTATCGGTCAGGAATTGAACAAGGAGTATTCCTGAGCGGTGGGACCGGAAAGATGTCCTGCCAAATCGAGGATAGCGAGCATAGCGAGGGCGACGGGGGCGGCCGATGCCACGGGTGATGCCGGCCGGCTCGTCTATTCCGCGTACTCCCTGTACTCACTGTACACTCGCTCTACAGGCCGTGCCGGTGCCGATTCCAGCGACGATCCCCCGTTTCCGGGATTTCTTGAACAGGTTTTGCTATGAAGATTTGTGTGTGTATCAAACAGGTACCGGATGCCAAGGAGGTCCGTCTTGATCCGGTGACCAACACCCTTGCCCGGGAAGGGGTGCAGTCGATCATGAACCCCTTCGATGAGCACGCCCTGGAAGAGGCGGTTCGTCTGCGGGAGTCGGTCGGCGGTGAGGTGGTGGCGGTCAGCATGGGTCCGCCCCAGGCCGAGGCGATGCTCCGCGAGGCAATCAGCTGTGGGGCCGACCGGGCGGTACTGGTCTCCGATCGGGCCTTCGCCGGGGCCGATACCTGGGCCACCGCCTACACCCTCGAGCACGCCCTGCGCCGGATCGGTGATTTCGACCTGATTCTCTGCGGCAAGCAGGCCATTGACGGTGATACCGCCCAGGTCGGCCCGGGGCTGGCCACCCGCTTTGCCATCCCCTATGTCGCCTGTGTCCAGAAGATCCGCCATGCCGATGCCACCGGACTGGTGGTGGAACGGATGATGGATGATGGCTATGACGTGGTGGCGGTGGACTATCCCGTCCTGCTCACCGTGGTGAAGGATATCAACGAACCACGGGTACCCTCCCTCAAGGGAAAGATGAAGGCGAAAAAGGAGACTATCCTCCACCTTAACGCCGCAGATATCGGTGCCGAGCCTGCTGCCATCGGTCTGGCCGGTTCCCCCACCAGGGTGGTCAAGGTCTTCCCCCCGGAGGCGAGGGGCGGCAGGGCGATGCTGAGCGGTACTGTCGACGAGCAGGTGGCGCAGCTGGCGGAACGGTTGCGGCGCTATCTTTAAATGATTGGGAGTTGGCATGCTGCAGGTAAGTGAAGAATTGTGCATCGGCTGTGGCCTCTGCGAGGAGAGCTGCCCTTTTGCCGCCATTGCGGTAGTTGATGGTCTGGCAGTGGTCGGCGATACCTGCACCCTGTGCGGGGCCTGTGTGGAGAGCTGCACGCCGGGGGCCCTGACCATCGTCTTGGCCGAGAAGAGCGGCGCCACCCGTCTTACTGACTGGTCCGGGGTATGGGTCTACGCCGAATTCCGTAAAGGCGAGCTGGCCCCGGTCTCTCTGGAGTTGCTGGGCATCGGCCGCCAACTTGCCGACACCCGCGGGGTTCCCCTGGCCGCTCTGCTGATCGGCGCGGAAACGGGCGACGCCGCCCGACAGCTGATCGGCCACGGTGCCGACACGGTCTACCTGGTCGAGGACCCGGCCCTGGCCCTCTTCCGGGAAGAGCCCTACGCGGCGGTGGCCACCGCCGCCATCCGTCGCTTTCGCCCGGAAATCGTCCTGGCCGGGGCTACTGCCATCGGTCGCTCCTTTATCCCCGGGGTGGCCACCCTCCTCGACGCCGGGCTCACCGCCGACTGCACCGCGCTGGCCATCCGGGCGGAGGATGGCGCTCTGCTCCAGACTCGACCCGCCTTCGGCGGCAATATCATGGCAACCATCGTCTGTGAAGAGTCGCGGCCGCAGATGGCCACGGTACGTCCCAAGGTGATGAAGGCCCTTGTTTTCGATGCGCAGCGGCAGGGTGAGGTGGTCGTTCTCGATACCACTGCCGGGCAACTGGCCAGCCGGGTGCAGGTGTTGGAATCGGTGGTCGGCCAGGCGGCCGAGGTAAATATCCAGGAGGCCGACATCCTGGTTTCCGGCGGCCGTGGCCTGGAGAGCGCTGAAGGATTTGCCCTCCTGCGTCGGCTGGCCGAGGTGCTCGGGGCGAAAGTCTCCGCCTCCCGGGCGGTGGTTGATGCCGGCTGGATTCCCTATCCGCATCAGGTCGGGCAGACCGGCAAGACGGTGGCCCCGAAACTGTACATCGCCTGCGGTATCTCCGGGGCGATCCAGCATGTTGCCGGAATGCAGACAGCCGAAACCATCGTCGCCATCAATCGCGACCCCAATGCGACGATCTTCTCCGTTGCCGACTATGGCATAGTTGGTGATCTAAGCGAGGTTATCCCCAAATTGATCGACAAAATCGAGGAGCTTCGGCAAAGATGAGCCTGGCAGGAAAAGTTGCCCTGGTAACCGGAGGCAGCCGGGGGATAGGTCGGGCGATCTGTCTGCGCCTGGCGGCGATGGGGGCCCTGGTCTACACCAACTACGTCAGCCGCCAGGAGGCGGCGGCGGAAACGGTCCGGCTGATCGAAGTGGCCGGCGGCAAGGCAAGACTGGTCGCCTTCGATGTCGCCGACTCGGAAGCGGTTCTGGCGGCCTGTAAGAGTATCGGTGAAGAGGCCGGCGGCGTGGATATCCTGGTCAACAACGCCGGGATCACCCGGGATGGACTGCTTGCCCGGATGAAGGATGCCGACTGGGACGCAGTCATCGACACCAACCTGAAAGGGGCTTTCCTCTGCTCTCGGGCGGTGGCCAGACAGATGATGAAGAAGCGCTGGGGGCGGATCGTCAACATCTCATCGGTCTCCGGTTTTGCCGGCAATCCTGGCCAGGCCAACTATGCGGCGGCCAAGGCCGGCCTCACCGGTTTGACGAAGGCGGTGGCCCGCGAGTACGCCTCTCGGGGGATAACTGTCAACGGGGTCGCACCCGGTTACATCGAGACCGAGATGACCGCCCAGTTGCCGCTGGAGACACAGGAGCAGATAAAAAAAGAGATTCCTCTGGCCCTTTTCGGGTCGGTGGAGGATGTGGCCGGTGCCGTAGCCTATCTGGTTTCTGAGGATGGTCGCTACATCACCGGTCAGACCATCCACGTCAACGGCGGCATGTACATGTAGACGGGGATGGGAGCGTTGGTGGAGAGATGAATAATCATGTCACGGCTGCGAGGCGGTGGCTACTTTCAAGGAAGGGAGAACGGGAATGGCAATTGAACAGGAAATGATAGACATCATTGTCGAGCAGTTGAGTGTAGAACGGGAAAAAGTGGTACCCAATGCCTCCTTTGTCGATGACCTCGGCGCTGACTCACTGGACCTGGTGGAACTGATCATGGCGATGGAGGAGGGATTTGATATCGAGATTCCCGACGAGGACGCCGAAGGGATCAGTACCGTTCAGGATGCCATTGATTACGTGAAGAAACAGAAAGCTTAAGGCCACCGCACTGATCGGGGGAAACGGCACCGGTGCCGTTCTCCCCGGGACCTGTCCAGGCCGGATGAGAACCGAAAAAGGAGTGTGGCGTGAAGCGAAGGGTCGTGGTGACGGGTGTTGGTCTGGTGACACCGCTTGGTACCGGCGCCGGCAAGACCTGGCGGAATATATGTTCCGGAGTGAGCGGCATCGGTCCTATTACCCGCTTTGATTGCAGTCAGTATGCCGTGCAGATTGCCGCCGAGGTGAAGGATTTCTCCACTGACGAGTACTTTGAGAAAAAGGCCGGCAAGCATCTCGATCTGTTTGTCCAGTACGGCATGGTTGCCGCCGACATGGCGGTGCGGGACAGTGGTTTTGTGGTTACCACGGAGAACTGTGGCCGGGTCGGGGTGATCACCGGCTGCGGCATGGGTGGTTTGCCGACCATTACCAGGTACCACCAGGTGCTGCTGGAAAAAGGGTCAAAACGGCTCACCCCCTTCTTTATCCCCATGGTGATCCCCAACATGGCCTCCGGCCACATCTCCATGGCCCTGCAGAGCAAGGGGCCCAATCTCACCCTGACCACCGCCTGCGCCGCTGGAACCCATGCGGTGGGCGAGGCCTACCGGCATATCTGCTATGGTCTCTCCGATGTGGTGGTGAGTGGCGGCACCGAGGCGGTGATCTGTGAACTGGGGATTGCCGGCTTTTCGGCGATGAAGGCCCTGTCCACCCGCAACGAGGCACCTGAGGCCGCCTCTCGCCCCTTTGATCGTGACCGGGATGGTTTTGTCATGTCCGAGGGGGCCGGGATGCTGGTCCTCGAAGAGTACGGCCATGCCGTGGCTCGAGGGGCGAAGATCTATGCCGAGGTGTGTGGCTATGGCTTGAGCAGTGACGCCTACCATATCGCCGCGCCGCCGGAAGATGGCGAGGGGGGGGTGAGAGCGATGCGGATGGCCCTGGATGATGCCGGACTGGAGCCGGCCGATATCGACTATATCAATGCCCACGGTACCTCGACACCGCTCAATGACCGCTGCGAAACCCAGGCGATCAAGACCGTTTTCGGTGCCGAGGCAAACCGTCTGGCGGTCAGTTCCACCAAGTCGATGGTTGGTCATATGCTAGGTGCCGCCGGCGGCATAGAGGCGGTGTTCACCGCTTTGGCCATCCACGAACAGATTGCCCCGCCGACCGTCAACCTCGATAACGCCGATGCCGACTGTGATCTCGACTATGTGCCCAATGTAGCAAGAAAAATGGAGATCAGGGCGGCCCTTTCCAACTCTTTTGGTTTCGGCGGGACCAATGCCGTGATTGCCATGAAACGGCTGCTCTCCTGAACCACCCGGGAGGATTCTGTGTCCATAGTCATCGCCGCCGACCACGGTGGCTTCGAATTGAAGGAAGCGATCAAGAGACGGTTGCTTGAGGTGGGTCGAGCGGTGGTCGATGTCGGTTGCCCGTCGGAGGCGGCGGTTGACTACCCCGACTATGCGGCACTGGCGGTGGCGGAGATTGTCAGTGGCCGTTGCCGCTGGGGAATCCTCATCTGCGGCACCGGCATCGGCATGTCCATTGCCGCCAACCGCCACGCCGATATCCGCGCCGCCAACTGCCATAACGAGTACACCACGATCATGAGTCGTGAGCACAACGACGCCAACGTCCTTTGTCTCGGGGCGAGGGTTCTAGACCGGGATGAGGCCCTCTCGCTGGTCAGCCTCTGGCTGGCCACCGACTTTACCGGCGGCCGACACCAGCGTCGGGTCGATAAGCTGACGTTGCCGCACTGAGTGTCGGCGGAGAGCGTGGACCCCCAACCGGTGAGAGGGGAGAAGGGAGAGGGAGCCGGTGCGGCCACTGCGCACCCGGCTCTTTGTCGTTTGCGGGGGCAGGTGTGGCCGCCCCCGCCCCGGGCCGAGGGGGGTGGTGTCCCGGCTGGCAGCAACTTCACCGACTTTTCAGGGGAACGACGATGAAATGTCCATATTGTGACCATCTCGACAACCGGGTAATCGATTCCCGACTGAACAAGGATGCCACCATCACCCGGCGGCGGCGCGAGTGCCTGGCCTGCGATCAGCGGTTTACCACCTACGAACGGTTGGAGGTGATGCTGCCGGTCCTGATCAAAAAGGATGGCCGGCGAGAACCCTGGGAGAGGCGGAAACTGGTCGCCGGGCTGGAGAAGGCCTGCGAAAAGCGATCGGTCAGCCGCGACCGGATCGACGAATTTGCCGACAACATCGAGCACAAACTCCAGGACTTCGGCGCCAAGGAAATTCCCTCAAAGGTCGTGGGGCAGTGGGTGATGGAGGATCTGCCCCTCCTCGACGAGGTGGCCTATGTCCGTTTTGCCTCGGTGTACCGGCAGTTCAAGGATGTCAATGAATTCATGGCCGAGTTGAAGGCCCTGCTGGCTGCCCGGGGGGACGAGGATGCACCGGGCTGATGAGGCCTATATGCGTCTCGCCCTGCGCGAGGCGAGAAAGGGGCTGGGGCGGACCTCGCCCAACCCCTGCGTCGGGGCGGTACTGGTCAGGGATGGCCAGGTCATCGCCCGGGGCTTCCATCGGCGGGCCGGCGCCCCGCACGCTGAAGTCGAGGCCCTGAACCGGGCCGCTGGCCAAAGTGTGGCCGGGGCGACCATCTATGTTACCCTCGAGCCCTGCAACCACACCGGCCGGACCCCTCCCTGTACCCGGGCGATTGTGGCGGCCGGCATTTCCCGGGTGGTGGTGGGGATGTGCGACCCCAACCCTCTGGTAGCCGGCAGTGGCATCCGCGCTCTGCGGGAACAGGGCCTTGAGGTGCGTTGCGGGGTGCTGGAAGAGCAGTGCCGCCGGTTGAACCGCCCCTTCTGCAAACATATCACCAGCGGGCTGCCCTGGGTAATCATGAAGGCCGGGGTGAGCCTGGATGGCCGCCTGAACTACCGCAGAGGGGCAAGCGGCTGGATGACCGGGCCGGAGTCGCAGGTCGCGGTGCACCGCCTCCGCGACCGGGTCGATGCGATTCTGGTCGGCCGGGGGACGGTGGCCATCGACAACCCCTCCCTGACCACCCGTCTGCCGGGCCGGGGCGGCCGCGACCCACTGCGGGTGGTCGTCGACAGCCACCTTTCTCTGCCGCTTGCCGCCACCCTTTTTCAACAGCACTCTCCTGCCCCGACCTTTGTTTTCTGTGCCCCGGAGGCCGATCCCGACCGGGCCGCCCGACTCGCCGACCTCGGCGTTCGGGTCTGGCCGGTGGAGCGAACGGCTGCCGGTCTCGATCTCCGCCAGGTTCTCCGCATCCTCGGTGGGGAGGGACTCTGCTCTCTGCTGGTGGAGGGGGGGAGTGCCATACACGGCTCCTTCCTGCGGGCCGCTCTCTACGATTACGCCCATCTCTTCATTGCACCGCTCTTTGCCGGTAACGGCGGAGAACCGCTGGTCGGCGGTCTGCTGGCCGGCGACCGTGCCCATGCCCCGCACCTGAGGGGGGTAGAGCTCCGGCGGTTGGGGGAGGATCTGCTTCTCTCCGGCGAGGTCGTTTATTCCCGGGAAGAGGGGGGACTGACCGGGGTCCCCTGAAGACGACGCAGGTAGGCGGCACAGGCGGCCAGATCGGCAAAGGTGGTGGTCAGGGTCACCTCGTCTTTTTCAAAGGATGGGCTATGGCTGAGGCTGCTGTTGGCCGGCAGGGGGAGGCTTTTCACCTTTCTGGCAAATTCTGCCTCGGCGGCGGTGAGGGCCGGGCGGTGCTGCTCTTGGAGGAGGTCGCCGAGATGGCTGATCTTCTGGGCCAGGTTCCACACCGGGTGGTGGTGGATGGCCTGAATCTCCTCGGCTGCCAGAGTGGCGGCGATGCTCTCTTGCCGGCGGGCGGCGATCTCACTGATCAAGGAAAGAAAACGGCGCTGTTTCCCTTCCCCCATGGCCAGGTCGGTAAAGAGGCGGAGAAGGGCCAGGCGGTCGGTGTCGCTGGCCAGACGGAGCAGTTCCAGAGAGATCTTCTCGCTCAGCAGGCCGTTGTCCATGGCCCGCAACAACTCCTCGTCAAGGGCCAGGACCCGCTCGCTGAGCGCCAGGCTTGCCGGCCGTCTCGGCAGGGAGAGCCTGGTCAGCCAGTCACCGCCGACCACGGCCTCATCACCAATAATATGTCGGGCAAGCTCGATAAACCGGGCCTTTTCGGCCAGGGAGAGGGGACCGCAATTCTGCTGGTCGGCCAGGACCAACGGCAACAGCAGTTCCGGCGGCGTGGCGGCAGGCAGAGAGAGGCAGTTGAGCTGCCCGGCACCGTTTTGTCGGGCAAAGTGCAGTCTCCTCAGCCCGCAGACCACAGTATAGCGGCCCTGGTGCCCCCCCTGGCAGCCGGCGGTGGGCAGGAGCAGCGGTGGGTGGAGCACTCCGGCCAGGGTCAGGGATTCGGTCAGGGCCGGCGGTAGGCGGTCAACGGCCCAAGGGTGGAGGGACCACTCGGGGTCGAGTCGGATATCGGTAAGGGGTACAGGCCGGCAACAGGCATCAATCAGCCAACATGCTGGCGTGCTTGTTGCGGAGTCGGACTCTGGCATTGCTGCGGGCGGCAGAAAAGAGCGGGCACGGCCTCTGACCGGGCAGTGACCCTCCGGTCGCTGCCCGCTGCCGGTCGCAGTTCTGTCAGGAGTTGTTGATCTTGTCGCGGAGGATACCGGATGGCTTGAAGGTTACCACCCGCCGGGCATCCAGAGTCAACTCGTCGCCGGTTTGCGGGTTGCGCCCGCGTCTGGCGCTTTTTGCTTTGACATTGAACTTGCCAAAACCGCTGAGCAGCAGGTCCGAACCGCTGATCAGGCTCTCTTTGGAAATACGCAGGAAGGCCTCCACCGAGTCGGTGGCCTGGGCCTTGGTCAACCCTTCATGATTTTTATAGACCTGCTGAACCAGGTCGGCCTTGGTAAGTGTCATGGCTTCTCCTCTGTGAACTGTTAAATTCGTTCAAATCTAGACAATGATATCCGCTTGGTGGAGAAAGTCAAATTTTATCTTCTTTCCCCCCTCTCCAAGGGGAGCAATGCGGCCATTTTACTCTGCCTGGCCGGCCGGCAGCCTTACATCATGACGCTGGAGAGCTTGAAGATCGGCAGGTACATCGCCACAACGATGCCACCGATCATCCCGCCGAGAAAGACCATCATAAAGGGTTCAATCATCGCGGTGAGGTTTTCCACCGCCTGGTCCACCTCCTCGTCATAAAAGTCGGCAATCTTTTCCAGCATCGCGTCAAGGGCACCCACCGACTCACCGACATTGATCATTTGGACCACCATGTTTGGGAAGACGCCACTCTCCTCAAGAGGCTCGGCAATGGGGCGCCCCTCGGCGATGGAATCGCCAACCCGGAAGACTGCCTGCTCAATCACCTTGTTGCCGGAAGTCTTGGCCACCACCTGCAGGGCCTCGAGGATTGGTACACCGGCACTGAGCATGGTGCTGAGCGTCCGGGTGAACTTGGCGACCGCCACCTTTCGCAGGAGAATGCCGAATACCGGGGCGCGGAGCATACCCCGGTCCATGGCTATTCGCCCCTTCTCCGTCTGGTAGATCTTTTTCACCCCCAGGCCGAGAAGGAAAAAGGCGATGATGATGTAGATAAAATATTCCTGAAAAAATTCACTCATATTGACGACAATCGTGGTGGGGAGGGGGAGGCTGTGGCCGAACCCCTCGAACATCGACTTGAATACCGGTACCACAAAAACCAAAATGACGATCAAAATGAGGATTGAGATCGCCAGGCAGACGGTGGGGTAGGTCATCGCCCCCTTGATCTTTTTCTTCAGGGCCATGGATTTTTCCATGAACACTGCCAGCCTGTTGAGGATGGTGTCGAGGATACCGCCGGTCTCGCCGGCCTCGATCATGTTGGTGAAGAGGTTGTCGAAGATCTTGGTTTTCTTGCGCATGGAATCGGCAAGGGTTGAGCCGGCCTCCACATCCATGCGGATCTCGTTCAGTGCCTTTTTGAAGGTGGGGTTACTCTGCTGCTTTTCCAGGATCTCCAGACCCTGTACCAGGGGGAGACCGGCATTGATCATTGTCGAGAGTTGCCGGGTGAAGATGACGATATCCCGCCCTTTTACCTGTGGTTTAAAAAAGGAGATATTTTCCAGCAGATCTTTCGGCTTTTCCTTGATCGTCGGGTTGCTGATGCGCATTCGGCGGACCTGGGCCTGGGCTCCGGCCAGGTCCGGTGCCTCAACCTCCCCTTTTCGCTTTTCGCCGTGGGTGTTCTTTCCTTTCCATATGTAGATGGGCATGGCGGACCTCCGAGTGGGGGGGGGAGACTGCTCAGCGTCAGTATGCTGGCAGTTGGCTAAACCGGCAGTGATATCGATTGTATACCATCGCTCACATGATTACAAGCTTCTCGCTTTGTTTGCTATCGACAATCTTTGTGGCCCTCCGGTACTGTTTTAAAGGCCCCTGTAGAGAGAATTCGATCATTTTAAAAAAAGCTTGTCGCTAAGCAAGGCTGTTGGTATAGTACACGGTTCGTGTAGATTGGATTATCTGGCTGCAGGCGTTTCATCGTCTGTTGCCGTTTTTTTTGGCACCTGTCGGCGTGCCGGCAGGTATCTGCTGGAGTGGAGGAGAAGATGCAGAGTCAGACCACGGTAAATTACAGTGATGGTCGTTTTCAACCGGTTATCGAGAAGTGTCAGGGCTGTGGACGGGTTGTTGAACAGGAGGGGGTGGAGTACTGCCGGAGCTATCTGCAGCCGGCCGCCAAGTGGAAACTTGGCTTCTGTAACTTTGCCACCCACGCCAAACCGGAGATCAACATCATCAAGGTCAGGATCAACCCGTTGAAAGCAGCCAAGCGGGCATCGAAGAGAAAATAGCGCACCAGTTTTCTCTCCCCGGGGGCCGGTTTTGGCCGGCCCCTGCTTGCTCGCCACGCCCGCCTCTTTTTGCTTTTCCTGTCGTTTCTGCCTCTTCTGCTCCTCCAGGCTACCTGCCCTTTTCTCTCTTTTGCCTCGGATTGTACCCCGAATTGTACTTCAAGTATCGCCCGGCGGAGTTCTCAGACCATCCCCTGCCTGCCGACCGGCAGTGCTTTTACTACTCCTCGCGTTGTGGTTACTTCCGTACCCCGAAGATTGCCGTGCCAATCCGGATAATTGTCGCCCCCTCTTCGATGGCCACCCGGTAGTCGCCGGACATCCCCATGGAGAGTTCAACCCTCTCTGCCGGGAGGAGACCAAGTTGCTGGAGAGATTCGGCAAGTTGCCGGAGATGACGGAAGTGGGGACGCGACTCTTCCGGGTCATCGGTCAGCGGTGGCATGGTCATCAGACCACGGACCAGAAGGGTTTCGAAGCCACTGATCTGGCGAAGGAATTCCGCCGCTCCGGCCGGATCTACCCCCGCTTTGCGCGGGTCGGCACCGACGTTGACCTGGACGAGAATTTCCAGTTGCCGGGCGCTTCCCAGCATGGCACGGTGAAGAGCCTGGGCCAGTTTCAGTCGGTCAACGCTCTCCACCATGGTACAGCATTCGGCAGCCAGTTTCGCCTTGTTGCTCTGCAACTGGCCAATAAAATGGAACTCTGCCCCGGCCGGCACCTCGGGCCTCTTGCCGACCAGTTCCTGGACATAGTTTTCTCCAAAACAGTGCTGGCCGGCCTGATATGCCTGGCAAATTACTTCTGCTGGAAAAAGTTTCGAGACCGCTACCAGTTGTATATCTTCCGGTCGGCGTCGGCAGGCTGTTGCAGCCCGGGCGATCTCTTCTCGGATTCGGACAAGATTATCGGCAATCATGGTTGGTGTGGCACTGCCGGTTGCCCGGCAGGCAGGGAAAAAAGTTTTTCCGCATTGGCGGTGGTTGCCGTAGCCAGGTCGGCGAGATCCAAACTGCGAAGTTCAGCTACTTTTTTGGCAGTGGCAAGCAGATAGGCCGGTTCGTTACGTCGGCCGCGAAAGGGGTGGGGGGCGAGAAAGGGGGCATCGGTTTCCAGGAGCAGAGAGTCGAGGGGAACCAGGCGGGCGACCTCCTGCAGAGTGCGGGCATTGGCAAAGGTGACGATCCCGGGAACAGAGACCATCAACCCCAGGGCCAGAACCTTCTCGGCGAATTGCCAGTCACCGGAAAAACAGTGCATGATGCCGCCGTGTCGCAGCGATCCGACCTGGCGAAGGAGGGCCAGGGTATCGACATCGGCCTCCCGGTTGTGGATGATGATCGGCAGGCCAAGCTCGCCGGCCAACTCCAACTGCCTGGCCAGGCAGCGCCGCTGCTCGGCAGGTTCGGCATAGCCCTTGACGTAATCGAGGCCGATTTCGCCAAAGGCGACGATCTGGCCGGGGTGGTTGCGGTACAGTGCTTCAAGAAGGAGGTAGTCACCGTCGCTGGTTCTGCCGGCCTCGTGGGGGTGGATGCCGATGGCCGCCGAGACGCCGGGAAACCGTTGTGCCAGAGCCACAGCCTGAGAGGAACTGGTCGGGTCGATACCGATGGTGACTACCCGGTCTACCCCGGAGGCGGCGGCCCGATCGAGAATTCCGGCGGGCTCCTCATCCCGGGCAAGCATGTCCAGGTGGCAATGGCTGTCGATCAACCGGATGGGCTGGCAGTGTTCTTGCTGGTTTTTGGTTGGTGGCTGCACGCTGTCTCCTCGGCCTCTCTTTAGCAAAATTGGCCGGAAGCTGCAATCAGCAAGATTTTCCCTTCGGCCACATCGTCATGTTCTGCAACTGTGGGCCGACCTTTTCCGTTTGGCAAGTCGTTCCAGCTGGGTTCGGGTCGGTGCTGCAATCGTTTGTCGCCGGGCAGGAAAAGGTTGCAGGCTCTGAATCAGTATCTGTCCGGCCAGTGCTCCAGCTTTGTTTAGGCAGGCCAACGAGCTTGAGTTGGCCTTGTGAATGGACCTGTCCGGGCGAAAATGGGCTGCCGGTGAACGGGCCCTCGGTGCTGGCGGGATGGATTTGTTATAAAATGAAAATAAATCTTCATCTGGGCCCGAAACTATCGTATAGTGGTAAGAGTTAAAATTTGTTGTATATTTTTTTGATACTGCCGGATCTGACCCGAACTGCTGCCATGGGTGGCGGTTGCCCGCTCTGCTAGTCATGGCCGGTATACCGTATGTGCGGCTGAGCTTTATCCGAAGCCCTACAGCTTGTGTTTTGCCTGGCCAGCAGCCATTTGCCGCTGGCCGCTGGCCAGGGTGGGAACTTCTCTCAGATACCATTGAGCGCCGGTTTGTCTGTCGTCTTTTGCGAAGGTTGTGGAATCAAGCCAACAATTACAATGAGGTCTGTGGCATGAATTATGGGATTGTGAGTCAAGAGCAACTGGAGCAGATCGATACGATTTTGACGGATAAACTGATCAAACTCGGGGTAGATTGCGTCATCATCATTGATATGGCCGGCAATATCATAACCGCCAGGGACAATGGCGAAAGCAAGTATGATGTCTATTCCTTCGCTGCCCTGGCGGCAGGAAATTTCGCTACGGTCGACGCCATGGCCAAGCTGGTGGGGGAACAGGAGTTCTCCCTGCTGTTCCACAAAGGGCAGGAATCGAACATCCATTTCAGCAAGATAGATGAGGAACTGCTGCTGATCTCGATGTTTGGACGTGATATCTCACTGGGATTCCTCCGCCTGAACGTTGTCGACGTCATCGAAAAGATACGCAAGGTATGGGAGAAAAAGGGGTAGCCGAAGAAAATTCCGGCAAGTGTGCGGAGTTGATCGCAGACAACAGTTAAGGGAGTGAGACCTTGAGCTTCATCAATTTAAAAGACAAAATTGTCCAGGTAAAAATTGTCTATTACGGGCCCGGGCGCTGCGGTAAGACCACCAACCTTGAGTATATCAACCGAACCTTTCGCAAGCAGATTGTCTCGGAGATGGTCAGTCTCAAGACCCATGGTGATCGGACCCTGTTTTTCGATTTTTTGCCTTTTGATATGGGCCAGATAAAAGGTTATGACATCAAGATCCAGCTCTACACCGTGCCAGGTCAGGTGAAGTACAACGCTACCCGCAAGCTGGTTTTACGCGGAGTGGACGGAATTGTCTTTGTCGCCGATGCCATGGAGAAACAACGGGAGAAAAATATCCGCTCCCTCAACCAGCTGCACGAGAACCTCCAGTCCTATAAGGAGAGTATCTTCAAAATTCCCCTGGTCATGCAGTACAATAAGGTTGATCTGAAGGAGCACGGAATCCCCATTCTGCCCATCGAGGTTCTGGAAAAGGATCTCAACAGCCGCCTGCAGGTCCCCTATTTTGAGGCGAGCGCGATTACCGGTTACAATGTCGCCGCGACGTTGAAGAAAATTATCTCTTCGTCAGTGATTTCAATACAGAAAAAATTACTCTAGAGAGAACTGTAGTGAAACAGCAAAGCGAAAATGCCTACGACGATGATTTGACCGTCGGTACCGACGAAATGGATGACTCGTACTACTCCGAACCGGTAGATCTGTTCGAGTTTTCAACCGATATCGAGGCACCGATCAGCCGGTTGAAAACCCTGGTGCTCTCCATTGACTGGGAAATAACCGACGATATCCTGGTCCAGTTCAGCGAGGAGTTGCAGGAGTTGAAGGAGACCTGGGCCGGTGAGAAGGTCAATCTGGTCTATGTTCAGGCACTGGAAAAGATATGCCGCTATATCTACCAGAAAAAAGCCGACTCCCATCCAAATTCCATCAAGCTGCTGCTCAATCTATTCCATAACCTCGAACGCATAGTCACCGATGAGACCCTCGGCGGTGAGGAAAAGAAAAAGCTGCTCGTCGATGATGTGAGAAGATTTGAGAACCTGAAACGGGCAATCAGCCGCAAAGAAATGCCTGCCTCGCCGCCATTGTCCGGGTCGGAGCGCGCCGGTGAGAAGATGGCCGGCACCGGCTCGGCCCAATTGGAGAAGATGAAGGCGCTCATCCTGGCCATTGACTGGGAGGTTGGTGATACTGATCTGGCCAGCCTGCAGGGTGAGGTGAGCCGTCTTGAGAAGCAGTTTGCCGACAGCCGGCCGGCCCGGATCCTTCTCCAGGGGATTGCCACCCTCACCGGCTATCTCAAGGCGAAAGGAGCGAAGGCTCACGGCAATACTCTCGAGCTGCTGCAGTTTTTCTACCAGAGCTTGGAGAAGGTGGCCGGTCAGGGAAAAGAACCAGAGGAGGAAAGGGCAATTCTCTTTCCGGCGGTTGAGCGCTTTAACGCCTTCAAGGCGGCCATTGACCAAGTGGGCGAAGCTGACGACCGGCAGGGTGGCGCGACCGCAGGCCACCGTGATGGTGCCACCGCTCAAGCCCCACCACCCCGGACTGCTCCAGTTGTCGAAGAGGACGACGAGGAGGATGAAGATGAGGAGGGCCTTGGCGAGTCGGCTGTGGTCACACCGGCACTTTCCGATGTCTCGGATGAGGTGATCTGCGGCTTTCAGGCCGATCTCGAGGCAAAATCGCTGGGGCTGGCCGCTCCCGACCATATTCTCTCCCGGGTGGACGACTTTTTTGCCGACGAGCCGGCGGCTGCCCCGGCCGCACAGTCGATGGCGCCCCCCCCTGCCGGACAGCCCCCAACCACCGTGCCAACACCGGTAGAACCTCCGGCGGTCGAGGTCAACTTCGCTAAGGAAAGCGAAATTGCCGAACAAGACAGGCCTGACGGCGAGGTTGATGTGGTGGCACAGTTCTTTGCCGATGGGCTCGAAGAGGAGAGTGCTCCGGCCTCGGCACCGCCATCGGTTGAGCGGAGTAAGGCCCTGGAAGGGGTCGCCGTGGAGAGCGATGCCGATGAAGACGATGATGAACCGGAATTACCAAAATTTGGTGATGAACCAGCCCCGGCTCTGGCCGACAGGGATGAAGTGAGTCTCTATAACGCTGAACTGGTTGCCGCGGTCACCACCGAAGATGAGGAGTTCGATGAGGTGGCCGGCACCGTTGACGGTTTTTTTGCTACCGAGGAGACTCCGGCCGCTGCCCAGCCGCCCTTTGCTGGAGAGGCAATGCCTCTCTCTCTGGAAGAAGAGGAGGGGCAGCAGGATGCCGAGACCCCGGCTGCTGACGATCGTGATGAATCTATCGCTGCGGCCACTGACGGTGACGGCCTGTCGATGCCATCTGCACTGCCCGAAAGCAGCCAATTATACGGGGAAGCGATGGCTCCGGCACAGCTTGAGATGGAAGAGACAGCTCCGACTGACCCTGAACTGGAAGAGGTGGTCGTGGTTGACCCTGAGTTGGAAGAGACGGCTCCGACTGACCCTGAGCTGGAAGAGGTGGCGATGGAGGAGAAGGTGAGTCCGGAAGTGGCAGCTGAGCTGGTTGCCACTGATACGGCGGCGTTGCCGGAGGTGGAGGCGATTGAGCCGCCCACCGAGATGGAAATGGCTTGGCCCGGAGTGGACGGGGAGTCTGTTGCCGAGGAAGAGGAAGTTGTTGACGGCGAGGTGGTCTTTGCACCGGTGCTTGACGAGGAATTTTCTGCCCCCGTGGAGGATGCTGACGAAGAGCTGCCCCTTGTCGTCCCAGAGCCTGATGAAGCCGATGAAGCTGAAGAGGCGGATGAAGTCGAGATTTCCGGGGGAGATGAGGAAGGCGACGTAGCTGAAGAGACGGATGAAGTTGAGACCTCCGGGGGAGATGAGGAAGGCGACGAAACCGAAGAGGTGGATGAAGCCGAGACCCCCGGGGAAGACGAAGAAGGCGACTATCCGGCAGCGGTGGGAATACTTGCCGGTCTGCGGGCGGCCATCCAAACCCTTGCCACAGACCCGGAAGAGCGCCGTACGGCAGCACTCTTTCAAGAGATCCATTTTCTCCGTGGCCGTTTCGCCGGACGACCGGTAGAGAAGAGCTTTCTGCAGCTGCTCTCCACCGTCGGCCAGCATATTGACCGGCATGGCCAGGAGTACGGCGGAGGCGTGGCCAGGGATCTGCTCCGATCGGTCAGTGACGCGCTCGCCCTCTGCCTGGAAAGCCCGGCGCACGGCCAGGAACTGCTTCTACCGGAGACCTTGAAGGTGCTCGAGTGGCAGCAGACGCTGCTCAGTGAACTCCGCTGGGAGCTGCGTCGGGAGCCAGTGGCTCGGGAGACCCTTGCTGCAACTGCCGACGGCGCTGCTCAACTTGAGGAGCCGGCGGTGACGGTTGCCGACCTCCATCAGGAGCTGGTTGGTCTGCGGCTGGAACTGGCGGAACTGCGACGGGAGCTGCGCGGGAAGGCGTCGATGGCTTGACCTCTGGTCGCCAACGCTGGTTGTCGACCGGCCCGCTCAGCGGTTCCAGGCGATCAGGGTGAAGACGGCGTACCAGCCCAGCCAGAGGCCGATGCCCCAGAGGCAGAGGCGTTGCCGGCGGCCGCCCGGCTGGGCCAGGAAGAGGGCGACCAGGAAAAGGCTGGGTATGCCAACCCCGGCGGTAAGCGGTGAAAGGTAGCGGAGCAGTTCCTGTAGACCGAGGAAAAACCAGGGGCCGCTGATATATTCTACGCCCGGTCGGGCTGGTTCCAGGGGGGCGGCGACCAGCATTGAGAAAAGAAGGACCATGGCGACGGTGCCGGTATTGTCCCGCAGTCGGACCCGATACCGCCGCAGGTGTTGCCAGAGCAGCAGGAGAAGCAGGAAGTCAAGCCCGATCACATGTTGCAGGTACACCTTGCGCAGGCCGCTGTCGTCGATGGCAAAGAGGAGATTGTTGAGTGGTTCACCGAGGAGCGGCAGGGCCACCAGGATGTGCTCGGCAATGACACCGGCGGAAACGCCGGTGTTGTCGCCACGCAGGACATAACCGGTGAAGAGAAGAAGAAGGCTCACCACCAGGGCGGCAATCAGTTTCCACCACTCGCTTCTGGGGGAGTCGCCACTTTTTCGGTAGACCGCCAGGAGATGCACACAGCCAGCGAAGAAGAACAGCTGGCTGGAATAGAAATGGAGGGCGCGAAAAAAGCCGCCGTAGGGGATAAGCAGGTCGATGGCGGAAACCGAGAAGAAGGGGGTGCTGTACTCGTACTGCAGCCCGACGACCAGACCGGAGAGGAGGGAGAGGAGGAGGTTGACCAGGGCCCAGGCGCCCCATGGCCTCTCCCGCCAGGCGAGCCACCGCCACAGTCGTCGACCAGGTTGGTTGGTGGCGAACTTAGAGAGTGACCACATAGTAGGGGTCGCTCTCTTTTTTTTCGACCGGAAAAAAGGGGAGGCTTCTTTTCGCCGGCCCGTGCAGGACCTCGCCGGTATCGGCGGCAAAACGGCTGCTGTGGCAGGGGCAGTCCAGGCTGTGCCGCTCTTCGTGGTAGTTCAGCCGGCAGCCGAGATGGGTGCAGGTTCGTGAGAGCGCCCAGCACCGCCCATCCCGATCAAAAAGAACAAAATCTTCGGTGATGAGTACCCCGGTGAGGGGGATGGGCTGGTGGATCGGTACCAGGACGGGCTGCTTTGGCACCTTGTAGCCGATGAAGCGGAACACCGGGTAGAGCAGGGTGAGACTGAGCAGCACTCCCAGGTAGCGCCGGCGAGTGGAGACTGAAGAGGGGCTGGCTGGCTGGTTCATACCGGCCGGGCAAATTTTTCCAGAAGCTTCCGATGGACATGGGGAGGGACCAGGTCGCCGATATCCCCGCCGTTGCGGGCGGCATCCTTGATGATTGATGAACTGATGAAAATCCAGCGAAAGCCGGGCATCAAAAAGACCGAGTCCACCTCCCGGTTCAGTTTGCGGTTCATCAGGGCCAGCTGGAATTCGTAGTCAAAATCGGAGACCGCCCGGATGCCGCGGACAATTGCCTTGGCCTTTTGCCGATGGGCGAAGTCGACCAGGAGACCGGAAACCCGGTGGACCTCAATCCGGCTCCGGTCGAGAAAGGACTCCTCAATCATCGCCACCCGTTCGTCGAGGGAGAAGACCGGGTCCTTGGCTGAGTTGACGGCAACGGCAACAATCAGACGGTCAAAGAGATTGAGGGCCCGGTTGATGATATCCACATGGCCCATGGTGATCGGGTCAAAGGTACCGGGATAGACCGCCAAAGACGGGGTGTGGCTGGCGCGCATGGGGTTGACTCCTGAACAAAAGATATAGCCGGATCATGCCGGCAGGGCGCCGGATGGGTCGGGACGATACAGCCAGAAGGCCGCTTCACCGTATACCCGACGGTCGAGCAGGTTGAGACCGAGGGGGTGGTAGGGCAGCTGCACGGAGTGCCGCACCTCGACCACCAGCAGCCCCTGGTCGGCAAGAAGACCACTGTCACCGATAGTGTTGACGATGGCAAGGGAAATGTCTTCCGAATAGGGCGGGTCGGCAAAAATCAATGTGTAGTTCTGCCGCAGTGCCGCTGGCAGGCTGGCCAGCGCCAGCCCCCTTTTCAGGTCGTGCTGGACCACCCGAATCTCTCCACGGCCCTGGTAGCCGCGGAGGCAGCGGAGGACATTTTTTTTGATCAACTGCAGGGCCTGGGGGTGGTTGTCGACAAAGACCACCAGGTCCGCCTCGCGGCTGAAGGCCTCCAGCCCGAGGGCCCCGGTCCCGGCAAAGAGATCGAGGACCCTGGCCTGGCGGGGGTGGGTGCCGAGAATATTGAACAGGGCCTCTCGAGCCCGGTCCGAGGTGGGGCGGATGTCGCGGCTGCCGGCAGCTGGGGTGGCAAGCCGCAGGCCTCTGGCGGAACCGGCGATGATGCGCACCGGCTCAGTGGAGGTGGCCGAGCACCGTTTCACCGGCTCGAACCCGGTCGCCGACCTGAACGGTGAGGCTTGTCTCCGGGGGGAGGTAGAGGTCCACCCGCGAACCGAAGCGGATCAGCCCGAAACGGCGCCCGGCGAGCACCGCGTCGCCAGGCTCCAGCCAGCAGACGATCCGTCTGGCGATCAGGCCGGCGATCTGTACCACTGCCAGTGGTTGGCCCTGATTGGTGCGGATCACCGTCGCGCAGTACTCGTTCTCCAGTCCCCCCTTGACCGAATCGGCAGAGTAAAAGCGACCGGGCCGGTAGTGAACCTTTTCCACCGTCCCGGCACAGGGCAGCCGGTTGACATGGACGTTGAAGACATTCATGAAGATCGACACCTTGCGGGCCGCACCGCCGGTAAACTGGTCATCCGCCACCGTGTCGACCAGGATCACCCGACCATCGGCCGGTGAGAGCAGGGCGTTTGCCCGGGCTGGGATAAACCGCTCCGGATCACGGAAAAATGCGAGGATAAAGGCGGTAACCAGCAGCAGCAGAAGGGCCGCGGTGGCCCAGCCAAGGGCGGCGGCAACGAGGGTGCAGAGGGCGGCAAAGGCGATGAACGGGTAGCCTTCCCTGGCGATGGGAACCTGCGGGGTGAGCATGGACGGTTGACCTCCAATGGTGGATGCGGTTTTCGGCTGAGCTTGCCTTACTTGTTCTTGCTGGCTCGGGCCATGGTGATCACCCCGGTGCGAACGATCTCCTTTATCCCGATGGGGCGGAGAATGTCGATCACCGCCTCGATTTTCGAGGCGGAACCGGTGACCTCGATGGCATAACTTCTGGCGCTGACATCGACCACCTTGCCGCGGAAGATGTCGATCACCCGCAGCACCTCCGCCCGGGTACTGGCCTCCGCCTTCACCCGGAGGAGAACCATCTCTCGCTCGACGAAGGGCACGTCGCTGAGATCGGTCACCTTGATCACATCGATCAGTTTGTGCAGCTGTTTGGTGATCTGTTCGATCACCCCGACATCGCCTTTGGAGACCACCGTCATGCAGGAGACGGTCGGGTCGAGGGTCTCGGCGACGCAGAGACTTTCAATGTTGAAGCCGCGGCCGCTGAACAGTCCAGTGACCCGGGAGAGAACCCCGGGCTTGTTCTGGAGGAGGACGGAGAGGGTATGTTTCATTACAAGTCTCCTGGATAGGGTGTCGCGGATAGCATAAAAGAAACCCCGCTCTCCTTCAGACGAGGAGCATCTCAGTTGTCGCCTTGCCGGCTGGAACCATCGGGTAGACCCCTTCTTCCTTTTCGATCTTGAAGTCCATCAGCACCACATTGTCGGTGGCCAGGGCCTCCCGAATCACCGGTTCCACCTCGCTGCGGCGGGTCGCCCGCAGCCCCACGGCGCCGAAGGCCCTGGCCAAATCGACGAAGTCGGGAATGATATCCATGGTCGTCGAGGCGTAGCGCCGGTCGTAGAAGAGTTCCTGCCATTGCCGGACCATTCCCAGATAGTTGTTGTTCAGGATCGCCACCTTCACCGGGCAGTGGTACTGCCGGGCAGTGGCCAGTTCCTGGATGTTCATCTGGATGGAGCCATCGCCGGCAATATCGATCACCGTCCGCCCCGGAAAGGCCATTTGGGCACCGATGGCCGCCGGCAGGCCGTAGCCCATGGTACCAAGGCCACCGGAGGTGAGCCAGTGGCGGGGGTGGTTGAAGGTGTAAAATTGCGCCGCCCACATCTGGTTCTGACCAACCTCGGTGGAGATGATTGCCTCGCCGCCTGTCTGCCGGCAGAGTTCCTCGACCACATACTGCGGCTTGATGATTTCCGGGTCGTCGGTGTAGGAGAGAGGATGGCGCTCCTTCCACTGGTCAATCTGCCGGTACCAGGGCTCGAGGCGAGTGGCCGCTGCGGCGAGATCAATCTCGCTGTGGCTGGCGTACCAGCTGTTGATCGCCCGGAGGGCATTTTTGCAGTCAGCGACGATGGGCACGTCCACCTTCACATTCTTGCTGATCGAGGTGGGATCGATATCGATGTGGATGATCTCCGCCTTGGTGGCGAAGTCGGAGAGCTTGCCGGTAACCCGGTCATCGAATCTTGCCCCAACCGCAATGAGCAGGTCGGATTCGGCCACCGCCATATTGGCGGTGTAGGTGCCGTGCATGCCGAGCATCCCCATGGAGAGCTGGTGGGTGCCGGGAAAGGCACCGAGGCCCATCAGGGTCATGGTGACCGGAATCTTCAGGGACAGGGCCAGTTCAGTGAGTTCACGGCTGGCATCGGAGAGAATCACCCCGCCGCCGACGTACAGAACCGGCTGGCGCGCCTCGATCATCTTCCGGCAGGCTTTTTCCACCTGTACCGGGTGGGGCTTGTAGTTTGGCTGGTAATTTGCCATCTTCACCGGAGCCTTGTCCGGAAAGGTGAGCCGGGAGGCGATGAGATCCTTGGGCAGATCGACCAGCACCGGGCCCGGGCGACCGGAGCGGGCGACGTGGAAGGCCTCACGCAGGGTCGGGACCAGGTCGTCCAGATTGCCGACCAGGTAGTTGTGTTTGGTGCAGGGTCGGGTGATCCCGACGATATCCACCTCCTGAAAGGCGTCGTTGCCGATCAGGGCCCGTGGCACTTGGCCGGTGAGGACCACCATGGGGATGGAGTCGCAGTAGGCGGTGGCGATACCGGTTACCCCGTTGGTAGCCCCGGGACCGGAGGTGAGCAGGGCGACACCAACCTCACCGGTGACCCGGGCGAAGCCGTCGGCGGCGTGGACCGCTGCCTGCTCGTGACGGACCAGAACGTTGGTGATATCGCAGTCCATCAGGGCATCATAGAGGTCGATGACCGCCCCTCCGGGGTAGCCGAAGATGATTTTCACCCCTTCTTCCTGCAGACAGCGGACAACCGCCTCGGCGCCGGTAATTTTTGCCATTACAATTTCCTTCATCTTTGGGTGGGCATCTGGGCAACCGACGGGCCAGGAACCGGCGCGAAACTGCCTGGTCTTGCGTTGCTAGCTGACTCGGCCTGGTGTCGATTGTCGCTGAAGAGAACGTCTTTTCCAAGAACAAAAATATATATCGGTGAAGCGGTGCCCTGTCAACCGGCAAACACCGCTACAAAATCGAAAACCACCGCCGACACTCTTTGTCTGCCGGCAGGATTGGGCGATCTCAGTCCTTGCCGGCGGTGTTTCCTTCTCCTTCTGGCCCGGCCACGGGAGGGTGAGGAGGCGAATTGAACCTTGACAACCGCCCAGCAAGATGGGTAGATTCAGGCCATGTCTGTGGTGCGGTACGGCCTGTCCCGCTGCCGCCCATCCCTGCCGGACGGCAGCGGCGAGGCTGAAGTGTCTTGCTGCCGTGCTGATTGGCAGGCAGTACAAACTGGTTAAAATGTACCAACTGGCTAACAACCTGGAACTCCACCTGGGACCACACCCGGAACTTCTCCCGGGACTTCACCAGAAGCTCCGGCAGGAACTGGTTTAGCTGGTAAGGCTGGTTGTGGCAGCGCAACCACTGTAAGGAGCAGCGTGCGAACCCAACTTCCCGAACATCTCCTCGCTCTAGCCATGGCGCATCCGGCGCCCGTGGCGAAAGCGGAGAGATTGTAGCCCACCGGGAAACGCAATCAATCCGAAAAAGGCCGCGGTTGCGAAACCGCGGCCTTTTTCGTTGCGGCCAAGCAACCATTGGCCACTGTCCACGGAGAACCACGATGAACCGGCAATTGCTGAAAAAATACCGCCCCTATCCGGCGGTGTCCCTGCCCGACCGAAGCTGGCCCGACAAACGGATTGACCAGGCCCCCACCTGGTGCAGTGTCGACCTTCGGGACGGCAACCAGGCCCTGATTCAGCCCATGAGTCTGGCGAAAAAAATGGAGATGTTTCGCCTGCTCACCGATATCGGTTTCAAGGAGATCGAGGTCGGCTTTCCCTCCGCCTCCGAGGTGGAGTACGATTTCACCCGCCAGCTGATCGAGCAGGAGCTGATTCCGCAAGGGGTGCTCATCCAGGTTCTTACCCAGGCCCGTGAACATCTCATTCGCAAGACCTTTGCCGCGGTGGCCGGGGCCAGGGAGGCGGTGATCCACCTCTACAACTCCACCTCCACCCAGCAGCGCGAGACGGTGTTCAAAATGAGCCGCCGGGAGATTATCGAACTGGCGGTGCACGGTGCCCGGCTGCTCAGGGAGGAAGAAAAACGGTACCCGGAGACCACCTTCCGCTACGAGTATTCACCGGAGAGCTTCACCGGCACCGAATTGGACTTCGCCCTGGAGATCTGCGAGGCGGTGATGGCCGTTCTCGAACCGACCCCGGAAAATCGGTTGATCATCAACCTGCCGGCAACGGTGGAACTCTCCACCCCGAACATCTACGCCGACCAGATCGAGTGGTTCTGCCGCCATCTCCGCCACCGTGACCGGGCCATCATCAGCCTGCATGCCCACAACGACCGGGGCTGCGCCGTCGCCGCCACCGAACTGGCCCTGATGGCCGGCGGCGAGAGGGTGGAGGGAACCCTGTTCGGCAACGGCGAGCGGACCGGTAACGTCGATATCGTCACCCTGGCCCTCAACATGTACACGCAAGGGCTCGACCCGGGACTCGACCTCCATGACCTCAACCGGCTGGTGGAGACCTTTGAACGGGTCTGTCGTCTCCCCATCCATCCCCGCCACCCCTACGCCGGCGAGTTGGTCTACACCGCCTTTTCCGGTTCGCATCAGGATGCCATCAACAAGGGGATGCACCAGTACCAGGATGACGAATCTGGTCTCTGGGAGGTGCCCTATCTTCCCATCGACCCGTCCGACCTGGGCCGTACCTACGAGTCGATCATCCGGATCAACAGCCAGTCCGGCAAGGGCGGCGTGGCCTATGTGATGGAGCAGGACTTCGGTTTCCGCATGCCCAAGGCGATGCACCCGGAATTTGGCCGGATCATCCAGGCGGTTACCGACCGGGAGGGGAGGGAACTGCTGCACAGCGAGATTTTCGCCGAATTCGAGAAAGAGTACCTCCACTCGACGAGCCCCCTCGATCTGCAGGAGTTCAACGTGGTGAAGCGGCATATCGACAGGAGCGAGCAGGGGTCGCGGGCCGATGTCGAGGCGATCCTGCTGGTCGAGGGTCTGGCGACCAGCTTTGCCGCCGCCGGCAACGGCCCCCTGGATGCCTTCTGTGCCGCCCTTCGGGCCGGAGGGATCAGTGATTTCACCCTGACCAACTACCACGAGCACGCCCTGAACGGCGGCTCCAGTGCCAAAGCGGCCGCCTATGTAGAGATTGAAGGGACGGACGGCCTACGCTGGTGGGGGACAGGGGTGGACACCGATATCATCATCGCCTCCATCAAGGCCCTGTTGAGCAGCCTGAACCGGTCCCGTCGGGGCGAGTGAGAGGGGCCGATGCCCGGCCTGGGCCCACAGCCCTCCAGCCCACCAGCCCACAGGCACATTGGCCCATAGCCCCACAGCCTACAGTCCCATAGGTTTACAGGCCCATTAGGCGCACATGCAGCCCTTACTCCCCAGGATCGAAACCGATCTTGCGGATGGCGGCGCGCACAGCTTCCCGTTCGGCGCCATTGCTCTGGTAGCTGACCTCGCCCCGTTCCAGGTCCACCTCGACCCCGGAGATGCCGGTGAGGGCGGTCAGGGTCTTTTTCACTGAAGCGACGCAATGCTGACAACTCATCCCGTTAATTTTCATTCTTTCCATTTCGTTCTCCGGACCTGTGGTTATTCTGTACATTCAATATGGACTTCCAACTGACAGGAATCCCTCTCTCCCGGCCACTCTAACCATTCTTGACGCCGGGGAAAGGCCGGCTCGGCCGCATAGGGCCGTCGACCCGGCCGCCGGGAGGGGAAAAAATCGGGAGGCACAGTGGCTGAAGAGCGCTATCGAGCGAAAATAACCGGCATGCACTGTGCCGCCTGTTCCAGCCGGATCGAACGGGTGGTGGCTGCTCTCGACGGGGTGGCTTCCTGTTCGGTCAATCTGGCCACCGCCCGGGCAGAGGTGTTCTATGATCCGGCCCTGACCAACCCCGACCAGGTGGCCGAGACCATTGCCGGGCTTGGCTTCACCGCCGAGAGCGAGGGCGAGGGGGAGAAGCGGGACCATGGGGCGGTGGCGCGGGAGGAGGCGGAGCGCTTGCGACAGGTGCGTCGCGACCTCTTTCCCGCCTTTTTCCTGGCCCTGGCAATCATGACCCTGTCGATGGCGCCGATGGTCGGAATCAGCCTGCCGCAGCCTCTCCACCCCGACCACGCCCCACTCAACCACGCCGCCCTGCAGTTTTTCCTTCTTCTGCCGGTCCTCTACCTTGGTCGTGGCTTCTATCTGAGCGGCTTTCCCGCCCTTTTCCGTGGCATTCCGACCATGGACTCACTGATCGCCATAGGTACCGGGGCGGCCTTTGTCTACTCGAGCTGGAACCTGGTGGAGATTGCCCTTGGTATTGATGCGGTGGCCCGGGCCCATGACCTCTATTTCGAATCGGCGGCCATGATCCTCGCCCTGGTCTCCCTTGGCAAGTATCTTGAGGCCCGCTCCAAGGCAAAAACCGGTGATGCCATCCGCCAGCTTCTCCAATTGGCCCCGGAGAGCGCAGTCAGGCTGGAAGAGGGCGTGCAGAAGGTGGTGCCGGTGGCGACACTCCGGGTTGGCGACCGGGTGCTGATCAGGCCCGGGGAGCGGATTCCAGTTGATGGCCGGGTTCTCGGCGGCCACTCGGCGGTGGATGAGGCGATGCTCACCGGCGAGAGCATGCCGGTGGAGAAGGTGGTCGATTCCCCCCTCTTTGGTGGCAGCCTGAACGGCAACGGTGCCCTGACCATGCTGGCGGAAAAGGTGGGCGATGAAACGGTTCTGGCCAGGATCGTCCGGCTGGTGGAGGATGCCCAGGGAAGCAAGGCGCCCATCGCCGGACTTGCCGACCGCATCAGCCTCTATTTTGTGCCGGTGGTGATCGCCATTGCCACCCTGGCCGGGTTGGCCTGGTTTTTCCTCGCCGGCGCCGAATTCACCTTCGCCCTGCGCATCTTCATTGCTGTCCTGGTTATCGCCTGTCCCTGCGCGATGGGGCTGGCAACCCCCACCTCGATCATGGTCGGCACCGGCCGTGGTGCCCAGCTTGGGGTGCTGGTCCGCACCGGTGCTGCCCTGGAACGGGCCGAGAAGGTGAGTACGGTGGTCTTTGACAAGACCGGCACCCTCACCAGCGGCCGGCCCCGGCTGGTGGAGATGGTCACCTTCGACGGCTGGCCGGAGGAGGAGGTGCTGCAGTTGGCCGCCGCCGCCGAGAGCCATTCCGAGCATCCCCTGGCCGAGGCGATTCTTGCCGCCGCTCGGGAAAAGGGGCTCTCCCTGCCGGAGACGACTGACTTCTCGGCCCGCCCCGGCCGCGGAATCAGCGCCACCCTTTCAGTCGAGGATCGGCAGCGGCACATTCTTTTCGGCAATCGGGACGCGTTGCTCGAGGCGGAAGTGGCCGGCATGAATGAGGCGGTGGATGCCACCATGAACCAGCTTGCCGAGCGGGGGCAGACGGTACTGATGCTTGCCGTCGATGGCCGACTGGCGGCTCTTTTCGCCCTCGGTGATACCTTGAAGCCGGAAGCGGTGGCTACCCTCCGGCAATTGCGAGCCCTCGGTCTGCAACTGGTGATGCTCACCGGCGATACTCGCCAGACGGCGGAGGCTATTGGCCGCGAAGCGGGGCTGGAGCGGGTGGTGGCCGGGGTTCTGCCGGAGCGGAAAGAGGCGGAGATTGTCCGCCTGCAGCAGGCAGGAGAGGTGGTGGCGATGGTCGGTGACGGGATCAACGATGCCCCGGCCCTGGCCCGGGCCGATGTCGGCATCGCCATGGGAACCGGTATCGATGTGGCGGTGGAGTCAGCCGATATTGTCCTGATGCAGGGCCATCTCGGCGGGGTGATCACCGCTATCGCCCTCAGCCGCGCCACCATGGGCAATATCCGCCAGAATCTTTTCTGGGCCTTTGCCTACAACGTGCTGGGCATCCCGGTGGCGGCCGGGCTTCTCGCAGTTTTCGGCGGCCCGACGCTCAGCCCGATGCTGGGCGGGGCGGCGATGGCGCTCAGCTCCTTTTCGGTGGTCAGCAATGCCTTGCGCCTGCGCTGGTTCCAGCCGCCGGCTGCCGCTCTAAAGGTGAAGGGTGAAGGGTGAAGGGGGGGGAGGTTTGGTGATTCGTCTTGACTTCAAGCTGAGCCCACTGGGGCTGGTGGAGCTGGAACTGGCCGCGCCCCTCACCCTGGCCGAGGTGCTGGCCACGGCCGCCGCTCGACAAAAAAAGGAGGTCGGGGCGACGATGGTGGTACGTAGCGGGTGTCTGCTCCGTCAGGACGAACTGGTGGCCGACGGTGACCTTCTTGAGATCTACCCGGCCCTGTCGGGCGGTTGACAAGGCAGTCACTGTCCACCAGCGGCCCATTTTTGCCGGCTCAAGCCACTCGCTCAGGTAACCCGCTCAGGCAACCGGTTCAGGCCACCCGTTCAAGCCATCCAGTCAGGCCAGCCATTACAGGGAGCCAACGCCAGCCCGGCGGCCTGTCAACACCAACCTCGAGCACTCTGGATGAACGGTTCATGCAAATCAAAAGCTTTTTTTGCCCCCGTAGTGGTGGCCGTTGATCTCGAGCAACCGCTGCACCAGCCGGACCAGGCCCCCCAATGCACCGGGCCGCTCTGCACCCGTCTGCTGCTTTGCCTCTGGCTGGTTTGCAGTTGTGCCGGTTGTCTGCTCTTCGCGCATCTCTTCACCCTCCGGGGTGGCCGTTGCCGGCCCTGTTACGGGCCGGATACAGCCCAGTTTCAGACAATATGGCACTATACATCGTCTCGTATCGGCCGACAAGAGTGGCAACGACCGGTACGACCAATCTGGAGGAGGTGGCTATGAAAACAGGTGTTCTCTTCATCACCTGGCTGCTGCTGGTGGCAAGTGCCCAGGCGGCGCCATTGCTGACGGGCAGGAGCGAGGGGGTGGAGTTCAGGGTGGATGAGGTCCTCTCCGGCCTCGACATCCCCTGGGGGATGGCCTTCGTCAGCCCGCAGGAACTGGTTTTTACCGAGCGGGCCGGTCGGGTCCAGCGCCTCGATCTGCAATCCGGTCGGCTGGTAGCCCTCTCCGGGGTACCGCCTGTTTTCTCCCGTGGGCAGGGGGGGATGCTTGATGTGGCGGTACCGCCGGGCTACCGTCCCGGTGAGTGGCTCTACTTCACCTACAGCAAGATGCTGCCGACGGGCGGCGCCACCACTCTGGCCCGGGCCCGCCTGGAAAAGGACGCCCTGCAGGACTGGCAGGATCTGTTCACCACTTTGCCGGTCTCCACCAGTGGCCACCATTTCGGCAGTCGGATCGCCTTTGACGGCCAGGGCCATCTCTATTTCACCATTGGTGACCGGGGTGAGCGCGAGAACGGCCAGAACACCGCCACCCATGCCGGCAGCGTCCTTCGCCTCCAGCTGGACGGGACGGTTCCACCTGACAATCCGGACCTGGGTCCGCAGGCCCAACCGGAGATCTGGACCTACGGCCACCGCAACCCCCAGGGGCTGGCCTACGATGGTGACAGCGGGCGGCTGTGGTTGAACGAGCACGGACCGCGCGGCGGCGATGAGATCAACCTGCTCGCCGCAGGTGGCAACTACGGCTGGCCGGTGGTCTCACACGGCATGGAGTACTGGGGGCCGGTGGCGGTAGGGGAGGGGAGCAGCAGACCCGGGGTGACCGACCCGCTCAAGGTCTACATCCCCTCCATCGCTCCCGGCAGCCTCCTTCTCTACCGTGGAGCCGCCTTTCCCGCCTGGCGGGGCAACCTCCTGGCCGGGGCCCTGAGTCTGCAGCATCTCAACCGGGTGGTGCTCGACGGTGCCGGCCGGCCGGTGGCCGAGGAGCGGTTGCTCGGCGAACTTGAAGAGAGGATTCGTTCCCTGGTCGAAAGCCCGGAGGGCTGGCTCTACCTGGGAACCGACAGCGGACGGATTCTTCGCCTGCGCCCGGCCCTGCCCTGAACTGGCAACCCTGCCCATGACGATCACGGATTTTCTTCTCCCGGATCACGGGAAGCCATAGCCAAGCAAAAAATCCAGCACGGGAAGCGGCAGGTAAGCAATTAAATATTCAGCACAGTGGCAGGCTGGCCGGTTTTGCCTTCGGCTGCATCGCGGAGGCCCGGCTGGACGGTGAACCAGGCCCGCAGGGTTGCCGACAGGGATGTCGGCAACCGGCAGTCAGGCCAGGGATGGCCTGTCTGCCGGCCTCACCGGCCGGCCGATCAGGCCGGAGAGCCGCAGCCAGAAGGTAAAGCCGGCCAGCCGAAAATACAAATGGTCAGCCGCAGGTAACCCCGATGAAGCGAAGCTAAGGCCGATGAAGCGAAGGCAAAGCCGATGAAGCGAAGGCAAAGCCGATGAGCCGAAGGCAAAGCCGGTAAGCCGGAGGCAAAGCCGGTAAACTGGAGGCAAAGCCGGTAAACTGGAGGCAAAGCCGGCGAACTGGCGGGAAAGCCGAGCAGCCCGGGGGTACGACCTGCCAGCCGAACCCCCAGGACTTACCAATACAAAAACTGTAAAAAGGTGCAGAATGCTCGAAGAAAGGCTTGTTCACGAAATTGAGGGGTTCGTCTCCCGCCACCAACAGACCGCTACGACAACCGGCTGGCAGCGGCCGCTGGTTGCCTTTGCCGATGCCGCCAACCCCCTCTTTGCCGGGTTGAAGCAAGCGGTTCGGGCCAGTCATGCCTTGCCGGAGGATCTTCTTCCCGGGGCACGCTCGGTACTGGTCTACTTTCTTCCCTTCAGCCGGGAGATTCCCAGTAGTAACCGCCAAGGCTACCACGCCTCACGTCTCTGGGCAACTGGCTACGTGGAGACCAATGCCCTGATCATCGCCCTCAACCAGCATCTCGGGGCACTCCTCGCCGAGGCCGGCCACCGCAGTACCATCATGCCCCCGACCCACAATTTTGACACTGAGCAGCTGATGAGTGACTGGTCGCACAAACATGTCGCCGCCATTGCCGGCCTCGGTGACTTTGGCGTCCACCATCTGCTGATCACCGCTGCCGGCTGCTGTGGCCGGCTGGGGAGCATCATCACCGATGCACCGCTTTCCCCCAGCGTCCCGCCGGAACAACCCCGCTGCCTCCATCGTTTCGACGGCTCCTGCCTCGCCTGTGTCCAGCACTGTCCCACCGGTGCCCTCACCGAGGCGGCCTTCGACCGCCATCGCTGTTATGCCATGCTTCTGGAAAACGCCGAGGTGCACAGGGAGGCCGGGTACGCCGATGTCTGCGGCAAGTGCTGCTGCCTGGTGCCCTGCTCCTTTGTCGACCCGGTGGGAAAAAAGGTGGCCCAGGGGGGCTAAGCCGTCGGAGGGCTAGGCTGCCGGCCAGGAGGGGGCTCAGCCGCCGGCCAGGCGGTGGCAGGCGGCCACCGCCAGGGCATAGACGATATCCAGGCTGAGCAGTTGGCTGATTGAGCGGTCGTAGAGGAGTTTGCCTTCGGCCGGAAACTCGTCGTCCCCGCGCCAGTAGAGAAGGGCCAACGGGATATCGGCGGCGATGGTGAATAGCCAGCTCCTGTCGGCCATGGCCAGGGGTGCACCGCCAAGGGCCCGGCAGTGCTGGTCGAGCAGATCGAGACTGTTGCCGAAACGGTCACTGATCAGGGCGGTGGGCAGCAGGTGCGGGCCCCGGAAAAAGGTGGCCCCGCCGGCCAGGTCCTTTTCAGAAATCCACTCCCCCCGGGGCGGCACATCGCCGGCGTGGAGAAGGTAGTAGATGGCGAAGAGGGAAAAATAGTCATGCATCCCGAGGTGTCCGGCCGGCAGCAGCACCCTGCCACGGCCGGGGTCGATGCTCAGATCAACCCCCCAGAGGTGGAGCAGGTAGCAGCCATCTTCGGCCAGATAGCGGCAGCGGCCGTTACGGCAGAGCCATTCGGGGTCAGCCCCGGCCAGTTCCTGGTAGTAGCGACTGTCAATCAGTTCGGCCATGGTATCCTCTTTTTGTCGTCTTGGTGTGGAGCCTGCCCTGTCGCCTCTTTTTTCTCCATCAGGGCGATGTTGGTGGACGGGATCAGGCATTGCCAGCCGAAACGGCGGGCGATGTGCTGCAGGGTCGACTGGCGGTAAAAAACCACATGGGTCGGGTCACGGCGGTAGTGCCAGTCGGCGAAAAGGGTGTCGTCGGTCTGGAAGCAGGTGCTCAGTCCGAGCCAGCCGCCGGGCCGCAGCATTCGGTCGAGACGGGCAAACTCCTCGTAGGGCCGGTGGAAGTGCTCGATGGTCTCGCTGCAGGTAATGAAGTCAAAGCAGTCGTTAAAGGGCAATGGCTGCGGAAAAAAGAGCGGGTCATAGAGCTGCACCTGGTGGCCGGCCGCCGAGATAAGGACGGCCAGCGCCGGCCCGGGGCCGCAACCGTAGTCGAGACCTCTGCCGGGGGTGGTAATCCGGCGCAACAGAGGGACGGCCAGCCGGTTCAGGAAACGGCGGTAGCCAGAGTCGTCCGGGTCGTTGCGGTGCAGACCGTAGCGTTGGTGCTCCGCCTTCCTGGAGAGCCTTGCCACCGGATCGATAAAGGTCGCCTGGCAATCCGGGCAGCGCCAGTAGGTAGCCACGCCAAGCTGAATAAAGAAGTGGGCGCCGGGACTGGAGCAGACGATACAGCGCCTTCTCCTCGGCGCAGCGGAATCCACTTTGTACGTCGGCTCAGCTGCCGCTTCTCCTCCGGCTACCTCCCGCTGAACTGGTTTCCCCTGTCCATCCGGTCGGCTGTCGCCTGTCGCCCCATGCCTTTTGTCCCCTTTAGCCACGGAACGGGGGATAATCGGTATACCCTTCCGGCCCGGGGGTATACCAGAGGGACATATCGTCGTATGGGGCGAGGGGGAGGCCTGCCGCCAGCCGTTCCACCAGATCGGGGTTACTGATGAAGGGGCGGCCGAAAGCGGCGATGTCGAGATGACCGGCAGCCAGCCGCTGCTCGGCATCCTCCTTGGTGTAGCCGCAGTTGCCGATGATGACCCCGGGGTAGTGGGCCCGGAACTCGGCCAGGGTCATCGCTTCCCCCTGCTGGTGAAAACCAAAGGCCAGCCCGTCCATGATATGGACATAGCCAAGATCCAAACTGGCCAGCTCCTTGATGGTATAAAGGTAGGTCTCCCGGAAGTCGGGGCTGCCCATGTCGTTGAAGACCCCGTTGGGAGAGAGGCGAACGCCAACCCGCCCGGCCGGCCAGATCTCGAGAACCGCCCCTAGTACCTCACCGAGAAAACGGTATTTGTTCTCCAGGCTGCCACCATAGCGATCGCTGCGCCGGTTTGTTCGGGTATCGAGAAACTGGTTGAGCAGATAGCCGTTGGCGGCGTGCACCTCAATTCCAGAAAAGCCGGCTTCCCGGGCGTTGAGGGCTGCCTGCCGGTAATCGGCCACCGTTGCCTGGATCTCATCCAGGCTCATTGCCCGTGGTGTTTCGAACTCTTTTTTACCTGAGGGGGTGTGTATCCCATCCCCCTCCAGTCTGACGGCCGATGCGGAGAGGGGGAGCTCTCCATGGTGGAAGTCACTGTGCGAGACCCGGCCGCAGTGCCAGAGCTGGAGAAAAATATGGGTCCCAGTGGGGCGCAACCGTTCAGTCAGCCGGCGCCAGCCGGCAACCATCTCTGCAGTATAGATGCCGGGGGAACCAATCCAGCCGATTCCCTCCTCGCTGATGACCGTCGCCTCGGAGAGCAATAGCCCGGCCGAGGCGCGCTGGAAATAGTGTTCAGCCATCAAGTCGTTGGCAACCCGACTCTCGCCGGCCCGCCCTCTGGTCATCGGGGCCATGGCAATACGGTTTTTCAGCTGCAGGTCACCAAGCTGGATTGGTTCGAATAGTGAGCGGCTCATATCTTTCTCCGTTGTTCTTTTTCTGTAATGGTCTGGGTGCGGCAACCCGGGGCCTTTCCCCGGGCCGAACATCGTACTCCTTCACCAGTATAGACAGCAAAAGAGTGCGGAACCAGGATATTTGCCCATCCAACCAGTGCTCCGAATTCGTTCAGTCAAGCCGCCAGACTGAAGTTTGCTCTGCGAGGTGGTCTGACCAGGGAAAAACTGGGTACTGGTGAACGGGAAGCAAATATCTGCCAAGAGTATAAGACCAAGAGGATGATTGTCGATGGCATGTTTCTCGATCCTCCGTCGACTCTCTAAGCCGCTCAACGGTCGATCAGGTATTTTTTTTCGCATGGAACAAATTGCCAGGCAACTGGATGTATGGTATCTCTGTAGTTCATGAAAGGTGTTGATTGTGAGGTTAAACAAGAGAAGACCGGTTTGTTTGGCCGGCTTGCAGTTTCCGGGGCCGACTTCCCATACCGGCTTTCTTTTGCGGCCATCTCCGGTTGGGGGATTGGCTTTGCCGTACCGCTCTGTTCCTGATTAAGGTCCGCCAATGGTATCCAAACGGCTTGCCCTCCGTTTTCCCTGTAATCGTCTTCCGCTCCGCTTTAAGACCGCCTACGATGACGGTGAGGGATGGCTGCTCAATGTCTCCACCGATGGTTGTGCCTTTTCCCCGGTCGACCGTCTTCTCACCATGGGGGAGAAGATACTGGTGAGTATCGAGCTGCAGGGAGAAAACGAGATTTTTCAGGCCCGGGGAGAGGTGGCGAGAATCGATGCGCAGGGGTTGGCAGCGGTCCGCTTTACCCTTGCCGAACCGGAGGCAAAGGCGCTGTTGAGAAGATATTTTACCAGGCTGCGCCGTGACTGATGAAGAGTAGAGTCTCCGTTCTTGCTCCGGCCCCCAGGCAAAGGTATTAATCCTGATACGTGGATGGTATGGAACAGTTTATTGCTCGACAGCCAATCCTTGACCTCCACAAAAGACTGTATGGCTACGAGTTGCTCTACCGCGGCGCCGGCGACAGGGTGCTTGGCCGGGTGAGCGGCGAACAGGCCACCGCCAGTCTGCTCTCCAGCGCCTTTCTCACCGGCGATATCGAAAATATTTCCAACAACCGGCTCTGCTTTGTCAACTTCACCCAGGAACTTCTGGAAAAAAATCTCCCTTTTAGCTTTCCAAAGAACAAGATTGTCGTGGAGATTCTCGAAAATGTCGAGCCGACAGCAAAAATTGTTGCCGTTTGCCGGATGTTGCGAGAACGGGGATACACCCTCGCCCTCGATGATTTTGTCTACCACCGCCGCTTCGAACCACTCCTCGAACTGGCGCAAATCGTCAAGATTGATATCCGTCTCACCCCCCTCAACACCCTGGTCCGGACCCTTAATCTTCTCAAAAACCACAAGGTGAAGCTGCTGGCCGAGCGGGTTGAGCATGACGACGAGTTTGTGCTTGCCAACCGGATGGGCTTTTCCTACTTCCAGGGCTACTTTTTCTGTCGTCCCGAACCGATTGGCATCGTTGAGATCTCTTCCATGAAGGTGAACCTCCTCCGCCTGCTGGCCGAGGTGACCCAAAAGGGGACCTCGCTGGAGCGGCTCCGGGATATCATCGCCTCCGATGTGGCAATTACCTACAAACTGCTGCGGTTTCTCAACTCTGCCTATTTTTATCGGCTCCAGGAGGTGAAGTCGGTGATGCATGCCGTTGCCTATCTCGGTGAGAAGGAACTGCGTCGGTTTATCATGCTGGTCATCGTCTCCGGACTGGCCAGCGAAAAGCCTGAGGAGTTGGTGCGTCTGGTCCTGGTCCGGGCCAGATTCTGCGAAGCCCTCGGCGAGGCCATGGCCCTATCGGCACGAAAATGTGCCGATCTCTACATTATCGGCCTCTTTTCCCTTCTCGACGCGATGCTCGACTACCCCATGGCCGAGATTCTCACCAAGGTACCGGTCGGTTCCCTGATCAAGGAGACCCTGCAGGGGAAAAGTACCCTTTTCACCCCCTTTCTCCGCCTGGTCGAACTGCTGGAAAGAGACCAGCTGGACGGCTTTGGACATATCCAGCAACAACTCTCCCTCACTGACGAGCAAATCCGCACCGCATATCTGGAAGCGGTCAGGTACGCCAACCACCTGGCCTGAACCGGCCCGCAACCCCCCTCATCGACGGATCTCGACGCCGGTTCCCCCCCCCGCTTGTGCCGCCGGCGGCACAGGTGTACTCATTCACCGGTAGGCAGCAAAGGGTTGCCGAACCCGAATCTGTACCCGTTCAGCCAGTGCTCCAGGTTCGTTCAGGCAGGCCGCCGAGCGAGAGTTTGCTCGGTGCGGTGGCCTGACCGGGCGAATATCTTCCACCACTCTCTTTGCCGTTGCCGCCAGCTGTGAAAACTGGTAACGCTATTGGCCGCCGGACACGCCGGTCAGGCCGTACCGGGGGTGCCCGGCAGGGCCGGGGGCAAAGGGCGCAAGAGGTGTCAGGGGGGGGTATGACCATTGGTATTTTTTCAGCGGTGATCGCTGCCGCATTGCTGCATGCCCTCTGGAATGGCCTGATCAAGCTGGAGGTCTCCAAACTCACCGCCATGCTGCTTCTCACCATGGTGCAGGGGATCATTGGCCTGGTGGTGGCGTTGAACAGGGATTTACCGGCCAAGGAGATCTGCTTCTGGCTGCTCGGTTCCGGGGTGTTCCATACGCTCTATAAACTCTTTCTCGCCTACGCCTACGACCAGGGTGATCTCAGCCGGGTCTACCCCATTGCTCGCGGGGCGGCGCCGCTGGTGGTTCTGGTGATCGCCGCCATCTTTCTCAACGACCGGATGGGCGGGCCGGAGTACGCCGGGGTGGTGGTGCTGGGGGCCGGTATCCTGTTAATGGCGAGGGGGGTCTTCCGCTGCAACGAACGTCGCCGTCTGCTTCCCCTGGCACTGGGTTCGGCGCTGGCCACGGCTGGATACTCCCTGGTCGACGGGATGGGCGCGCGGGTTGCCGGCGATGCGGTGACCTATGTCGCCTGGCTCTTTGTCCTCGACGCACTCTTTTTCACCCCCACCTGTCTGGCCCTCCGCGGGCGGCAGGTGCTGCACGCCTCGCGGCGCACCTGGCTGGTCTGCAGCGGCGCGGCGACCGCCTCCTATAGTGCCTACGCGATCACGGTCTGGGCGATGACCCAGGCCCCCCTTGCCCTGGTTGCCGCCCTGCGGGAGACATCAATTCTCTTTGCCGTGCTGATCGGCTGGACGCTTTTCGGCGAGCGGATGGACCGGGGGAAGGCGGTGGCAGCGCTGCTCATTGTCGCCGGGGTCATCCTCACTCGCTTATAGGCTGCTTTGAAAAAATTCGAATTTCCGTTCAAAATCAAGGTGAAAGAAAACAATGTGCCGCAGGCATATAGTTGATATTGTCGAGGACAAATTGTTTTTGTTCAACGCAGAGATTGGGCGGAAATACCTTTTTCAAGGTGGCTTGTAGATTCAGTTTTGCCGGCGCTCCTTCCCGTCGTCCGGCAAGAGGGGGTGGCCGGCATCCTCCTCCCCTTCCAGGCGCTGGGAGATCGCCCGCAATGCCTGCGCCTCGCTGGCAAAGATCTTCTCGGCACCAATAAAGCCGAGCAGGCCAGTGGCCTGCAGGACATCGACCACCTGCCTCTTCAACCCGGCAAAAAACATCTCCACCCCCGATTCGTGCAGTTGCACCACCAGATTGTGGAGCATTTCCTCTCCGGAAGAGTCGAGATTGTTTATCCCACCCCCCAGCACCAGCAGATACCTGGCCTGCCGATGTCCGGCCAGGGCGGCCAGCACGGCCTCCTCGAAGTGGGCGACATTGGCAAAGTAGAGTGAGCCGTCAAATCGGATTGCCACCACCCGGATGGCGGCACCGTTTTGGGGGAATTCCCGGAGGTGATGGAGAGTGCCGTCGTCAGTGCCACCGAAGATCGCCACCCGTGGGGCCATCGAGCGGTAGAGGGAGAGGCCGATGGCCAGGGTGGTGCCGGCGAGAATCCCCTGGTCCAGATGGGGGGCGGCGAGCAGGGTGACCACAAAGGTGGTCAGGGCCACCACCCCGTCGGAGCGGCTGGCCTTCCAGATGTGCTGGAAGGCCCTGGGGGTGATCAGCCCGGCTACCGCCAGGAGGATGATCACTGCCAGCACCGCCTTGGGCAGGTGGTAGATGGTCGGGGTGAGAAAGAGCAGGGTGAGGGCAACGAACAGGCCGTTGGTGACCATTGCCAGGCCGGTTCTGGCCCCAGCCTGCAGGTTGATCGCCGAGCCGGTAAAGGAACCGCAGGCTGGATAGGCCTGAAAGAGCGAGCCACCGATGTTGGCTACCCCCTGGCCGATCAGCTCCTGGTTGGGATCGATGTGCTGCCTGGCCTTGCCGGCCATGGCCTTGGCCATGGAGATCGATTCCATAAAGGCCACCAGGGCAATGACCAGGGCGGCGGTAAGCAGTTGTCGGACCGCATCAACGCCGAGGGTGGGCAGACGGAAGGAGGGGAGGCCGGCGGGGATCTTCCCTACCACTTCACCGCCGCCGACCAGTTTGATTGTCTCCCCCTCGATTTTTTTGATCCGCCAGGGCCGCCCCTCCTGCACCACCGCCGGCGGCACCCGGTCGAGTTGATAGAGGCGAAGCGGGGCGCCGGCTTCGGCCCTGCCGTGGACAAGGAAGAGCTGGTAGACAGTGCGCAGGCGCCGGCCATTTTCCTCGCTCAGGGTAGTGCTGTCCACCCGGCGCAGCTCCAGTCGGTAGCGAAGATCGGCGGCACTTCTGCTGTCACCAGCCATTTCTGCCTGACGGAGTTCTGCTGCCAGTCTGGTGGTGGTGACGGCGAGCTGTTCCAGCTCTTGGGCAGTCTCCTGGTAGCGGCGGATCAATCCCTTGGCCCGGGGGCTGGCGATCTCTTCGATTTGGGCGGCACTGTTATGTTCGTAGCCGAGCAGGGCGCTCAGCAGGGTGGTGAGCAGAACCACCACCAACACCCCCGGTTTGGCCAGGAAAGGGATCCTCTTCGCCGTCAGCAGCAACAGCAGTCCCAGGGCCGACATGGCCAGGGTGGGCAGGTGGGTTTGCCTCAGATAGCCGAGCATCTCCCAGATATCTTGTAGAAAGAAGTCGCTTCGACCCTTGGGGAGACCGAGCAGCAGATCGAGCTGGGAGAGGCCGATGATGATCGCCGCCGCATTCATGAAGCCAAGAATCACCGGGTGGGAGACGAAATTGACCACCGTGCCGAGCTTCACCACTCCGAGGAGCAGTTGGATCAGTCCCACCAGCAGAGTCAGCAGCAGGGCGAGACCGATGTACTCTTCGCTGCCGGGCAGGGCCAGGGGGGTGATGGCGGCAGCGGTCATCAGGGAGATGATCGCCACCGGCCCGGTGGCCAGTTGCCGGGAGGAGCCCCATAGGGCGCCGAGAATGGCCGGTACGAAGGCGGTATAGAGGCCGAACTGGAGGGGCAGTCCGGAGAGTTGTGCGTAGGCCATCGCTTTCGGTACGAGTACCAGGCCACCGGTAATGCCGGCGACCAGGTCGCCGCGGAGGATCATGGTCGAGAGCGGAAACCAGCTGAGAAAGGGGAAGAGGCGTCGGGTCAGTTTCTCTGCCATGCTGAACATAGCCGTGGTGTTGTCGACGGGCCCGGGGGCCCGGAGGATGTTTCAGGCGCTCACTACCAGGACGGCACAGTGGGCCTTGGCCGCCACCTTGGCGCTGACCCTGCCCTGGAACATCTTCGCCATGCTCTTGCCGGCACTGCTGCCGATGAGAACCATATCCACCTGTTCGGCCCGGGCGGTGGCGACGATCTCGCTTGCCGGGTCGCCGGTGCTAAAGAGTGCCTGACAGTTGATGGACGGCCCGAGGGCGGTGCACCGGGCGAGAAGCTCGTCAACCAGAGAGCGGGTCTCGGCCATTTTTTCGGCGCTGCCGGCCACAAGGAGCAGGCTCAATCGCTCCAGGGTGTCGCAGCTTTGTCCCAGGGAGAGGGCCTCCCGGGCCGCCAGGCGGCCGTTTTCGGAATCCGCCACCACCAGCAGGAGGTGGCGGCCGGTGATGATGAAATCCTCCGGGGCAACCAGAACCCGCGGGAACCCCTGGCCGATCACCCTGGCGGTCATCCGTCCTGTCAGGCGTGCCAGCCGGCTACTGTCGTTGCGTCGTCCCATGAGGATCACATCGGCCTGACGCAGCCGGGCCTGTTCGACAATGGTCTTCTCCGGCCGGCTCGAGCCGACCACCGCCAGTTCCACCTGCACGCCGCTGTCCCGGGCAAGTTTGCGGATGTACTCCAGTTGCGGGGCAAGTTCCTGCTGGCCCTGCCGGACGGCAAAGTTGGCGCTGCGGATCGATTCGGCCTGGGTGGGGACGATATGGAGGATGACCACCCTGGCCTGGCAGGCCTGGCCGAAGAAGATCGCCTCCTGAATAGCCCCCTCACTGAAACGGGAACCGTCGGTGGCGAGCAGCAGGGTTTTTGCCTCGCCGAGGAGGCTGGTGGAAAAGCGCCCCATGGCAGCTCTCCTTTGGCAGAGTGGTGAAGATGCCCAGACGACAGGCTACCATCCCGATCCGGTAAAGACAAGACCTGCCTTGCCCAGCCTCGCGGGCAGCGGTGTTCCCCCTGGGAAAAGGTTCGGGATTCGGCCGGCCTCGGCAGCCTTGTTTGCCGCCGCCTACTCCGCCAGGGGGTGCAGGGCGGTGGCGATATCCACCGGCCGGTCGATCTGCTTCTGTTCCAGCATGATCGCCTCGGTCTCCTGCCACGCCACCAGGTCAATGCGGCCGATATCTGCCGGCGAGGGGTGGGCCACCAGTTCCCGGGTCAGGGCGAGTTGCTCGCGGATCAGCGGCAGAGGCGTCTCCCGGTCGAAACGGTGGATCAGTTCGGCAGTCCGTTCGGCGTGTTCCGGGGCCATGGCCAGTTGCCAGCCCCGGCGCAGGGCGGTGGTGAAGCGCTGCACCAGCTCCGGTTTCTCGGCAAGGAGTTTTGCCGAGGTGATCACCGAGTTGGCCACAAAGCGGACCCCGGCCTGGTCGGGGTTGAAGAAGGCGAACGCCTCACCGGCGGCACGCAGTTTCTCGCCGATGATCACCCCTTGAGCATTACGGTAGAGGGGCCAGAGATCGACTTTCTTCTGGTAGAAGGGGGTGTAGTCGTGGCGGACACTGAACAGCTGCACCTCCTCTTCGCCGATGTGGTGGCGCTGGAGCAGGGTCCGAAGGATGGTCTCGTCGTTGCCGCCGTAGGTCACCCCGATCACCTTGCCCCGCAGGTCGTCACCACTGCTGATGGTGGTCTGCTCGGGCCGGTAGATCCAGTTGAGCGGGTTGACCTGAAAGAGCTGGGCCACCACCACGATGGGTGCCCCCTTGGCCAGGCCGCGGATCACCTGGTCGGCCGAGGCCACCCCGAAGTGGGCCCGGCCGAGTTCCACCTCGCGGATGGCGTCCCGCTCCGGCCCACCGGGAAGAATTGCCACCTGCAGCCCCTCGGCGGCAAAGAGCCCTTCCGCCTCGGCCACCACATCACCGGCAGTGCTGGCGTTGATCAGCCACTTCAGGCGGTAGGCGATCTGCTCGTCGGCTGCGGTGGCAAAAGAGGGTGAAAAGAGGGAAAAGGGGCCAAGAAGGGCGACCAGAAGTGCGACCGAAGAGTGCCAGAACGTAGCCATTACCCACCTCCAGCGGGGTTGCGCCATTTTTTTTCGATCAGGGCACCGGCTGTTTCCAGAACCCCGAGATAGATTGATGTCCAGATTCCCACGAGAAAGAGGGCGACGAGGATATGGGCCAGGTCGCTCTGGTAGAGGGCCTTACGGATACTGAAGCCGATGCCGGCGTCGGCGGCGACGAATTCGGCGACGATGGTGCCGACCATGGCCAGGGTGGCACTGCCGGCCACCACGGTGATCAGCTTGCCCATGTTCTCATAGAGCCGGATCGCCACCTGCAGCGACCAGCGATTCCGGCCGGTGGAGATGAAGAAGTGTTCGATGTCGGCCACCGGTTCGGTGAGCACGCTGATGGTGGTGAGCAGGAGCGGAAAGTAGCAGACCAGGATGGTGATCAGCAGTCGGGAGGCAAGTCCGTCGCCGAGGAGGATGAAGATGATCGGCGCCACCGCCACGATCGGGTAGGTCTGCACGGTGTAGGCGGCGGCCCGGATGAGCGAGCCGAGGGCGGTGGAACGGCTGGCAAGGATTCCCACCCCCGCCGCCAGCAGCAGGGAGAGGGCATGGCCGAGGAGGGCGACTCGCAGCGAGTCGAGGAGGTCGCCCAGATAGATGGCCGCCATCTCGGTAAAGGCAGTGGCCATCGCCGCCACCCCGGGGATGACGTAATCGGAGAGGCCGAGCAGATATTTCATTGCCAGCAGCCCGCCGATGGCCAGGAAGTAGAGGAGAAGAAACTGGAGCAGGCGGTTAGCCAGCATGGAGGATCTCCAGTACCGTCCGTTCCAGCCGGGTCTGGCTTACGGGGTGGCCGGCGGTGGCGTCCAGCCCCTCGATGGCGACAATCTGCGGCTCCTTTGCCGCCTCCCGGAGGAGGATGATCTGTCGGCAGAAGCGGGCCACCTCCAGGACATTGTGGGAGATATAGAGGAAGGAGCGATCGGGGTAGTGTTCTTTCAGGGTGATGATGATCCTTTCCCTGGTCCCTTCATCGACGTTGGCCAGGGACTCGTCCATGATCAGCGTCTGAAAATCCTGGAGCAGATAGCGGATGAGGTTGACCCGATTCTGCTGCCCTAAAGAGAGTTGGCCAAAGCGCCGGTTGAGGCAGTGGTCGATGCCGAAACGGTCCTCGAGGGTGGCAAGTGTGGTGGTGGCCGCCGGGGCGGCGGCCACCTGGCGGAGATGCTCGCCGATGGTAAGCCAGCCGGGCAGCCGTTCGGTGTTGTAGGTGTAGAGGACCGGCCCAGCCGTGCTCCGCCTGCCGCTGCATGCGGTGAGGCCGGCGAGAATGCGGGCGAGAGTCGACTTACCGATGCCGGAGGGGCCGAAGAGGGCGTGAAAACCGCCTGCCGGCAGGTGCAGGGAGAGGTTGGCAAAGAGGGGCCGACCGGCACCGGGATAGGAAAAATGGAGGTTGTCGATGGTGATGGCCGCTCGTGGCCTTTCCCCCTCATCCACCGTCACTTACCTCTCGAGATAGACTTTCAGCCGCTGCAGCCCTTCTTCGATCAGATGGAGATCGATGCCGGAAAAGGCGAGGCGGAGGTAGCGTCGCTCTTCATCGGGCAGCGGCGTGCCGAAGTGGGAGCGGGTGCAGAGGGATACCCCGGTGTGCTCGAGTACCGCCTCGAGGAACTGCTGGTAGGTGTCGCAGCCGCTGTTGGCCATCGCCTCGGTGACATCCGGGAAGAGGTAGAAGGAGGCCTGGGGCCGGTAGCAGGAGATCCCCTCGATGCTGTTGAGGAGGTCTACGGCCCGATCCCGTCGGGCCTGGAGCACCTCGATCAGGGCCAGGGCACCGCTCTGCTCGCCGGTGAGCGCCTCCAGGCCGCCATACTGGACGAAATGGGCGGTGCACGACTCGTCGTTGACGTTCAGCTTGATGATGGTGTCGATCACCTCCCGTGGGCCGAGGGCCGCCCCCAGCCGCCAACCGGTCATGGCGAATCGTTTCGAGAAGGTGTAGAGGATGACGCTGCGCTCGGCCATCCCCGGTTCGCTGATCAGCGAAGCCGACTCCCCCTCGAAGCGGATATCGTAATAGGCCTCGTCGAGGAGGACCAGCAGGTTGTGGCGCACCGCCAGTTCGGCGATCCGTCGGCGGTCGTCGGCACTGCACTCGGCGCTGGTCGGGTTGTGCAGGTCGTTGACGATGAGCAGCCTGGTCCGCTCGTTGATCGCCGCCTCCATGACCTCAAGATCAAAGGAGAAATTGTTCTCGCCGGCCTTGATCCCATAGGGGATGGCCACCCCGCCATGGAAGTTGATCTGCGATTCGTAGATGGGAAAACCGGGGTTGGGGTAGAGCACCTCGTCTCCGGGGTTCATCAGGGCAAGGAGGAATTTGCCGATCACCGGCTTGCCGCCGGGCTGGATGGCGACATTGTCCCGGGAGTAGGCGGTCCCCCGGCTACGGTTGATCTCTTCAGCAAGGGCGTCGCGCAATTCGGCGAGGCCGGCGTTGGCCGTATAGCCGGTCTTGCCGGCCTGTATCGCCCGCAGGGTGGCGGCGGTGATATTCTCCGGGGTGGGGAGGTTGAGGTCGCCGAGGTGGAAGGGGTAGACCTTGTTGCCGGCGGCGGCATGGGCAGCGGCCTTCGCCGCCACCAAAAAGGCGGTTTCCACGCCCAGCTGACGCACTCTGTCGGCCTGGGGAATCGGTTTGTTCATGTGCTCGTTCCGGTAGGGGAAGAAGGTAGCGGTGGTGCCGGCTGTCTCGACACCTTTTCTACCTTCCCGTTCTCTGTCTGGCAAGGAATTTGTACTTCTCTCCGCCCCTTGGTTGACGGCCCGACACGGCCCATGCTACTATGCAGGATCGTTTCATGGAGAGCTCTCAGGGAGGGGCTATATGGCAAAATCAGCAATCTTCCGGCACCTGCTGCCGGCCCTCGGCGGCGCCCTTCTCCTGGTGCTGCTGACCGCTGCCCTCCTGTCCGCCGCCAGCCCTGAGCCTCCAGAGGTCGGGGTGGCCTGGCAGGGGCGGTCGACCATGCCGGAGCGAATTCTCTCCGGCCTCCAAAAAGCCCTCAGCGAGCATGCGCCCCAGATCAAGCTGGAAGTACGGGGGGAGTTGACCGACCTGGCGGCACTCGAGTCGACCATCGGTGAATTCGAGGCGAGCAAGCAGGCGATGGTCATCCTGCGCAGTAACGGCGCGCAACTTTTAGGTCGGCGCGGGGTGGCCATCCCGGCCTTCATCGGCGCCACCAGCAACCCGGTGGAACTGGGGGTGGTGGCAAGCCTGAACAGCCCCGGGGGGAATATCAGCGGGGTCACCTACAGCCTGCCGGCCCGGTTGAAGCTGGAGGCCTTTCTCCAGGTCTACCCGGCAATGGCCAGCTATCTCCTGCTGCTGGAAGCCGGCCATCCCGGCAGCCCGATCGATGAGCGGGATACGGTCGAGGCTGCCTCCGGACTGGGCTTCTCCGGCCGGACGGTGGCCTGTGCGACCCTCGCCGATGCCCGGGCGGCAGTCAGCAGGGCAACGGTCGACGAGGTGATTATCCTTGGCCAGCAGGCCCTGATCATGGATAATGCCGCCGCCATCGTCGAGGCGGCCGGTGAACGCCTGGTATTCAGTTATTCGGAACAGGGGGTGGAGCAGGGGGCTCTGGCGGGGATCGTCGCCGACGACCACAAGCTCGGCCGGATGCTCGGCATGATGGTGGTTGACCTGCTGGTGAATGGCCGGCCGCTGGCCACACTGTCCATCCAGACCGACCCGGAGCCGCAGCTGCGCATCAACCCGGCCACGGTGGAGCGGCACCGGGAGAAAATCCCCTTCGCCGTCCGCAGCCTGGCCAGGGCCGAACAGCTGCTGGCCGCCATTCTGCGCAGTGCGCCAACCGGCATCGGCATGGTGGAAAAGCGGGTGATCGTCGAGGTCAATGACTACATCCTCGCCCTGACCGGCTACAACCGGGAGGAGCTGATCGGCAAAAACGCCCGCATGCTCTACCCCAGTCAGGCCGAATCGGACTACGTCGGGACGGAAAAATACCGGCAGATCAGCGAAAAGGGAACCGGCACGGTGGAGACCCGCTGGCAGCATAAGGACGGGTCGATCCGCCACGTCATCCTCTCCTCCACCCCGCTTGACCGCAATGACCTCTCGGCCGGGGTTACCTTCACGGTGCTCGACATCACCGCCAGCAAACAGGCTGAGGCCGAGTTGGCCTCCCGTACCCGCTGGTTCATGTTTGGGCTCACCGCCTGTATCGTTCTTCTCCTGGCCCTGCTCGTGCGCCTGGTGGTCAGCCTGCGGCAGCGGAACCGGGTGGCGGCCGCCCTGCGGGCCAGTGAGGAGAAGTTGGCCACCCTCTTTGCCTCGATGACCGAAATGGTGGTTCTCCACGAACTGGTCCGTGACCAGGCCGGCAAGGTGACGGACTACCGGATAACCGAAGTGAACGAGGCCTTCAGCCGGGTCACCGGCATTGCCCGGGAAGAGGCGGTGGGCAGGTTGGCCAGTGCGGTGTATGGCACCGCCGAGCCCCCCTATCTGCTGGAATTTGCCAGGGTGGCCGAGAGCGGTGAGCCCTACGAGTACACCACCTATTTTGAGCCTCTGGACAAATATTTTGCCATTTCCGTGGTTTCTCCCGGCCGTGACCGCTTTGCCACGGTGACCAACGACATCAGTGAACAGATGAAGGCGCAGGAGATGATTGCCGCCAAAAACAAGGAACTGGAGAACTATCTCTATGTCGCCTCACACGACCTGCGGTCGCCGCTGGTCAATATTCAAGGCTTCAGCAAACGTCTGCAGAAGCAGGCCACTGCCATCACCACGCTGCTCGCCGACCAGCCCCTTCCCGAACCGCAGGGGAGCGATTTGCAACGGATCATCGACCGGGAACTCCCCCGCACCCTCGCCTTCATCCAGACCAATGTCGCCAAGATGGATGCCCTGCTCACCGGCTTGCTGACCATCTCCCGCACCGGCCGGACGCGAATGACCATCCGGGCGGTGGCGGTCGGCCAGTTGCTGAAGAGCATAGTCGATGCACACGCCTTTCAGTTGACCGAGAGTGGCGCAACGGTGGAGTGTGCCGAACTCCCCCCCTGCTACGGCGACGAAACGCTCCTCAACCAGCTCTTTTCCAACCTGCTTGGCAACGCCATCAAGTACCGGGACGAGCAACGGCCGCTCGCCATCAGAATCAGCGGCCAAAGTCGGGGGAGAAAGGTGGTCTACTCGATCGAAGACAGTGGCCGGGGGATCGACGCCCGCCATCTCCCCCGGGTGTGGGATGTCTTTTATCGGGTCGACGCCACGCTGCCCGATTCCGGTGATGGGCTGGGGCTGAATATCGTTAAACGGATTGCCGAAAAACACCATGGTCGGGTCTGGGTGGAGTCGCAACCGGGGTTGGGCAGTACCTTTTATGTGGAATTGTTGGCACAGGATTTTTCTGAACGACTCGCCACGGAAGAGAAGTCGGCAGAGTTGACCGGCGAAGCAACCTGAAGGAGGAAGCTGAAGGGCAACCTGAAGGGGAAACAGTTAAAGGCAGTCTGATAAGGATAAGCTGACAAAGGGGAAGCTGATGCAGGGGTACCGGGAACTGGTGATACTGATTGTAGAAGATGACGACGGCCACGCCGAGTTGATCCGTGAAGGGCTGATGGATGCCGGGCTATGCAACCGGATACTCCGTTTTGCCGACGGCGAGGCGGCCTGGAACTTTCTTTCCGGCAGTGGCGATGGTGCGCAAATGGAGAGTACGGTCAGGTATCTACTCCTCCTTGACATCAACATGCCGAAGATGGACGGGGTCGAGGTGTTGCAACGGGTCAAGGCCGACCCACGCTTGAAGGAGATGCCGGTGATCATGCTCACCACCACCGACGACCCCCGCGAGGTAGAGGAGTGCTATCGGCTGGGCTGCAACATCTACATCACCAAACCGGTTGATTTTGCCGTTTTTGCCGAATCGCTCAAACGCCTCGGTCTCTTTCTGCAGGTGGTTACCGTCTGATGGGCCAGGAGATACTGATTGTTGAAGACGATGTCGGGCTGGCGGAACTGATCGGGGAGCTTCTCGAAGAGGCTGGCTTTGCCACTGCCGCGGTCAACACCGCCGCAGAGGCACTGGCCTGGTGTGCGGCCCATAGCCCGTACCTGATGATCCTTGACTACACCCTGCCGGACATGAATGCCCGCCAACTCCTGGCCGAAATGGAAACCAGGGGGATGGCCAGACCGCCGTTCATCGTCTCCACCGGTCGTGGTGATGAACGCCTGGCGGTGGCGATGATGAAGCTGGGGGCCCGCGATTATATCGTTAAGGATTCGCTCTTTCTGGAAATGTTGCCGCCGGTGGTCAGCCGGGTGGCCCGGGAGATCGACAACGAGAACGAGCGGCGGCGAGCGGAGGCCGCCCTGCGCGACAGTGAAGAACGGTTCCGGGAACTTGCCGAGGCCCTGCCCCTGGTGGTGTGTGAAACCGATCTGACCGGCAGGATCAACTACGCCAATCGTCAGGCCTTTGAGCTTTTCGGCTACGACAGGGAGGATTTTGCCCGGGGGCTGAATGTCTTCCAGATGATTGCCGAGCACCAGCGTACCCAGGTGATGGAGAGGGTTCGGGAAATTCTCGCTACTGCCCACTGGCGGGCCGAGGGCAGGGAATACCTCGGGGTCCGCAAGGATGGCGGTGAGTTCCCGATCCTCATCTACTCGACCCCTCTGGTCCGCGCCGGCCAAATCCATGGGATGCGCAACGTGGTCGTCGATATCGCGGAACGGAAACGGGCCGAAGAGGAGGGCCTGCGCCTCCAGGCCCAGCTTGTCCAGGCCCAGAAGATGGAGTCGGTGGGGCGGCTCGCCGGCGGGGTGGCCCATGACTTCAACAACATGCTCGGGGTGATCCTTGGCTATGCCGAGTTGGCCCTGACCATGGTGGATGAGAGCCAGCCCCTCCACCGGCAGCTGTTGCAGATACAGAGTGCCGCCCAACGCTCCGCCGACCTCACCCGGCAGCTCCTTGCCTTTGCCCGCAAACAGACCATTGCCCCAAGCAGGATTGATATCAACCAGACCGTCAACAGTATGCTGGGAATGCTGCAGCGACTGATCGGAGAGGATATCGACCTGGTTTGGCTGCCGGCCCCGGAGGTGTGGCCGGTGAAGGTCGATCCCTCGCAGATCGACCAGATTCTCACCAACCTCTCTGCCAATGCCCGGGATGCCATCGACGGGGTCGGCAAGGTGACCATCGAGACCGCCAACATCAGTCTTGATGAGGGCTATTGCGCCACCCACCCCGATTCCCGCCCCGGCGACCATGTCCTGCTGACGGTAAGCGACACCGGCGCGGGTATGGACCGAAAGACCCAGTCACACCTTTTTGAGCCCTTTTTCACCACCAAGGAGATGGGCAAGGGTACCGGCCTCGGCCTGGCCACCATCTACGGTGTGGTCAAGCAGAACTGTGGCTCTATCAATGTCTACAGCGAGCCGGGCCGGGGAACCACCTTCAAAATCTACCTGCCCCGCCATCCGGATGACCTCGCCCCCTCGCCCCCATCGGCTGAAACAGTGACCGTTGAGCGTGGTAGCGAGACTATCCTGGTGGTCGAGGACGAAGCAACGGTTCTGCAGATGACCACCCTGATGCTGGAGCGGCAGGGCTACAGGGTGGTGGCGGCCGGCAACCCGGCGGAGGCCCTTCGCCTGGCCCGGGAAGGTTCGGGCAAAATCGATCTGCTGATCACCGACGTGATCATGCCGGAGATGAATGGCCGTGAGCTGGCCGGCAAAATCCTCCATGACCACCCGGGGATGCGCTGTCTCTTCATGTCCGGCTATACCGCCAATGTCATTGCCCGGCACGGGGTGCTGGATGATGGCGTGCAGTTTCTCCAGAAGCCCTTTTCCATCAGTGAACTGGGCAACAAGGTGCGGGCGGTACTTGATTTAGCCTGCTGACCAGTGCTTATAGACATCCACCGAGGCACCTGTGCCGGCGGCGATAAAGCTGGAAAGGAATCCACATGTGCGGCCGCTTTGCCTACTTCGGCGCGGGGTATCAAGGCCACAGTTCCTTGGCTTTGCCGCCGCCACCAACACTTTTTACGAGCTATAACATCGCCCCATCTCAGGATATCCTGGCTGTTCGTAAGGATTCTGAATCCGGGAAAGCAGAGTGGGCCATCGTCCGCTGGGGCCTTGTCCCTTTCTGGTCGAAATCGGCCAAGACCAAATCGCCGCTGATCAATGCCCGGGCCGAGGGTATCGAGCAGAAGCCATCCTTTCGGGGCCCTGTCAAATACCGGCGCTGCATCGTTCCCGCCAGTGGCTTTTTCGAGTGGCGAAAAAGTGATGGCAGCAAGCAGCCATACTTTATCCGGCCAAGAGATGCCGGCTACTTTACCTTTGCCGGCATCTGGGATCACTGGCAAGGGGAGGGCGGCGAGGTGATCGAGTCATGCACCATCATCACCACCGCAGCAAACGGTGTGCTGCGAGATCTCCATGATCGGATGCCGGTGATCCTTGGTGCAGATGACGTGGTCATATGGTTGGACAGTGCCACTGGGCAGAAGGAGGTATTGCGATTGTTACGGTCTTGTCCGGAGGAAATCCTGGATGCGTACCCTGTGTCTACCCTTGTCAACAGCCCGAGGAATAATCGGCTGGAATGTGTTGAACGTGTGAAAATTTGAGAGGAGACCGAGGTGCAGTCAGTCCGGCTGGTACATACGCAAGTCGTTCACCCATTTGAAGTACCCAAACAACATAGCTCACCGCATCTCCCGCAAGCCTGTCCCCAGCCCATCAACCAGTGCATAGTCCGCCGGCGATATGGCCGACCCCAGTGCCAGCGCGATCAGCCCTCCCCCGCCTGCCCCCTCTTGCCATCAACTGGATACCGAATCCCAGCACCAGAATTTCCCTGTATTCCCAGGCAACAATCCGGTCGTTGAGGGAACAAGCCCCGCAAGCACGATAATCTGAGCTGCGCCGCGAGCATCCTGATGGCCGGCACAGGTCACCACGATCACAGGAATAGGCCAGAATAGGCGGTAGGAAACACCCCCGAGGCGAGAAGCCACAGCAAGATCTGACCGGCAGGCTGTTACTTCATGGAAGATCTCCGTGTAAATGAAGTGTAATGTGCTGCAGTAAAAAAACTCGCAACGCTTATGTTGCATGCAACACTTATCAAATCGCCGTTTCCTTCTCTTTGGGCAGAAATAAGATGTAATATACTGAATATGCTTGTGATAAATAAAAATTTAACATTTGTTCACAACAGGCAATTAATTTGCTAGGGGTTCAGGAATGTGTCGGTTAACTAACCCTTAGACGTATCGCGCGGGGGCGAAACTATGTTGATTCATCCAAGAGTTATGAGCATCCGCCGGCTATTCATTGTGACGACCTTGGTGACTACCCTTCTCGTCAGCCAGGCAATCGCAGCTGACCAGGTTCAGAAGGTGGAAGCAGCTGATAGCAAGGCCGGGGCACTGGAGCAGAACGTAGCGGCCGAGGACAGGAAGGTGCTCCCTTCACCATCCGAGAGCATCACGGAGTTTGCATCGCAGGCGGTCGATCCGGTCGGCGAAGATCCCTGGGAAGAGGCGATCACCTGTCTTTCACAGACTCTCTACATGGAGGCCAGGGGCGAGGGAACTGCTGGCATGGAAACTGTCGCCAACGTTGTCATGAACCGTCTGGACCACAAGGGTTTTCCAAACAATATCTGTGAGATCGTCAGGCAAGGCCGCGGGCAGGGTGCCTGCCAGTTTTCGTCCTGGTGCGATGGCAGTTTGGGTGACATAGAGGAGGATATAACCTACTCGATCGCCATGGAAATTGCACGAAACTGTCTTAATGGGCAACTAACGGACCGAACCGATGGCGCTTTGTATTTCCACCAGCGGGCAGTAACTCCCAGTTGGTCGGCGGAATACATCAAGACCGTAAAGGTCGGCGAGCATGTCTTCTACAGGCCGCACGGGGGCAGAGCAAAATAGCCCCCCTATACATTCTGACCGACTGGTGTTGCAGAAATATTCAGTGTTGTAAGGCGAGTTTTGCTGCTGAAGTTGTAGAAAGATACGAGAGAGAGTAACGGGTTTCATTTGGTTGCCTGTTTGGTGTTTTTCGTGAGAAAGAGCAGAGTCGAGGAATTTTTCCTGGAATATGTTGATAAAATCCCGTTTGCCAAATCACCATCGTGAACCGATTGAGGACGAACGCACGGGATTCGAAGTTTGTTAAAAAATAGAACATTACGTTAATAAATTGTTCACTTGTATTTGTTGAGGAAAAGAAACAAGAAGATGACTTAAGAAATATTCATGGAATATTAAATACCTAGGGATATTCTACGGTTTAGTGAAAGTGGCACATCCATTGAATGGCTTGACATGATTTTGTATAGAACTCCAGGCCAGCGTTAATCGGATAATGATCAATGATCTGTGTGTCTCTTTATTACTTACCAGGTAAGTGACACGAGAAAAGATTTTGCGTGCCTGCGGCCCGCAGCACTTATGTATCGTTTCAGTATTTTGGTAAATACTGAAGTGCGCATATAGATTGTTTTCAGTCACCTGGAATTTTAAAGCGTTCCAACAAATCAACGAAAAATGGGCTCATCAATTAATCATCGAAGCAGATGAAGGAATCATTGACAGTTCTGTCGATAAAATTGGT